>UQTW01000011.1 GCA_900544115.1 uncultured Collinsella sp. | reverse complement strand
GCCGTCGAACGCCCAGCCCTTGCGGGTCGGGGCGGTCTTGGGCAGCGCGAAGGTGAACGAGGTCTTGCCCGGCTCGGTGGTCTTGGTCTGGGAGGCGGGGTCGGCCTTGGTCTCGCCGCCGTTCTCGTCGAAGGTCACGGTGACGTCGCGGGGCACCCACTTCCACTGGGCGTAGACGGTCGTGGACTTGGAGACCTCGGTCTTGTCGGTGAACTGATCGCCCGACCCGTCCCTCTCGGTGTTCCAGCCGTCGAACGCCCAGCCCTTGCGGGTCGGGGCGGTCTTGGGCAGCGCGAAGGTGTAACTGTCCTTATCTGCAGTCTTATCTTGCAAAAACTTTTGAGGATAAGCAGGATCGCATGCGCCATTATCATCAAAAGTCAGCGATAACTTTGCTGCGACCTGCCACATGTGAAAATCATCAGTACCGTCGGCATCCCTGACGCGCTTAAGGTAATAGCCCTCACCAACCGCATCCTCGTTGCCAAGAATAAAAGTGCTTTGCTTAGGTGCATCACCACTAGCTTTGGAGAGTACGTAGTTATCTCCGAGTGACGGCAGTTTCAAATTCTGCCAATTGTTCGGATCCACCGTATTAACAGTAGTCTTCCCTGACGATTCCCCTTTTACAATAAGGGGAATGTCGCCGCCATCATCCGTGCCATCATAGTTATTAGTGACAGCTGGCAGTCTAATTTCAGCGTCATCGCCACGGTAATTTCCTTGGAATAATGCGGGTGCCATTAAGGCAAGTGTGCCCTTATTAATAACGGCACCTTTCAAATTACTTGAACCGTGATCGATGAGAATGCCCTTACTGCCAATAGAGGTGGTTCCCTTAACGAAAATATCGTTATAGTTTTTCGCAGTATTGTATTGTTGCTCCCAAGTACCATTGATATCGACATAACCATATACGTAGGCTTGAGAGCCAGCTGTCGTCAAAACGCTGCCCTCATCTACCCGAAGGCCATTGTCTTCAATTAATTCATAGCTAGAAGCATTGTTGCAACCAAATTTGGTCGTTACATTTGTATTCGATTGACCAGTAATAGCGATCTTATTTACAGAAGAAATCGTACCGGCCGTAATTTCGGAGTTATCAGTAACATTCAATGCAGATGCGTACTTAATATAAGGAATCTCAGCCACAGTCCCTGCAATATTGATTGTGGGAGAAGAAGACCCCTTGGGAAGCCCATAGTACACACCCGTAACGCCCGTAGCTATTTCCGGTCGTCCAGCAATATTAATGAAGGAACCGTCAGAAATCGATACATTCTTGTTCGAAGTCAACGAAACGTAGCCAACACTGCCGCTATTCAGACTGATAGATAGCTTTCCTCTAGCCTTTACGCTCGATCCCTCATCCGACGAATTGGTCAGGTCGTTCTCGCAGAAAACATACCCATGAGAATCGCCCGCTTCATCCCTCAGCTCAACACCAGAAGCGTTCACGGCGATATCACCGTTTACAGCACTCCACTCTGCTCCATAAATAGAGCCAACATGGGAGCCGTGGACATTAACGGTAATAGATCCGCCAACGTTCGCTTTCTTCGAACCTTCAATAAAAGGGACATCATTGGGTATCGATCCACCTTTATCCCAGCCCCAAACATTCTCGTAAGCATCGATAACGACATCGCCATCGACCTCATAAACTCCATCTGGGATCATTTGTCCTGCGCCAATTATTGGCCAATTGCTATTAAGACGAAGCATTTTGTCGGTGTTTTCATAAGTACTGCTGCCCGCAATAATATGAATGTTGCCTTTAATAGGCGCAGGGTCACCAAAATGACCGCAAATTTCATTTACCCGACCCGAGCGAACATCAAGCGTCACGTTGCCGCGCATCTCGCAACCGTAAGTGCCTTCGATAGCAGGAGAAACTTCGGAGTTGGCATTGTCGTAAACAAGCGTGGCGTTACCACCTACATAAACAGCAGGAAAGCCGTTTCCATCGCCGCTCGACCCATCGCCGCGCATGCAACCGGGATTAACGTGATTACCGCTAGCCATGCGAAGGTTACCGCTGATCTCAAGATAGGTGTCATGCTCGACGGACCCTTGATATGAACCACCGATGACGTCATGAAGGCCAGCGCCACTACCAGGATTGATATATCCAGACGCGGCTATCACCACATGTGTGTGATCGACAGTCGACCTATAGCCACCGCCATAAAGTGTTTCAGAGAGGTTGAGCTCGCAGTTACGAGTGAAAACGGTATCGAAACCATTGCAATAGAATTTTCCTGAACCAACCACTTCGACGTTGTCAAAAGTACAAGATCCGGAAAGCATGGCACGGTTGGAGAAGTGCAAGGTTGCGCGATTATCACCGTCACTCGTCACGGTAATCTTCTTGTTAGCAACGCCGAAAGTCGAAACGTAATCTTGGGTCGGCACCACAAAAGACGAGCCGCCTTTTAGGACAAGTCTGATCTCCGATAAATTATCGGAGGCGATTTTATTCAGCGCATCCTCAAATGTTGATTGATCATTAACTTGATAAACACCAGATTCTGCTGCATCAGAATTCGATTCATCAGATGTTTCATTCACATTCACATCGTTTGACTGCTTATCCGAGACATCAGATTCAGGTTTTTGATCATCACTTGAAACCGTATTGTCGTTAGACGAAGCCTCGACCGCCCCCCCCTTGACCCAGAATCACTATCAGCAGATTCATTAGACAGATTCTCCGAAGTCGTGTTTTGCTGAGGGTCATTATTCACTATTACGTCAGCAAATACGCTCGTAGGAATCGTATTAAACACGAACAAAAAAGAGACGAGCCAAACGAGAGCTCGCCTGCAGCGTGGCAATCTCACAAACCGCCCTTTCTACTCAACTGACATGAACCGGTAAAGGGCGACAAAATACCCAGAGGCAAAGGCATATATTTCACTCTTACTGAATGTACTGTCTGGCACATTGGTTTTAGTTTAATACCAGTGTTTTGTCTGACAAGAGAACGCGTTTATTGCCATGAAATAGAAACGACCAAAAATTTGTGTCACGACCAGCCAGAATTGATCGATGTGCATTAATTTCCTAAGACCTAATGAACAAACAATGAACAAACTCCACACCATAGCCATGGGGAAACTAGGAATTCGCCCGGAGAAACGTTCAGCTTTTAGTTAAATGGTTAAAACGCTTCAGTTTATTGAAGCGTTTTAGTGTGCCTTTTAGAGGAATCTGACCGTTCGCCGAATAATTTCTTGCTATCATGCAAGGCGTAGGGTAAATCTCCGATCGCAAGGAGACACAAATGGTGAAAAAGTCACCGGAAAACACTACTCCCGCAATCGTGGACAACGTAGAGGCGCTTGAGGCTAAGCTCGCTCAGATGCGAGAGGCCCAGGCGCTTTTTGCTACGTACACGCAGGAGCAGGTCGACAAGATCTTCTATGAGGCCGCCATGGCCGCCAACAAGGCTCGTATCCCGTTGGCGAAGATGGCCATCGAGGAGACCGGCCGCGGCGTTCTTGAGGACAAGGTCATCAAGAACCACTACGCCGCAGAGTACATCTACAACGCTTACAAGAACACCAAGACCTGTGGTGTCCTGGAGCGCGACGAGGCCTACGGCATCACCAAGATCGCCGAGCCCATCGGCATCGTGGGCGCCGTCATCCCGACGACCAACCCCACCTCCACCGCGATCTTCAAGACGCTGATCAGCCTGAAGACCCGCAACGCCATCATCATCTCCCCGCACCCGGCTGCCGCCAAGTGCACCATCGCCGCCGCTAAGCTCGTGCTTGACGCCGCCGTCAAGGCCGGTGCCCCCGAGGGCATCATCGGCTGGGTCGATGTCCCCTCCATCGAGCTGACCAACATGGTCATGCGCGACGTCGACATCATCCTCGCAACCGGTGGCCCGGGCATGGTCAAGGCCGCCTACTCCTCGGGCAAGCCCGCCCTGGGCGTTGGCGCCGGTAACACCCCGGTCGTCATCGACGACACCGCCGACGTGCTGCTCGCCGTCAACTCCATCATCCACTCCAAGACCTTCGACAACGGCATGATCTGCGCTTCCGAGCAGTCCGTGACCGTCATCGACACCATCTATGACCAGGTTAAGGCCGAGTTCCAGAAGCGCGGCTGCTACTTCGTCAAGCAGGGTGCCGAGATGGAGGCCCTGCGTGCCGCCATGTTCAAGAATGGCGCCCTCGATCACCGCATCCCCGGCATGGCTGCCGCCAAGATTGCCGAGCTCGCCGGCATCGAGGTTCCCGCCAAGACCAAGATCCTGATCGCCGAGGTCACCTCCACCGACCCCGCCAAGGAAGAGTTCTCCCACGAGAAGCTCTCCCCGGTCCTGGCCATGTATCACGCCAAGGACTTCCAGGAGGCAGTCGACAAGGCCGAGCACCTGGTGCTCGCCGGTGGCCCGGGCCACACCGCCTCTCTGTACGTGCACCCCGCTCAGGCCGAGAAGATCAGCCTGTTCGAGCACGTCATGAAGGCCTGTCGTATCGTCATCAATACCCCGTCCTCGCACGGCGGCATCGGTGACCTGTACAACTTTGGCATGAAGCCGTCTCTGACCCTGGGCTGCGGCTCCTGGGGCGGCAACTCCGTCTCCGAGAACGTTGGGGTGAAGCACTTGATCAACGTTAAGACTGTGGCCGAGCGCCGTGAGAACATGCTGTGGTTCCGCGCTCCCGAGAAGGTCTACTTCAAGAAGGGTTCCACGCCCGTCGCCCTCGACGAGCTCGGTACCGTCATGGGCAAGAAGCGCGCCTTCATCGTCACCGACCAGTTCCTCTTCAAGAATGGCAACACCCGCGCCATCGAGGCCAAGCTCGACGAGATGGGCATCGCCCACGACTGCTTCTACGACGTCGAGCCCGATCCGTCGCTGCAGTGCGCACGTCGCGGCGCCAAGCAGATGGCTCTCTTTGAGCCTGACGTGATCATCGCCGTCGGCGGTGGCTCCGCTATGGACGCCGGCAAGATCATGTGGATGATGTACGAGCACCCCGAGTGCAAGTTTGAGGACATGGCCATGGACTTCATGGACATCCGCAAGCGTATCTTCACTTTCCCCGAGATGGGCAAGAAGGCCTACTTCGTCGCCGTTCCGACCTCTTCGGGTACCGGCTCCGAGTGCACGCCGTTCGCCATCATCACCGACAAGGAGACCGGCATCAAGTGGCCGCTCGCCGACTACGCGCTGCTCCCCAACATGGCTATCGTCGACGCCGACAACTGCATGACCGCCCCGCGCGGCCTGACCGCTGCCTCCGGCATCGACGTCATGACCCACGCCATCGAGTCCTACGTCTCCATCATGGCTTCCGACTACACCAAGGGCCTCTCCGAGCGCGCTGCTAAGCTCGTCTTCGAGAACCTGCCCTCCAGCTTCACGAACGGCGCCAAGGACCCGCATGCCCGCGAGGAGATGCACAACGCCTCTTGCATGGCCGGTATGGCCTTCGCCAACGCCTTCCTGGGCCTCAACCACTCCATGGCTCACAAGCTCGGCGCCTTCCATCACCTGCCCCACGGCCTCGCCAACGCTGTCATCCTGACCCGCGTTATGCGCTACAACGCCGCCGAGGCTCCCGTCAAGATGGGTACCTTCTCCCAGTATCCTTACCCCAACGCGCTGCACAACTACGCCGAGATGGCCAAGTACTGCGGCATCGAGGGCAAGGACGACAAGGAGGTCTTCGAGAACTTCATCACGAAGCTCGAGGAGCTCAAGGACTTCATCGGCGTCAAGAAGACCATCGCCGACTACGGTGTTGACGAGCAGTACTTCCTCGACACCCTCGACGAGATGACCGAGCAGGCATTCAACGACCAGTGCACCGGCGCAAACCCGCGCTACCCGCTCATGAGCGAGATCAAGGAGCTCTACCTGGACGCCTACTACGGCCGCGAGCCTCAGGACTACGCCGTCTGCTAGTTTTAGCACGGTTTTTAACGGCGGGGGTGCACGGGTGTTTCACACACCCCCGCCGTCGCTTCTATCGCATCGTTGAAAGGATGCAACCATGCTGCTACCCGATTCCAAGACCGAGCTCGTCCGCCGTGGCAACAAGGTCGTTTACGACCTGGGCGACAAGATCGTCAAGGTCTTTAACGAGACCAAGCCTGTCTCCGACGTGTTCAACGAGGCTTTGAATCTTGCCCGCATCAATGAGTGCGGCATCCGCAGCCCCAAGGCTCTCGAGGTTTCCCAGCTCGAGAACGCCAACGGCTGGGCGCTCGTGACCGAGAAGGTTCCGGGCACCACCCTTGCCGAGAAGATGACTGCCGAGCCCCAGCGCTTTGGTGAGTACCTCGAGATGTTCGTCGACCTCCAAATCGAGATCCACGGCTACACCTCCCCGCTGCTCAACCGTCAGCGCGACAAGTTCGCCCGCATGATCGACAGCCTTGATCAGCTCAATGCCACCACGCGCTACAACCTTCAGGAGCGTCTGGACGGCATGACCAAGGAGTTCAAGGTCTGCCACGGCGACTTCAACCCTTCCAACGTCATCGTCGGCGACGACGGCCAGCTCTATGTGTGCGACTGGGCACACGCCACCCAGGGCTCCCCTGCTGCCGACGTTGCCACCACCTACCTGCTCTTCGCCCTCAACAGCAAGGAGCAGGCTGAGGCCTACCTGGAGCTCTACTGCGACCGCGCCGACATGCCCATGCAGGTCGTGCGTCAGTGGACGAGCATCGTCGCCGCTTCCGAGCTCGCTCGTAAGCGCAACGTGAACGATGAGTTCCTGAAGAACTGGATCGACGTCGTCGATTATCAGTAATATCTGAGCGATTTATTTCGCATCGGAGGCACAAGAAAACCCCGCAGCTCATATGGGCTGTGGGGTTTTCCTTTACCCATCGAGTTTATTCACGCAACAAAATAGACTGCTCCGCATCTCTTCCTAAGAGAGATACGGAGCAGTCCCGCAATTACATCTAATAGCAGAAACGTCGATTAACGGCGGGCCGCCTTAACAAGCTCGGCAACCTTGGCGACGACCTCGTCAATCGCCACGTCCTCGCGCTCGCCCGTGGCACGGTCCTTGAGCTCAACGGTGCCATTCTTAAGGCCACGCTTGCCAAGCACCACCTGATACGGGAATCCCATAAGGTCGTTATCGGCAAACTTAAAGCCGGGACGCTCGTCACGGTCGTCGACGACGACCTCGATACCCTCGGCGCACAAGCCCTCGACGATTTGGTCGCAGACGGTTGCGCACTCCTCCTTCTTGGGATCGAGCGGAATCACAGCGACCTCGTACGGGGCAACGGAAATCGGCCAGACGATGCCGTGTTCGTCGTTGTGCTGCTCCACGACGGCAGCAAGCGAGCGGGACACACCAACGCCGTAGCAACCCATGATGAGCGGCTTCTCCTTGCCGTCCTCGTCCATAAAGGTGGCACCCATGGCCTCGGAGTACTTGGTGCCCAGCTGGAACACCTGAGAGACCTCGATGCCGCGGGCAGCAGAGAGCGGCTTGCCGCAGTGCGGGCAGGGATCGCCGGCAACGACGGTGACCAGATCTGCCCACTCATCGACGGTAAAGTCGCGCTCGGGGCAGGCACCGGTAAAGTGATAATCGACCTCGTTGGCACCGCAGGCCCACTGCTTGGACTCGCGCAGGCTCTCGTCGCACACCAGACGGATGCCCTCGGGCAAGTTAACCGGTCCGATAAAGCCCTTGTGCAGACCGTTCGCCTGAAGCTCCTCGTCGGTCATCATGCGATAGCCCTTGCCAAAGACATGCTCGGCCTTGCAATCGTTGAGCTCGTGGTCGCCCGGGACAATGGCCACGACGGGCTTGCCCTCGGCGTCGATGAGTGCCAGAGACTTGCGCGTGCCGTTCTCGGGGAAGCCGAAGAACTTAGCAACAGCCTCAATGGTGCCCATGCCCGGAGTCTCAACCTTGGTAAGCGTACCGTCACCGGGACCCTCAGTCACGACGACCTTGGTGCTTGCAGCCTCATCATCGGCGGCAAAACCGCAGTCATCGCAATAGACGAGAGAAGCCTCGCCGGCGTCGGCCAAAGCCATGTACTCGACGGAGGTATCGCCACCGATCTCGCCGGAATCGGCGACAACGGGCAGGGCCTTGATATAGCAGCGCTCGCAGATATTGGCGTAAGCCTGCTTCATCTTGTCGTACTCCTCCTGCAGGCTCTCCTGCGTGGCGGAGAAGCTGTAGGCGTCCTTCATGATGAACTCGCGACCGCGCATCAGGCCAAAGCGGGGACGGAACTCGTCGCGGAACTTGTCCTGGATGTGATAGAGATTCACCGGCAGCTGCTTGTAGGAACGCAGCTCATTGCGCACCAGAGCAGTCACGGTCTCCTCATGCGTGGGGCCCAGCACGAACTCGCGACCATGACGGTCGTCAAAGCGCACAAGCTCCTTGCCATAGGCATCGATACGGCCGGACTCACGCCACAACTCGGCATCGACCATGATAGGCATCATAAGCTCCTGGGCGCCGGCGGCGTCCATCTCGTCGCGCACGATGTTCTCAATCTTGCGAATCGAGCGCCATGCGAGCGGCAGGTAGGAATACAGACCGGCGGCCTCCTTGCGGATCATGCCGGCACGGAGCAGCAGGCGGTGGCTGGCGAGCTCAGCGTCCGCCGGATCCTCTTTAAGCGTCGGCGCATAGAGCTTAGACATATACATTGCTCGGGTCATTTATTTCTCCTCAATAAGCTTGTCGACCTCTGCCATAAGCGCGTCGACAATTTGGTCCTCAGCTACTTTACCAATGATCTGGCCATGCGAAAAGAGCAAGGCCTGACCACGTCCGCAAGCAACGCCCAGGTCGGCATCAGAAGCCTCGCCGGGGCCATTAACGGCACATCCCATGACGGCAATCGAAAGCGGCGCGGAATAGTTCTTAAGCCGCTCGGTGACCTCCTCGGCGATGGGAATGAGGTTAACCTGGCAGCGGGCGCACGTGGGGCACGAGACAATCTCGGGACCACGGCGACGCAGGCCCAGCGACTGTAGAATTCCCCAGGCGACCGGCGGCTCCTCAACCGGATCGGCCGTGAGCGACACACGCATGGTGTCGCCGATGCCTTCGGAAAGCAAGATACCCAAGCCTACAGAGCTCTTGATGGTGCCCTGAAGCTTGGTCCCCGCCTCCGTCACGCCCAGGTGAAGCGGAACGTGGGGAATCTCACGTGACAGGGCTCGATAGGTATCGAGCGTCGTTTGCACGCTATGGGCCTTGGCCGAAAGCACAATGTTCGTAAAGCCGCGATCCTCAAAGTGCTTGACGAAGCGCTCGCTCGACATCACGAGCTTTTCGGGCTGCGTGAGGTCGTCGCGCTCGGCAATATCTTGCTCAAGCGAGCCCGCGTTCACGCCAATGCGAATCGCACAGCCCGCGGCACCCGCAGCATCGATCACCGCGTCAACCTTGGCCCAATCGCCGATATTGCCGGGATTGATGCGCAGCTTGGCGGCACCGGCCTCAACGGCACCAATGGCGAGCTTATGGTTAAAGTGGATATCGGCGACAATCGGCACCGGAGACTCGGCACAGATGGTGCGGAAGCCCTCAAGCGCGGCCTCGGAGGGCACGCTCACGCGCACGATATCGCAGCCAGCCTGCGCCAACGCGCACACTTGCGCAAGCGTTGCCTGGGCATCAGCGGTATCGGTGCAGGTCATAGATTGGACCACCACCGGCGCGCCGCCACCGATCTGCACGCCGCCCACATGCACGGGGCGCGTCAGCTCGCGAGGCAAAGGATGGGATAAAGACAATCCAAACACTCCCCTACAGAATAAATCGAAGGATGTCGGAACGAAGCATATAGACAAACAGCAGCGCAAAGAGCGCGATGCCCACATAGCTCACAATCGTCTGGACCTTGAGCGGAAGCTCGCGGCCCGCAATCTTTTGAATGATCTCGATGACTAGCTTGCCGCCATCGAGTGGCGGGATGGGCAGCAGGTTCATAAAGCCAAGCGAGAATGAAATGAGGGCGGCAAACGAAAGGAACGTGGCAGGGCCGGCAGCAGCAGCCTGTGAGGACATAACGCTAATACCCACGATCGAAGAGGACTGATCGAGAATCTCCATCGTATGCTGCGGCTGGAGCAGGCGCATCACGCCCTCCGCTGTCTGCACAACATAGGAGAACGACAGACGAGCCGACGTGATGGGGTCTAAACGGACCACCTGCGTAGAGGCATACACACCTAGGCGATCGTCCTCTTTGAGCGCAACCGTGGTCGAATGCTGCTTGCCGTCACGCTCGTACTCAATGGCGATATCGTCCTTACCGGCAGCCTTGCCGATGGCATCGTAAACGTCCATCCAGGTAGAGCACGATACACCGTCGACCGAAAGAATCGCGTCGCCGCCCTCGATTCCCGCCGAGGCGGCAATCGAGCCTTCGTCAACCTGGCCAATCACATTGGTATCCACCGGCACGGTGACACCTGCGATGGAATAGATGCTCATAAGGAGCAAAAAACCCGTCAGGATATTGACGATAATGCCCGCAAGCAGCATAAAGGCACGCTTGACAAAGCCCTGGCCCAAATAGGTGTGCGAGCGCTCGCGCGCAAGGAACTCGGCCTCGCCGCACGGCAGCTCCCACACATCGCCCTCGGCAGTCGCATGTTCGCGATCGAAACGGCGACCATCAAAGGTGGTATAGCCTGCCTTGTCTCGCGGCAACGTCTGATATTTGGTGGGATAGTAGCTCGGCGAGGGCTTCTCCCCTTCCTCATACCAGGGCGCGATGGAGCCCCAGCCCAGCAAAAGGGCGCATGCCTCGAGCACATCCTCCTCGGAAAGCTCGAGCTCGACAGCAAGGTCGGCCACGGTCACGCGACCATGACGATAGATAGCCGCGAGCACGCGGTCGGCGCACGAAACATCGGTCGGATCCATACCGCAGATGGCAGCGTAGCCACCCAGCAGCAGCGGGGTCACGCCAAACTTGGTTCCAATGCGACGCGACGTGTAATGGATGTCAAAGCGGCACGGCAGACCCAAAAAGAACTCGGTCACACGGACGCCGCAGGCACGCGCCGCCAAAAAGTGGCCGCCCTCGTGCAAAAACACGAGGACGGAAAGCATCAGCAGGCCCCAAAAGACCGATGAGAGAACGCTCAGAACAGTATCCATAAAACGAAAAAGCAATCCTTATGGGTTAGGAACGGGTTGCGGCGAGCACCTGCGCAGCCTTTTCACGCGCCCACGCATCGATGTCGCGAAGCAGCTCAAACGAATCGACCACCTGCATATCGTGGGCGTCCATGCAGGATTCCACAATGCGATCGATATCGGTAAAGCTGCAGCCATCGTGCAGGAAGGCATCGACGGCGACCTCGTTGGCGGCATTGAGCACGCACGGCATGGTGCCACCCGTCTTGCCGGCACGCTCGGCCAGTGCCAGACAGCGGAAGGTATCCATGTCGGCAGCATCAAACGTGAGCTGCCCCAGCTCGCGGAAATCGATACGAGGCGCCGGAGTATCCCAACGCTCGGGATACGAGAACGCGAACTGGATGGGAATACGCATGTCGGATGCACCGAGATGCGCCATCACGGAGCCGTCGGCGAACTCGACCATAGAGTGAATCTTGGACTGACGCTGCACGACCACGTTAATGAAATCGAGGTCGCAGTTAAACAGATGCATGGCCTCAATGCGCTCCAGGCCCTTGTTCATGAGGGTGGCGGAGTCAATGGTGATCTTGGCACCCATGGCCCACGTGGGATGCGCGAGGGCATCGGCACGCGTCACGCGATCGAGCTCGTCGCGCGTGCGGCCAAAGAACGGACCGCCCGAGCAGGTGAGCCAAATGCAGTGGGCCTCGCGCGGGTTCTCCCCCAGATAGCACTGGTAGATGGCGGAATGCTCAGAGTCGACCGGAATAAGCTGGCCCGGTTGCGCCAACGGCATAAGCAAGTCGCCACCGACGACGAGGGACTCCTTGTTGGCAAGGGCAAGGCGCTTATTCGAGGTCAAGGCCGCATGGCTCGCCTCGAGACCGGCGGCGCCCACAATAGCGACGAGCACGCAGTCGACATCGTCGCGACGCGCGAGCTCGCAAACCGCCTGCGCGCCAACGCCGAGCTGTGTGCCCTCGGGCAACTCCTGCAGCACGGCGTCATCGCCATGAGCGACATCGGCAACGGCAACCGCCGGAACCGAGAACTCGCGGGCAGCGGCAACGAGCTCCGAGGTGCTGGAATTAACGGACAGCGCCGTCACCTGCAGGCGATCGGCATGCTGGCGGCACACATCGAGCGCCTGGGTGCCGATAGAGCCCGTACAACCCAGGATGGCAACGCGAAGGCGTCCATCGGGGCCATACGTCGTCTGGAAGGACATTACAGCACGCCTCCGATCATCAGCAACAGCTGTGCGGTGATGCAACCGAAGATAAGCGAATCGCTACGATCGAGCATTCCGCCGTGGCCCGGGATAAGGTTGCCGGAATCCTTGACGCCCACACCGCGCTTGATGCGCGACTCGATAAGGTCGCCGATAACGCCCAGAATGGACACGACCACGCCGCACAGCAGCGCATAGGGCAGGCTGAGCTTGTAGAAGTGCGTCGCCCACAGGATGAGCCAAATCAAAACCGAGCCCAAGATGCCGCCGGCAAACCCCTCCCAGCTCTTTTTGGGGGAGATCTTGGGAACCATCTTGTGCTTGCCGATACGGCTACCCACGATGTAGGCAAACGAATCGGAGACCCAAAGGGACGCGCAAACGCCCACTGAAAGCAGGGCGCCGGCAAAACCGGGCACGGCATCGCGCAGCAGCACGATAGCCGACAGCATAAAGCCAGTGTAGATGGGACCCATGAGCGTCACGGCCACATCAGAGATGCGGGTACGCGGCGACCAGACATACCAAATGCCCACAGCGAGCATCAAGGCAAAAAGCAGGGCATTCAGCAACATCGAATCGCCCAACGCCGACAGCGGAAAGAGTACGGCGGCAGCGATACCCATGCGCTCGTTAGCCATCTTGCCATCGAGCCTTGTCATACGGAAAAACTCATAGCAGCACAGACCGCTCATGACAGAAACAAAGATGGCCGTGGGCACGATACCCAAAACCAGGCACAGGATAAAGACAACGGCGTAGACGATACCGGCGGCGGCACGGGTAATAAAGCCCGCCAGCCACGAACCGGTGCCGCTCTTCGCTGCAGGCGCTCCCGCAGTGGCAGCCTTGCGCGCAGGCGCCGCGGAAACTGGCGTCTTGGGAGCAGATGCCTTGGGACGATCGGACACGATTAAGCCTCCTCGGTCTTGCTCAGTCCACCAAACCTACGGTCACGGCCCTGATAGGCCAAAATGGCGTCGACAAGGCCCCAACGATCAAAGTCGGGCCAATAGGTATCGGTGACGTAGAATTCGGAATAAGCCACCTGCCACAGCAGATAGTTCGAAAGGCGCAGCTCACCAGAGGTGCGAATCACAAGTTCGGGATCGGGAAGACCGGCGGTATAGAGGTGGGAAGCCACCATGTCGTCATCAATTGCGGCAAGATCGATTTTACCGGCGGCAGCGTCGGATGCGATCTGACGGACAGCGCGGGTAATCTCGGCACGCGCGCCGTAGTTGACGGCAAGCGCCAGCGTCATACCGGTGTGATCGGCGCACTCGGCAAGACCGCGCTCAAAAACGTCGCGAGTCTTCTTGGGCAGCGCGGAAATGTCACCCAAAAAGACTACGCGCACATTTTCGCGCTTCAGAAGCGGCAGCTCGTCGATAAACGTCTTGGCAAACAGGTGCATCAGAACGTTGACCTCATGCTGCGGTCGATTCCAGTTTTCGGTCGAAAATGCATAGGCCGAAAGCACGTCGACGCCCAGGCGCACGCAGGCGGTAATGATCTCGCGCAGCGAGACGATACCCGCCTTGTGGCCCTCGGTGCGTGCAAGACCGCGCGACGTGGCCCAACGACCGTTGCCGTCCATGATGCACGAGATATGGTGCGGAATGTTATTGAGGTCAAGGTCGGAAAAACCGACGCCCGCAGGGGCGTCGGCAAAGTACTCGACCAGTTTATGCTCGTCGTATTGCACCTTAGATCTCCATGACCTCGGCTTCTTTTTCCTTCAGAAGCTCCTCGACCTTGGCGACATACTCATCGGTATGCTTCTGGACCTTGGCCTGCTCGCGACGTACGTCGTCCTCGGTGAGCTCCTCATCGCGCTCGAGCTTGTTGTTGAAGTCGCGACGGATGTTACGGATAGACACCTTGGCCTGCTCGGCGTACTCGCGGCACTCCTTGACGAGCTCGCGACGGCGCTCCTCAGTGGGAGCCGGGAACGGAAGACGAACGACGGTGCCATCGGAGTTGGGGGTAATACCCAGATCGGAAGCGCCGATGGCCTTGACGATAGCATTGATGAGCGCCTTATCCCACGGCTCGATGAGCAGCATGTGAGCCTCGGGGGTCTTGACGGCGGCAACCTGCGTGACCGGCGTGGGGACACCGTAATAATCGACGGTGATGTCGGACAGAATGTTGGCGTTGGCACGACCGGTACGGACCTTGGAGAAGTTATGCTTGAGGGACTCGAGCGACTTGTCCATATGGGCGGTGATGTTCTCTGCCATGCTTAATCCTCCTGATAGACGAGCGTGCCGACGGGCTCACCCGCGAGCGCGCGCTTGACGGTGTCCTCGCCATCGATGTTGAGGACCAAAATAGGCATACGGTTATCCTGGCACAGGGCCGTAGCTGTGGAATCCATAACCTGCAGACCGCGAACGAGAACCTCGTGATAGGTAATCTTGTCAAAACGGACGGCATCGGCGCACTTGACGGGATCCTTGTCGTAGATGCCGTCAACCTTGGTGGCTTTAATCAGAATCTCGGCGCCGATCTCGCACGCACGAAGAGCCGCGGCGGTGTCGGTCGTAAAGTACGGATTGCCCGAACCGGCGGCAAAAATAACGACGTTGCCCTTGGAAAGGTGGTTGATGGCGCGACGGCGAATATAGGGCTCGCAGATCTCGTTCATCTGGATAGCGCTCATCACACGGCAGGGAACGTCGTTATGCTCGAAAGCATCCTGCAGGGCGAGCGCGTTCATAACGGTCGCGAGCATGCCCATGTAGTCGGCCTGAGCACGCTCCATGCCACCGGCAGCGCCTGCCATGCCGCGGAAAATATTGCCGCCGCCGACAACGACGCCGACCTCATGGCCAACGGCGAGCAGCTCCTTGACCTGCTTGGCAAGATGATCGGTAACCTTGGGGTCGATGCCATATTGGCCGTCGCCCATCAGCGCTTCGCCAGAAAGCTTAAGAAGCACTCGTTTATATCGGATGTCGGACAAAGCGATCCTCCTTTAATTAGACTCTCAATATGATATCAAAGGCTCTGATAAGAGCCATGAAAAAGCAGGCTGTGAGTAAAACCCACAGCCTGCTCATTACCAGCTACAAGAGCTTATTTACTCGCCACGGACCAGACGGTCAAAGGCAACGACGGTAATGGTGTCGCCGAGCTCCTTGGAGACCTGCTCAGCGTACTTCTTGATGGTGAGGGAGCTGTCCTTGATGAACTCCTGCTCGGTGAGCACGGACTGCTTGTAGAACTTCTCCAGACGGCCAACAGCCATCTTCTCCTGGATAGCCTCGGGCTTGCCGGACTCGGCAGCCTGGGCCATGTAGATCTGCTTCTCGTGCTCGACGGTCTCGGCCGGAACCTGATCGCGGGTAGCGCAGATCGGGGCGACGGCGGCAACCTGAAGGGCAACGTCGTGAGCGAAGGTCTTGAAGGACTCAGCCTGAGCGGTCTCGGCCTTCACGAAGGCGAACTCGACGAGGACGCCGATCTTACCACCCATGTGGATGTAAGAAGCGAGCGCGCCGTTCTCGGCCTTGCGGGCAGCGAAGCGGGAGATCTTCATGTTCTCGCCCATGATGTGAATCATCTCGGTGAGCTCGGAGGAAACGGTCTCCTCGCCCATCGGCTTCTCGAGCAGAGCGTCGACGTCAGCAGGCTCGGTGGTAGCGACAACCTCAGCGACCTTAGAAGCAAAGCCGGTGAACTTGGCGTTGGAGCCAACGAAGTCGGTCTCGCAGGAGAGCTCGAGCAGAGCGCCGGTCTTGCCATCCTCGGAGACGAACGCGGCGACAGCGCCCTCGTTGGTCTCACGGCCAGCCTTCTTGGCAGCCTTGGCAAGGCCGTTCTTACGCAGAACGTCGACAGCGGCGTCCATGTCGCCGTCAGCCTCGACGAGAGCCTTCTTGCACTCCATCATCGGGGAGTCGGTCATCTCGCGGAGCTGCTTGACCATAGCGGCGGTAATCTGGGCCATTGTGGTTCCTTTCAAAGAGATGAAAAAGAATTAACTAAGACTGATTTACTCGGCCTTGGGCTCAGCGGCCATCTCGGCCTCGGAGACCTGCTCCTTACCGGAGCCAGCGAGGCAGGCGTCAGCCATGAGCTCGCACATAAGGGTGACAGCGGAGATAGCGTCATCGTTGCAGGGGATGCCGTACTCGACCTCGTCGGGATCGGAGTTGGTGTCGATCAGAGCGACGACGGGGATGTTCAGGCGCTGAGCCTCCTTGATGGCGTTCTCCTCGCGCTTAGTGTCGATGACGAAGAGAGCCTGGGGCAGACCCTTCATGTCGCGGGCGCCACCGAGGTTGGTCTGGAGCTTGGTGAGCTCCTTGCCGAGCACAGCCTGCTCCTTCTTGGGGAGCACTGCCATGCGGCCGTCCTCGACCATGGCCTCGAGCTCCTCCATGCGGTTGATGCGGGAGCGGATGGTGACGAAGTTGGTCAGCATACCGCCGAGCCAACGCTGGTTGATGTAGGGCATATTAGCGCGCTCAGCAGCGTTCTTGACGGCCTCCTGAGCCTGCTTCTTGGTGCCGACGAACAGCACGTTGCCACCCTTGGCGATGTTCTTGACGAAGGTGTAGGCCTGGTCGGCGTCGAGGATGGTCTGCTTGAGGTCGAGGATGTAGATGCCGTTGCGCTCACCGAAGATGAACGGCTTCATCTTGGGGTTCCAGCGACGGGTCTGGTGACCGAAGTGGCAGCCGGCCTCGAGCAGGGTGCGGATATTAATCTTGGTAGCCATGTTAAACCTCCTGTGGTTTGCCTCCGCGCGGGGTCATCCTCCAAAACCAACCCGGACATGTGCTACCAAAGCCCGGGCACCACGGTATGAAGTAGCCGCGCGTGCGTGATAAAAACATGTTGCCGTGAAGCAACCCGATGAATGATAGCAGGAATGCATCTTCGTGCCAACCCGCAATCAAAACCACACACCTGAGTGCGGCGCGGGACGTCCCAGCCACTATTCGCCTCGGGGATGGGCTTGAGCCACGGCACGTTTGAGCCGATCGGGCGTGAGGTGCGTGTAGATCTGCGTCGTGGACAGGCTCGCATGACCCAGCAGCTCTTGAACCGAGCGCAGGTCCGCACCGCCCTCGAGCAAGTCGGTCGCAAAGGTATGGCGCATCGCATGCGGGGCGATGTCGGCCGGAATGCCGGCGAGTGTCGCCAGAGTATGGAACCGCCGCCTGAGCATGGCGGCACTCATGCGATTACCGCGCGCCGATATAAGCAGCGGATGCGGCCCGGTAGTGGGGTCACGGCGCTTTGCCTGAGCGAGCAACTCCGGCCGCCCCTCCTCAATATAGAGACGCGTCGCCTCGAGCGCGCGACGATACAGAGGGACGATACGTTCTTTGCTCCCCTTGCCCCACAGGCGCAGCGTGCGTTCGGACCACACAATGGACTCCACATTGAGTGCTGCGAGCTCAGAGATACGGGCGCCCGAGGCATAGAGCAGCTCGAGCATCGCCGCATCGCGCAGTCCCGCGGGTGTTGAGGTATCAGGCGTCTTGAGCAGCGCCTCCACCTGTTGGGTCGTCAGCACACCGGGTAGATCGCGCGGGAGCTTGGGCGAGGAAATTGCCGAGACCACATCGCCCTCCACGACCCCCTCGGCAGCCATCCACCGATAGAGCGAGCGAATGGCAGACAGGTGTGCCGCAAGCGTTCGGGGAGCCACCTGCTCACGCGAAAGTTCGGCAAGATAGCGACGAATGGTGCGCACGTCGGCAGCGAAAGCATCTATATCCTCACGCTCGCACCAGGCAGCAAAACGCTCCAGCCTCGAGCCATAGGCCGTCACCGTGTTGGGAGAAAGTCCCTCGACACGTGAGATATAGGCGATAAACGAGTCGACGGTGTCGTACAGGTCAAAGGCTATGACCGGTCGCCTCCAAACAAATCGGGGCGAGTGGCCAGATAGGCATCAAGGGCCTCGAGCGCACGGTCCGCATAGGCCTGGTAGCGGTCGCGCTTGCTGCGGCGCTTACCATCCTCGAGTGGCGGCACCAGGCCAAAGTTGACATGCATAGGCTGATAGCCCACGGTGGCAGGATCGGTCGCATAGCCCACGAGCGCACCCAGGGCGCCCACACGCGGCAGCTCGACGCCCGCGGCCCCGATAGCCTCGGCATAGGTGTTGAGCGCCGCGAGCAGACCCGTCGCCACGGCTTCCATGTACCCCTCGGTGCCGGTGATCTGACCGGCCAGGCGCACGCCGGTGCCGGGCACGGCAAAGGTGCCATCGAGCACGTGCGGGGCGTCGACAAAGGTATTACGGTGCATGACACCGTAGCGGAAGAACTCAGCGTTCTCCAGGCCCGGCACCATATGGAAGACGCGCTTCTGCTCGCCAAAGGTCAAGTTGGTCTGGAAGCCCACCAGGTTATAGGCGGTCTTCTCCTTATTCTCGGCACGCAGCTGAATCGCCGCCCAGGGACGACGACCGGTTCGCGGATCGGTGAGGCCGACAGGCTTCATGGCGCCAAAGCGAATGGCGTCCTTGCCGGTGCGCGCAACTTCCTCGGCAGGCTGGCAGGCCTGGAACAGATCGCCGCCCTCAAAGTCCTTGAGCACCACGCGGTCGGCCGTGGTAAGCGCCTCGATAAAGGCCTCGTACTCCTCCTTATTGAGCGGAGCGTTGAGATAGTCGCCGCTCCCCTGCTCCTCGTAGCGCGACTGCGAGAACAGCACGTCCATATCGAGCGTGGAGGCATCGACGATCGGCGCCGCGGCATCGAAGAACGCAAGGGCGTCGCCACCGACGAGCTTCATGACCTCTTCGCTCAGCGCCGGCGAGCACAAGGGGCCGGCGGCAATGACCACGTGACCTTCGGGAATCTGCGTGACCTCGCCGTGAATGATCTCGATATTGGGACGGGCGGCAACCTCGGCCTCGACAAACTCGGAAAACTTGACGCGGTCGACCGCCAAGGCGCCACCGGCGGGAACAGCGGCGCGATGGGCGCAATCGAGCAAGACTGAACCCATGCGCTCAAGCTCGGCCTTCAGCAATCCAGCCGCGGAATCCGGACGGGTCGACTTAAACGAATTGGAACAGACGAGCTCTGCCAGGTGATCGGTATGGTGGGCCGGGGAGCTAACCTGGGGGCGCATCTCGCACAGCCTTACGGCGAACCCGCGATCTGCCAGCTGAATCGCGCACTCCGAACCCGCCAGACCGCCACCGATAACCGTCACCTGATCAAACAGCATCTGCAAACACCTTTCTAATTGACATGTTTTCCATTGTGACCGAAGGGTGTCTGAGCGTGAAGGGCAAACTTGGAGGGCGCATACCTTCCATCCATCATGCGCTCGATAAGACCCTCGAGCTCAAGCGAACCCAGGAGTTTGAGTACGCCGACGGCATCGAGCGAGACGAGCGCCGCGATGTCGTCGACCTTGAGCGGAGAGGCGATGAGCGCATGCATCACGGTCTGCTGTGTTTGATCCAGGTCGGCAATGCCGGGAGCATCGGGGCGCGAGTAGCGCAGGGTGCCGTAGATGCGTGAAATAGCCATCTCGATAGATTCCTCGTCGATGATGCAGCAGGCACCGTTCGCAATGAGGTAATTCGTGCCACGCGACTCGGGCGATAGGATCGACCCTGGCACGGCAAGAAGTTCTCGCCCCAAATCCATAGCAGCCTCGGCTGTAGAAAACGTCCCGGAAGGCATACCCGCCTCGGATACAAAGAGGGCTTGCGACAGGGCCGCGATTACGCGATTGCGGCGCGGAAAGGCAAACTTGCGCGGACCCATGCCCCACGGAGAGATCGACACGACCGCGCCACCCGTATCGAGCGTGCGCGTAATAAGCCCCGCGCTCGAACGCGGGTAGACCACGTCGGCGCCCGTCCCCAGCACCACGACGTGTTTGCCGCCGGCATTGACCGCAGCCCAACCCGAGGCCTGGTCACAACCGACCGCGCCGCCCGAAACTACCGTCACGCCCGCCTCGACCGCAACCTTTGCCGCAAGCTCTGCCACGGCAAGACCATACGGAGAGGCCTTGCGCGCGCCGATGATGGAGAGCGCGGGCGTCGAAAGCACCTCGGGGTTGCCGCGCACATAGAGTGTCTGGGGTACATCAGAAAGCTCCAAAACGGTCTCGGGATACAACGCGTCACCTGGATGCAGCTCGAAGGTCCCCTCGGCCATCATTGGTCCCTCCTTCCCTGGTACATCGCCGCCTCGAGCACGTGGTCCTGCGTCACTTGCTCGCTCTCGGCGACGTCGGCGATGGTACGCGCGATACGCACCAGGCGCACGATGCCGCGGCCCGTGAGATGCGTGCGCTTCGACAGGCCGAGCACACACTTCTCCGCCGCATCATCGAGCTCAAAGGTCGAAACGACGCCGTCAATGGACCGTGTCTCGTCATCCTCGGCCTCGGCATCAGCATCGTCCATACGGGATTCGCGCCAAGCGCGAAAAGCGCGACCGCGCACAACGTAGTCACGTAACTCAGCTGACGACATACCCTCCGCGCCCTCGATAATCACCTGAGGGTCGGGACGGGTCACATCGATCATCATGTCGATACGGTCGGCCAAAGGACCGCGCAGTTTAGACCGATAGCGCTCGACCATCGCCGCCGAGCAGCGACACGGTACCTCACGATCGCCCAAAAAGCCGCAGGGGCAGGGATTGCTCGCAGCCAGCAGCTGAAAGCGCGACGGGAAGGTAAAAGCCCCGTCGACGCGTACGATCCTGACGTAGCCGCGTTCGATGGGCTGACGCAGCGTCTGCAGCACACCCGTGGGAAACTCAGCAAGCTCGTCCAAAAAGAGCACGCCGCCATGAGCAAGGCTGATCTCACCCGGGTGCACCGGGCGCCCACCGCCGATAAGACCTGCGGTCGAAATACTGTGATGGGGGCTGCGGAAGGGCCGGTGCCCCGCCAACAAGCCATCAATGTTCTCACCCAAAACCGAATGGATGCACAGCGCCTCCTGTTGATCCTCAACGGAAAGCTCGGGCAGGATGCCGGTCATACGACGCGCGAGCATCGTCTTGCCCGATCCCGGGGACCCGATCATGAGCAAGCCGAGTTCTCCTGCCGCCGCAAGCGCCATGCCGCGCTTGGCGACCTCCTGCCCCAGTACGTCGGCATAGTCGAGCTCGGGCTCAAAGGTCGCCTCGAGCACTTCAGAATCCAAGTAGTGCCGCGCGGCATCGCCCATGCCATGGGCAAGCTGAGACAAATGATCGATAAATCCGCAATCCACGCCCGCAAGCGGCACATGCTGATCGAACCTGCCGGCGATAAAGGACAGCCCCATATCACGCGCCAATAGCTGAAACGCCACCTCGCCCTTGACGGGAAGCACCGTACCGTCCAAGCCGAGCTCGCCGGCGATAAGGCAGCGATCGAGGTTGTCACGGGGAATCTGCCCATCGGCCGCCAGAACCGCGATGGCGATGGGCAGATCAAAGCCGCTACCGGTCTTGCGAATATCGCCAGGCGCCAGATTGACCGTAATGCCCGAGCGCGGGATTTCGAACCCGGCGGAGCGCATCGCGCAGCGAATACGACCGCGTGACTCCATCACCTCCATACTCGGAATGCCGAGCATCTGAATGCCCGGAACGCCGCCGGCAAGCGAGACCTCGACCGTGACGTGAATCGCCTCGACGCCACGGATGCAGGCCGCGTGAACGGCAAACGTCTCGAACGCCATCACGACACCTGCCAATCGAACGCGTTGTACTGATGCTCGATCTCAGCGATATGCCCGCCGCGAATGGTGACACCCACGGCATCGAAGCGAATCGCCTTGAGCGGATAATGATCCATGAGATAGCAACTTGCGATGCGGCGGTAGCGGCGTTGCTTTTGGGCGTCCACGGCCTCCTCGGGAAAGACCCGCGTGCTGCAATCCAGTGCGACGCGTCTGGTCTTGACCTCGGCCATCACCACGACATCGTCGAGCTCATCGAGCAGCACCAGATCGGCCTCGCCCTCGGTGCAACGATAACCCTGCTCCAGCAAGGTGTAGCCGCGCTCGTTAAAGTAGTCGATGGTGATCAGCTCGCCCAGCATGCCCAGCTCGCGGGGACTGAGCCCCTTGATAAACTCGGGCGTCATCGCCCCGCAGTCGAGCTCGCCGTTTTCCCAACGCTCCTTGAGCTGCTGCGTCTTGCTCTTTTTGCTTGCGGCACTCATGGGGTCTCCTTTCCCGCACGCTGCATTGCCCCGATGATGAGGGCACCTTTCATGCGGGTAAGTACCGGAAGCAAACCAAAAGCTGACCAAATGCCGTCAAAAAACGGGCCGTACGCAGCAATGGTGTTGCATACGGCCCGCTACCAGCAGGTTTATAAAACCCCTGAGGTCCCTGTCTCCACAATTGACCTAGAAAAGGCGCTCAGTCTGCAGAAAGTTTCCGCAAAAGCTCACGCGGTGCAGTGGACAAAGTCCATGTTTGCGAATGGCCTCGATATGCTCGGGGCTTGCATAGCCCTTCGACTCGGCCAGATGGTACTCGGGATACTCGGCGTCGTACTCGACCATCATCTCGTCACGCGTGACCTTGGCCATGATGGACGCCGCGGCGATGCAGGCGATTTTGGCATCGCCCTTCACCACGTCGCGCTCGTTGGGAACGGCGCCCAAGGGGTTGCCATCCATGAGGACGCAGTCGGGTTCAAGTCCCGTATCGGCCACGGCGCCCGCAACGGCGGTACGGATAGCACGGGCCATGCCCATCTCATCGATATCCTTCGGCGCAATATGGCAAAAACCGATCGCCGTCGCCACCTCGGCAATCTTCACTGAGAGCAACTCGCGGCGCGCCGGCGTGAGCTTTTTGGAATCGTTGATACCCCAAACGTGCGGCTCCATAGGAAGACAGACGGCGCACACCGTCAAAGGACCGGCCACCGATCCGCGACCCACCTCGTCGACACCAACGACCACCCCATCGCCGCCAAGCTCATGCATAAGCTCGTACATGTCATTGACGCGCTCGCGCTCGGCAAGCTCTTTGGCATGGCGTTTGAGGGCGCGTTCACAAGCCTTGATCACCTGCTGGCGCGGGTCCTCGCGATAATGCTCCACGAGGGCGGGAATCTCCTCAAACGTAGCGCTCGCCAACTCACCGGCAACCTGCGATGCCGAAACCGAGCTCGTCATGTTGGCCATACCAGGCCCTCCTTACATGCAAATCAGATAAAAAGAAGGGCCACCCGAAGGTGACCCTTGTGTCCAAACGAGTGGACAGACGCTGCGATCTTCTTAGCGCTTCTCGGGGATGCGAGCAGCCTTGCCCACCTTGTCGCGGAGGTAGTACAGCTTGGCGCGACGGACGCGACCATGACGAACGACCTCGAGCTTGGCGATCTTGGGGCTGTGAAGCGGGAAGGTACGCTCAACACCGACACCGAAGGACATCTTGCGGACGGTGAAGGTCTCGCGGGCACCGGCGCCGGCCATGCGGATGACGTCGCCCTGGAAGACCTGGATGCGCTCGCGGTCGCCTTCCTTAATGCGGTAGTGAACCTTGACGTTGTCGGCGACGCGAACCTGAGGAATGTCCTCGCGGATCTGCTGACGCTCGATTGCGCGGATGTAATCCATGTGCAATTCCTTACTCTTCTAGAGGTGCCGTACCACCTTGGCCGGCACGTAGTTGAACAAACGTATTCGAGTATACACGCGCGGGTTTCTGCTGCAAGAACAATTTTTTACGCAGACAAAAAGACAAAACCCGCACATGATAACCGCCCGCCTCACGAATGAGGCGGGCGGCATGAAGGGGGCTACGCTAGGCGTCTATACCCAAAACGTTAGGCGGAACGTTTGGCCTCGAGCTTGGCCTGGGCGGCAGCCAGGCGTGCGAGGGGCACGCGGTAGGGCGAGCAGGACACATAGTCCACATCGGCCACGTTAAACAGGCCCTTGATGGACTTGGGGTCGCCGCCGTGCTCGCCACACACGCCAAAGTGCATGCCGGGGTTGGTGGCGCGACCCTTCTCGACGGCCATGCGCACCAGCTCGAGTACCGCAGAGTCGATGGTCTCGAAGGGGTTATCCTTCAAGATCTTCTTGTGCATGTACAGCGGGATGAACTTGGCCTCGGCATCGTCGCGGGAGAAGCCGAAGGTCGTCTGCGTGAGGTCGTTGGTGCCAAAGCAGAAGAAGTCGGCATGATGGGCGATCTCGTCGGCGACCATGCAGGCACGCGGCAGCTCGAGCATCGTGCCCACGGGAATATTGAGCTCGACGCCTTCCTCGTCGGAAACCTCGGCGATCACGCGCTCGATGACCTCGCGGGTCTGGACATGCTCCGCCGTGATGGAGACGAGCGGGACCATAATCTCGGGACGCGGGTCGACGCCTTCCTTGATAAGGCGGGCAGCAGCCGTTGCCACGGCACGGACCTGCATGAGCGGCAGATCGCTAAAGACGACGGACAGGCGCACGCCGCGTAGGCCGAGCATGGGGTTCGACTCGACCATGCCGTCGATACGACGCAGGCGGGTGCGCAGGACAGCAAGCTCTTCCTCGCTGGCGCCAGCGGCTTCCTTCTTGGTGATGGCGACCTCGAGCTCGCGAGGATTATCCAGGAACTCATGAAGCGGCGGATCGAGCAGGCGAACGACCACGTCGCGACCGGACATAGTCTTGAACATCGCCAGGAAGTCCTCGGTCTGAACCTTGAGCAGGTCGGCCAGGGCCTGCTGCTTCACGGTCTCATCGTCAGACAGGATAAAGCTCTGGATGATGTTCTTACGGTCGCCCAGGAACATGTGCTCGGTGCGGCACAGGCCGATGGCCTCGGCACCAAACTCGAGGGCGAGCTCAGCGTCCTCAGGGTTGTCGGCGTTGACGCGTACGTGGTTGGCGTGGCCATCGGTCTCGTCCAGACGAATCTCGTCGGCCCAGGACAGGATGGTGTCCAGGTCGCCGGTGAGCTCAGCCGAAACCAGATCAACGGCGCCGTCGACGACGATGCCCTGAGTACCGTCGATGGAGATGATGTCGCCCTCATGCAGCACGCGGTCACTGCCCTCGATGTGCACGACCTTCTCGGCGGCGTCGATGTGGAAGCGTTCGACGCCGCAGACGCAGGGCGTACCCATGCCGCGGGCGATAACGGCGGCATGGCTCGTCTTGCCACCGTGGCTGGTCAGGATGCCCTCGGCGGCGACCATGCCCTTCAGGTCATCGGGGTTGGTCTCCCAACGAACCAGAATGACCTTGTGACCCTCGTTGGCGCGCGCGACGGCGTCATCGCTCGAGAACACGACCTCGCCCACGGCGGCACCGGGGCTGGCGTTAAGACCGCTGGCCAGCGCCTCGTACTTCTTGGAGGCGTCAAACTGCGGGTGCAGAAGCTGGTCGAGCTGCGCGGGATCGATGCGGCCCACGGCCTCCTCGCGAGTGATCAGGCCCTCCTCGACCATTTCGATGGCGATGCGCAGGGCGGCGGTGGCAGTGCGCTTGCCCACGCGGGTCTGGAGCATCCAGAGCTTACCCTGCTCGATGGTGAACTCGATATCGCACATATCGCGATAGTGGTCCTCAAGCGTCAGGAAGACACGCTCAAGCTCCTCACCTGCGGACTCGAGGCCTGGGGTGGTCTTGAGGTCGGCGATGGGCTCGGTGTTGCGGATGCCGGCGACGACGTCCTCGCCCTGGGCGTTGACCAGAAAGTCACCGTAGAACTCCTTGGTTCCGTCGGCCGGGTTGCGCGTAAAGGCGACGCCGGTCGCCGAGGTCTCGCCCTTATTGCCAAAGGCCATAGCCTGGACGTTGACGGCGGTGCCGAGCTCATCGGAAATGCCATGCTGCTTGCGGTAGATGCAGGCGCGCTCGTTCATCCAGCTGCCAAAGACGGCCTGGATGGCAAGGCGCAGCTGAAGCTCCGGGTCGTGCGGGAAGACGGGCTTGCCGTCAGCGACCTCGAGCTCGGGATACAGGGCAGCCTCGACGTTCTCGGAGAAGATGCCCTTGAAGGTCTCGACGAGTTCCTGCAGGTCCTCGGCCGAAAGCTCGGAATCGACGCGAACGCCGGCGACCAGGCGGGCCTGGGTCAGGGCATTCTCGAACAAGTCGGCATCGACACCCATGACGACGTTGGAGAACATCTGGATAAAGCGGCGGTAGCTATCCCAGGCAAAGCGCGGGTTTTGCGTCTGGGCGATAAGGCCCTGGACGGAATCGTCGTTGAGGCCCAGGTTGAGAACCGTGTCCATCATGCCGGGCATGGAGAACGGAGCGCCCGAGCGGACCGACACGAGCAGCGGATCGGAGGCATCGCCGAGCTTCTTGCCGCAGCGGGCCTCGAGGTCGACCTCGGCGGCAACGATCTCGTCGAGCGCGCCCTCCGGCCACACGTTGCCGGCGCCGGAGTACTCAACGCAAGTCTGGCAGGTAATGGTAAAGCCACCGGGAACCGGCAGGCCGATACGGCTCATCTCGGCAAGGTTAGCGCCTTTGCCACCAAGCACGAAGTTCATGGACTTGTCGCCCTCGGTGACACAGGTGCCCTGGGCGTCGGTTCCAAAACGGTAAACCCTCTTGCAATCGCTCACGATACTTCCCCTTCCATGCGCTTACGCGCACGACCGTGGTAACGAATCGACCCGCCGGATGCAGGCCGTGAGGGAACTATACGGCGGGTTTTGGGCAGGCTTGAGCAGAGGGTGCGCGGTTTGGTAAACGTGCTAAAACCGGCGGTAAACGGTAGGTAAAGGTGGTTACCTTATGAAGATACCACTACAAGGAAAGTGCAGGTCGGATGCGATGTTTTTGCTAAATCGCTTTACCATTTATCAGCATTAATTCCAAGTATTCTCTTTGGTTAGCTAAAAGAGCCCCGTCCCAAATTAGCTACCCAAACAACCTTGTCCCAAGTGAGCTACTTTTGTTGAGCGCGGCGGGCGGCACGGCGGGCTCTGGCTTCCTGGATCTCCTCGAGGTGGGCAATGATCTCGGCAGCGCTTTCCTCGATGGCTTTGCCGTCGGTACGCACTACAAAGCAGCCCAGGCGTTTCATGAGCGCGCGGGCTTCCGCAAGCTCACTACGCACGCTCTCGGGCTCGGCATAGGAGCCTGCGACGGCGCGGGCGTAGTCGTCGCCCAAGCGGCTATCGCGAATCTCGGAAATCACATCGACGGTCGAAATCAAGCCGAACAGGCGCATCGGGTCAACCTCGTAAATCGACTTGGGCGGCTCCATGCCATGCGCCAGTGGGACATTGGCGACCTTGTAGCCCTGATAGGCTAAATACATCGACAGCGGCGTCTTGGATGTACGCGACACACCCAGCAGCACGATATCGGCACCCGACAGATCGTCGCAACCACGACCGTCATCGTGCTCAACGAAATACTCCATGGCCTCGATACGATGGAAATAGCGGTCATCGGTCTTGTGAATCACGCCCGCAACGCACTTGGGCGGCACACCGATGAGCGACGACAGCACGGCAAGCGTCGGGCCGATCAGGTCGACCGAACGGATATGCAGCATACCCAGGTAATCGAGCACGCGGGCGCGAAGCGCCGGATCGACAATGGTATGGAACACGGCGACATCGCGATGGTCGGCATCGACGCGCGGCCCCACAAATGACTTGACCTGCTCCACCGAGGTCACCTTGGGCAGGCGCAAGAGACGAAAAGCCCCTTCATCAAATTGCCCGGACGCCGCAAGCACCACCTCACAAGCGGTATCGCCGAGCGAATCGGAGATAACGATAACGGTGGGACGAGCGGTGACCGGGCAATCCATGCGGGGCTCCTTTTGCGCTTATGCGCAGGCTGGCTTACTTTTTGCGGGCAAGCTCACCGATGTTGGCGATGCCGGAGAAAACGGCCTCGAAGCGGTTGAGCAGCTTAAGGCGATTATCGCGAAGCTGCTCGTCCTTGTCCATGACCATGACCTCGTCGAAGAAGCGGTCGATGGGGGCACGCAGGGCGGCGAGGGCAGCAAATGCGGCCGGGTAGTCCTCGGCAGCAAGGGCGGCATCGACAGCGGTCTGAGCAGCCTCGGAGGCGTCGGCGAGCGCGAGTTCGGCCTCGCCCATCAGGGCGCGGTCGTACTCCGCACCCAGCTCGGGCTTCGAGATATGCGCGGCACGGGCATAGGCGGTAGCCAGGTTGTCGAACGTCTCAGCGTCGTTTTTGCGGGCCTCGTCGAGGGCGGCGCAGCGGGCGAAGAAGACGGACGGGGCGATAATGTGCACCGCGGAGACGGCGGCAACGGTATCGGCCGGGATCTTTTCGTCGCGGGCCATGCTCACCAGGCGGCCATGGAAGAAGTCACGAACCTGCTGCGCGACCTCGGCGGCGTCGAACTCAATGCCCTGCTCGCTATAGAGCTCGAGCGCAAAGTCGATGAGCGACGTAGGATCGATCGGCAGACGGTCGCGCAGGATGTTGATGATACCGATAGCGGCACGACGCAGCGCGTAGGGATCGGAGGAGCCAGTCGGGGGCTCGCCGATGGCAAAGATACCGGCGATGGTATCGAGCTTGTCGGCGCAGGCCACAATGCAGCCAGCGGTGCCCTCGGGCAGCTCGTCGCCGGCAAAGCGGGGACGATAATGATCGCGAATGGCGTGGGCAACCTCGTCGTTCTCCCCCATCGCGGTCGCGTAATAACCGCCCATCACGCCCTGTTGGCTCGTGAACTCGACGACGGCGTTGGACACCAGGTCTGCCTTGCACAGGTGTGCGGCACGAGCAGCGTCGGCGGCAAGATGGGCGCCCAGGTGAGCCTCGCGGGCGATAGCGAGCGCGAGCTGCTCGATGCGCTCGGACTTGGCGAGCACGCTACCGAGCTTCTCCTGGAAGGCAACCTTGGACAGACGCTCACGGAACTCGTCGAGGGAGATCTTCAGGTCCTCCTCGTAGAAGAACTTAGCGTCGTCCAGACGGGCGCGCACGACGCGCTCGTTGCCGTCGATCACGCGCTCGGCGTTCTCGGGCTTGCTGTTGGAGACGACCACGAACTCACGCGTCAGCTTGCCCTCGCCGTCATAGATCGGGAAGTAGCGCTGGTTGGTGAGCATGGACTCGCAGATAATCTCGTGCGGGACCTTGAGGAACTCCTCGTCGAAAGTACCGACGAGCACCGTCGGCCACTCGCAGAGGTTAATGACCTCCTCAAAGACCTTCTTGGGCGTATCGACATGGCAGCCGGGGCGAGCGGCCTCGACCTCGGAGATACCGGCAAGGATGGCCTCGCGGCGGCGCTCGGCAGAAAGCACGCCGGCGTCCTCGAGTACCTGCTCGTAGGCGGCGGGGCTGGCGACAACGTGGTCACCGGGGCCGAGCACGCGATGGCCGCGCGTGGTATTGCCGCTCGTCACGTCGGCAAACGACACAGGCACAACATCCTCGCCCAGAAGGCAGCAAATCCAGCGGACCGGACGCACGAACGTCGCGTGCTCGTGGCCCCAGCGCTGGGAGCGGTAGTTGGGCCACTGCAGGCCGGCAATGGTCTTCTCGCACAGGGCCGTCAGGATCGGGGTTGCCGGTGCGGAGGGAATGTTCTTCTCGGCAAAGACATACTCGCGACCGTCGGTATCCTCACGACGGACCAGGTCCTCGGCAGCCACACCGCACTTGCGGGCGAAGCCCTGGGCGGCCTTGGTGGCGTTACCGTCAGCGTCGAAGGCGATGTTTGCCGCGGGGCCACGCTTGACCTCGTGAACCTCATCGGTCGCGGTGGCAACGTCGGCAACGAGCGCAGCCAGGCGACGCGGGCTCGAGATCACGCGGACCTCGCCGTGGGCCAGACCGGCCTCGTCGAGACCCTTGGCGATCATGGTACCAAGCTGCTTGACGGCATTGTTCAGCGGTGCAGAGGGCATTTCCTCCGTACCGATCTCAAACAGGAAATCCTTAGCGTCTGCCATGGCTTACGCCACCTCGCCTTCCTGGTCGGCATTCTCGTTGACTCCGGCGACCTCGGCCATGTAGGCCTCGCAGCACGCCTTGGCGACGGCGCGGACGCGCAGGATGTAGTTGGCACGCTCGACCGCGGACAGGGCGCCGCGGGCATCGAGCAGGTTGAAGGCGTGGCTGCACTTCATGACACAGTCGTACGCCGGCAACGGCAGCTTGCGCTCCAGGCAGGAATGGCACTCGGCCTCGTAGTCGTCAAACTTCTGACGCATCATCTCGACGTTGGCGACCTCAAAGTTATAGGCACTGAACTCGCGCTCGTTCTCGAGGAACACGTCGCCGTAGGTCATGGGCGTGCCGTCGGGCAGATAGCTCCACACCAGATCGTAGACCGAGTTGACGCCCTGAGCGTACATGGCGATACGCTCCAGGCCATAGGTGATCTCGACGGGCACGGGGTCGACCTCGATACCGCCCACCTGCTGGAAGTACGTGAACTGCGTAACCTCCATGCCGTTGAGCCAGACCTCCCAGCCAAGGCCCCAGGCGCCGAGCGTCGGGCTCTCCCAGTCGTCCTCGACAAAGCGGACGTCATGGTCGTTGGGGTCCAGGCCAATGGCGGCAAGAGACCCCAGGTAGAGCTCCTGGGCGTTGACCGGCGAGGGCTTGATGAGCACCTGGAACTGATAGTAGTGCTGCATGCGGTTGGGGTTCTCGCCGTAGCGGCCGTCGGCGGGACGGCGGCAGGGCTGCGCATAGCAGGTGCGCCACTCGGCGGGACCGAGCGAGCGCAGCGTGGTCGCGGTGTGGAAGGTACCGGCACCGACCTCGGAGTCATAGGGCTGCATAATAACGCAGCCCTGCTCGCCCCAGTACTGCTGGAGGCGCAGGATGATGTCTTGGAAGGAAAGCGATGAAGCGTTCATGCCTCTAATATCCCCTCGTCGAAACGATTACACGGTTAGGTACTGTACTATAGCGGTTTTTAGTCGATAGCGCCCAGACGGTTAAGCGGCCAGTAACGCACGAGCGCCACGGCGATCAAATCAGAGCGATCAACGGGACCAAAGTAGCGTGAGTCGGCTGAGTTTTCGCGGTTGTCGCCCATCACCCACACGCACCCGTCGGGAACGGTGTAGGGATAACTCACCTGGGCGCCAGGCGCTTGGACCGAAAGCGGCCAACTCATGCCGGTCGTATAGTCCTCATCGAGCGCCTGGCCGTCGACGACGACCTTGCCGTCCTGCAGGTCGACCGTCTGGCCGGCCGTGGCAATAACACGCTTGACAAGAACATCATGCTCGGAAGTGGCATCGGGGTTGTGGAACACCACGATATCGCCCTGTTTGACGGGCTGACCGAGCTCGAGGCTCACCTTTTGTGCCAGGATCTGGTCGCCAATCTCGATCGTGTCCTCCATGGAGCCGGTGGGTACCACAAAGGGCTCGACCACAAAGGTGCGGATCAGGAAGGTGGCCACGAGCGCGATCGCGATGACCGCGACCCACTCAAAAGCGCCCCTCAACGCGGAATGCTGCGATGGAACCATTCTCACTCCTCGCTCTGCGAATACGAAGCGTCCAGAATCTCCTGCGCGTATGCGCGCTCCTGGGGCGTAAGCCGTGCCGTCTCGATCAGGTCGGGACGCCAGCGGCAGGTGCGCTCGATGGCATTCTTACGGCGCCAGGCATCGACCTTGGCATGGTCACCGCTCACGAGCACCGGCGGCACGCCCTCGCCGTTGAATTCAGCAGGGCGAGTGTACTGCGCATACTCGAGCAGGCCTCCGTCCTCGGCGGTCGAGAACGACTCGTCGACGTTGCTCATCTCGTCACCAAGGGCGCCGGGAATCAGGCGTACGACAGCATCGGCAACGACCATAGCGGGAAGCTCGCCGCCCGTGAGCACGTAATCGCCGATCGACAGGCGCTCGTCGGCATACGCATAGGCACGCTCGTCGACACCCTCGTAACGGCTGCACACAAACAGCAAGCGCTCGCTTTTGAGCAGGCGCTCGGCCACATGCTGCGTAAAAGGCTCGCCGCACGGGGTGAAGAACACCACCGTCGGCTTGGGGCCCTCCGCGCTAATGGCCTCGATGGCCTCGGCGATAGGCTCGACCTTCATGAGCATGCCCTGCCCGCCGCCGTACGGCTCGTCATCGACGGTACGATGGCGGTCGTGCGTCCAGTCGCGCAGGTTATACGCCTTAAAATCAAAAAGGCCGGCCTTGCGGGCGCGGCCCAAAATCGATGTGGACATGACGGGCTCAAACATCTCGGGAAAGACCGAAAGGGTCTCAATCAGCATGTTGTCCTCCCTACTTGTCCATATCGATCAGGCCGTCCATAACGTGGACGGAAATTGTTCCTGTGTCGGGAAGATCGAGCACAACCTGCTCGATCACGGGAATCAGTACCTCGCCGTACCGATCGCCCTCGACATCCCAAACATCGTTAGCGGGCGTCGACATGATCTCGACAATCGTGCCGAGCGAACCGAAGCGCTCGTCAACCACCTCGCGACCCATCAGGTCGGTATAGGCGGCGTCGAGTGAATCGAGCTCAAAATCGTCACGATTTGCCAGCACATAGCATCCCGTGATGCCCTCGGCGGCCGTCAAGTCGTCAATGCCCTCAAATGAGACCAGATCGCCATCGCCCGTATCGGTGACGGACACAACCGTGCAAAAGCGGTCGCGCTTGAGCGCCGGCGGCGTCAGGGCGACGCGCATACCCGGCTCTAATACAGAAGGAAGCCCCCGCAGCGGCTGCGCGAGGACCTCCCCCTTCCTTCCGTGCGGCTTGACCACACGGGCGATGTTTTTGTACTGGGACCTCAAGGTCCTAGCCCAGAACCTCTACCTCGACAGCAGTGTCGAGGCGAGCGGCCAGCGCACGGGCGAGCGTGCGAATGGCCTTGATGGTACGGCCACGACGGCCGATGACCTTAGCGACGTCATCCTCGGCGACCGAAACCTCAATCGTAGAGGCGTCGTCACCATCGATGACCTCAAGGCTCACGGAATCCGGGTCGTCGACGATCTGAACAACGAGATATTCGACGAGATCGGCGATGCGATCTGAGAGCATTGCCTCACCCTCGAGCTGTGCAGCGTCAACCTCAGGCACGATTTACTCCTCGGCGCCCTCAGCGGCCTCAGCGGCAGCCTTAGCGGCCTCGGCCTCTTTGACGAGCTGCTTCTTGGACTTCTTGACGACGGTCTCGGTCTTCTCGCCCTCGTTGGCGGCCTTGACCAGAGCGGCGACGGCGTCGGTGAGCTGAGCGCCCTTGGACTGCCAGTCGGCGATCTTCTCGAGGTCGAGGTTGATGGTCTTGGGGGCGGTCATCGGGTTGTAGCGGCCAACCTCCTCGATGATACGACCGTCACGCGGGGCGCGGGAATCGGCGACGACGACACGGTAGTACGGACGCTTCTTAGCGCCGTGACGAGCAAGGCGAATCTTGACTGCCAAAGGAAACTCCTCCAACCAAGCAGCTTTAGGCTGCAACTACAAACAAACAGTTGAACATAATACGCCATCGACGCGGGCAGGTGAAGTCCGTGAGACCAACTTCTTCGGTGTAGTCGAGGGCAAATCCATATCTTAGACAAGAATTCGCGATTTGCAAGCACATACACGCACCCCACATGAGCTGCGCGGTATACTCATGACATGGAAAGACGCGAACATACATACGGTTATGAGGATGCTGCAGGCGTTACGCCGCCGCCCTGGACGGGTCCGGCGGTGGGCCTGATGGACCTCGATGCATTTTTTGCGAGCGTGGAGATGCTCGATCATCCCGAATGGCGCGGCAAGCCGCTCATCGTGGGTGGTGATGCCGATTCCCGCGGCGTTGTGTCCACGTGTTCGTACGAGGCACGTCGCTTTGGCGTGCATTCCGCCATGCCCTCGGCCGAGGCACAGCGCCTCTGCCCGCAGGCCATTTGGACGCACGGACACTTTGATCGCTACCATGAGGTCAGCGCGCAGGTCATGGCGATTCTTGCCGATGAGACCCCGCGCGTGGAGCGCGTATCCATTGACGAAGCTTTTATCGATATCACGCCGGGCCGCTTTGCGCCCGAAGACCCGCTGCTGGTTGCGCGGCGTATTAGCGACCGCGTTGCGGCACTGGGGGTGACGTGCTCCATCGGCGTTGGGTGCAACAAGACCGTGGCCAAAATCGCAAGCGAGCGGGACAAGCCGTTTGGTCTGACCATTGTGCGCCCCGGTACGGAACAGCGCTTTTTGGCCGCGCTGCCGGTATCTGCCATGAGCGGAATCGGGCGTTCAGCCGAGGAGCGACTGCGTCGCATGCGCATCTATACGCTCGGCGAGCTTTCACGCGCGCCAGAGTCCACCCTGGCTGCAATCTTTGGCGTGAATGGCGAGCGAATGCGTCAACGTGCTTTGGGGCTCGAAGTATCCGAGGTCACCAGCCTGGAAGAGGAACGTGAAGTTAAATCGGTGAGCAATGAGCGCACCTTTGCGAAGGATCTGACTGAGCGTGGGGATATCGAGGCGGCGATCGCGCTGCTCGGCGAGTCGGTTGGGCGCCGCCTGCGCCGTCAGGGGCTGACAGGCGGAACCGTAACGCTCAAGCTCAAATACTCTTACGGCAGCGGACGCACGGCACAGCGCCGCTTGCCCCACCCCACCGACGACGAGAATATCTTTGTGGCCGTAGCGCTCGAGCTGCTCGACAATATCTGGCAAGAAGGCATGCACGTGCGTCTAGCGGGTATCGGCATGAGCGACTTCGACCACCAAGGCGGTATCCAAACCGACCTGTTCTGCGAGATTGATGACCGCGGAGCCCAATCCAGCGACCGCCGCGACCTCTCCGTCGCCATCGACGCCGTCCGAGACAAATTCGGCGACACCGCCCTATCCTTCGGCCGCCAATCCCGCTTCGACGATTAGTCCCTAAGGCAAAAAGATAGCCGGGCAGCTGCGAATGGTGCAACTGCCCGGCGAACGATAGAAGGTAGCTAAATAGCCCCGTCTCAAATGAGCTACTAGAGGAGGTTGAGGGGGAGCTGGGGGGCGTCTCCCCAGAGTTTCTCGAGGCGGTAGAAGTCGCGGGCTTCGGGAGTGAAGACGTGGACGACAACCGAACCGTAGTCCATGAGCATCCAGGTCTTCTGTTCGCGGCCCTCGATGGAGAACGGATGCTCGCCGCAAGCCTCGGCGACCTTCTCCTCGATCTCGTCGACGATCGAATCGACCTGGCGGTTGTTGGTACCGGTGGCAAGCACAAAGTAGTCGCACACGTCGGAAAGCTCGGTCAGGTCGAGCACCTGAACGTCCTCGCCCTTCTTGTCGTAGGCGGCCTGCGCGGCGGCGCGGGCGACATCCTCGGCGGCGACACCGCTCGCGGACAGCGAGGCGGCGGTGCGGTCGGACGTGGCAACGAAACTCTTGTGCTCCACACCTTCAAGAATCTGCTCGTCAGTCATGGTCTCGTCGGCCATGGAATACCTCTTTCTAGACACACCCGAGCTAGCGCAGCTGGGCGTAATGGTTGTAAATCGTAATAGCCGTGGGATAAAGATAGCGCCCGGACTGGATCACATAGACCAGACCCTGCGCAAAACAGGAGAAGAACAACTCGTCGAGCGAGGACTTCCCCACCATCTTGCGCAGCGCATGGGCATAGTCGCCGTGACGGTTGGGCTCGATGGCATCTGCCACAAAGACCACCATATCGAGCGGCGTCATGTCGCAGGCACCCACGGTGTGACGGTCGACAGCCTGGAAAACGGCCGGTGACAGCTCGGGAAAAAGCTGCGGAAGCTCATAGGCGGCAACAGGGCCATGCAAAAGCGGCGTCGCGGCGGAAGGAGAGCCGGCAACCTTGATGCCATAGTGAAGCGCGCGGGCCACGAGCTCGTCATCGGAAAGAACCTTGTCCCAGTCGTGAATTAAGCCGGCGGCAGCCGCATCAAAGCGGTCAACGCCGTAGACCTCGGCCAGATGAAGTGCGGTCTCGGCAACACCCAGCGAATGCACATAGCGCTTGCGCTTATCTTTCATGCGAACATCGAGCAGCTCTTGAATGCGCTTGAGCAGCGCGCGCTCATCGCCCTCAAACTGATCCTCTACCGACAACGTAGCCCCCATCACTCAAAATCTTCTTGGCCCAAATCGGCATATAGCCTGCGCTTGCGAATGTAGCCGAGCACGGACTCGCTCGTAAGATAGCGCACGCTCATGCCGCGGGCAACTCGCTTACGAATGTTCGTCGAGCTGATCGCCAGCGCCGGAATCTGAATATAGCGCACGTCGAACGGCAGCCCCGACTCTTTGATTCGAGCACGCGCCGTATCGATATCAAAGCCCGGTCGCGTCGCCGCAATAAAGGTAGCAAGCTCAGCGATTCGTTCGGCATCATGCCAGGTCACAATATCGATAATCGCATCGGCGCCCGTAATAAAGTAGAGCTTTACCTGCGGCGGGTAAAAGTCGCGAAGGGCATGAAGCGTATCGGCAGTATAGGTCACGCCCGGACGGTCGATCTCGAAACGGCTCGCCAAAAAAGCCGGATTCGCGGCGGTGGCGAGAACCGTCATGGCATAACGGTCCTCAGCAGGCGTCACCGGTTTGTCGAGTTTAAAGGCAGGAGAGCCGGCCGGCATAAAGAGCACAGCGTCCAAGTCGAGCGACTCGCGCGCCTGCTCGGCAGTCACCAAGTGCCCGTAATGAATCGGGTCGAAGGTGCCGCCCATAATGCCAAGCCGAAACTCTTTGCCCTCTTTTATGGGCAGCTCGGGCAAACCGATTCCACCGCGCAGCGACATGGCTTACTCGCCCTCCGAGGTCTCGGCATCGTCCGCGGCATCCGCCGCATCGACAACCTCGACGCCCTCATCCGGAGCATCGGTCACGTCAAGGGCCTCAACGGCAACGTCCTCGCCAGCGTCCTCGAGCTCCTCGTACTCCGAGAAGTCCTCGGCGCCCTCAAAGTCAAAGGCGCGCTGGCAAATGCGGACCTCGTCGCCCGCACGGCAGCCGGCCTTCTCGAGCGCGTCGTCAACACCCATGCGCGCAAACTTGTGCTGCAGGTAGATGACGGCTTCCTCGTTTTCCCAGTCGGTCTGGATAACCATGCGCTCGATGGCGCGACCGACCACGCGGAAGGCACCGGGCTCTTCCTGAACAATGCGGAAACGCTTCTCGCGCTGCAGGCGACGGCGCTCCCACTCCTCGTCGCGAAGATCGACCGGCTCATCGGAGACCGCCAGCTCGGCGCGCAGCTTAGCCACCTGCTCGCCCACGGCAAGCATCAGCGTGTTGAGGCCGGCGCCCGTCACGGCGGACACGGCAAAGAACATATGTCCATCGTCGAGCGCGGCGCGCTTAAGGTCGGCAATCTTGTCGGCCGTGCCCGGCGCATCGCACTTGTTGGCGACGACGATCTGCGGACGCTCCGAAAGCTCGGCGCCATACTGCTCGAGCTCACGGTTGATGATGCGGTAATCCTCAACCGGGTCGCGATCCTCAAAACCGCCCGTCATGTCGACGACATGCATGATGAGCGCCGTACGCTCGATGTGGCGCAGGAACTGGTGGCCCAAGCCCTTGCCCTCGCTCGCGCCCTCGATGAGGCCGGGGACGTCGGCAACGACATAGGAGTACTCGCCGGCACGCACCATACCCAGGTTGGGCACGAGCGTGGTAAACGGATAGTCGGCGATCTTGGGTCGGGCGGCACTCATGCGCGCGATAAGCGAGGACTTGCCCACCGAGGGGAAGCCCACGAGCGCGGCATCAGCCATGAGCTTCATCTCGAGCTCAATCCAGTGCTCCTCGGCCGGCTCGCCCAGCTGGGCGAATGCGGGCGCGCGGCGCACCGACGTCACAAAGTGCGTATTGCCCAGACCGCCGGCACCGCCGGGCGCCACAACGACGCGCTCGCCATCATGCACCAAGTCGGCAATCTCGAACATCGGGGTCTGCGTCTCGGGGTCGAGCTCGCGCACCACGGTACCCATGGGAACCTTGAGAATAAGGTCCTCGCCGCTCTTACCGTTACGACGGGCACCCTGCCCGTGCGTGCCGCGCTCGGCGCGGAAGTGATGCTTAAAGCGGTAATCGATCAGCGAAGACAGCTGAGCATCGGCCTGGATGACGACATTGCCGCCACGACCGCCGTCGCCGCCATCGGGGCCGCCCTTGGGGACAAATGCCTCGCGCCTAAACGACATGCATCCGGCTCCGCCGTCGCCGCCGCACACGTTAATGCGGCTGATATCGGTGAACTGTGACAACAGAATCGCCTCCTACAAAAAGAGGGAGACCCTTGAATCCTAAAACTCAAGTGCCTCCCACATATGTGCTCTATGAAGGGTGAATTACGCGTTCGCGAGCGGGCGTACGCTGACCCTGTGCTTGATACCCTTGTGGAACTCAACGGTACCGTCGACCAGCGCGAACAGCGTGTCGTCCTTGCCACGGCCAACGTTCTCACCCGGGTGGATGTGCGTGCCGTGCTGACGGACGAGAATCGTGCCCGTGGTTACCGTCTGGCCGGCATAGCGCTTCGTGCCAAGGCGCTGACCGCGGGAGTCACGGCCATTACGGGAGGAACCGAGTCCTTTTTTGTGTGCCATTGTGTATACCTACTCTTTCGTTACGAGTGTAATCTACTCGGCGACGGGAGCCTCGGCAACAGCCTCGGCCTCTGCCTTGACAGCCTTCTTGGCGCGGGACGTAGCCTGGACCTTCACGATCTTCAGCTTGGTGAGCTGCTGACGGTGACCCTTCAGACGACGATAGCGCTTACGCTTGTGGAACTTGAAGACCAGCTGCTTCTCGCCCTTGAACTGCTCAACGATCTGAGCGGTAACCTTGGCCTTGGCCAGCTTGTCGGGATCGGTGACGATCTTTTTACCATCGTTGAGGAAGATGACCGGCAGGGTGACCTTGTCGCCCTCATTGCCCTCGATCTTCTCGACGGTGATGACATCGTCGGTGGCGACCTTGTACTGCTTGCCGCCCGTGTTAACGATTGCGTACATGTTTACTTGCCCTTCATGCATCAGTTAGTGCAACAGCCGAATATAGTAGCAGGCGAAAATACCCCCGTCAACGAGTATGTGGAGCAAATCCACAAGTTCGCACAGGTATGGGGCTGACGAGTCGGCCCTCGTCGTCCTCGCATGCTTGATTCTGACGCTCGACATCGTAGGAGCAGATGGTCACGAGGTCTTGCATACCGGTGGAAACAATAGGTGCATCCACGCCCGGGGTCAAGCCCTGCAACAAAACATCAGCAGCGGAAAGCAAAATTTCCGGACGCATGGAGCCCTCGTTGTCGGCATGGGTGTCGAGCATGAGCACCAAATGGTCCGGGCGCTCCCCCGCCGTGAGCTCATAGCCCACGAGCGTGTGATCCAAATCCAAGCGCTTGCTCTTTTTGCCGCGCGCGTAGTCGATGCCATGGTCCGCGCGCAGTGTGTCGATCGCACGACGCACCTCGTCGGCGCTTACGGGCGCCTCGGGATCCAAGTGCAGGTCGATGCGATACGACAGGCGCGTGAGCTGCGCCGTCAACGCCGGCGTGCGCACGTCGATGTACGCTGCCTCGATAGGCGCCAGATCGGCCGGAGACGCCACAGACAGGCGCCCAAACGCCTCGTCGAGCGCCACGAACTCGGTCATAAACAGGTCATACCATTCGCAGGTCGACGACGTACCCACCGGTAGCGCCGAAGAGAAACCCACGCGCATGTGCGGAGAGAAACCCTGCGTGACGGCATAGGGAAGTCCCGCACGGCGCACGATGCGCTCAATGGTATGGATTACTTCGAGATGGCCCAGGTACTTAAGGCGATCGCGCTTGCCATAGCGAACACGAAGCCTAAAGAGCGTGGGGTTGTCGGTCAGGCGCTCACTCATGCGCGATCACCTATCAATACATTCTTGGCGTGGAGCGTGGGGCAGATCCCGCAGCCGGTGCACGACGTGCGGGTGCAGTCGGGAGTCGTGACGCCCTCGAGCGAGCGACGGTACTCGCGCTCGAGGAAGCCGCGCGTGCAGCCAGGGCTCACGTGCTCCCACGGCAGGCGCCAGTCCAACTCGTAGGGCAGGTGTACGAGCTCATTGAGGTCGATGCCGTTTTTGGCAGCAGCCTCCTTCCAGTTATCGAGCGAGAAATGCTCTACCCAGGCGTCAAAGCGAGAGCCCGAGCGCCAAGCGTCGATGATGACGGGCGTCATGTCACGACCGGCGCGGGACAGCGCGGCCTCGATGAGCGATGTCTCGGCATCGTGGTAATGCACGCGGACGGCACGGTTGCGAACGCTCGTGATAAGCAGCTTCTGGCGACGCTTGACGTCGTCGTAGTCGAGCTGCGGGCACCACTGGAACGGCGTGGCAGCCTTGGGGATAAAGACCGAAACCGAGATGGACACCGAGATCGAGCCGCGACGAGCCTTGGGCACCACGGAACGACCGAGCTCCAGCACGTGATCGGCCAGATTGGCGATGGCTACGATGTCCTCGTCGCGCTCGCCGGGAAGGCCCATCATAAAGTAGAGCTTCATGCGGTTCCAGCCGGCCTCGAAGGCCGCCTTGGCGGCACGGTCCAGGTCCTCCTCGGTCACGTTCTTGTTGATGATGTCGCGCATGCGCTGGCTGCCGGCCTCGGGCGCGAACGTCAGGCCGCCCTTCTTTTCGCCGGCGACCGACTCGGCCATATCCACGCCAAACGAATCCAGGCGCTGCGACGGAATAGACACGCGAATACCCGTATCCTCCAGGCGACGGTTGAGCCTGCCGAGCACGTCGCGAATGCAGGAGTGGTCGGTCGTGGAGAGCGAGGTCAGCGACACCTCGTCATAGCCAGTCTTTTCCAGACCCTGAATCACCGACGAGACGATCTGGTCGGCCGAGCGCTCGCGCACCGGGCGATACGTCATGCCTGCCTGGCAAAAACGACACCCGCGGGCGCAGCCGCGCAGGATCTCGATAGACAGGCGGTCGTGGACCAGCTGTGCATAGGGTACGCACGACTGCGACAGCGGATTGGTGGCACCAAAGTCCTCGACGACGCGCTTGTAGACCACGGTCGGCGCATCCTTGCCTTCACGCGGCACGGTGTAGCCATGCGGCGAGCAGGGCTCGTCGTGACGGACCTCATAGAGCGACGGCACGTAGTTGCCGGCAATGGATGCAAGCTGCTCAACAATCTGCGCGCGCGGGACCCCTTCGTCACGCAGGCGGCGATGCAGCTGGCAGGTCTCGAGCAGCGATTCCTCGCCCTCGCCGATGAGGATGGCATCGAAGAAGGCCGCGTACGGCTCGGGGTTGTACACCGAAGGACCACCGGCGATGATGATGGGGTCGTCTTCGCCTCGGTCGGCCGCTAACAGCGGAATGCCAGCGAGATCGAGTGCCTCGAGGAAGTTCGTCACCGCCATCTCATGCGGCACATGCAGGCCGACGATATCAAACGAAGCGACGGGGGCAGCACCTTCGAGCGACAACAGCGGAATGCCCGCCTCGCGCATGGCGTCACCCATATCGGGCCACGGCACATAGCCGCGCTCGCAGGAGATGCCCTCGGCCTGGTTAAGGATGTTGTAGAGGATGGCGATGCCCTGGTTGGGCAGACCGACCTCGTACACATCCGGGTAGATCAGGCAGCAACGGTAGTCGGCATCGGCCTTGGAAAGCGTGCCCCACTCGTGATCGATATAGCGGCTCGGTTTCTCGACCTTGGTGAGCAGCGGCTCAATTAAATGAAAACAATCTTGGTATGCAACGCGCAACGGAAAACCCCTAAGCTGCGAGATCGGATGCGTCCTGGTAGGACGCCATAGGACGGGTAGCGCCCGCGACCGTGGTCACCAGATCGCGAACGCGGGAGAACGTAGCAGTGACTACCTCGTTGGCACGGCTGTAGTCGACATCGCGCTCGTAGAGCGAAACGAGCGCACGGCCCATGCCGTAGGTGCCCGCGGCAGCAGTGAGCGCCTTGACGGCAAACCCAATATGCGGCGTCTGCTTGACGAGCGCACGGGTGACCGCGCGGATCACAAGACCGCCGGCAAGCACGCCCGCGACCTCGTAGCCGCGCTCAGGCTTAATGCCGCGTCCAAAGACGGCAGCGAGCTCAAAGAGCATGCCCACCTGAGCCAGCGCCATAACGGGATAATCGGCGCCCGGCAAAAACACCAGCGCACCGGTCGCCATATTGGTGAGCGCGCACGAGGTAATGATACGATTGGCCGCCGCGATGCGCATGAAGGCAAAGTTCGCCGCAAAAGCCGTTTCCTTTTCGGTGCGATCGAGAATCCAGCGGGCAAGCGTCTCGAGCAGATACGTCTTATCGGTTGCCGCCACCACGCCGAGCATGGGCGTGGACTCCTCGATAAACGGCACCTCCACAGCAGACTCGGCAAGCACGCACACGGGCGCGCCGGCGATCACGAGCTCCTGCACGGCACTCTCCAAGCGGTCGGAACCGCACGAGAGCACCAGTACCACATCGGTATCGGTCTTTGGAGCAATTCGCTCCTCCCCCAGACGCTCGACGCGCACAATGCCCGAGGTCGTCTGCGGCACAAAGGCGTCACGCACCGTCTCGGCCAGAAAGCGCGAGGCGGACGAATCCAAATAGACCGAGACGCGCACCGGCGTATCGGAATCCTTCTTAACGGACGCGCCCATCTTAAAAGCGCGGGTCAGCTTATCTACGGGAATTTTCATAGCAAACCCCTCCAGCGGTTACGCGGCGCCCGAACGATGCCGCCATATGGATTGTACGATACCCACCGTCAGCAGCTGAATCATCATCGAAGACGAACCGAAGCTAATAAACGGTAGCGGAATACCGGTAATCGGCATCATGCCGATGCACATGCCGATGTTTTCGAAGGTCTGGAACGCCCACATGCCAACGATGCCCACACACGATAGGCGCAAGAACAGCGACTCGCACTTAAAGGCGACGCGAATCGTCGAAAAGATCAGCAGCACGTAGAGGCACAGGAGCAAAAAGGAACCGCAAAAGCCAAAGGTCTCGGACAGGAAGGCGAAGACGAAGTCGGTGTGGAACTCGGGCAGAAAGCCGCCGGCCGACTGCGTCGCATGGCCCAAACCCTTACCAAAGAAGCCGCCCGAGCCAACGGCGATAAGCGACTGCTGCAGGTTGTAGGCATCGTCCGAATCGGCATTATCGGGGTCGATAAAGACCGTCAGACGGTTCATCTGATACTGCTTGATGAGCACATCGTGGCCGAGCAACGAATCAAAGACCGAATCGAGCGCCAGGACGAGGGCCACCAGGCCCACGAGCAGGGCCAGGGTCGACAGCACCCATTCGCGGCGTGCACCGCTCATGCAGATGACGATGGCGCCCGAGACCAGCACGACCAGGCCCGAGCCCAGGTCGCCCATGGCGACGACGGCCAAAAACGGAATGGACAGCATGCCGCAGAGCTTGACGTAGTCGCGAACGGTATCGATGCGGCCGTTATACTGCGAGCCAAGCGTGGCGATAAAGAAGATGGTGATGAGCTTGGCAAGCTCAACCGGCTGGAATGTCAAGCCGATACCGGGAATCTTGATCCAGCCCGTCATGCCCAGACCGCCCGTATAGGACAGGCCCGGAATCTTGGGCGAGAAGATCACAATAAGGTCGATGACGAGCAACGCCGTCGAGAAATTGGAAATACCGCGCAGGTCGGTACGCCAGACCAGCACCGCCAGCACCGCACCGATGCCAATTCCCAGCAGATGGCGTGAGAACGAGGCATCGGCCTTAAACTGCGAAGCCGACCAGATGATGATGGCACCGTAGGCAACGAGCGCCACAGTAGCCACGAGCACGCCGATATGCACCTTTTGGCGAAACGTGCCGCGCGAGGCCGAAAGTTGCTTGTTGACGCGGTCCAGGCTGCTGCGAGAGCCGGTCTTGGTTGAACGGAACAGATCCGCCGGAGAAAAATCCATCGCAACCTCCTATCGAACCGAAGAATCGCCCGAGGCCGAAGAGGTATCGGGCTCGTCATAAATCACGCCGAGTACATCGCGCACGACATGCATCGCGGTATCTGAGCCGCCGCCGCCCTGCTCCAGGACAGTAGCGATGACATACTTGGGGTCATCGGCCGGTGCATAGGCGCAGAACCACGCGTATTCGTCCTCGCCGCTTTTCTCGCCCGTGCCCGACTTGCCGTACACCTGCGGCGTCAGGGTGCCAAAGTGAGCCGCCAGGGACGTCGATGCCGTGTAAATCACGTCGTGCATGCCGTTGCGAACAAGAGTCAAATCCGAATCGCTGTTGATCTTGGCCTCCAGGCGCTTCTTCTTGCCCTTGCCGTTGTACTTATAGGCATCGCCGTCGCCATCGCGCGACACGGCAGACAAAAACACGTGAGGCACGTACTGTTTGCCGCCGTTGGCAAGACCCATATAGGCGCACGCCATCTGCAGGGGCGTCACCAGGATGTCGCCTTGGCCGATGGCAATGTTGGTCATATCGCCGGCATTCCACTTGCGGTCCTCGGCAGAGGCGTCGGTAAAGTACGACTCTTTCCACTCGGCATCGGGAATACGGCCCGCGCCCTCACTCGGCAGATCGATACCGCAGGTCTTGCCTAGGCCCCAGCGACGAAAGACCTCCTGCAGGCCCTCGGAATGTTGCTCGTCATAAAAGAAGGCCTTGCCCATGTCGTAGAAGACGGGGTCGCACGAGTTGGCGATACCCGACTGCAGCGTCATGGTGCCGTGGCCAGACGTCAGCCAGCAGCGCTTGCCCCAAGCCTTGCCCAGGCCCGTCCAATAGCCCGTGCAGTTGGTTGTCTGCGTTGAAGTGTAGGTTCCAAACTCAAGACCGGCCAGTGCCGAGAGCGGCTTGATGGTCGAGGCCGACATGTACTGTCCGCTAATGGCGCGGTTGAGCAGCGGGTGCGAACCCTTGTCATCATTGAGCTCGGTCCACACGTCATTTGAGACGCCGCCGATAAAGACGGACGGATCGAACTTGGGCTCGCTCGCCATGCCCAGGATCTCGCCATTGTTGGGATCGAGACACACCACAGCGCCGTTGCCGGCATTGCTGTAGCCAGTGGTCTTGGCAAGCTCGATGGCGCTCGCCAGCGCCGTCTCACAGGCCTGTTGGATCTTAAGGTCGAGCGTGAGCTTAATGTCGGAGCCGGCCTTGGCGGGCACGGCGCCGGCCTGACCGGTCACATTGCCCGAAGCATCGACCTTGACGGTCTGCTCGCCACGAATACCCTGCAGCAGGTTTTCGTAGTAGCTCTCAACACCCGCCTGGCCCACGATATCGCCCGACTGGTACGTAATCTTGCCAGCAGAAGCATCATCATCGCCAGAGGTTTTCTTATTCTGGGCCTCGAGCTGCTCGGAGGTAATGGTGCCGGTATATCCCAAGATATGGCATGCCGTCTCGCCATATGGATACTGGCGCTCGGTACGCTCGGCAATCTTGACGCCCGGGAACTCGCCGGCGTGCTCCTGAATATAGGCAACCGTGGAGCGACGGATGTCCGTCGCGATGGTATGCAGGCTCTGGGCGCCCTCGGAATTGTCCTGAATATTGCGCAGAACCGCCACGTAGGGCATACCGAGCACGTTGGCAAGATGACGAACCAGAACCTCATCCTCAGCAAGGTCGCGATAGGCCACGACAGCAAGTGAGGGACGGTTCTGGACAAGCGCCACGCCATTGCGGTCGAGGATGCGACCGCGCACAGCGGGTGTGGTAACGGTGCGCGTCTGATTGCTATTAGCCTGCTTTTCGTAATAGTCCGACGAGACCATCTGCATGCCCCACAGCTTGACGGCAAGCGCCGCGAACATCGCGCCCACACCCGTGGTGAGGATGGAGAAGCGGCCCTTAAAGGCGGTCGCCGCGGTATTGCCCTCGCCCTCGGTGGCGCGCGGGGCCGTTCCATGCTGCGTATCGTAGGTAAAACGAGAATCGCCGCGACGCATGATGACCAGTGCGACCACGATGGCCACAACCAGCACAATACCGGCGATAATAACCGTCATCTGGGAAGACATCTACGAGCCTCCCCTATTTGAGCTTACGGGTCTTGGGCTTAAAGCGCATGCCCGTCTGGCGTCCGCCACGTGCGGAGAATCCATAACCGGACTGCGGCACGACGCCGGACATCAAAAACGGAATGGCAACCAGGCCCGTCAGGATCGAAGACGGCAGCGCATGGCCGAAGATCGCCACGACAAAGCTCGTCTCCAAACCCATAAACAGCAAGATGATGCTGTAGATCACATTAATGACGAACGCGAAGGCGCCCACAGTGATGCCGCGCGCACTCGGGGTACCGCCCGTCTGACCGGCAGCGCTATGCACCAGGGCAAAAGAACCCACAGTCAGCAGGAGCGACATAACGCCCACCGGCACGGCAGCGGAAAGGTCATAGAACAAGCCGCTGCAAAAACCGCACACGACGGCACGGGTCGGGTCGCCCGAGAACACGCTTAGGCACACCAGGATAATCATAAAGTTGACGCGACCGCCCGCAATGGAGATCTGCGGTGCCAGGCCTGCCTGCAGCAGCACGCACACAATGGCGGCGATTACAAACGTACGGGAGCTCATCCCCTGCTCGTGTAGATCCATGGACATGCCCCCTATTCGCTCGAGCCGGAATCGGTCGTCTCGGACGTGTCGGAACTGTCATCCGGGCTCTCGTCCTTCGTCTTGGTCGCAGCATCGCGCGACGTTCCCTGCGGCGTGCTGTTGGCCGTGTTCACGTCCTCATCCGAGGCCGACTGTTCGTCGGTCAGCGAGGTAATGACCAGCACCTCCTCGTTGTTCTCGGCCGTGGTCTGGGCGCGCACCACAATGGTGTAGTACACGTCGTTAGCCGATTTCTCAACAGACGAGACGGTGCCGAGCGGTAGACCCTTGGGGAACACACCGCCAATGCCCGAGGTCACGATGATGTCGCCAACCTTAACGTCGGAATCGACGCTCACATACTCAAGACGCAGCGTGCCGTCAGCCTGACCCTGCAGCATACCCTGGGCGCGCGTGTCCTGCACCATGGCGGACACGCCCGAGTTCTCATCGCCAATCAGGCGCACGGTGGACGTCTTGGCCGAGACCTCGATAATCTGGCCTATGACACCGGCAGAACTCGTCACAGGCATGTTGATGGTAAGACCGTCGGCAGAACCCTTATCGATGGTGACGGTCGAGGTCCAGGCATCGCCCGAAGCGCCGACGATACGAGCTGCGGTTGATTTGAGGTTGTAGGTCGACTGCAGGCCGACCAGCCCCTCCAGTCGCTCGGCGGTCTTTTGAGCCTCGGAGAGCTCGGCAACCTTAGAGGTCAGTTCCTCGTTTTGCTTCTTAAGCTCGTCAAGCGTGTCCTGTGACGCCGTAAGGTTAGAGAACACGTTACCGATCGCATTGAAGGGAGCCGCCACAGCCGAGCCCAGAAAACGCACCGGCGAGGTAATCGTCGTCACGCCCGAACGCACGGCATGAATCGGCCCGGCCTCGCCCTCACGAATATAAAACGTGAGCAGCAACACCGAAATCAGGCTGAAAACAATCAACGGGCGCATACCCGTTGATTGTCGCTTGGTATTCAGATTTGTGGAGAAACCCGAAGATCGTGCCAAATGGAATCCACCTTTTGGAAATTAAGCATTGGTCTGGACGAAGCCGCCATCAAACGCATTGGCCTCGAGCACGCGGGCACAGCCGTTAACAACGTTATCGAGCGCCGTGGGGCTGACGTTGACCGAAACGCCGGTCTCATCGCGCAGGCGCACGTCGAGACCGCGCAGCAGCGCGCCGCCACCGGTCAGCAAAATGCCGTAGTACATAAGGTCCGAGGCAAGATCGGGAGGCGTAGCGTCGAGTGCGTCCTTGACGGCCTTGGCCATCTCGTCGAGCGGCTTGTTGAGCGCGCGACGAATCTCCTCGCTCTCGATGCGCACGGTCTTGGGCAGACCGGTGATCACGTCGCGGCCGTTGACCTCGACGTCGAGCTCGTCCTTGAGCGGCACGGCGGAGCCGACCTTGATCTTGATGTCCTCTGCCGTACGCTCGCCGATGGCCAGGTTGTAGGCATCACGAACGTGCGTGAGGATGGCCTGATCGAACTCGTCGCCGGCAATACGGATGGACTGCGAGACGACGATGCCGCCCATAGCGATAACGGCAACCTCGGTGGTACCGCCACCGATGTCGATGACCATGGAGCCGGTGGGTTCCTCGACGGGCAGGTCGGCGCCGATGGCAGCCGCCATGGGCTCTTCGATCAGATAGGCCTGGCGGGCACCGGCCTGGATCGTGGCCTCAAAGACAGCGCGCTTCTCGACCGACGTGACGCCGGAGGGAACGCAGACGACAACACGCGGACGCGGAGTCCACGGATAGCGCTTCTCGGACGCCTTGTCGATAAAGTATCGAAGCATGGCCTCGGTAACATCGAAGTCAGCGATGACGCCGTCCTTCAGGGGACGAACGGCCACGATGTTGCCGGGCGTACGGCCGAGCATGCGCTTTGCCTCGATACCGACAGCCAAGATGCGCTCGTCGTTCTTGTCGATGGCGACAACGGAGGGCTCGCGAATGACGATGCCCTTGCCGCGCACGGAGACAAGCGTATTTGCGGTGCCGAGGTCGATGGCAAGATCGCCCGCATAGCTACCGAAGAACATATCCATCAAAGAAAACAACGCAACTCCTGATGTGTTGGATGATTGCTGGAAAACTACTAGCTCATCATACTAGCGCAAGCCCGGCACCTCACTTGCGGTGAAGCGCCGGGCAAAGCTAAATCCCATAAGGTCACTACTGGTTGTCAGCAGCCGAGAAATCCATATCGAGCGAAGAAACGGCCCAGCCGATATGGTTATCGGAGCGCACGAATTTGACGGTGTACTCCTGCTCGCCGCCCTTGGACAGCGATGCCTTCACCTTGGCGGTCGTCTCGGTCATGGACTGATCCATGCCCTCGACGGACACGGTGGCGCCCTGCGGAATCGAGGAGATGATCATCGACTTAGCGTCCTCGGACAGGCTCGAGGCCAGGCAAGACTCGGCCTTTGCGGCGTCACCGTCGCCGGCAGCCTGGAACAGATCGGTAACGACAGACTCCTGAGACGGGAAGCCAAAGCCGCGCGTGTAGGCAAAGCCCAGACCGCCCGCGGCGATCAAAATAAGCAGAAGCAGCACGATGAAGACTTTGAGACCCGTATGGCGATGGCGACGACGGACCTTGGCCTGCTTACGATCCTGACGGTCCTGCTGGACCATCTCGGACTCGGACAGCGTAAAGAAGCCGGTGTCCGAGGGATCAGGCATAAACTGACCGGTCGCGCCCGTAGGATCGAGCGGATCGACGGCAGGAGCGTCCATCGCGGGCGCCGGAGCCGTGGCCATAGCCGTCTGGGCAGACAGCGCGGCAAGCGAATCCTGCACGCGGGCAAGCTCATCGGCCTGCTCGGAGGTGAGCTGGTAGATGCCATCGGCAGTAGCGGCATTAAAGGCGTCGAGTGCGTCGGAGGGACGGCCGGCGGCAGAAAGCGCCTGACCCATGCCGGCGTTGAGCGCACGCGTGTCGTCGCGGGGGCCGGCAAAGTCGATAGCCGTGCGGTAAGTCTCCACGGCATCCGCCGGACGGCCGAGCTTAATGAAGCAACGACCGAGCTCGCCGAGTGCGGCGGCAGGAGCCGGATTGGCGCCGTCGATGGCAGCCTGACGGAAGGCGGTTCCCGCGTTGGCATAGTCGCCCGACTGGAACAGCGCATTGCCCAGGCCCAGATAGGCCTTGAACGGCGTGGCATAGGAAGCATCCTGCGTAGCGGCAGAGAAAGCCTGAGCGGCCGTCGTGTAGTCGCCCACGGCGGCGAGCGCCTTGCCGCGGTTGGTGAGCAGCGCGCCGCGCTTGCCGTAGGTACCGTCGTTGAGGGCGGCGGCATAGGCCTCGGCGGCCTCGGCATACATGCCCAGGTGCATCAAGGCGTTGCCACGAAGGTGATCGGCCTCGCCCATAATCTCATCGGGAGTCTTTGCCGCCCCAAGCATCTGGGCTGCAGCAGAAAAATCACCCGCGCGGTAAGCGGCGCGGCCCTGTTGGATCAGCTGGCTATTCAAGGAAGTCCCCTTTACTCGTGAACGATCTCGACATGGACGATCTCGTCGCCGGCACGCAGCTGCGAAATCACATCGAGACCCTCGACCGTGGTACCAAAGACGGTGTAACCGGAATCGAGGTTATGCTGGGCACCCAGGCAGAAGTAGAACTGCGAACCCGCGGAATCGGGGTCCATGGAGCGTGCCATGGCAAGGGCGCCATCGACATGGCTGTTGCGCGGATTGGTGGCAAACTCGCCCTTGATGCAGTAGCCGGGGCCACCGGTACCGGGCATACCGTCGGGGCCCTCAAGACCGGCAGCGACGTCGGCGCCGGACATGTCGCGGGTATTGGGGTCGCCGCCCTGGATAACAAAACCGGGCACATAGCGATGGAACTTAAGGCCATCATAGAAGCCCATCGTGGAAAGCTCGCAGAAGTTCGCGACATGAATGGGAGCGCCCTCGCCGTCAAACTTGACCTTGATGGTACCCTTCGACGTCTCGATTACGGCGCACTCGTCGCCGACAAGCTGATACTCGGGCGTGTAGAGCTCTTTCTTAAAACCAAACATGTGGTTCCTTCCTCGTGCGTTTAAAGCATATTTGTACGAATTGTAGCAATAAGCACGGGTTTACATCAATTGCGCACGTAGGTTATGCCGACTATGGCGAACTAATTTTAGGAACGCTGCTGCGGCTTCCAGGAACCCACATTGGCATCGTACTGGTTCAGCGCGCTGTTGCCGCCCTGCGCGATGGGCGCCAGGATCTCGCTTTGGTGGGAACTCATCGACTCGCCATCGGGAATGGCCAGCGAGATATCCCAGCTCTGGCAGATCACGTCGACGCGCTCATACATCCACTCGGCAAGCTGCTTTAAGTGGGCGATGTCATCCGCATAGACCGTATCGTCCTGTACTTTCAGGTTGTTGAGCTCATCTTGCGTCTTTTTGATCTGGTCGCGCAGGGCGTAGGCACTCTGCGACAGCTCCTGACGGGTGGACAGCGGCGTTCGGAGATAACCGTTGTTAAAGGAATCGATGACCTCGCCGATCTGGTCCTCGTCAGCGTAGGACACGATGGTCTGATACAGACCGTCGAGCCTGGTATAGAGCTGATCATCGGTGAGCACGGTTTCTTCCTGAACCACCTCGGCAGAATCGCCCTGCTTGGTATCGTCCTCAGTCGCCTCGCCCTTTTGACGCGTGGGGAAGGTGGTTTGTGCAGCTTGGCCAAACTGGTCGTAGAAGCCAGGCATAACACCCATGGGATCGGTCGTCACGAACCAATAGGCACCACCGCACACGACGGCAAGGACCGCGATGATAATGAGCGGCTTGGGAATATGACGCTTATGCTTGTGATAGGCGTCCTCGTCGGGGTGCACCTTGCGCTTGGGTTTTTGAGCATCGTCATGCAGGGAAACGGGCGTGGGAATATCGACCTTGGGGATACCGAAATCCTTATCGAAAGCTGGCAGCACGCAGGTCTCATTGGGGTCGGCGGCGTCCGAAAGCACCGCAGCGGCAGAGGCCGGCGCATGCGGCACCTCGGTATCGATCTGCTCTTGCGTTAGGCGCGGAAAGCCCGCCGTGCGGCCCGCTGCCAGGTCGGATGCTGCCGCATCCTCGGAGAGGATACCCGGAGCGGGGCGTCCGCATTTGGGGCACGTACGAACATGCGGAGAAAGACGGGCACCGCAGCCCTCACAGAACACGAATTCGGTGTGCTCGGGACCATCGCCCGGACCCACATAGGCGTTGCAGTAGGGGCAGAACGAGGCGCCGTCCTCGATAGTCTTAAGGCAATGCGGGCAGATCACGGCATCCTCTTTTCGAAGCAATTCAAATAATCGAGGTTAGAGCATAACATCGCCACGGCCCTACAGGAGCAAGGCACCAATTCAACATCGCCAGGGCGCGTAGTTACTTCTTCTTTTTGCTCGGCATCGAGACTTTGATGCCTTGGGCGGACTTGGTTACGCGAGAGCGCTTGGCTCCGCTACCCTTCTTTTTCTTGGGCTGGGCCTGGGCCACGCCCTCGAGTGCGCGGGCCTCGGCCTCGCGAGCGGTGCGATCTTCGCGGCGCTGCGCCATGTCGGCGGCGACGCGCTTGGCAAAACGCTCGGCCGTCGAACCCGTCGAGCTCACCTTGCCGCCACCGCGACCCAGGTGGACGCGCACACCGCGGCCAAAACCAGTTGCGGCATGACGACGACGCGGCTTGAGCGAATCCATCATCGTGGCGAGCTTAAAGAACACCGAGCAGGTAAAGACCACGATGACAGCCAAGATTACCATCTGGCCCATCGACAGGTTGGCAATAGACAGCAGCTCCGGGAATCCGATAACGCCCACCAAGATGCCAGCGACAACAAACACGAAGAGCACCACACGTAAGGGCGTGAGAGGCTGCGAGATGCGCCAGATCAGGCTGACGCTCGCCGCGCACGACGAAAGCAGGCACATCGTAGACAGCGTGAGCTGGCTAAAGCCAAACACGCGCGCCACAAAGATATCGAGCGCCGCGGCCAAAATGACCGCAATCGACGCCGGCAGTGCCCGCTTGAGCACGTTCGTCAGGAACGACCCCTTCACGCGAGCATTGTTGGGCTCCAGGCCCAACACAAAGCCCGGCGCGCCGATGCAGAAGAAGTTGATGAGCGTCATCTGAATCGGCTCGAAAGGGTACGGCGGCAGCGCGATGCACAGCGCCGCCAGGCCCATCGAGAACAGCGTCTTGGTCAGGAACAGCGAGGCCGAACGCTGCAGGTTGTTGATGGAGCGACGACCCTCGGCCACCACGGCGGGCATCGAGGCAAAGTCGTTGTCAACGAGTACGATCTCGGCCACGTTGCGCGCGGCATCGGAGCCGGCTGCCATGGCCACGGAGCAGTCGGCCTCCTTGAGCGCCAGCACGTCGTTGACGCCGTCGCCCGTCATGGCCACGGTGTGCTCGCGGCGCTTGAGCGCTTGCACGAGCTCGCGCTTCTGCTGCGGGGTCACACGACCAAAGACATGGTAGCGGTCCACTGCGGCATCGAGCTTGGCCGGCGTATCGAGCGTCGTGGCGTCCACATAAGCGTCCGCCCCCGGCACGCCCACCACACGCGCGATCGACGACACCGTACGCGGGTCGTCGCCACTGATCACGTTGAGGGTCACGCCCTGCTCGTTAAAGTAGCCGATGGTCTCGGCCGCCGAGGTACGAATCTCGTCGCGGATGGTCACAAAGCCCACGGGCTCGGCCTCGCCCACCATATCGCCATCGGGCGTAAAGCCGTCCACGAGCGCCACCACGAGCACGCGGCAGGTATCGGCAAGCTCGGCGACACGGTTCTCGACCTGGGAAAACGCACGATCAGAGAGCACAAACTGCGCCGCACCCATCACATATGAGCCCTGTGCAAACGACGCGCCGCTCCACTTTTTGGAAGACGAGAACGGAATGACCGACAGTGGCTCGGACACCTCGACCGGACGGTCGGCGTAATAGTTGAGCAGCGCCTGGCAGGTCTCGTTGGCATCGGCCGAAGTCGCACGCGCCACGTTAGCCAGGGCAAAATCGAGCACCGTGGTATCGACGGGAACGGCGGCTTCGCCCTCCCCCGCGCCCATGCCAAAGCCCTCGATCGGCAGCGGATACGTGCCCTCGACCTCCATACGACCCGAGGTAATGGTACCCGTCTTGTCCAGGCACAGCACGTCGACGCGAGCGAGCGTCTCGATGCAGTAGAGCTGCTGCGCCAGCACCTTGCGGCGGGCCAGGCGCACCGTGGCGATGGCGAGCACCGACGAGGTCAGCAGCACCAGGCCTTGCGGGATCATGCCCAGCAGGGCGCCCACCGTGGACAGCAGCGCCGACGAAGGCACATGACCAGCCAACAGCTCGGAGAAGCACCGCGAAAGCGCGCTATCGCCCGGGGTTCCCGCGGCATCCCACAGCTCGCTCACACTCGAGGCAAACAACGCCAAACCGAGCGGGATCATGATGATGCTCGCAAAGCGCACGATGGCATTAAGCGCGTTCATGATCTCGGAATTGACCTTTTTGACGTACTTGGCCTCATTATTAATTTTAGCCACGTAGTTGTCGGCGCCGACATGGATCACGCGGGCGCGCAGCAGGCCCGAGTCGATAAAGCTGCCGCTCATGAGCTCGGAACCGGGCTGCTTCTTAATAAGGTCGCTCTCGCCCGTCAGCAGGCTCTCATTCACGAGCGCCTCGCCCGAAACCACCACGGCGTCAGCGGGGATCTGGTCGCCGCGCCCCAGGCGGATGATGTCGTCGAGCACGATCTGGTCCAGGTCGAGCTCCACCTCGGCGCCGTCGCGCACCGCGATGGCCTTCTTGGAGGTCAGCAGCGTGAGTTTATCGACCATCTTCTTAGAGCGCATGGACTGGATGACACCGATGGCGGTATTGAGAAACACCACGAACAAAAACGTCAGGTTCTTAAACGACCCGGTCACAATGACCAGGAGCGCCAAGATCACGTTGATCAAATTGAACAGCGTGCAGAGGTTCTCGATGATGAGCTCTTTGACCGACTTGGTCTTGAGCTCCATGTTGCGGTTGATCTTACCGGCGGCGATGCGCTCCTCGACCTCGGCGGTCGAGAGTCCGCGCTCGATATCCGTTGCTGCCATACCACGTCCCATCACGTCGCGTCGGTATAAGAAAAACCGCCCGGACCATGCGAGGTTCGGACGGTCTCACGTTCGATGGTGCCCCATGTTGGATTCGAACCAACGGCCTTCTGCTCCGGAGGCAGACGCTCTAATCCCCTGAGCTAATAGGGCCAACGTTTGGCATTATACCCAAGTGCACCACGGGCTATCAAAATAAAAGAAAAAGCTTTGCAATTCCGGGGAAGACGCGGCGCAACGGCTCACTTTAGAAGGCAAAAGCGAATCAGATAGTATAAACTCTCATGCACCATATATACACGGCTCGCGATGCGGGCCGTTTTTGCAAGGGTTATCCATCGAGGTGAGAGGCACACCATGATTGCAATTTTAAAGCAGAGCGCCAGCGACGAGGCCGTCAGCCATATCGTCAGCTGGATTGAGAAAAAGGGCCTGAAGACCGACGTCTCGCGCGGCGAGAACGAGACGATCATCGGCCTGGTGGGCGATACGACCAAGATCGACCCATTCCTGCTCGAGTCCATGGACGTCGTCGAGCGCGTGCAGCGCGTCTCCGAGCCGTTCAAGCGCGCCAACCGCAAGTTCCACCCCGAGGACTCCGTCATCGACTGCGGCCACGGCGTCAAGATCGGCGGCGACCAGTTCCAGGTCATCGCCGGCCCGTGCTCCGTCGAGGGCGAGAACCTCATCCGCATCGCCCGCCGCGTGAAGGCAGCCGGCGCCACGATGCTGCGCGGCGGCGCCTACAAGCCCCGCACTTCCCCGTACGCCTACCAGGGCATGGGCCCCGCCGGTCTGGACCTGCTGTGCGAGGCATCCGCCGAGCTCGACATGCCGATCGTCACCGAGATCATGGACCCGCGCGACGTGCAGGTCTTCCTCGACAAGAAGATTGACGTCATGCAGATTGGCGCTCGCAACGCCCAGAATTTCCCCCTGCTCAAGGAGGTCGGCAAGACGCAGACCCCGGTTCTGCTCAAGCGCGGCATGTCCGGCACCGTCGACGAGCTGCTCATGGCTGCCGAGTACATCATGAGCGAGGGCAACGACAACGTCATCCTGTGTGAGCGCGGTATCCGCACCTTCGAGACCCGCACCCGCAACACCTTCGACCTCAACGCCGTGCCGGTGCTCCACCACCTGTCGCACCTGCCCGTCGTTGCCGACCCCAGCCACGCCACCGGCTACACCCGCTACGTTGAGCCTATGGCGCTCGCGGCGACCGCCTGCGGCGCCAACGGTCTGGAGATCGAGGTCCACGACGACCCGAGCCATGCTTGGTCCGACGGCGCTCAGGCCCTCACCCCCGACCAGTTCGACGACACCATGCGCCGCATCCGCGCCATCCGCGAGGTCGTCTGCCAAGAGACCGTTCAGGAGTAGCCCATGGGCACGGTGAGAAACGCACGCGTTAACCAGGGTGGCCCCAAGTGCGCCGGCATCGTGGGCCTGGGCCTCATCGGCGGCAGTTTTGCCCGCGGCTATGCGCAGGCGGGCGTCCGTGTGCTGGCCTGGGACCCCGATGACGACGTCATGACGGCCGCCAGCATGGGCACCGTTGCCGGCGAGCTCAACGACGAGACGCTCGGCGAGTGCGACATCATCGTCCTGGCATGCTACCCCGAGGCCTGCATCGAGTGGCTCGAGGCGCACGCCCAGGCACTCGCCGACGCCACTGACACCGAGGCCATCATGGGCCCCGTGGTGATCGACACCGTAGGCGTCAAGGGCATCGTGTGCGAGCGCGCCTTTGAGCTTGCCCGCGAGCACGGTTTTTACTTTGTGGGCGCGCACCCCATGGCGGGCACGCAGTTCTCGGGCTACGCGCATTCCCGCGCCGACCTGTTCCAGGACGCACCGCTCGTGCTTGTACCGCCCGCAGTGGACGACGCACTCAAGCTGGAGCTTTTGGGCCAGGTGCGCGAGATGGTACGTCCCCTGGGCTTTGGCAAGTTCAGCGTAACGAGCGCCGCCGAGCACGACCGCGTCATCGCCTTTACGAGCCAGCTCGCGCACGTCGTCTCCAACGCCTATGTTAAGAGCCCGACCGCTCAGGTCCACCACGGCTTTTCGGCCGGCAGCTACCGCGACCTCACCCGCGTGGCACACCTCAATCCTCAGATGTGGTCCGAGCTCATGATCGACGACGCCGATGCGCTCGCCTTCGAGATCGACCATCTGATCGAATCGCTTGGCGCCTACAGCCGCGCCCTTAAGGACCGCGACCAGCGCTATCTGGAGAATCTCCTTGCCGAGGGCGACCGCATTAAGCGCGCGCTCGACGACGAGGCCTCCCACTAGACCACCCATCACGCCAGGTCGAAAGGACCGAAGCTTATGGCGATTACTATCGATATCGACACCGCACGCCCCTACCAGGTGCATGTGGGCACGTTTTTGCTGGAGCAGGCGGGGCCGCTCGTGCGCGCCACCGCCGGCGGCACCCGCGCCGTCATCGTGACAGACACCAACGTGGGCCCGCTCTACCAGATGCCCGTTAAGCAGAGCCTCGAATCCGCAGGCTATGAGGTGAGCATCTGCACCTTCGAGGCCGGCGAGGCCCATAAGCGCGCCGAGACCTACGTTGCCATTTTGGAGTTTGTGGCCGAGCACGAGCTTTCGCGCTCCGACGTGATCGTGGCACTCGGCGGCGGCGTCGTGGGCGACGTGGCGGGCTTTGTGGCCGCCACCTACATGCGCGGCTGCAAGTTTGTGCAGATCCCCACGAGCCTGCTCGCCATGGTGGATTCGTCGGTGGGAGGCAAGACCGCCATAGACCTGGCTGCCGGCAAGAACTTGGCCGGCGCCTTTTGGCAGCCGAGCGTGGTTATCGCCGACGTGGGGTGCCTGGCCACCCTCACGCCCGAGCAGTTCGCCGACGGCTGCGGCGAGGTCGTCAAGCACGCCGTAATCGCCGACCCGGAGCTTTTCGCCGAGCTGGAGAAGACCCCGCTCACGCTGGAGCTGCTCAACCAGGACGTGGCTCGCGTAGCGCTCATCATCGCCCGCAATATCGACATCAAGCGCGCCGTGGTCGTCGCCGACGAGCGCGAAACCAACCAGCGCAAGCTCCTCAACTTTGGACACAGTGCCGGACATGCCGTCGAGGCCTGCGAGCACTTTGAGCTGGGACACGGCAACTGCGTGTCGATCGGCATGGGTATCATCACGCGCGCCGCGGCGCTTCATGGCATCTGCGACGCCGAGCTGCCGGGCCGCATCGAGGAGCTCTGCGCACGCCACGGTCTCAAGACCCGCTGCGAGCTTTCGGCCGACGCCGTCTTTGCCGAAGCACTGCACGATAAAAAGCGCGCCGGTGACACGATTGACCTGGTAATTCCGCACGGCATTGGCCGTTGCAGCATCGACCGCACGCCGCTTTCCACCTTCCACGATTTAATTGCCGAGGGCCTCGGCCAGAAGGGAGACGCTTCCGCATGCTAGCCCGCATCACCCCGTCCCCGCTCAAGGGCACCGTTCCCGCCATCGCGTCCAAGTCGATGGCGCATCGCCTCATCATCTGCGCTGCGCTTGCCAACGGCGAGACACACGTCACCTGCAATACCACCTGCGCCGACATCGAGGCTACGGTGCGTTGCCTTACGGCCCTGGGTGCTCGCATCGAGACCGTCGAGGACGGCTTCCAGGTCCACCCCACCATGAAGAGTGTTGAGTTTGGCCTGCTCAAGGCCCTTGCCGGCAGCACGCTTGACTGCGGTGAAAGCGGCTCCACGCTGCGCTTTATGCTGCCTGTCGCCTGCGCGCTGGGCGCAGAAGCAACTTTTGTGGGTCAGGGACGCTTGGGCGCCCGCCCACTCTCCCCGCTCTCGGACGAGATCATCGCCGCCGGCTGCGACCTGCAGGGTCTGGGCGGTTTTCCGCTCAAGACGAGCGGACGCATGCGCCCGGGCACCTTTGTGCTTCCGGGCAACGTGAGCTCGCAGTATATCTCCGGCCTGCTGCTGGCGGCCCCGCTTTTGGCCCAGCCCTCCTGCGTGCAGGTAACCGGCCTCATCGAGAGCCGCCCCTACATCAACCTGACGATCCAGGCCATGAAGGCCTTTGGCGTCGAGGTCAACGTCGAGCGTATTCCGGCCAAGGACGGCCAGCCCGAGGTCACGAACTTCCGCGTAAACAGTGGCTCGTACCGCACGCCCGGCAGCGTAGCCGTCGAGGGCGACTGGTCCAACGCCGCCTTTTGGCTGTGCGCCGGTGCCATCGGCAACGACCCCATCACCGTCGAGGGCGTGTCGCTGAGCTCCGCACAGGGCGACCGCAACGTGCTTGCCGCGCTTTCGCGCTTTGGCGCCCGCATTGTGCGCTCCACCAACGCCGCCACTGTGCAGTCCGACAAGCTCGCCGGCTTTGAGATGAGCGCCCACGACATCCCCGACTTGGTGCCCGTAATCTCGGCCGTGGCATCGCTGGCGCAAGGCCGCACGTTCATTCGCGATTGCGCCCGCCTGCGCATCAAGGAATCCGATCGCTTGGCCACCACCACCCGCGAGCTCACCGCACTGGGCGCGCAGGTACGAATTTCCGGCGACGACCTCATCATCAAGGGTGTCGACGCCTTTACCGGCGGCGAAGTCGATTCGCACAACGACCACCGCATTGCTATGATGGCTGCCATCGCTGCGAGCCGCGCCACTGACGAGGTCGTGATCCACGGCGCCGAGGCCGTCAACAAGTCCTATCCCGATTTCTTCGACCACTACCGCCTGCTGGGCGGCAAGGTCACACTCGAGGAGGAATAGCATGTCCTCGACCTTTGGCAACGTCTTGCACTTAAGCATCTTCGGCCAGTCGCACTCCCCCGCCATCGGCTGCTCGCTCGATGGCATTCCGGCAGGTATCGCCGTGGACCAGGAGCAGCTGCAGGCCTTCCTCGACCGTCGCGCCCCCGGTCGCGACGAGACCGCGACCAAACGCCGCGAGGCCGACGCCGCCCACATCATCGCCGGTGTTGTCGATGGACATACCACCGGCGCGCCCATCGCCGCGATTATCGAGAACACCAACACGCGCTCCAAGGATTACTCCGAGCTGCGCCGCAAGCCCCGTCCGGGACACGCGGACTTCCCTGCGCGCGTGAAGTATCACAACATGCACGATATCGCAGGTGGCGGTCATTTCTCCGGCCGCCTAACGGCCCCCTTATGCATCGCCGGCGGCATTGCGCTGCAGGCACTCGAGGCCCGCGGCATTCAGGTCATGGCGCACGTCGCGCAGATCGGCGGCATCTCCGACCTGCCGATGGACGACATGGTCTATCGCGAGGCCGACCGCAAGGCGATCCTTACGAACGATCTGCCGTGCATTGACGCCGCCGCAGCCGGCCGCATGCGCGAGGAAATCCTAGCCGCGCGCGACGAACTCGACAGCATCGGCGGCATCGTGGAGTGCGGCATTTACGGGCTTCACGCGGGCATCGGCGACCCCATGTTCGACGGCATCGAGAACCGCATCGCGCAGATCGCGTTTGGCATTCCCGCCGTAAAGGGCGTGGAGTTTGGCATGGGCTTTGCCGTGGCCGCCATGCGCGGCAGCGAGAACAATGATCCGTATCGCATCGATGCCGAGACCGGCGAGATCGAGGTCGAGTCCAACAACGCCGGCGGCATCCTGGGCGGTATTTCGACCGGCGCGCCCGTCATGTGGCGCATGGCCGTAAAGCCGACGCCCTCCATTGGCCGCGAGCAGCAGACGGTGGACATGGACGCTATGGAAAATGCAGAGCTCTCGGTCCACGGCCGCCACGATCCCTGCATCGTCCCCCGAGCTGTCCCCGTAGCCGAGGCAGCCGCCGCCCTTGCCATCTGGGACGCCCTCCTCGAAGACGCCGCTCAGCGCTAAAAATCTCCGGGGGCCAACTCCGGCCCCCACGCCCACCCAGTGATTTTTCTGGGACGGGGATTAAAAAATCATTTCGTACCTAATGATTTTTTAATCCCCGTCCCAGAAAAATCACCGACACGTGAAAGGGGTCCCTATGGACCTTGCTGACATCCGCCAGGCCATCGATGGCATCGACACCACGCTCCTCAACAGTTTTGTCGAGCGCATGGACATTGCCACCGAGGTCGCCAAGTCAAAAATCGAGATGGGCAAGGCCGTCTTCGACCCCGCCCGTGAGCGCTCCAAGCTCAACAACCTTGCCAGTCGCGCGCCCGAGCGCTACGAGGCGCAGACAATCACGCTGTTCCGCCTCCTAATGAGCATGAGCAAGGCCGAGCAGCAGCGCTATATCAACGAACTCAAGGGCATCACGGTCTCGCAAAAGGCCCACGCCACTGCCGAGGCCTTCGACACGCCCTTCCCCCAGACTGCCAGCGTCGCCTGCCAGGGCGTTGAGGGCGCCTACAGCCAGATCGCCGCGTGCAAGCTCTTCGACGTGCCCGATATCGCGTTCTTCGACACCTTCGAAGGTGTCATGCGCGCTGTGCGCGACGGCTTTTGCGAGTTTGGCGTATTGCCCATCGAAAACTCCACCGCGGGCTCGGTTAACGCAGTCTACGACCTGCTCGCGCAGTTCGACTTCCACATTGTGCGCTCGCTGCGCCTCAAGATCGACCACAACCTGCTCGTCAAGCCCGGCACCAAGCTACAGGATGTTCGTGAGGTTTATAGCCACGGTCAGGCCATCGCGCAATGCGCCGGCTTTATCGAGGCGCACGATCTGCACGCCACCAAGTATCTCAACACGGCTATGTCGGCCGAGATGGTCGCCAACTCCGAGCGCACCGATGTCGCCGCCATCGCCTCGCGCAGCTGTGCGGCGCTCTACGGCCTGGAGGTGCTGGAGCCCAATATCCAGGACTCGGACAACAACTACACGCGCTTCGTCGTCATCAGCCGCGAGCCACGCGTCTACCCCGGCGCCAACCGCACCTCGCTCATGATTACCACGGCCAACGAGCCGGGCGCACTCTATCGCGTACTCGAGCGCTTCTATGCGCTCAACATCAACCTCATCAAGCTCGAGAGCCGCCCCATCCCCGGGCACGACTTTGAGTTTATGTTCTACTTTGACCTGGACTGCCCCTTTGGCAGCAAGGCTCTCGACGACCTGCTCGATTCCATCGACGACGTGTGCGAGAGCTTTACCTACTTTGGCAGCTACACGGAGGTGCTCTAGATGACCGATACCGCCGCAACCCGCCCCTACGGCGTGCTGGGCCGCGTGCTGGGCCACAGCTACACCCCGACCATCTACAAAGAGCTCGCTGGGCTCGAGTACGTGCGATTTGAGCGCGAGCCCGAGGACCTCGCGGCCTTTATGACGGGCGACGAGTGGGAGGGCGCCAACGTGACTATCCCCTACAAGCGCGCCGTCATGGAGTACCTGGACGAGCTGAGCCCGCTCGCCGAGCGCATGGGAAACGTCAATACCATCACGCGCCTGCCCGACGGCCGTCTGCGCGGCGACAACACCGACTACTTCGGTTTCCAGTGTCTGGTCGAGGAGCTGGGCGTTGAGGTTGCCGGCAAAAAAGCCCTCGTGCTCGGTGCCACCGGTGGCGCGGGCACTACGGCCAGCATGGTGCTCGGCGATCTGTGCGCCATCGTCGTACCCGTGGGCCGCACGAGCGAGGTCAATTACGACAACATCGCGCAGCAATCCGATGCCGCGCTGCTCGTCAACTGCACGCCCGCCGGCATGTTCCCCCACTGTCCCGACGCTCCCTGCACGCTCGAAGGCCTCGATGCGCTCGAGGGCGTCATCGACATTGTCTACAACCCCGCCCGCACGGGTCTGATGCTCGAGGCCGAGCGTCGCGGCATCCCCTGCATCGGCGGTTTGCTCATGCTTGTGGCCCAGGCGGCGCAAGCCGTCGAGCGTTATATCGGCCAGGCCACCCCGCGCGAGCGCATCCTGGACGTGACGGAGCGCCTGTCTCACCGCGAGCAGAACATCGCACTGATCGGCATGCCGGGCTCGGGTAAGACCCGTGTGGGCGAACAGATTGCCCTGCTCACGGGACGCGAGCACATCGACCTGGACCGCGCGCTTGAGGAGCGCCTGGGCATGCCCTGCGCCGACTTTATCGTCGAGCACGGTGAGCCCGCCTTCCGCGAGCAGGAGACGGCGGCGCTGTCAGACATCTCCAAACGAAGCGGTCTGGTGCTCTCCACCGGCGGCGGTGTGGTCACGCGCGACGAGAACTATCCGCTGCTGCACCAGAACAGCCAGATCGTGATGCTCAACCGCAAGCTCGACGAGCTCGCCCACAAGGGACGCCCCATCACCGCCCGCGACGGCATCGATAAGCTGGCCAAGCAGCGCATGCCACGCTACCGCGCCTGGGCCGACTACATCATCGACTCACGCGACTGCGCCGCCAAAACCGCGGCCGCCATCGTCGAGACCCTCTAACCTGCCAAAAAGGGACAGGTTTATTTTGGCAGGTTTTATCTGGGCAAACGCCGAAGATCGCAAGACCAGCCACGCCAACCAACTGCAAAGGAAGCAACCATGAAGGCACTCGTCATCAACGGCCCCAACCTCAACATGCTCGGCATTCGCGAGCCGGGCATCTATGGCAGCGACAACTACGACCGCTTAGTGCAGATCTGCCAGGAAGCGGGTGCTGCACAGGGCTTCGACGAGGTCGAGGTCTTCCAGTCTAACCACGAGGGCAGCATCGTCGACAAGATCCAGGAGGCCTACGGCAAGGTCGACGGCATCGTCATCAACCCGGCGGCCTACACGCACACGAGCGTCGCGATCCTCGATGCCCTCAAGGCCGTCGCCATCCCGGCTGTGGAGGTCCACATCAGCGCCGTAGAGACACGCGAGGACTTCCGCCAGGTGAGCTATGCACGCCTGGCCTGCTTCGCCACCATCACCGGCGAAGGCCTCCAAGGCTACGCCCACGCGTTGGAGCTGCTGAAAAAGCATCTCGTAAAGTAGCGTCGCGGATCAATTTATTAGCACCGATTCACACGAACAGAACTCCAGCGCCGGCAGCAGCGACCTCGCTGCTGCCGACATTTAATTACTGGCATATAATCGTTGCAGTCACACAACGTCTGGAGACCCACATGCTGAGCATTCACCTGGGGGATTACCCCGGTTCCATCTACGATACCAAGACCTACTTTAGGAACTCGTACCTGGATTCATGGTTCGAAGATCCCATGGCTGCACAGATGATTAAAGGTGTTGACGGTTCAGAGCTCATCGGCCCCCACAACATCATCAGCAAGCAGCTTGGCTCGATTACGCCACTCGAGCTTTCTGGCGGTGTCAAGACGTTGCTGCTGGTACGCAATCTCCCCGACATGGTATTTAATGCTTCCACCTGCGGAGACAACTGCGCCCGTTGGCTGCTCAAGATTGGCAAAGAGCAAGACGTGCTGGTAACCCTTTATCACATCATGAAATTCCCCTGGAAGCGTTTCGAAATCCGTATTGAAAATGACGGCCGCATCGTCAAGAACATGCAGGAGTTCGTCGGTGCCACCAATGACTTTTTGGATGTTGATGATACGGCCAGAGTGCTGCACTAGGTTCTATGGCCGCAATCGCTGAATGCGTTAGAAAAGTCTTACCAGAATACTTAAAACCCAAATGAAACAGCGGGGGCCAACTTAGTCACACTGCTTTTGTTACGCCTTCTTGATCACGTATGCCAACCCAATATCGCAGGCACAGCGTACGAATGACGCGAAGAGCCACGATACTGGCAGCGTCATAAACAGAGGCATGGTCTGCCAAGGAATAAACCAATCGACCGCGTGGATTGCAAAGATGGCAAGACTGGCCTGTCCGCAGAACACGAGCGATCGCTCAAAGGACCCCACAACCGGCACGTCTTTCAACTTCTCCAGCGCCATGGAAACCCAGCACACGCAGTAGCTGCCGGCAAGAGCGGCAACTGTCGCAACCACAAACCCATCCACGCGGCGGCTCGAAAGCTCAAGCCCACTCAGCGCGCCAAGGACAAGCCAAGCGACACCGGCTCCAATAAACAGCAGGGGCTTGCTCACGCTCGGCTCCAGCCCCCTTTGGCGCGCCGTATAGCCAACCCACATCAGCAGCACAATATAGCAGCTCAGATCCAAATCGAGCGGCAGGTAAACACCCATTAAGCGAGACACGCTCAATCCGCAAAAGGCAATCGCGGCACAGACAACACCCTGCCAAACTACCCCAATCCCGCGGCGATCAAACAGCCGCACAAGTACATTAAACAGTAGGCGCGACGTAAACAGCGCCGCCAAAAACCATGCCATGCCAACGGCGGTAACGCCAAGCCCAGGCACATCAACGCCCGAGGCAAACACAAGCGTCTTAAGCCCCGCAACCAGCGTACCGCTCGTCAAAGGAGCGCCGCTCATCAAGAACGTCGGCACCTGCCACGCCAGTGCAAGAACCACATACGGCACCAGCAGGCGCGACACCGAACCACTCAGCAGCTCGCGCCACGGCTTCGGCCTAAACGTATACCCGGCAAGAATAAAGAACACCGGCATGTGAAACGAGAAGATCGCGTGCCGCAAGGGAGAGGGATTTGGGACGGTGTGCCCCACAATGACCAGAATAATTGCGATCCCCTTTGCAATATCGATCCAGTCGGGCCTTTTGCTTCCCATTGCGAACCCTTCAAAACCACAGCACACAAGATGAAAAAAGCCCAGACCTCCAAGCGGTCCGGGCTTAATAAACGATGGTGCTCCATGGCGGATTCGAACCGTCGACCTTGGGATTAGAAGTCCCCTGCTCTATCCAACTGAGCTAATGGAGCAAATAACAGCACGCCCAAGCAAGCGCAAGCCTGTCAGGCGCAAGTAATTATAACCTAGTTGAACTGCTCACGGTACGCCTTGCAGACCTTATCGACCGGGCCGTCCATGCGAAGGTCACCCTTCTCAATCCAAACGGCACGCTGGCAGATGCGCTCAACCTGCTCCATGGAGTGCGAAACAAACAGAACCGTCACGTCGCCGCTCTGGATAAAGTGCTGGATACGGGCCTCGCACTTCTGCTGGAAGAACACATCACCGACGGAAAGTGTCTCGTCAACGATCAGGATGTCAGGCTCAGTGATCGTTGCGATTGCAAAGGCAATGCGCGCAACCATGCCCGAGGAGAAATTCTTAAGCGGCATGTCGACAAAGTTCTGCAGCTCAGCGAACTCGATAATGCCGTCAAAGTTGGCGTCGATGAACTCCTTGGTATAGCCGAGCAGGGCGCCGTTCAGATAGATGTTCTCGCGGGCGGTCAGCTCGGGGTCAAAGCCGGCACCAAGCTCAATCAGCGGCGCGATGTTACCGTGCACCTTAACGCTGCCCTCGCTAGGCTCAAGCACGCCAGCGATAATCTTGAGCATCGTAGACTTACCGGAACCATTGGTGCCAACCAGACCGACAACTTCGCCGCGATGAATATCGAACGAGATGTGCTTAAGCGCCCTAAACTCCTCAAAGAACAGTTCGTGCTTGGCAAGCTTGATGAAGTACTCCTTGAGGTTGGTCAGCGACTCGGACGCCATGTTAAAGATCATGGTGACGTCGTCGACCTCGACAGCCAGAGGCTGCTCGCTGTAATCAACAACAGATTCAGTCATCACAGCACTCCTTAAATGTAGAGGATAAATTTGCGCTCGGACTTATGGAACACGATGTAACCAATAACAAGCGCAAGAACCGCCCAAACAACGCACATACCAAACGTCATAAGCGAGGGCGTAGTCTGGAACAGGAAGATATCACGCATAAACTGCAGGTAGTTGTACATGGGGTTCGCATACATCAAGATACGCACGAGATGCGGCATTTGCGCAATATAGTCAGTCGTCCAGAAGATGGGCGTAATATAAGTCCACGCCGTAATGACTACGCTCCACAGATGCATAACGTCGCGAAAAAAGACCGTAAGGGCAGAGAGCATCATGCCCAGGCCCATGCAGAAGCACATAAGCAGCAGCAGGCAAACCGGCAGCAGAATCAGGTGCCAAGAAGGCATAACGCGGAACCACAGCATGACGATGGCGACGGCGACCAGCGAGAAGGCAAAGTTCACCAGCGAGAAAAGCACTTTCTGCACCGGGAAGACCCAGCGGTGCACCTTAACCTTCTTGAGCAGAGGGGCAGCACCCACGATCGACGTTAGGGCCTGGTTCGTGGACTCGGACATGACGGCAAAGGTAACGTTACCCACGATCAAGTACAGCGGGTACATCTCGGGCGTCATTGATCCATTGCGGCCCTGGCCAAAAATCGTCGAGAACACGATGGCCATGACGATCATCATCAGCAGCGGGTTGAGAACCGACCATGCGACACCCAGAACGCTACGGCGATACTTGATCTTAAAATCCTTGGTAACCAGCTGACGAAGGATAAACGCGTCCTTCTCAAATTCGTTCTTAGCAAACGTCGCAGGCAGACTGCGAGTTTCTTGTTGCTTTGTCTGATTCGACACGGATGCAACTCCTTTACTCGTAATCGTTGACAAACGAACAGTATAGACCCGACGGCCATGCAAACGATTCGCGCAACAAAACTGGAGAACTAACCCACATCTTAGGATGCCAAGCCCAAACGGCTATACTTTCAAGAATTGAATGTATAAGGAGCATTGAGTGAATTCTGAATCCATCGCCGTCATCATCCCCTGCTACAACGAAGCCCTCACGATCGGCAAAGTCATCGACGACTTTCACCGCGAGCTTCCGCAAGCGACGGTCTATGTCTATGACAACAACTCGTCGGACGATACCTCACGCATCGCCACCGAGCACGGCGCCACGGTCCACTTTGAGCCCCGTCAGGGAAAGGGCAACGTGTGCCGCCAGATGTTTCGCGATATCGACGCCGATTGCTACCTGATGGTCGACGGCGACGACACCTACCCCGCCGAGGCGGCCAAGGCCCTCTGCGAGCCTATCCTCAACGGCGCGGCCGATATGACCGTAGGCGACCGCCTTTCCAACGGCACCTACGCCGAGGAAAACAAGCGTGCTTTCCACGGCTTTGGCAACAATCTGGTCCGCGCCATGATCAAGTGGATCTATGGCTACAGCTTCGATGATGTCATGACCGGCTACCGCGCCATGAGCCGCCCGTTCGTTAAAACCTTCCCTGTGCTTTCCGAGGGCTTCCAGATCGAAACCGAGCTCTCGATCCACGCCGTCGACCACCGCTGGCGCATCAAAGATGTGCCCATCGAGTACCGCGACCGTCCGGAAGGCTCCGAGTCCAAGCTCAATACCGTGAGCGACGGCATTAAAGTCGTCGCGATGATCGGTACGCTGTTCAAGGACTACCGCCCGCTGAAGTTCTTCAGCCTCGTCGCGCTTCTGTTTGCGGTGATCGGCCTCGTCCTGGGCATGCCCATCGTTGTCGAGTATTTCCAGACCGGGCTCGTTCCGCGCTTCCCCACCGCCATGCTCGCCGCGTCGTTTATGTTCCTGTGCGGTCTAAGCCTTGCGACCGGATTCATCCTTGATTCCGTGGCAAAGGTCGAAAAAAAGCAGTGGGAGGTCAACGTATATAGCAAGTACACCTACGACGACCGGCCCGGTCACTCCGCCACCACGCCAAGCAAGAGGTAAACCACCATGCCGCTCATCTCCATCGTCGTGCCGTGCTACAACGAGCAGGAATCACTTCCGATCTTTCTCAAAGAGCTCGATGGCGTCGTTCGCATCATGACCCAGCAAGACGCCGGCATCTCCTTTGAAGCCGTCCTCATCGACGATGGCTCGGCAGACAAAACGCTCGCCGTCATGAAGGCAGAAGCCGCGGCGGCGCATCCATATGCCATCCGCTGGCACTCTTTCTCGCGCAACTTTGGCAAGGAGGCGGCACTACTCGCCGGACTCCAGCACGCAAAGGGCGACTATGTCGCCACCATGGATGCCGACATGCAGGACCCGCCCTCGCTCCTGCCGCAGATGTACGAGATCTTGCAGACTGAAAACTATGATAACGTCGCCACACGCAGGACCACCCGCGAAGGCGAGCCTCCCATCAGGTCGTTTTGTGCCCGTATGTTCTACAAGATCATCAACCGCATTTCCAAGGCCGACATCGTCGACGGAGCACGCGATTTTAGGCTCATGAAGCGACCTATGGTCAACGCCATCATCTCCATGGGCGAATACAACCGATTCTCCAAGGGCATTTACGGCTGGGTCGGCTTTAAGACCAAATGGCTCCCCTACGTAAACGTCAGCCGCGTGGCCGGCGAGACCAAATGGAGCTTTTGGTCGCTGCTCCTCTATTCCATCGACGGCATCGTCGCGTTTTCCACGGCGCCGCTCTCCCTCGCCGCCCTCACAGGTATCGTCTTCTGTCTCATCGCTATCCTGGGATTCGTCGTCATCCTAGTAAAGACGCTTGTCTGGGGCGACCCCGTCGGCGGATGGCCTTCGCTCGCCTGCCTCATAACGCTGTTTGGCGGCATGCAGCTTCTGTGCTTAGGAATCATAGGTGAATACTTGGCAAAAGCCTACTTGGAGGCCAAGCGTCGCCCCATCTATATCATCCGAGAGTCCAACGAGGAATCTGATGACACTGTCCAATAACAGCACGCTCAAGAATGTGGCGTTCTACGTCGCCTGTTTCGCATTTTCCGTCGCACTCTTTGTCGCACTTGCAGCGGCAGGGCATGTCTACCCCTTTGGCGACAACTCGTTTCTCACCAACGATCTCAAATACCAATACATCGACTTCTTTGCTTGGTTCCGGCGCGTCCTTTTAGGCGAGGCAAACCTTCGCTATTCTTTCTCGCAAGGACTCGGCATGAACACATGGGGGCTCTATAGCTACTACCTCGCCAGCCCCTTCAACCTGCTCTGCGCGCTGTTTCCCGCAGACAAGCTGACGCTCTTCGTGTTTGTTATCTCCGCGCTCAAACTGGGCTGCATCCACATCAGCAGCGCTTGGTATGTGCAAAAGCGCTTTGGCCTACCCAAGCCCGCAGCATTCCTGCTTTCCCTCTCGTTCACGTTTTGCAGCTGGACCATCAGCAACCTACGCAACCCGCTCTGGATCGATTGCCTCATCCTGCTGCCCATCTGCGCCTACGGATGCTACGAGCTCATCCGCAAACAGCGCATGATCCGCCTCGTCATCGCAACGGCGCTCAACGTCATGTTCTGCTGGTATACGGCCTACATCAGCATCCTATTCCTCTGCATTTTCGTATTGGTCGAATTTGTCGATTATGTTGCAGAAGAAGGATTTAGCTGGAAGCTCATGCTCGATCGGGCCCTGCGATTCGCCGGGGCTATCGCGCTTGGACTGCTTCTGTCCGCCTGGACCTTTTTGCCGACCATCCTTGCCATGTCCAAGGGCGGTCCCGTTCTGGCACTCGGCCCCCTACTTAAAACCAGCCTCAAGTCGCTCATCAGGGGCTTTCTTCCCTGCATGTGGGTAAGCAACGAAAGTACACCGCAGTTCTATTGCGGCATCATCATGATGCTGCTTGCGGTGAGCCTGCTGGTTAACCGCACGGTTTCAATCAAGACGCGCATCGCAACACTCGTCGTCACGATAATCCTGGTCGCAAGCTCCGTATTGAGCCCGCTCGAGTACATCTGGTGCGGTATGCGCGTTCCCAACGGCTTCTACTCGCGCACGGCTTTTTTGCTGAGCTTCTTTACGCTGTGGACCGCAGGATACGCGCTGCAGGCGCTCAAAAACCAGCCCAAATTGCGTCAAGCCTATCGCCCCGTCGTCATCATGCCCCTCCTGGCACTAACCGCCATTGAGTTGTTTGCCAACGCCCATGTCATTTGGAATCAGCTGTACGTAGGCTATTCCGAAGAAGCCAACAGCACCTATGTCGCCACCGCAACCGAGACGATCACGGCCATTCAAGACCAGACTTCGGCGTCGTTCTATCGCATTGACCGCACGACCACACGCGTCGACAGCGCCGCCGTCAACGAAGGCCTGGCGCTTGGGTACAACCAGTTGTCTTCGTATTCGTCTGCCAACAACCCGCAGGCCATCGCACTGCTCAACTCCCTTGGATACAGCAGTGTCGGCGAATTCTCGACCCGTTATGCCGAACCCATCCTCGCCGTCGATGCCCTGTTGGGAGTCAAGTACGCCATCGCCGAGCACGCGCCTTCGGGATACGCGGCAATGACTGAAATAGCCGATACAGCAAGTGCGGTGTACGAGAACCCCTATGCGCTCAGCGTTGGTGTCATGACATCCAATGACATTCAAAACTGCACGTTGAAGGGCGAGAACCCCTTCGAAAAGCAAAACGACCTCTACAGCAAAATCCTGGGCCGCGAGGTAATGCTCTATACCAAAATCGAGGCCAAAAACACGGAGGATGACGAGAACTTAAGGCAGTGGAACGCCACCGTGCCGTCGGGTTCCATCGGGTATCTCTACATCAACAAAGATGCGACCGCCGGCAGTTATTGGCCCGTCACCCTTACCATCGACCAGCGAACGATCGGAAACGAGGCCTGGAGATTCGACAATAATATCCGCCAGATTGCGGATGCATCGGACTCCCCGAGCCAGCATACGGTGTCAATCGGAGTCGCAGAGGGCTATACAGACATGCCCCAAGACAATGAGCCGGTCTTTTACGCCCTCAATCTGGACGTTTTCGAGCAGATTATTAACGAGCTTAAGATGAGCGAATTTGTTCCGACGGTTTTTGAGGACGGAAGGATCGAAGGCGAGTATACCGCCAAGGATGACGGCAACCTACTGCTGAGCGTTCCGTACGATGAGGGCTGGAACGTAACGGTAAACGGAACCGCCACAGAACTAACGCCCGCCGCCGATAAGGGCTTGTCATCCCTGAACATGCAGAAAGGCGCGAATAGGATCGTGATGACCTACAAGACTCCGGGCGCCCTTGCGGGGCTTGCAGTGAGTCTGGCGACCGCCGCCGCCCTTGTTGCAGCGGGGCTATTCACCAGGCAAAAGAAAAGCCGCCGTTAAAGAACGGCGGCTTTTACTCTCGAAAAGTTAATAGCGGCTAGAGCGTCTTGAGGTACTCCCCCAGCTCTTCCTCCCAGTCGGGCATGTGGAACCCGACCGACTCGAGTTTGGACAGGTCGAGCGCGGAGTGGACCGGGCGCGGGGCGACGGGGCCGGCGGCATTCGCGTAGTAGTCGGCGGTCGACACCGGCACGACCTTGTCGCCATTGCCGTTGGCGGCCTCGAAGACGGCGCGGGCGATGTCCGCCCAGGACCTCACGGCACCGGAGCCGGTGCAGTCGTAGGTACCGTAGGGGGCGTGCGAGCCCAGCACGTGGAAGATGGCCTCGGCCATGTCGCGCGTGAAGGTCAGGCGTCCCAGCTGGTCGTCCACGACGGTGACCTTGTCCAGCTTGTCCTCGGGGTCGGCGACGCGGTCGGAGAGGCCCTTCATGGTCTTGACGAAGTTGTGGCCTTCGCCGATGACCCAGGAGCTGCGCATGACGTAGTGGCGCGGGCACCCGGCCACGGCGATGTCGCCGGCGGCCTTCGTCTGGCCGTAGACGGACAGCGGGCTGAATGGCTCCTCCTCGTCATGCACCTCCTCGGTGCCGTCGAAGACGTAGTCGGAGGACACGTGCACGAGCGTGATCCCGTGCCCGGCGCAGGTGCGTGCGAGAAGCGCGGGCCCCGTCGCGTTGGCCTTCCAGGCGGTCACGCGGCCCTCGGGGGTCTCCGCTTTATCCACGGCCGTGTAGGCGCCGCAGTTGATCACGGTGCCGTAGAGCGACCAGTCGTACTGCGAATAGGCGTCCGGGTCGGACATGTCGAAAGTGTCGATGTCGCAGAAGTCGAAGTCCTTCGCCACACCGCGCTCCTCGGCCAGCGCGCGCACCGCGCGGCCCAGCTGGCCGTTGCAGCCGGTGACGAGGGTGCGCCTGGGAGCCATCGGGACGACGTCGGCGAGCATCGGGTGGTTGAGGTCGGCCTCGGAGACGGTGGCCTCGGCCAGCGGGATCGGCCACTCGATGGCGAGCTCGGGGTCGGCGAGGTTCACGAAGGTGTAGGTCCTCTTCAGCTCGAGGGACCAGTGGGCGTCCACCAGGTAGGTGTAGGCGGTGCCGTCCTCCAGGGCCTGGAAGGAGTTGCCCACGCCGCGCGGGACGTAGATGGCCTTACTCGGGTCGAGCGTGCAGGTGAACACCTTCCCGTAGGTGGCGCTGCCCTCGCGCAGGTCGACCCAGGCGCCGAAGACCGAGCCTCGGGCCACCGAGATGAACTTGTCCCAGGGCTCGGCGTGGATGCCGCGGGTGACGCCGCGGCTGTCGTTGTAGGAGATGTTGTTCTGGACGACCCTGAGGTCCGGGATGCCCAGGGCGGTCATCTTGGCGCGCTGCCAGTTCTCCTTGAACCAGCCGCGGTTATCGCCATGCACCGGCAGATCGAACACCAAAAGCCCCGGGATGTTCGTCTCCGTGACCTTCAGCTCCTTCTCGAAATCAAACGCCATACCCGATCACTGTCCCTGCTGCTTGTACTTGGCCTCGGTGGCGGCCTTCGCGGGCTCCCACCACGCGCGGTTCTCCGTATACCACTCGATCGTGCGCTCCAGGCCCTTCTGGAAGTCCGTATGCGTCGGCTCCCAACCCAGTTCGGTCCTGAGCTTCG
>UQTW01000010.1 GCA_900544115.1 uncultured Collinsella sp. | reverse complement strand
GCTTTCGCTGTCGTTACCAAAGCATCGGCATTGCCGTGGTTGGCACTTGGGGACGTTCCTTTGGCACTTGGGGACGTTCCTTTTCTGCCGGCAGTTGGGGACAGTCCTTGTCAAGCTACTGGTGCAAGGGGGGCGGGTTGCTTTGGGTATATTGCGCTCATGGCTCGCATAACAGCCGTCTCTTTTATGTTTCCTTTAGCCGTCGCTGCCTAGGATGGGAGTTAGTCGGCAGGAAGGGAGCGTCTATATGGACGACGCGAGCGAGCGTGCAATCGAAGAGGACATGCTCGATCAGTTCAACTACTTTGATGATGAGGACGAGGAGCTGATCGATCGTCGCGAGCCGGCATCGCTTGACTCATTTGATCTGGTCGATGAAGAGCCCGACGAGGACGAGGGCGAATCAACGGAGCCCCCACAGCCTTCGCGCCTTGACTCGCTGCTTTCGAGAGCCCCCCTACACCACGGCGTTCGTGCCGGTGCGCTCCATATGAAAACTGACTGGCACCAGATCGTGACGGCAGGCGATGAACTTGCCGTCGATGCGCCGCTCACCGATAAGTCATCCATCATCTGCCGCACCGGCATGCTTATGCTGGCAAGCGGAACAGGCGCCTGGCGCGTGCGCGATACCATGAATCGTGTTGCCGCTGTACTCGGCGTCACGATTCACGTCGACCTGAGTCTTCTGTCGTTTGAGTGCACCTGTATCGAAGGTGGCCACTGCTTTAACGAGGTCGTCAGCCTACCCACAACGGGGGTCAATACTCATCGCATTTGGATGATGGAGAGCTTCCTAAAGGAAATCGAGATTTACGGACGCCGGTTTACCGTGCACGAGTACCACGAGATGCTCAAGACCGTTGAGAGCTCAAAGCCCGATTACTCTCCCTGGCAACAGGGCCTTGCGGCAGCCTGTGCTTGTGGTGCCTTCGTCTTTTTGCTCGGCGGCGGCCCTATCGAGATGGCCTGCGCATTCGTAGGCGCTGGTGTCGGCAACTTTGCTCGCTCCCATATTCTCAAGCAGGGCCTTGGCCAGTTTAGCGCGCTGACGATCGGCGTTGCGCTCGCTTGCGTTTCGTATCTGCTGGCATTGCTCGGCCTTGGCCAGGTCGTACCGGGGGCAATGTCGCACCAAGAAGGCTATATCGGCGCCATGCTCTTTGTGATTCCCGGCTTTCCCCTCATTACGGCAGGCCTCGACATCGCTAAGCTCGACATGCGAAGCGGCATCGAGCGTCTTTCGTATGCTGTGTCGATTATTGTGATGGCGACCCTCGTAGGCTGGATGGTTGCCGAGTGTGTGGGACTGGCGCCGGATGACTTCGCCCCGCTTGGTCTCTCACCGCTGGCTCTTACGCTCTTGCGCATGCTGATGAGCTTTATCGGCGTATTTGGCTTCTCGGTTATGTTCAACAGTCCGGTAAAGATGGCAGCGGCGGCAGGGCTCATCGGCGCCGTGTCTAATACCTTGCGCCTTGCGCTCGTCGATGCGCCGACGCTGCTTCCCTTCTTGGGCCTGAGTGCGGGCATGCCTCCCGAGGCGGCTGCGTTTACCGGTGCGCTGGTATCGGGGCTGCTCGCGAGCTTAGCCGAAATCAAGCTCACCTACCCACGTATCGCCCTCACGGTGCCATCGATTGTCATTATGGTGCCGGGCTTGTATCTGTATCGCTCGATGTATTACATGTGCACCTTCGACACGGTCAATATGCTCGGCTGGTTTGTGCGTGCAGTGCTCATCGTGGCGTTTTTGCCCGTTGGTCTGGGTGTGGCGCGTACGCTCACCGACCCTCGCTGGCGCCACACCAGCTAATTGGTGCAAGTGGGACAGGTCACTTTGCGCCAAATGAGTTGCGGTGAAATAGGGACTGAATTGCTGTTTAAAGGGTCAAAACAGTCCGTATTCCACCGCAACTTATGGGGTTGGGGGATTATTGGTGCTCGGCATCTCCATAAACTCAACGCTTACGAAGCGCGTGCCGTTCGTGTTAGGGTAGTTCCACCACATAAGTAGTCGCAGACGCACGTATCACGGGCGGGCGAGATGAAGTCTCAACAGCTCCATCTTGCCCGCCCGTTTTTGTTGCGTGGCGCCGCGGCGTAACACAGAAAGGACCATGCCCTTTATGCCTATCAACAAACGAGAGAGCCTGCTGTTCACCTTTATCATGTGCTTTTGCATGGTGCTCTGGATGAGCATCTACAACGTTGCCCTGCAGCATGGGGCCATCAACGGCGAGGTTGTTGCCGCCGCGTGGCTCGGCTTCCCCGTTGCCTACATTTTTACCATGTGCTGCGACTGGTTTGTTGCCAGCCCCCTTGCCAAGGGTTTCGCCTTTAAATTCCTGGTCACGCCAGGCAAGAGTTCGCCGCTTGCCATGACGCTCGCCGTTAGCTCCTGCATGGTCGTTCCTATGGTCATCATCATGTCGCTCTACGGTGCGTGTGAGGGCCTGTTCCACATGCCCGGCGGCCCGCTCGCCAACCTGCAGATGCTGCCGATGATGTGGCTCATCAACATCCCGCGCAACTTTGTCATGGCCCTGCCTTGGAATCTGCTGGTGGCCGGCCCGGTTGCTCGCTATGTCTTCCGTCGAGCCTTCCCCATGGGCACGGTTTTTGAGGAGCAGCATATGGAGCTCGTGCGTATGCCGGGCGCTCCCGCTGCCGATGCAGTCAATGACGTTGCCGAGAGCATGGACGTTGAGCCCGTCTGCTAGACAGCAGCGCAAAACCAAACCGCCAAGCGGACCAGAGCGATTCCTTTTTTGTAGACGTTGTCGCGCGGCTACGGGTGGGAAAGGTCCCAACGGTTAACATATACTCCATATGGGTAAAGAGACCAAAGCGCCGCCACGAGTGGCGCTTTGCGTTTGAAAAACTAGCTCGTCTAAGAGGAACTAGCATGTTAGACCGTTTTACCGATCGCGCGCGCAAGGTCATGTCCATGGCCAAGCAGGAGGCGCTCGATCTTCATTCAAATAAGGTGGGTACCGAGCATCTGCTGCTCGCGCTTGCCAAGGAGGACGAGGGCATTGCCGCCGAGGCACTGCGCTCGCTCGATATCTCCTACGATGACATCATGGATACCCTCAAAGAGGTCCAGACCACGGTTCCCGAGCCCAGCGAGGAGACCGAGGCTGCCAAGCTCGCCTTTACGCCGCTCGTCATCAGCGTGATGGAGCGTTCATTCCGCGTGGCGCGTGAGAACAACCAGACCTACGTGTCGACCGAGCACTTGCTGATCGGCATCGTCGAAGAGGGCAACGGCATGGCCATGGACATCCTCATGCGCCTGGGCGTGTCGTCTGCTTCCATCAAGAAGGCCATCGAGAAGCTTACCGCCAAGGACCAGGACAAGAAGCGCCCGCTCGCTGGCGCCGGTGCCGGGCGTCCCGGTGCGGGTCTGCCGTTCTTTAGCGGCTCGGACGCCTCACAGCAAAAGGGGAGCGGCACCGACACGCTCAAGCAGTTCGCCACCAACCTCACACAGAAGGCGCGCGACGGCAAGCTCGATCCGGTGATTGGTCGCGAAAAAGAAGTCCAGCGCATGATGGAGATCCTTTCGCGCCGCACCAAGAACAACCCGCTTATCCTGGGCGACCCCGGCGTGGGCAAGACGGCCATCGTCGAGGGCCTGGCACAGCAGATCGCCGCCGGTAACGTGCCCGAGAACCTTATGAACCAGAACATCTGGACGCTCGACCTGCCGGGCCTTGTTGCGGGTGCTAAATATCGCGGTGAGTTTGAGGAGCGCCTCAAGAACGTGATCCAGGAGGCGACCGAAGCCGACGACGTCATCCTGTTTATCGACGAGATGCACACCATCATCGGTGCCGGCTCCGCCGAGGGCTCCATCGACGCGAGCTCCATGCTCAAGCCCGTGCTTGCGCGCGGTGCCTTCCAGATTATCGGCGCCACCACGGCCGAGGAATTCCGCAAGTACCTCACCAAGGACCCGGCCTTCGAGCGTCGCTTCCAGACTATCGATGTCGAGGAGCCGAGCGTTGAGGACACGGTTAAGATTCTGACCGCGCTCAAGCCGCGCTACGAGGAGCACCACCATGTGCGCTATACGCAGGGTGCTATCGAGGCCGCCGCGAACCTTTCCAACCGCTACATCCAGGATCGCTTCCTGCCCGATAAGGCCATCGACCTCATCGACGAGGCCGGTGCCCGCGCTCGCATCGCCGCGAATCGCGCGCCCGAGCCGGTGCGCGAGGCCGAGCATCGCATCGAGGAGCTCAAGGCTGCCGCACAGGAGGCCACGGAGAGCGACGACATGAACAAGGCCGCCGAGATCACCGAGCAGCAGAAGGCTGCCGAGATTGAACTCGCCGAGGCCAAGGCTGCCTGGACCGCCGAGCTCGACGCCAGCCCGCTCACCATCGACGTGAGTCAGATTGCCGACATTGTGTCCGTGACTTCGGGCGTACCGGTTTCCTCGCTCACCGAGAGCGAGAGCCGTCGCCTGCTGCAGACCGAAAGCGTGCTCAAGACTCGCATCATCGGCCAGGATGAGGCAGTCGAGGCCGTCGCCAAGGCAGTGCGCCGCAGCCGTTCGCCGCTCAAGGACCCGCGTCGCCCCGGCGGCAGCTTTATCTTCCTGGGTCCCACCGGCACGGGCAAGACCGAGCTCGCCAAGACGCTCGCCGAGTACCTCTTTGGCAGCAAGGACGCGCTCATCAGCTTTGACATGTCGGAGTTCGGTAGCGAGTTCGAGGTCTCCAAGCTCATCGGTAGCCCACCGGGTTACGTGGGCCATGACGAGGGCGGCCAGCTCACCAAGGCCGTGCGCCGTCACCCGTACTCGGTTGTGCTGTTCGACGAGATCGAGAAGGCGCACCCCGACATCTTCAACATTCTGTTGCAGGTGCTGGAGGAGGGTCGTCTGACCGATAGCCAGGGCAAGACGGTCGACTTCCGCAACACGGTGATCATCATGACGTCCAACGTGGGCGCCCGCGAGATCGCACAGGATGCGAGCGTTGGCTTTGGCACCACCGGCGAGCAGGGTCTCACGTCGAGTGAGATCAAGGGCCGCGCGATGGGCGAGCTCAAGCGCCTGTTCCGCCCCGAGCTGCTCAACCGTATCGACGACATTGTGGTGTTCCAGAAGCTCTCGGGCGAGAATCTCACCAAGATCGCGCACCTGCTGGTGGACGATCTGCGCCAGCGTCTGATCGCAAACGGCATGAACATCAAGCTCACCGATGCGGCCTACGACAAGATCGTGGCCGAGGGCACTGACCTCACCAACGGCGCACGTCCGCTGCGCCGTGCTATTCAAAAGCTCATCGAGGACCCGCTGTCCGAGGAGCTTCTGGCCGGCGAGTGGGGCGAGGGCGATACCGTCCTGTGCGACGTGGCCGATGGCAAGTTTGTCTTTAGCCACGGCACGGGCGAGATCCCGGCACCGCGTCCGGCGGGCACGCTCGGTGGCGATTCCGCCCCGGCGGCACCGCACATCGGCAACGCCGCGCCTGTGAGCAGTGGCGTGAGCTCGGGCCCCGGCGGCATGATGCAAGCCGGTTCCGGCGCGCTGTAGGGGTTAACATAGCTTTGCGAAGGGGCACTCCTGTCGGGGCGCCCCTTTTTTATGAGTAAATGGTGCTATACTCGAAATATAAATATGTATAGCAGAAGGAGCTAGTATGCCTATATCGGTACTCGACTCACGGCCGGTCCAGATGAATGTGCGCATGGATCGCCAACTCAAAGAGGCTGGGGACGCCGTGCTGGCGCATATCGGCATGACGCCGTCTCAAGCGGTGCGGACACTTTGGGAATATCTGGTCGTCAACGGATGCATGCCCTCGAGATCGGGGGTTGCGGCACCGAGCTCTAACGTGCCAGCGACTGCGTCGGTGGAATCAAGGGTTACGCAGGGCAGCCACATCGTGCGCGATGCGTGCCTCAAATACGGCATCCCTGTTCCCGACCTCTCGGGTGACTACGATGACCTCTATGAGGAAGCAATGGCGGAGCGCTATCCCGAGTGGGTGGAGCTATGAGTGCAGACGGCATTCTCAAGTTGCTCATCGACACCAACGTATGGATGGATTACTTTTCTGGAAGGTCGGACCGGACAGCGGATGTCGCCCGTCTATTCGAGATTGCCGATGTCTCGGAGCAGATTGCCCTGTTTGCCTCGTCTCTTTCGGTCAAAGATGTCTCGTATCTTGTCTCGGCGGCGATTAAGAGGGAGTGCCGAAGGAAGAATGGTTCGCTGAGCGATAACGCCATTGCGGCGGCGGACGAAACGGCCTGGGCATGCGTTCGGCAGATGCGCGGGCTCGCCCTCATCGCGCCGGTCGGTGCAGACGAGGTCTTCGACTCCTTTGTGTTCAAGTATCATCACAACGACTTTGAGGACGACCTGATGCTGGGCGTCGCCAATCGCATTGATGCCGATTACGTCGTGACGGAGGACAAGAATCTTATTAAACATACCAATGGTGTATGCATTAACGTTCAACAGGCGTTGAGGCTGGTTGAAGGGTCCAACGTCCCTTCGGCGCGGCTCGTCTAAGCTGCTTTATCTTGATAAAGTGACGTTTCCTCACCGTTAGCCGATGATGCGAGGGCGCTCGGCGTTTTCGACTGGTTTATGCAAACGAAGTCTGGGAATATACAAGGCGCATGTCTTATTGTCTAACCAGTTGCGCCAAGGAGGCACCATGGACTACAAGATTACCGGCTACGAGCCCGTCCAGCTGTTCCATTTCTTTGAGGAGGTCAGCGCGATCCCCCGTGGGTCTGGCAACGAGAAGGGCATCAGCGATTTCCTGGTCGCGTTTGCCAAGGAGCGCGGCCTCGATGTGTACCAGGACGAGGTCTACAACGTCATCATTCGCAAGCCCGCATCTGCCGGTGCCGAGAATGCCCCGACCGTGATGTTGCAGGGCCATATCGACATGGTGTGCGACAAGCTGGGCTCCGTTGAGCACGACTTTACGACCGATGGTATCGATCTGGTCGTCAAGGACGGCGTCCTCACCGCTAACGGCACCACCCTGGGCGCCGACAACGGCATTGCTGTCGCGCTTATGCTTACCGTGCTCAACGACGATTCGATTGCCCACCCCGCCCTCGAGTGCGTATTCACCACCGACGAGGAGACTGGCCTGGTCGGCGCCGAGACGCTCGACAAGTCCCAGATTAGCGCCCGCACCATGATTAACCTTGACTCCGAGGAAGAGGGCGTTGCCACCGTCAGCTGCGCCGGCGGCGTCGTCGTTACCTACACCTGCCCCATCGTGCGCGAGCACAAGACCGGTAGCACCCTCACGCTCGACATCTCCGGCCTGCTGGGTGGTCACTCCGGCAGCGATATTCACTTGGAGCGAGGCAATGGCAACCTCATCATGGCCCGCATCATCGACCGCCTGATGGTTGCCGGCGAGCCCGCCATCGTCAGCTTCAACGGCGGCACCAAGGACAACGCTATCAACCGTGAGTGCAAGGCCGTTCTGGTCTATGCCGATCACGCTGCCGCCGAGGCCGCGGCCCAGATCGCAAAGGACATCATCGCCGACGTCACTGCCGAGCTCGAGGTCTTCGACCCTGGCTTTACCTGCACCGTCGAGATTGCCGACGACGCCGAGGTCGAGGCCATGGACCAGAAGTCCGCGCTTGCCCTCATCCGCGCTCTGCGTCTTGCCCCCAACGGCGTGATTCGCCGCAACGTCGCCACCGACGGCTCCGTCGAGGTTTCCTCCAACATCGGCGTGGTTGCCACCTCTGACGACCAGGTCAAGATCATGCTGTCCCCGCGCTCCTCGATCACCTCGCTGCAGAACGAGTTCAAGGACCGCCTGCAGATGTTGGCCGATGTCCTGGGCTTCGACGCCAAGTTCGAGTTCGAGTATCCCGGCTGGAGCTATGCCGAGCATTCGCCGATCCGCGACGTCTTTGTCGAGAGCTATCGCGAGCTCTTTGGCTCCGAGCTGCGCATCGAGTCCATTCACGCCGGCCTTGAGTGCGGCCTGTTTGCCGAGGCCCTGCACGGCCTGGACGCCATCGCCGTGGGCCCGACGCTCTCCGATGTCCACACCCCGGACGAGAGCATGGAGCTCGCTTCTGCCGAGCGCTTCTACGAGTTGCTCATCGACGTTCTCAAGCGTCTCGCTGCGTAAAGATTGCGCTAGCAGCAGTCCGAGCCACGTGCTAGCGGATTGCAAATGACATTACGAGAGGGGGCACCCGGTCTTTTGCGACAGGTGCCCCCTCTCTTCTTTTAAGAAATGGGAAATTGATTGGCGTCTAGCCCATATCCGCCCTGATGAGGTCGAGGGTTCGCTGACAGTTTTCGCGGACGGGGCCGAGCATATGCTCGCGCAGGTCCGCCATGCCGGGCAGGTCGGCGTATTCGTCCATGACCTCTTCCATGCAAATGGGCACCTCGTAGGCGAGGTCCATCATGGTCGCAAAGCAAAACTTCTCGGATAGCCCGGCATCGGTGAGCGCCGCCTCCAGCGCGGGGTCGCCCATACCGTGGTATCGGCGGATAGCGCCTGGACCGATGCGTCCCACACGATTTTCGCCGCCAACGCTCATGGCAAGGCGCGCCCGGCGGCGCATGCGCTCATACGCCAAACCCGATGCGACATCGTACATACGAGCCATCATGGCCGTGCCGCCGTTTCCAAGGAGCAGGGAATAGTTTTTCGTATGCGCATCCGGTGCGCCGATAATGGCGTTGAAGAACAGTATTTGCGTAAACAGATACAGGTTAAGTTGATGGTGGCTCGTATTTACGAGGAGCTCTTGAATGTCGCGGGTGGTCGGGCCGCCGTCTGCCGTGTACTTTTGGGCGGGCATCACCCCAAGTGCCTGACAGAGGTCTTCTTGATGTAGGCGCCTGATCGTTCCGTCTTCGACTTTCATGCGGTCATAGCGCTCAACAATGAGGGCAGGTTCGTCCTCAAACATACGATATTCGACGTTTGCCGTTGCGATACCGGCGCGCTGGGCGCTTTTCATGCAGACAAACTCATTGAGAGCCTCGAGTTTAAATCCGATAACGCCATTTTTGAAAATATGCGTCGTGGGCGAGGAGCCCACGCATTCGCACCAGCGACCGTCTATGAACGCGAGCGCGAACTTGCCCTGGTTGCCTCCAAGCGACCAACTTTCATCTAAACCTATCCACGATGCATCGCGGTCATCTCTGATTGACTTGAGACGGAGAGCAATTTCGTGGTCGTCTATAGGGCGGTATTCGCCAGCGCGATGCAGGACGGCGTCGGCATCTTCTTCGGCACAAAACTGCACTCCGCCCGGACAGTCGAGTCCGATATGGCTGAGCAACGCAACGGGATTGTTGGGCCTAACGTCGAATTCGGCGGCAATCGCTTTTCGCTGATCCTCGCTGTCGGGTAGAAGGCCAAACAAGTACGGATTCATGAACTGTTGTCCGTATGTGCGATTCGATACGGGTATGTTGGTCGATAGGGCTGGCCCGTCATAGTCATGATCGTAGGTAAAGCTGATAAGACCGTTCTCATCTTGCGTGAGCGTTCCCGCAGGTACGCCGCAAATAAAGGTCCGAAGTGATGTTCTGGCCATTGGCTATTTCCCTTCGGGCTTGGTTTGGTTAGATGCGTTTGCGGCAATCGAGACTCCAAGATTGGACATGGCGAAATCGGCGAAGATCTCGTCGTAGAGTGCGGATGTAAAGGGGGCATCTGCAAGAGCCGGAATGGCGGTACTACGACGGTTACGATGATGAGGACGTTGAGTGTGATGGCGCCTGGGGATGCTGCGAGGCAGCGGATTGGCATGCGGGGCGTCGACTGGTCGCTCGTTTTTTGCTTCGCCGATATCCCCTTGAGCGGCGAGTGCCAGTCCAAGAGCATTGAAAATCGTCAGCAACTTGTCGAGTCGAATGCCGGTGGCATCTCCTAGCTCGAGCGATGCGAGCAGACGCTCCGAAACACCGGCTTTTTTAGCGAGGGTCGCACGGGTGATTCCCTGTGACTCGCGTGCCTGGCGCACGTAGATGCCAGCTTGGCGCGGCGTGGTGATGGGAAAGGTATCCACGGCAATCTCCTAACATGCAGACTTTTGCATATCAGTATGACATGCAAAAGTCTGCACGAAAAGGGCTTATGCAAAACTCTGCATGAGACTTCTACATTGACGTTGAGCTTATGAGGGGCGATTTTATATCGCGAGGATCCCCAGGTGCTCAAGCAAGATCTTAAGTCCTATGAGGATGAGCACGACGCCACCCACGATGGTGGCAGGCTTTTCGTAGCGCGCGCCAAAGGTGTGGCCGATCGCTACGCCGGCGACGGAGAAGATAAACGTTGTGACGCCGATAAGCGATACAGCGGGCACGATGTCAACCGAGAGCGCCGCAAACGAGATGCCAACGGCCAGGGCGTCAATCGAGGTGGCAATGGCGAGAACCAGGTATTCTACCAGGTCAATCTTCTCGGCATTCTTGTTGTCGCCCTCGCTCTCGTCCTCGTCCTCGGTAAAGGCTTCCCACAGCATCTTGCCGCCAATAAAGGCCAAAAGGATAAAGGCGATCCAATGGTCGATGGGGCCGATGATGCCCATGAATTGACTGCCGAGCGCCCATCCGATCACGGGCATGCCGGCCTGAAAGCCGCCAAAGAACAGGCCGAGCACCACGGCGACTTTAAGGTTGATCTTTTTCATGCCAAGGCCCTTGCAGATGGAAACGGCAAAGGCGTCCATCGAAAGGCCAACGGCGAGCAACATGAGCTCTGCGAGTCCCATAGTCTGGCCCCCTCTTTGCGGGCGAACCCGATTACACGACTACTCCCTCATTTATATGAGACCCGATGCTACCACATGAGCAGCTAAAAGAGCCCCGTCCCAAATGAGCTACCTAAGCTGTGTTCGCTCATTCTGTAAGCATCGGATTTCGCAAGCGTCGCGGGGACAAACCGTGAGAAACTATTTAGCGTTTATGGAGCGTATACGATGGGAGCGATGCCTTGGATAAGAACGAGCTGCAAAAGCGTATGGAACAGGCCATCCGCCTGACGGCACCTGGTCAGCCGATCCGCACCGCCCTCGACATGATCATCGCCGGTCACCTGGGCGCCCTTATCTGCGTCGGCGACACCGAAAACGTGCTCGCTGCCGGTAACGACGGCTTCCCGCTCAACATTTCGTTCACCTCGAACCGCCTGTTCGAGCTCTCCAAGATGGACGGCGCCATCGTTATCGACGGCGACCTCACCCAGATCCTGCGCGCCAACTTCCATCTCAATCCCGATCCCTCACTCGCCACGAGCGAGACGGGCATGCGTCACCGCACCGCCGCTCGCATGTCGGTGCTCACCGATGCCATCGTGATCTCGGTCTCGGCCCGTCGTGCCGTCGTCAATGTGTACGTTCACGGCAAGAGCTACGAGATCCAGCCCGTCACCACCATCATGAGCTCGGTCAACCAGCTCGTCGCCACGCTCCAGACCACCCGTCAGTCGCTCGATCGCTCCCTGCTGCGCCTGACGGCCCTTGAGCTCGACGACTACGTTACGCTCGCCGACATTACCGGTATTTTCTCGAGCTTCGAGATCATGCAGCAGGCAAAGACCGAGCTTAAGGATTGCATCGTCAAGCTGGGCAACCAGGGCAAGCTCGTGCAGATGCAGCTCGAGCAGCTCGCCGGCTCCAGCATGGATACCGAGTACGACCTGATGATTCGCGACTACGCGAGCGATTCCTCCGAGGCAAACGCCGAGAAGATTCGCGCCGAGCTTAGCCGCATGACGCCTAAGGACCTGTCCGACCCGCAGCACGTGGCGGCGGTTTTGGGTTACGACGACCTGGACGAGGACTCCGTCATGACGCCGCTGGGCCTGCGTACACTTTCCCGCGTGTCCGTCGTGCGTGACGGCGTGGCCGAGAAGATTGTCGACGAGTACGGCTCGCTGCAGGAGCTCATGGACGACATCAGCGAGGATCCGGAGCGCCTGGGCGACTTTGGCGTTAACAACCCTGCCATTCTTGCGGACTCCCTGTACCGCATGAAGGGCACCAAACAGGGGAACGCATAATGGCGCCCGTATGCGCCGTAGTCGTTGCCGGTGGCAGCGGCCAGCGCTTTGGTAACCCCGGTGGCAAGCAGCTCGTCAATGTAGCGGGTCGTCCGCTTATGAGCTGGTCCATCCGCGCATTTGACCGTAGCGATAAGGTCGGACACATCGTCGTGGTTTGCCCTGCCGAGCGTCGTGCCGAGATGTGCCGCCTGGCCATCGATCCGTTTGACTATGACACGCCTATCAGCTTTGCCGATGCCGGCGATACCCGCCAGGATTCCACCCGTGCCGGCGTGCATGCGGTTCCGGCGGGTTTCGAATATGTCGCCATTCACGACGGCGCCCGTCCGCTCATTACGACCGAGGCGATCGATCACGCTATCGACGTGCTCGTGAGCGACCGCGCCCTCGACGGTGTCGTGTGCGGCCAGCCCGCGATCGACACGCTCAAGATCGTCGACGGCGATAACATCGTTGAGACGCCGCCGCGCGAACTCTTTTGGGCTGCACAGACGCCGCAGATCTTTAGCGTCGACGCCATGAAGCGCGCCCACACCGCAGCCATCGCCGAGGGCTTTATCGGCACCGACGATTCTTCGCTGGTCGAGCGCATGGGTGGGCGCGTCCGCTGCGTTCAGAGCCCGCGCGACAACCTTAAGGTGACGGTGCCCGAGGACCTGCGTCCCGTAACCGCGATTCTGCTCGGCCGCATGGCCGAGGGAGAGGACCTTCCCCATGTTCAGTAACCTGCGCATTGGACACGGCTACGACGTTCACCGCCTGGTGGAGGGGCGTCGATGTATCATCGGCGGTGTCGACATTCCCTACGAGCGCGGTCTGCTGGGCCACTCGGATGCCGATGTGCTCGCGCACGCCTTGGCCGACGCCATTTTGGGCGCCTGCCGCGGGGGAGACATCGGTAAGCTATTCCCCGACACCGATCCCGCCTACGAGGGTGCCGATTCGATGGTGCTGCTCGCTCGCGTGATGGACTATGCGCGCGAGCTGGGCTTTGAGTTTGTCGATGCCGATTGCACCATTGCCTGTCAGCAACCTAAGATCACCCCGCACCGCGATGCCATGCGCGCCAACCTTGCCCATGCCCTGGGCGTTGACGTCGAAAAAGTGGGCGTCGCCGCCACTACGACCGAAAAGCTCGGTTGGGAAGGCCAGGGCGAGGGAATCGGCGCCTGGGCCGTCTGCCTGCTACAGAAAACCGTTAAGGAGTAACGAATGCGTATCTACAACAGCGCTACCCATAAAAAGGAAGAGTTCCAGCCCATCGAGTCCGGCAAGGTCCGCATGTACGTGTGCGGCCCCACGGTCTACGACAACATCCACATCGGCAACGCCCGCACGTTCATCAGCTTCGATGTGATTCGTCGCTGGCTCATCGCGAGCGGCTACGAGGTCACGTTCGCCCAGAACCTCACCGATGTCGATGACAAGATCATCAAGCGCGCCAACGAGCAAGGCCGTACGGCTGCCGAGGTCGCGACGGAGTTCTCCGACAAGTTCATCGGCGTCATGCGCGCCGCCAATGTGCTCGATCCCGATGTGCGCCCCCGCGCCACCAAGGAGATCGGCCCCATGATCGCCATGATCAAGACGCTTATCGAGCAGGGCCACGCTTACGCAGCCGATAACGGCGATGTGTACTTTGCCGTGCGCAGCGATCCCAACTATGGTCAGGTCTCGGGCCGCAACATCGACGACCTTATGGTAGGTGCGCGCATCGAGGAGAACGAGGACAAGAACGACCCGCTCGACTTTGCCCTGTGGAAGGCCGCCAAGCCCGGCGAGCCAAGCTGGCCGAGCCCCTGGGGCGAGGGCCGTCCCGGCTGGCACACCGAGTGCGCCGCCATGGTGCACCGCTACCTGGGCACCCCGATCGACATCCACGGCGGTGGCTCCGACCTTGCCTTCCCGCATCACGAGAACGAGTGCGCCCAGGCCACCTGCGCCTGGCACCAGGGCTTCTCCAACACCTGGATGCACACGGGCATGCTGCTGGTAGACGGCGAGAAGATGTCCAAGTCGCTCGGTAACTTCTTTACGCTGGCCGAGGTGCTCGAGCAGCACTCTGCTGCGGCTCTGCGCCTGCTGATGCTGCAGACGAGCTATCGCTCGCCGCTTGACTTTTCTTGGGAGCGCCTGGAGGGTGCCGAGAACTCGCTCACGCGTATCGCCGGTACGGTCGAGAACCTGCGCTGGGCTGCAAGCCACGCGACGGCCGACGCCGATAAGGCTGCCGCCGAGGCATTTGTCGCCAAGGCCGCCGAGACTCGCGCCGCCTTTAAGGAGTGCATGGACGACGACTTTAACACCGCCGGTGCCATGGGTGCCGTCTTTGGCTTTGTCACCGAGTGCAATCAGTATCTGGAGCAGGCGGGCGATGCTGCCGACAAGGCCGCAGTCTTGGCTGCCGCCGATACGCTGACCGAGCTGCTCGATACGTTTGGCGTCGAGCTTCCCGAGCCCAAGGTCGAGCTGCCGCTGGGACTGCTGGGCGTTGCCGCCGGTCTGGTTGCCTACACGGGTGACGATATGGACGAGGCTGCTGCCAAGATTCTCGAGGCTCGCGCCGAGGCCCGCGCCGCCAAGAACTGGGATCTGGCCGATGCCATCCGTGACCAGCTCAAGGACCTCGGGCTGACGATCGAGGATACAGCCGCGGGCACTCGTATTAAGAGTCTCTAGTATTTGTCGACCGTTCGAGGTGCGGCAGATTGCCTTGAAAGAGGAGGGCATAGACCTGGTGGTCATGCCCGACGATTGAAAGGCAAGGTGCCGTGGCTCGGACGGTCGATTCTTGTTCGTTATCTATTTAAGGAGGTCGCTATATGGCCGACAATCGCAAGCGCGCGTCTCGTGGCGGCAAGCAGGCCGCTTCTGGCTCGCGTCCGATTCGCCGCAATGATCGCGCTGCCGCTCCCAAGGGCCAGCGCGAGCGCTCACAGGCTGCTCGCCCGCAGCGCGAGCGTAGCCGCGATAACGTCCAGGCTCCCAAGGGCGAGTTTATCGAAGGTCGCCGTGCTGCCGCCGAGGCGCTGCGTACCGGCTTTCCCGTCAAATACGCGCTCATCGCCGAGGGCGGGGAGCGCGATGCCGCCCTGTCTCGTCTGGTCGATGACCTCAACGCCGCGGGCGTTCGCATTAAGTATGTGCCGCGCGCGCAGCTCGATGCGCTGTCGAGCCATGGCGCTCACCAGGGTATCGCACTCGAGGTTGGCAACTTCCCCTATGCCGGTGTCGCCGATATCCTCGACCGCGCGGGTGACGGCCCGGCACTTGTCGTGGTGCTCGACCACGTGACCGACGACGGCAACTTTGGCGCCATTGTGCGCTCCGCCGAGGTTGTGGGCGCCGCGGGCGTCATCATCGCCAACAAGCGTGCCGCCGGCGTGACCGTGGGCAGCTACAAGACCTCAGCCGGTGCCGTCATGCATCTGCCTATCGCGCAGGTTCCCAATATCGCCCGTGTACTCGATGACCTCAAGGCCGCTGGCTTTTGGGTGGGTGGTGCCTCCGAGCACGCCGAAGGCAGTTGCTGGAATGCTCCCTTCGAGGGTCGCGTGGCGCTCGTCATGGGCTCCGAGGGCGACGGCATCTCGCGCCTGGTGCTCGAGAAATGCGACTTTTTGACCAAGCTTCCCCAGCGCGGCATGACCGAGAGCCTCAACGTTGCCCAGGCGACCACGGCGCTGTGCTTTGAGTGGCTGCGTCGCAACGCCGGCGAGCTCATGGGGGAGGAGTAGCGCATGTCCAAGAAGAACCGCGCCAAGTCCAAGGCCAAGCGCTTTGGCGAAGGCTCGGCCAAGCCGATTGTTTCGGCCGCGACCTATGGTGTGGGCGGCAATGCGTTTGCGCAGGCCATAGCCGATCCGGTCTCGACGGTGCATTCCAACAAGCCCGAGCTGCTGGTGGTCGACGGTTACAACGTGATCCACTGCACGCCGCGCTACGAAAAGCTCGTATACGACCATTCCGACGATCCGTATTCCAGCGACGTTCACGATATGGCGCGCACCGCCCTCATCAACGATGTCGCCGCGTTTGCCCAGGGCCGCTACGAGGCTGTGATCGTGTTCGACGGCGCGGGCAATATCTCCAGTGAGCGCCCCAACCTGCCGGCCCGCGGCGTGCGCATCGAGTTTTCGCCGACGGGCGTCTCTGCCGATACCGTGGTGCAGAAGCTCTGCATCGAGGCGCGTGAGGAGGGCCGCGCGTGCTCCGTGGTGTCGAGTGACGGCACAATCCAGGCCGTCGTCATGGGCAAGGGTGTCACGCGTATTTCGAGCCGCATGCTGGTGGACGAGATCAAGCAGATCGATAACGACGTTCACGAGGCAGAGGAAGCTCCGCAGATCAAGATGACTCTGGGCAGTCGCCTGAGCCCCGATGCCCTGGCCAAGCTCAAGGCCCTGCGCGGGAGGTAGGGGAGTTGGCGGGCGATGCTGTCTCGCTAACTCCATTCAGCGATGTCGATCATTCTTTCGAGGCGCCATGTTAGCGCCTCTTTTAGATAAGGCAGTCTCGCTGTAAGAGCGTCGTTTTTGGATAGGATTTCAATTGCCTCGTCAACGAAACCCTCGAGCTTGTCGTCGTCAAACCAGCTCATATCCTCAACAAGCAGCATTTGTTTCGCGGGGCTTGAATGAAACTGCGCGCTGGTAAAACTGTGCTCTCCTGCCTTAAGCTCCTCTAGAGAAACGTTGCACCAGAGCGATGATCCCGAATCGAAGATGGGGGCGGGTCTGCAGGCTAGCGTGTTGACGTTTCGCACAAGGCCAAAGTTACGCCAATGACGGTCATAGTTGGCGATGATGTCGTCGCACACGATCATGCGGTCAAGGGCATCCTTGACGCCTGTTACCCCGAGCTTCTCGCAGTTTGCTACATATCGCTCGTAGTCGGTCAGTCTTTCATCTGCGTTTGCGTACTGGTTTACATAGAACGCAGGGACATACTCTTCTTCATCAGTTAAGAAGACATCGCATATACTCAGGGCGGAAGTGCCCGTGCCCTCGATCGAGTAAGGCACATAATCGCAGGCGTTTAGGATGCGACGATGGAGCGCGGTCGCTACCAGCTCGTTATATGGTTCTTGGTTCAGGTGCGCTCCTGCCTTATGCAGAATTCGACGCCCACCCTCGCATGTCCAATACTTCTGAAGGTTGCCGTCCGAGGTGTTATCGGGCTTTGCAGCGGCTGCTTTGCCCTCTGGGGCGAAGGGTGCGATGGACAGAGAGACGTCGTCAAAAACATTATTGAAGAAGTTAATATCCTCCCACGCGAGACCGGAATCTTGGGGTCTAATCCAATACTGGTCGGATAGGGAGAGGCCGAGATTTCGCTGGATGAGTTCGTCGGGAACATCGACTGCTGCTTCTGCCAACAGGGATGCAAGTCCAATGCGCGCGAGCGGGATACCGCGACCTCGCCACCAAATGCGGAAAGAGTCGAGCGACACGGGGCTATTGGGGCCAAGTATTCCAATAGGGGCGTGGGTGTAATCGATGTCGGCACCGATGTGGGTAAAGTCTTTTCGCGATGTGCTGTAGACCAGCTGGGCGACTTCGTGCGTGCGGTTCATGAGGGTAAACGTTATCTCGCTTTTTCCATGGCCTCGACGGGGGCGTCCCCCCGCTTTGGTCACGGAGCGGAGTCGTGCGTTGACGCTGTCTTTGTCGATGAGCCATACACCAGAAGCCTTGCGTGCCTCAAGTGCTCCGTTTTTTATGAGCTCTTGCACCCTGCGCGGGGTGATGTCGAGTAGCTCTGCAGCTTCCTTCGTGGTCAACATCGCGAAACCCTTCGCCAGAACGAATAGTTTTATCTATTCCATTGTAATTAAAACTATTCGTTCTAACGAATAGTTTTAAGATGTGGTCGGTCAAAGGGCCTGTTGCGCCCCGTCCGTAATTCCTTTATTCTTAATTGGCTTCGCGCGAAAGCGCCAAGTGTGCCAGTGTGGCGCAACGGTAGCGCAACTGATTTGTAATCAGTGGGTTGCAGGTTCGATTCCTGTCACTGGCTCCATGAAAGAAAAAGCAGGTCAGAGTGTGTTTTTCTCTGGCCTGCTTTCTTTTTTTGGCTGCCGTGTGCAATGGGCTGTGCAACGATGTGTGCAATAAAACGGATTTTGGATCCTATAACGAATTATCATAATTCATAGTTTCGCCATTATTATTGGTCGTGCCCGTCCATTTTCCGGGCGATTTTATCCATCTGATCGTTGCTGATCTTTTTATCATTTTTGCGTCGAATACGCTGTTCGTGCGCTTTGCAGCAATAGCTATTTTTGTCACGAGCGTTGTTTCGCTCTTTGAACCGGTCTTCGTTCGCGTCTTCTTGCTTGACGTAGGCCCTCATTCTCTGCTGGCGGATTTTGTACGGTCGTCCGCATTCGCGGCAAGTGTTCCAGGAGAAATGGCTTTCAAGGGTTTCTAGTAGTTGTATCGCCCAAGCTCTTGTTAGGCTTCCGTAAATCGGGTTTTGACCGTTTAAATTCCGGTTGACCATTCGACGTAAAGTTTGCTCTTGAATGAAGGTATGGGGTTCTGGCTGAGGGTTAATAGCGAGGTCGATGAATGTTGCCAGGGCAACTTCTATTGTCTTGAATTGATCGCTCACCCATATCTTGGTTCCTTCGTCCATTTCAAATGTTCCGGGTTTGGCTACTGCTAACTGGGGCTCGGACGCATCGACCATCTGGAGCGACATACGTAGCTGCGAAAATCTGTTTTCAATAATCTCCTTGTTTTGGGAGATGCATACTTGATGCAGAACATAGTCGTATGCACGGTCACCGTAAGCTGCTTTGCCTGTGAATAGAAGCGTGGCTAATTGCATGAATGCCATCGTTGTAACGAGATCGTCCAACAGTATGACCTGTTCCTTCTTGTATCTAATATCTTCGATTAAGTTTGCGACTTCTGTTCCCTGAGAGCGCCCCTTATCTTTGAAGTTATTAAACAAGGCGCATTCGGGGTTTAGGCTGATTTCAGAGCACCTTTCTGATGCATTCAATGCGTCGTACCAAATGTCTAGACCATCTTGCTCCGGTTTATCGGAGAAGACGTCGTTTGAAGTGAAACGCTTTTCAACACGCTCTGATTGCCCCGCGTATGGGGTGACGGGAAGTCCGTACCGCTCGACAAATTGAATGATTTTCTTTGGATCCGTCAGGTCTACGTCTAAAAGGGTTCCGGTGGAGAAACCCGAGGGGACGCCGTAGGCGGTCGAATGGGGTTTGCAAATGAGCGCGGCGCGTTCCTTTCCGAAGATTTCAATATTTCTTTCGCGGCAGGATGGAAGCGTCCAAGGTCTGATTTCTGGTGTCATAGCTGCTGGTACTTTGATTGCGGGACGGTTCATAGCTCTCTCTCCTTAATGCTGTCAACCGAAGTAATTCGTTCTATTCATAAGATATATAAGACAACACCTGAGGTAAAGCATAGTATCGAAATTGCATTCGAGGTAAACGAAAGGAGTCTAGATGAACGGTATGGATTCGCAGAAACGAGACGCGATTGCGCGTAAAGCGTGGTGTCAGGCAATCGTCAAGTTGCCGTCCGCATACGCCACCTCGCGAGATATCGCCAAGTTGTTGAATGTCTGTAAGACCAAATCTATACAGATTCTTAAGGCGGCCGGTGGCGTGAAGATTGCCGGTGTTTGGCGCGTGGACAAGGCCGACCTGATCCTGTACCTGGCCTCTGTGGAGGAGGGCAACGATGCACTCTAAGACGATCGCTGAAGCTTTGGTAGACGCACTATCCGTCGGCGGTACGCGCGGTTGCGCCGCGCACGCCGCCGGCGCGAGCTGCGCAACCGAGCGTACCGCCGACGGCGGCGGCACCGTAATGATCTCAAACGAGAAGGACATGATGGACGTGGTGAACAATATGAACGTTGATTCATCCCCCACCCCCATCCTCAAAGTCAAGACGGTTATTAGTGCTGAGGAGTATATGCAATTGATTGGTAAACATAGCAATCCCCTTATCGTCCAAGAGGGGAAGATGAAAGATGCTCCCAAGCTAATCGAAGATGGTGTGGCGCGACTGCTTGCGGATATGACTGAACCGCAAAAGGAGAATCGACGATCCATGACGGTAGGCGAAAAGTGGCTGTGGGTGGTTGAAAATGACCAAGATTCTGCTGCTATAGAGGCAGCTGCTACCGCTATCTGTTGTGGAGATAAATACCTTTTTGCAAGTGCAAAGAAGATGGTGTCCGCTTGGGATAGCGCCAACCTATACGGTCCTAATAGCAAGGACAGGACCTTGGACGCATATCGTGGGGCACAGAATCTGTTGATAGCGTACTTGGGCTATTCGGATTCTCCGGCAGAGGTGGACATGCTTTTCGAATTGCTAGACGATCGACGCATCAATAAGCGTATGACTATTCTTTCATCAGAATATACTGGCAATGAGCTTCGAAAACACTATCTGAGTATCGGCGCTAAGGTTAAGCATGTGGAGGCACTGTTTTCGTGTCTAAAGAAAACTGTGCATTCAGCATCAGGTTGATAGTCGCTTAGCGATATGGATTATTGGACCCAGCTCGCTGGGTCTTTTTTATGGCTGAACAGAGCGGCACGTGTAAAAACTAAGATACTCTTCGCCGATTAAACGCCAAATGGAACGAGCGCGTATTCGCTATTTCTTTAAAATGGTGACGTCTGAATAACAACAAAGGAGTCGCTATATGAAGACCGTCTACGATGCCCTTGACCCTATCGTCAACGGGTCGGCAACGACCAAGGAGAAGGGCGACAAGTGCGAGGCGGCCTGCGTTTGCTATCTCAAGAACGACCCCTTCTACGCGCTGTTCTTTCCCGTGTCGGGACGATAGCCCAGGCACTCGAATGGGATAACAGTTTGTTTTAAGGGAAAGGAAGCCGTATGGCGAAAAAGGGATATATCTTCTGGGATAGCGAGACGGCGAATCCCCAGCAGAGGATATGCCAGGTCGCCTACATCCTCACGGATCTTGAGGGAAACTGCGTGGGCGACCCGGTTTGCCGGGTGATCAATCCTGAGAGCGAGATTGGTTGGTGGAGCAGGTCCCATCTGGAAATCGATTGGGACTCACTGGGCGACATGCCGACCTTTGCCCGCTTCTGGGAGGATGCCGGTCTGGCGGATTTGCTGCGAGACTACATCCTGGTCGCGCATAACGCCAACGGCGCCGACATCCACCACATCAAGAAGAGTCTGGCTGCCTACGACATCGAAATGCCCGAGATCGAAGTGATCGATACGATGCTGGTGGCGAAGCAGAAGGGTCTGCCCGGAGCGCTTGTCGACCTCTGCGAGCATTACGGCGTGCATCTTGATAGCCACCACGATGCCATGAGCGACGCCGAGGCGTGCCTTGGGGTTTTCCGTGGGCTGGTCGGCGAGTTCGGCGCGCTCGAGTCCAGTGTCTGGGCTCTGAACGTTTCCTCCTCGCACCATGGCCGTAAGCGTGTTTTCACGGGCTTGGGGCTGGTGAACGGGTCGCAGGAAACCATCGAAGAGGTTTTGGCAAAGGCCGAGGAGGCGGGCCACAGGGGCGATCCGGGCGAAATCACCGATCCGGTCGGACTCAAGGTGAAGGTATCCGGCGTTACCCCGGGCTACAAACGCGATGAGATCCTTACCGCACTTAAGGAATGCGGGATGAAGGCGACCGATGGCAAACCCGCGCAGAGCACGAAGTACCTCGCAATAGGCGATAACGTGGGTCGAAGCAAGCTCGACGCAGTTTTCAACGGCAACTCGCAGGCAAAAATCGTCACGACGGGCGAGCTACTTGAGGTCATGAACCGATTTGGCAAGGCGGAGTAGAGGGGAAGGCTCGATATGGCCGTCAATTTGAAAACCGTAAAAGACACGGTGAATCTTGCGGCAGGGGTTTTGACTGCCGCCGCCGGGGTTGTCGAGGGGGCAAAGCAGCTCGGTTTCGATGTCGATGGAGCAGTGAAAAGCGCTGCCGACGGGGCAACCAACGGCGCACGCGTTGTTGCCGACGGCATCGGCAAGGGATTTGGTGCGGCGGCGGAAGGCGTCGGCGCGGCAGCCGGCGCGTTGGGGGATGCCACGAAGGCGTTCCAGGACTCAAGGACCGCTGCGGAGGCTCGCAAGAAGATCAATGCCGCCAGGCAATCAATATTTGAAGGCGCGTCGACGGTGATGCCCCTGCACGAGTTCATCTGCCAGCAGGGCAAAGCCTCCGAAGTTGCGTTCAACGGCTACGATATGCCCGGCTGTTATCTCATCGCGACATACCGCAGGCATGACCACGATAAGAACTTCAGCGACTATCTCGGAATATACGTGGGGTCAAGTGAACACATGTCAGACGATATCGCGTCCATACCCACGCGATTGGGCGATCCGGATGTCTACGCCGACTACAAGTACCGGCAAAACATTTTGCTATTCGTGTATCCGTGCGAGCTGAAGGACGTCGACGAACGTCGTGGGCTCCTGCTGCGTTCGTTTGACGGCGAGAGGCTCTACAACGGCACTGGATTGTCGGTCGAGAGGGCGGCGGATGAAGACCTATAACCTGGACACCATTCAGAAAGTTCCCCTGCGCGAAGTGTGGCCGCATGAGGCCCACGACTTCACCAGGTGGCTGGCCGAGGAGCAGAACCTCGCAACCCTCGGGATGGCGGTCGGAATCGAGCTCGAGCTCATAGAGACGGAGTCCTCGGTCGGTTCGTTCAACGTGGACATCTATGCGCAGGAGTCCGGTACGGGCCGCAAGGTGATCATCGAGAACCAGCTCGAGGACACCAACCACGACCATCTCGGCAAGGTGATCACGTACGCCGCCGGAAAGGGCGCCGAGGTCGTCATCTGGGTCGTGGCGCGCGCCCGCGACGAGCACCGCCAGGCCATCGAGTGGCTCAACCAGCACACCGACAGCGACTTCGGGTTCTTCCTGGTCGAGGTCGAGCTCTGGAAGATCGGGGACTCCCTGCCCGCCCCGCGCTTCGGCGTGGTCGAGCAGCCGAACGAGTGGACCAAGACCGTGAAGCTCTCCGAGGGGCTCAGCGAGACCGAAAAGGTCAAGCTGGCGTACTGGACGGCCTACCGCGATGTGGCGGGCGGCCATCCGGAGTTCCTCAAGGAGTTCAGCCCGCAGAAGCCCAGCAAGGACCATTGGTCGACGCTTCGCCTGGGGGTCTCGGCATACCATCTCGCCCTGCTCATCGATACGCAAAAGGGCCGCACGGGCATCGAGCTGTACGTGGACGACGACAAGGAGATCGGGCACCGCGCCATCGCCAACAGCGGGGTCTTCGAGAAACGCCTCGAGCTGACGGCGGCACCCTTCGATGCGAAAAAGGCCTCGGGACTGCGCTTCTACAAGGCGGGCCACCCCATCAAGGGCCACCAGGACGCATGGCCGGGGTACATCGAGGAACAGCTCGGATGGGCCCTCGAGATGAAAAAAATAATCGCGGAGATCGAGCTCTAAAAAACGCCTCGGCAGAAATTGCCGGGGCGTTTTCTATTGACGGGATTCGGCGCCGGCCGTTTCGGTCCGGATGCGCCGCTCGGCCTCTTCGAGGTCCCTGACGATCCTCCCCAGCGCCATGCAGTAATGCGCGAAGACCGGGTCCTCCTTGCCGGACCGGTCCTCGCGGCAAAAGAGCATCGACTCATGAAGGCAGGCGAGCTCGTAGACGATATCCTCGAGTTCCATATGGCTCCTCTCGAAAAGTGAATAGCGGTTCAAATGGTATCGATGTTGGGCGTGGGCTGCCGGCGTCCGCCGTGAATCGGCCACGGCTCCGCGGCCGGGTGGCACCTCCGCTACGCCGCGTCAAGGGGGCCCATGAGACCCCGCACAAACCTCCGCTCCGCTCCGGTTGGTGGAGGTCGTCATGGACCTCCCTTGACCCGCCTTCGCTCCGGTGCGGCTTTGCAGGGAGCAAAGCCGACGACGACGCGCGGCGTCGCCATTCGGCTTTGCCCGCAGGGGCGAGATGTTGAGGGCAGGGTGCCCGGAACGGAGGAAGACATGCAGCAGCTGATGACCGAGGAAATCGCCAAGACGGCGCCGAGGCTCTATGGGCAGGACGGGGCGGAGGACCCCACGGTCTACGCCCACTACTTCTCGTGCGTGAACGGATGGGACTGGTGGCTGCTCGAGTTCGACGGCACGGACGAGGCTTTCGGCCTCGTCGAGGGCTACGACGACGAGCTCGGCTACTTCAGCATCAAGGAGATGGCCGAGCTGAACCGCCAGATGGGGTTCGCCGCCGTCGAGCGCGACGAGCGCTTCTCCCCGAAGCCGCTCAGCGCCGTCAGGAGGAGGTAGCCGCATGGTCACGGTCGAGTTCGACTCCATGGGCGAGGCGGTCCGCCTCGCCCTCGTGGCCGATGAGTACGTGGGCGGCGGCCTGGCCGTCCTCCTCCTCGACGCCACGGACCCGCGCTCCGAGGGCTACATGGTCGAGTGGGGCGTGCTCACGGCGAACGTGCCGTCGGCGGCCGAGTGGTGCCGCGGGCACGGCAACATCGCCATCGACGCCGCGGTCCCCGCGGCGCTCATCGAGGCGCTCGAGGCCGCCGGCTTGCTCCGCATGGCCGTCCGCTCGGTGGCGTCCGGGATGGCCCGCTACCCGCTGGCCACGGTCGCCGGGCACGCCCTCGACGGCATGGGCGGCCTGAGCGAGACCCTCGAGGAGGCTCTCGGCTCGACGGTCGTCGTCGAGTACGAGTCGGGCGGCGACGGCGGCGCGTTCGAGGTGGGGACCGCACCGGCGGGCTCGGCCGCGCTCGAGCGCCTCATCGCCGCCGCGAGGTCCGAGGCCGACGCGTTGGCGGTCGCCGGCGGATGGGCGGCCGTCCGGGTTGGGTTTGGGAATGCCGAGACCATCGACTGCGAGACGGGCCGGACGGTTTACGTCGCGGGGTGAAATGGGAGGAGGGCGCGGGCGCGGTCCGGATGGGCCGCGCTTTTCCTTTCCCGGGGATGCGGAACTCCCACCGTCCAAGTGCCTTGGACGGTGGGAGCTGGATACGACGATATACTGCGCGTGCAACGGGGACACGGGCCTCCTTTTCGGTTGACTCCACCAGTTCGTACAGAGACTTTTCGATTTCCCGCTTTGATTTGGAGGTCTGTAATTCCATATTTCTGGAATACGGCACGAGGCTGAGCTTCGAAATCGCGTCTTGCGTCGGTAGATTGTTCCGCGTCCGCGACCAGTTTTTCAAGGGTGTTAAGCTGGGACTGTATTGAGAGTTCGTTTAGGTGGTTCACATTGTCCATAGCGGTGACCACCAATGTTGAATAGCTGTCTTGAAAGACTGTGTATTTATACTTGATTTAAGGCGGAGTGGAATGTGAGCGCGCAAGGAGATGCGGAATCGATGAGAGCCTCAAAAAAAATTACCGCAGTGTTATCATCCTTCATCCTCTCTATTCTTCCATTTCTGATTCTATGGGCGGCTTGGTCAGTCCTCCCTGATACAATTCCCGCTCATTGGAGTGGGGGTGTGGTTGATCGATGGGGTAATAAGCTTGAATTGCTGGTTGTTCCGCTGTTTTCTCTGATTGGTTCTATTGCAATTTCTGTGTACCTTATTGTTTCCACGCGGCGAAGAGAGTTCGCGGATTTCTCTGCTCGAATGCGACGGGACTTTGTTGCGTGCTATATTTCTAGTCTTCTTTTATCGACAACCTGCTCAGTGATAATTGCCGTTTGGGTTCAGTTGATTCTTACGCAAAGCACTGCGGTTGATGGGGGACTTGGACTATCGATCCTGTATTCCCTTCCCGGGCTATATGTGGTCTTGTGCGCTTTGCCGCCTTTTTATGCGAGCGGCGAGAGCAAAAAGGCAGAGCGCCTGATAACAGTTCTTATTGGCGGCGCGGAGATTGTTCTTTGTGGAATAGTGCTTGAAGGTTCGGCTGCCTCTTATGCGATGATTGGACTGATGATTCTGTTCTGTGCGTTTGAGATTGTGTCACAGGTAAGGGATAGCCGGTCCTTATGAGCAGGATAAGGGCGCACTACGGGCGCCCGGGATTTTGCGGCGCAACTCGGCGTGCCGAGTTCGTTTCCGCTGGTAGCGTGGCCGGTTAACCCGGAGGGCGGTCATGGCCCGCCGTCATACGCGCCTCGCGTGCCGTATGACGGCGGGCGGTTTTCGCAGGCAGGGCCGTATGACGCGTCAGAACCCGTCGGGCGCGGCGGACACCTTGCGCTTCCTGCCGCCGGACGGCGACCCCTTGGGCTTTTTCGGCTTCTCCGGGATGCGCCAGACCGGTGCCGGGACGGTGTTCCGGACCTCCCCCTCGAGCGCCCGCGCGAGCATCGCGCCCTCGGCCTCCGGCGACGTCAGGCCCAGCAGCGGCCCCAGGAACGTCTCGGTGATGTCGCGGCTGGCGAGCGCCATCGGGCCCTCCGCGTCGATCACGAGTGCGCCGTTCTCGCGCGCGCTCCAGGCCATGAGCTCCGACGGGGTGATCAGCGGGCGGCGCGCCACGGAGAACGACTTGCCGGACGAGGAGCTCTGCGTCCCCTTGGTGGAGCTCTGCCCGGTCGTCCTCACGCTGTAGTCGCCGAGGCGCTTGCTGATCTCCTCCGCCTCGCCGACGGACTCCACCGAGAGGACGACCTGGGTGCCGAGCAGCGCCAGCAGCGCGTCCGACTCGGCCCTGGAGTAGCCGCACCGCGCCTCGAGCAGATAGGTGTTCTGGAGCACGAAGACGACGTGCAGGCCGATGCTGCGGACCTCGGCGAGGTCGCCGAGGAGGCGGGGGATCTTGGGGATCCCGGACCCCTCGTCGATGGCGAGCAGGGTCTCCGCCGGCAGCCTGCCGCCGGACAGGCGCGCGGTCTCGCGCAGCGCCGACAGCGCCTGCGAGAAGATGCACGAGACGAGCGCGCCGCGGTCGCCCCGGTCCGTCGCGCTGGCGATGTAGAGGATGGTCGGCCTGCGCCCGACCGATGCGAGGTCGACCTCGCCGCCCCAGAGCATGCGGCTGACGTCGTCGTCGCAGAAGGACATGAGGTAGTTGCGCGCGGTGGAGACGAGGGCCTCCCCGCCGCCGCCGTTCGACGAGGCGACGAGGAGGAACTGTCGCGCCGGGTTTCCCGCCGGCAGGTCCGCGGCGAGCTCCTCCAGCGACTTCACGGCGCTCTTCCCGTCACGGGGCTCCAGGAGCGCGAGCACGGTCGAGAGGTTCCGCGCGCCGTCGGGGATCCGCCCGTCCGCTATCGCGAGCAGGCAGAGGCCGGTCAGCAGGTTGCGGCTGGCGTCCGTGAAGAACCTCTGGCCGGAGGAGAAGGCGTCGGGCACGATGGCGGACGACAGCTCGCGGAGCTCGGCCACGGCACCTGCGACGCCCTCGGTCCCGAGTGCCGAGATGGCGCGGTCGAGGGGGTTGAACCTCGCCGACTTGACGGGCTCGTCGAGCCGGATGGCGACGACCTCCATCCCGGCCCTCCTGGCGAGCGGCTCGGTCCATGCGCGGATCTCGGACTTCGGGTCGTGGACGATGACGGACGTCGGGATCCCGTGGGCGTTGCGGTCGATCGCCGCGGCCACACTGATCGCGAGGGACCGTCTCGTCTTGCCTGCCCCACTGCCGGCCCTAATCAGGCAGTGGACGGCGGGGACCATCGCGATCCCGCCGCCGATGCAGCCGGCCGCCACGAGCCCCTCCGCGGCGGCCTTCCCGTCCCAGCGAGGGCAGCGCCTCGCGACCCTGGACGGCCTCGACTCGAGCCAGGCGTCCCCGTGCGTGCGCGTGGGCGCGCGGTCGCCGGCGAACGTCCCGTCGTGGAGCCTCGCCCATGAGCGGGCCCAAGAAACGAATCCGAGCGCGAGGACGGAGGCCGCGACGAGGGAGAGCGCCGCGAGCAGCTCGCCCGCCTGGCCCGACGCCGCCGCGTCGGCGGCCGCCTCGAGGGGGCCGTGGAAGACGTAGGCGGGCTCGGGGCCCGGGTCGGCCGCGGGCAGACGCAGCAGGGCGGAGAAGGCCGAGATGAGGGATAGAGTCCACCACCTGGCGTAGTCCCAGGCGCTGGCGGTCGCGGCGCAAGCTATGACGGCGGCGACGCCGTGGGCCGCGAGCGTGCCGGCGAGCTCCCTTTTCATGTCGCGGTTGAAGGATTTCGGTTTCATCGCGTGATTGTCCTCTCTATCCTGTTGGCTATCTTCACTGCGGGGGCGTCCGTCGGCCTGGCGCCGCCGGTGGCGAGGATCCTCAGGGTCGCGGCGATGAGCCGCAGCGCCCTCTCGCCGGCCTCGTCCCCCATGTCGCGCCCGCCGGCGTCCCGCGTGGTCTCCCTGGCGACCAGTGCCGCCATCGCGGCTGCCCGCCCGAGGGCCGGACCGGGCGACGGCGCATGCCTGAAGGCCCGATCTGCCGTGGGGCACCCCCTGAGGTCTGTCGGCTCGAGGTCCCGGCCGTGCGCGATCTTTCGCGTGATCCTTTCGAGGCGCGCCCTCGGGATGCAGGAGCGGGCCTCGGTGGCGAGTCCGACCTCCCGCCGCCTTTCCACCGCCGGGCCGGTTGCCGGGGCGGCACGCCTCGCCGGCGTCTGCTCGCGCGCCGGCGCCCTGTCCGGGACCATGACCCGCAGCGCCGCGTTCTCGCACCGGAGGCCGAGGTCGGCGGCCGCCTTGCGGGCGTAGGCGTCCCGCGCCTCCCCGGTCAGGCACTTGAGGCCGGCGCACCTCTCGACCGCCTTCCTGTGGCGGTCCAGCGCGCCGGCGAGCTCGGGGGAGCCGGATGCCGCCCGGTCGAGGGCCTCCCTCAGCGCGGCGGAGGCCTCCGGGTGGAAACGCCTGAGGTGGGCGGCCTCGATCCTTCCGTCCGGCGGCAGCTCGATATCGAAACGGTTCCGGTCGATGCGGGCGACGGCGTCCAGCGCGGCCTCCCTCGCGAGGTCGCGCTCGATGTAGGCCTCCCGCAGCAGCGGCGCCATAGCCTTCGAGGAGATCTCGAGCCTGGCCGCCTCCATCTTCCCCTTTGGCAGCAGGGAGTCCCAGCCGCCCTCGCGGTCGACCGTGAGGATGTGGACGTGGTGGCTCGTGCCGTTGACGTGCATCGCCGCGTAGAACTCCACGCGGCTCTCGGGCACGCCGGTCATCTCGGAGAAGAGCCTCGGCCACTCGGAGCGCACCAGGGCCTGCCAGGTGTCCAGGCGGTCGAGGCCGGCGCCTGGGGCGATATCGTCCGGGACCGTGACGACGGTAGTGAGCACCGCGCCGCCGTTTTGGGCGATGGCGCGCCTGGCCTCCGCCACGGGGACCGGGCCGTCCGCACCCCAGAGGCCGCCGGTCGAGCCGGTCCTGTTCGCGGCGTAGGCGGCCAGGCCGTCCACGCCGAGCCTCCTGCCGTCGGCCTCGCTGACCTCGATGACGACGCCGCGGCGGGTGCCGGCGTATGCCGCAAGGCCCGCGGCGGACGCCCTCGCGGACGCCCCCGCGCGGACGACGGAGTGGTTGACGATGACGGGCGGGCTAGCCATCGGCGCGCTCGCGCGCGTGGAGCTTCACCTCGTCGATGCGGCCGAGTCCGGCGCGGCTGAGCTCGCCGGCCTGCGCGAGGTAGTTCTTCCAGATGTCCGCGACGGGGACGTCGTCGAGCGAGGCGTAGGAGGCCTTGAGGATGTCGGCCGACATGAGGCCCGCCATGATGGCGGCGGTCATGGGGCGCGAGAGGACCGCGGCGATGCGGTCCTCGGTGGCGTCGAGCTTGCGCTCGATGTCGAGCGCGGCGACGTCCATCCGCGCGTCGACGACGCCGCGGATGAAGCCCGCGACCTCGTTGCCGTAGAGGTCGAGTCCCTCCGCGGCGAGCGCCGCGCGCAGGAGCGTGCGGATCTCGTCGCTGACGTTGGAACCGTCGAGCTCCGCCCGTGTCTTGAGGGCGGTGTAGAGCTTGTGGTCGATTTTTACGCTGATGGTTTTGGTTTCGGCCATAGGGTCTCCTCATAAAACAGGGGGCCGTTTGGCCCCCTGCGGTGTCTATTCGTCTTCCGTGCATGTGATCGGATAGCCTTTTGGCGCTTTAACCGCCGGCAAGGGCGCATATGCGATGAGCTCGTTATTTGTCTGGACGGCATAGAAACCAATCAACTCTGCAATTAGTTCAATGGGTCCGGCGTTGGATTTGTTGATACCCATGCTTGCTCCGACCCCAGTTGGTCTAAGCCGGCGCTTGCTCCATTCAATTGACGCCGATGTAGCTAAGTACGCTGTCGCGATTGATGCGCCACAGCTTCCCGCATTTCACGGCTTTGAACGTTCCGTTCTGGCAGAGCCTGTAAACGGAGCGGTCGCTGATGCCGAGCAGATGGGCGACCGGCATCGGATCGACGATGTCCGGCATCGTGCGAAAAGCATCAAGAGTGATGCGTTTGTTCTCAACTTCCATTTCGACCTCCTTTCCGTCTGCTGCGTCTCTTCGAGATCTAGTCTGGAGCGTCTTGGGCGACGGATTCAAAAACGCGGTCATGACGGACGATACGGACCCGATGGACTGAAATGACTTACTACGGAAAGGCATGGGAAAGGCCGCGACGCAGTATCGCGGCCTTCGGTTAGGCCCTATCCGGTTTTTGAATACTATGAGGCGCTCTTATAAAGGCATCCGAGGGCGTCCATTGCCGATGCAGTTGCTTTGGGGTCGACGCTGGCGTATCTATCTAGGGTCATGGAGGCTTTGGAGTGACCCATCAGGCTTGCGAGCGTTCTTGGGTCTATGCCGTTGGCGACAGCGTATGTTGCGAAGCTGTGCCTTAGGTCATGGAAGGTTACCGTGTTCCTATTTAATACCCCGTGAAGGTTCAGCGCCTTAGACAGCGCACGCCAAGCGTCATTGACCCTGGGCGGCTTGAGGAACGAGCCGTCGGGAAAGCCCAGCACGAATAGCTCCCCTCTGAATTCAATTCCAGGCCTGGCGCATTCTTCTTCCATGTTTCGCTTGCGCGCGGCTAGGTCGTGCATGAGGTCCTCCGGACAATTCGGAATCGTCCGTCTGCTGCTGACGCTTTTAGGGCCTTTGATGTAGAACTCGGTGTCGGTATGTCCGATTGCGGCTTCAACACGAATTGAGGAATGGGAAAAGTCGACACATTTCCACTTCAGGGCGCATAGTTCGCCTCGACGGAGTCCTGTATACAGGGCGATTTTCGCAGCTAGAATTGCCGGGACATCTATGGATGCATTGAGGGTGTTTAGGACGCGGGCCCTTTCCCTTCCGGTAAGTGAATTCGGACGTCCGTAGTTGGCATCCTCGTTCTTAGGAACCTTTGCCCATGCGGCCACATTTTCAGATACGAGCTTTTTCCTCAGTCCGTACTTCAATGAGCCCCGCAGCAGCCTAAGGGAATTGCATGCAGTTGATCTCGCGTGCTTCTTCGCCATTACGTTGACCCATTCCTGAACGTCTTCTTCAGTTAGGTCCTCTAGGGGGATGCTGCCAATATATGGTTCGATGTTTCGGCGGAGCATGCCTGAATAGCCGGTTGCGGTGGAGCGTGCGATGTCGGCGCACTCCATTGTTATATAGCTAGACACTAGTTCGGAAACTGATATCGAATCTGCTGGCTTCATCGCCTCGGCTTCCGCTTCTGCATTCAGATGAGCACGGATTGCCTCGGCTTCCACCATGGCGGCATCACGATGTTTATGGCTTCGACCCTTATCGCGGCCTCGATGCTCAAGAAGCTGGGTCTTCTTGCGCCAGACGCTGTCCTCGAAGTAGGGGAATTGTGCGCGCCAGCGGTCGTTCATGTACTTATACATAGATGAAGTAGCGTATTTCTCTTCCATTGTTCCTCCGTGTGCAATCACGTGTGCAATGACTGTGCAATTTGACTGTTTCGGAGACGTCTCAAGTGAGACTATAGGCGGAAAATGAAAGAAAAACGCGAGGTCACGGTCGGCATAGTCGCAGATGAACGTTAATAAACGATAAGGACACCGATGTAATCAGTGGGTTGCAGGTTCGATTCCTGTCACTGGCTCCATGAGAGTTTCGGGCTCTGTTCCCTTTTGTGGGACAGGGCCCGTTTCTTTTTAGGTGGTGTGCCATCGGGTCAGCGGCCATTCCGTTTTCGGTTTGTCTCAATCTGTAATACCAAGATGGGTAATTCGCTTCTAATTGTTACAGATCCAGACAGAAGGTCGAGGGTCAGTCCGTTTATCTCAATCTGTAACAGCAGGGAGGAATATGTCTACCTAACTGTTACAGATTGAGATAAAGAAACAAGCTCTACCGTGACGGTTGGGCGGCTCTCTCGAATCGCGTATGAACCTCAGTGACGGCAAACCCGGGGGCTTCCACAGACTAAATCTGGAACGCACGGGGCTTTGCATTGCTCTGTATACTATTGGCAGGCGTTTCCGGTATAAGTCGCTTGTGCTGTCATCGCTTGTGCGGTGTGGATTGAAACAAGTTTTATTATGAGCAGCTGGAATCGCTCAGCCCGGTGAATTGACCGTTCACCGGGCCTTTTTAATCATAATAAAACTTGAAGTTTATACTAATTGAAAAAGATGTCCGCACAACCATGTATCCTCGAATTCATTGGAGGTGGCAATGGACGTCTACTATGCTCATAGTATTGACGGTGCTGAAAAAAGCGAATGGCAAACGCTTAAAGAGCATCTTTCAAACGTATCGAAGCTAAGTGGCTTTTTCGCGGATGCTGTTGGCGCTGAACAGCTGGGGATTGCGGTTGGAGCCTTGCATGATGCGGGGAAGGCCTGCCAGGCGTTTCAGCTGCGTCTTGAAGGCTCACCGGCCAAGGTCGATCATTCGTCTGTGGGGGCCATCGTAGCGTATGGGAAGTTGCGTGAGGTTGGCTACCCCCTTGCCTACGCTGTGGCGGGCCACCATTCCGGCCTATCCAATGGGCTTACGAGTGAGTCAGGATTGTCTTCCCTAAGGTCGAAATTAAAGAGAACAGATCTGCTGGACGCTATCGACGCCACTGTTGTTCGGAATATGCGTAACCAGCTAGGAAAAAGTGCCGGAAAACTATCGAGGGAATTAATTGAATTCATTCAGCGTGGTTTGTCGGATTCTGGCGAGATTGACAAAGAGGGGCAATTCCAAGCTTATTTGCTAACGAAGATCCTGTTTTCCTGTCTTGTCGATGCTGATTATCTCGATACAGAGCGGTTCATGGCACCCGACAATTCACATCTGCGATCGGCCACGGTTGATTCCATGGATGGATTGCTTACAAAGTACGATTCTTACATGGCACGTCTTTGCGGCGCAGCGGAGAACAATGAACTCAATGCCTGTCGTGGCTCCGTTCGAAATCAATGCATGGTGGCAGCGAAAAGCCCGCAGGGGTTCTTCACGCTTCGGGTTCCTACTGGGGGAGGAAAGACTCTCTCGGTTGTGGGTTTTGCGCTTGCGCACGCCAAGAGGCACGGTCTGCAACGTATCGTCATTGCGCTTCCGTATACAAACCTAATTGAACAGACAGCAGATGTGCTGCGTGATGTTTTTGGCGCCCAGAATGTACTAGAGCACCATTCAAATTACGATTTCGAGGCCGTTGATCCAGAACGCGCTCAACACGAAAGGCTTGCAACACAAAACTGGGATGCGCCCATCATTGTTACGACGAATGTCCAGCTGTTTGAATCTCTATTTTCAAATAAACCCGGCAAGAGCAGGAAAGTGCACAATATCGCAAAGAGCGTCCTGGTCCTCGACGAAGCGCAGTCACTCCCCGATGGAGTGCTCAAGCCGACGCTGGCGATGCTTGAAATGCTTGTTCGTTCTTGTGGCGTAACTTGTGTGCTCTGTACGGCAACGCAGCCGTACTTCAAAGATATCTGGCCTTTTAAAGAAACTCCTCAAGAGATTGTTGCAGACAGAGCTGGCTTTAATGAGGTGTTCGGCGATAGAACATACTTTAATAATCTCGGGATATTGACTATGGACCAGCTGTGCGATCGGCTTGCTTCTGAAAAACAGGCGCTCTGTATTGTCGGAAACAAGACGGAGGCTCGGGAACTTTATCGTGGTGTGGCACAGCGTCTTGAGGGCGGTGTCGCGGGGGCGTCGTGCTTCTGCCTGTCGACAAACAAGACACCTGATCATCGCATGCGCGATCTTAAAAAAATAAAGGCACTGCTGGCAGCGAATAGACCGTGTCATGTGATGTCCACGCAGCTTATCGAAGCGGGAGTCGATATTGACTTTCCGGTTGTTTATCGCGAGCTTGCCGGAGTTGATTCTCTGTTCCAGGCTGCGGGGCGATGCAATCGCGAGGGGTCGATTAAAGAGCCGGTTCCTGTCTATATCTTCGAGTGCTTAAAAGAAGATGGAACACTATTCAGAACAACCTCCTGGCTTGCAAAGCAAAGGGAGGCTACGCGGGCGATTCTTCGGGAGAGGGACGGAGTCATTGATTCCGGTGCCATAGAGCCGTTCTTTAAGATGCGCTACTCGAGTGATGAGGAACTGGATGCTTATCAAATCTTGAGCATGATTTGTTGCAATGCAGATTTGGAATCATCGTTAGAAATAATGCCGTTTGCAACAATCGCAGAGAAATACCGGTTCATGCCAGATGAGTCTCTTCCTGTATTTGTGCGCTGGGGCGACGAAGCGGAAAGACTATATCAAGACATGCTAAATGTGCTCGAGCCAGGTGCATTGGCACGGCCCGCCCAACGATTCAGCTTGAGTCTGAGAGAAAGGGAGATTAGAGATCTTGAGCAAGCGGGATATATCGAAGAATTGGCGCCGTTCAAGATTCTTAATGCTTGTGATGGATGCCGGATCGTCTACGACGACAAGGTGGGTTATCGATTTGGAGAGGAGGAGCTCTTGACGCTCGTTGGCTAGAGGATTGAAGGGAGGACAAAAATGGGATTTGGAATCAAGGTGCTTATTAGTGGAGATCGAGCATGTTTTACGCGCCCCGAGATGAAGACTGAGCGCGTAAGCTATGACGTCATAACGCCGTCTGCTGCACGAGGAATACTTGAGGCTGTCTATTGGAAGCCGGCAATCGCTTGGAAGATTGACAGTATCCAGGTCGTGAACGAAATACGTTTTGACACATTTAGGCGTAATGAACTGGCAAGCAAGCTGAGCTATCAAAACGCAAAGGCTGCCTATTCAAAAAACGTGCCTGTATATGTAGACGTAATGGCTGATCGCCAGCAGCGGGCCACCATGTATCTCAAGGATGTTGCGTATATCGTCACGGCCCATTTTGAAATGACAGCGCGAGCGGGTGAATCTGACACGCCCGAAAAACACTACAACATTGCGTTGCGAAGGCTTCGAAAGGGACAGTGTTTCAATCAGCCCTATTTGGGATGCAGGGAGTTTCCGGCTACGGTGTCGCTTGTCGAAGACGGAACTGTCGAGTCGTACTACCAAGACATTGACCGGTTTGACCTGGGATTCATGCTGTATGACATCGATTTTAAAAACAGCATGGAGCCGATGTTCTATCGGGCTGTTATGAAAAATGGCGTCATCGATACTTCACGGCGGGAGGTGAAGCGATGATTCTGCAAGAACTAGCTAATCTTTATGATCGATTGGCTGCTGATCCGGAAATCAAGATTCCAGGGATGGGGTGGAGTGTCGAAAACGTTTCGTATCGTATTCGAATTGATGACAATGGACGTACGACGGGCGTAATTCCGTATGTAGTCGGAGAAGGCAAGGAACAAAGGCGGTTTGTTAAACGGATTGTGCCTGAACATGCATCAAGGACCTCGGGAATTCAACCGTTTTTTCTGTGTGATAACGGCTGTTATTTGTTTTGCCTGGGCAAGGCGAGGGGCGAGGAAAAGTTTAGCGCCTCTGCCGCATTGCATAAAAAGGTGCTTGCGGAGTCTAATAATCCCGCAGCACGAGCGGTGCTCGCTTTCTTTGATCGGGGGCCTCAGGCGTATGAGTTGTCGAGCGATGACGCCGGTGTAATTGCAAGCTCTTTTGTTGTTTTTGAATATGCGCCAGAAAACAAGCTTATTCATGAAATGCCAGATATAGCGCGTTTATGGGACCTGTATAGAGCTGCGACGGCAAGCGCGGACGCGACTAAAGGACAGTGTGCCATTACGGGAGAGCATGGTTTAATCGCCAGATTGTATCCTCAAGTTACGGGATTTCCCGGCGCTCAGTCTGCGGGAGCAAGCTTGGTGTCCTTTAATTGCTCGGCTTTTGAGTCTTATGGGAAGCGCGGCACCTATAACGCTTCGATTTCAGAGGCTGCGGCATTCAAGTCGGGAACTGCGCTTAGGTACCTTTCAAAAGATGATAGCCATCGAGTGAGTATCGGTGACACACTCTTTATCTGTTGGACTGATGGGCCAACACTGCGGCCGACTGGTGTGATAACTGCGCTTTTGGGCTTTAAACAAGAACGCAACGGATCGCGTGCTGAGGACGCACGGACACTTGACCAGGTGCGCGGAGATCTCCAGTCGATACGTCAGGGATATGCTCCGATGCCTTCTGTGCCGTCGACAAAGTTTTATATGGTCGGCGTGGCACCAAACGCAGCACGACTATCGATTAGGTATTTCAAGGTTGAATCCTATGGAAAACTCGCCGAAAACCTAATTCAGTATTTGAAAGATATTGAGATGGTCGATGTTAAGCCCGCCTCGCTAAAAAGTCTGCTTCGACAAATAGCACCACTGGGGGAGGGCGCGGCCATTCCTTCGACATTGTTGCATGGCTGTTTTGACGCAATGCTGGGCGGAAGTCTCTTTCCTAGGGCTTTACAAGCTTCTGTGCTAACGCGTATGAGGGCAGACCACGCATCGAGAAACCGTTGGGATATGGGGCAGCGAGCAGCATTGCTTAAGGGCTGTCTTAACCGACAAATTAGAAAGAAAAGCGCGGCAGGAGAAAAGGAGTACACGGTGTCACTTGATAGGGAAAACGCCAACCAGGGTTACGTGCTCGGTAGATTATTTGCCGTTATTGAGCGGGCGCAACGAGCCGCTTTGGGGGATGGCGTAAATGCAACCGTTCGCGATAAGTACATTGGGGCAGCATCGACAACGCCGACACGTGTTTTTCCGCGGTTGCTGGCCAATTGTCAAAACCATCTTTCAAAAATCGAAAAAATGCCCGGAAAGCGAGGTATGGCCGTTGGCATTCAAAAAGATCTTGATGAGATTGTTGGCAAATTGAACGGCAACGATGGATTGTTTCCGCGGACGCTTGGCATGAATGATCAAGGAGCCTTTTTTATCGGCTATTACCAGCAGAGGCAGAGCAGTTTTGTGCGCAAGGAGCCCGAAGAGCGCGAAGTGGTTTCATCGGTTGAGGAATAGTGCAACGTTATCTTTAGAGGAAAGGAACAATCCATGTCAGAGCCAATCAAGAATCGCTATGAGTTCACGCTTTTCTTCGACGTGAAAAACGGCAATCCTAATGGCGATCCCGATGCAGGAAATCTTCCTCGTCTTGATCCGGAGACCAGCAGGGGCATAGTTTCGGATGTGTGCATCAAGCGCAAGATTCGCAACTATGTCGAACTGGTTGCTGATCAAGGTGAGGATTGGTCGGTCTCCGGAGGACATCGCTTTTATGTCTATGTGAAAGAGGGCGCGGTCCTTAACGAGCAAAATGAGCTCGCCTACCAGCATAACGATATGAAGCCGCAATCCAAGAAATTGCCCAAGTCGATGGAAGACCGGCTCAAAGTGACGCAGTTCATGATGGACAACTTTTATGACATTCGTACGTTTGGGGCTGTAATGACGACAGAGGTTAACTGCGGCCAGGTGCGAGGGCCGGTGCAGCTTTGTTTTGCCGAGTCGGTTGATCCGGTCCTTCCGCTCGAAATGAGTATCACGCGTATGGCGGTCACCAATGCAAAAGATGCCGAGAAGGAAAGGACGATGGGACGCAAGCAGTACATTCCGTATGGTTTGTATCGCATGGACGGATTTGTCTCGGCGTCATTGGCCGAAAAGACCGGGTTTGATCAAGACGACCTCGACTTGCTGTTTGAGGCCCTCATGAATATGTTCGAGAACGATCATAGCGCGGCACGAGGGCTTATGTCTTCCCGTAAGCTCATCGTATTTAAGCACGAGAGCAAGCTTGGCAACGCGCCGGCCCATGCGTTGTTTGATGCCGTTAAGGCCAAGCGAGTGATTCCTGAGGGCCAGGAAGCCCGCTCTTATGCCGACTATCAGATTGAAGTCGGAGAAATGCCCGAGGGGGTTACGGCAGACATTATTGAGTATATTTCCCCGCGAGCATAACTATGTTTGGTGATGATGACCTGCTGGCGCTTTCTGGGCTACAGCATATTGCATACTGTGAGCGTCAGTGGGCTCTGATCCATCTTGAGCAGGAGTGGTCTGATAGCTTCGATACGGTTCGAGGGGATCTGTTTCACGCTCGTGCTGACACTAAGGGATATTCAACGCTGCGGGGTTTTCGTTGCGAGCGAAGGGTCAGGCTTGTTAGCCATTCTTTAGGAATCTATGGCATAGCCGATATTGTCGAATACAGGCTCGGTGCTGAAGGCGGTTCTGTTCGTCCGGTTGAATACAAGGTAGGTAAGCCAAAAATCGAAGATTGGGACCGGATCCAAGTGGCGGCACAGGCAATGTGCCTCGAGGAAATGCTGGGCCTTTCAATCGATGAGGGGTATCTGTTCTATGGTGAAACACGACGAAGAGAAAAAGTTGACATTGATTTCGCTTTAAAGAAAAGAGTCAAACAGCTGTGCCAAAGAATGCACTCGTTGTTTGAGCAACGGAAAACCCCGCTGCCGCTTAGAAGCCATAAGTGCCGAAGGTGCTCTTTGGTGGATAAATGCCTTCCAGATATCTGCGGCGTTGACGCTCGTGACTATTTGAAGCGGATGGGTCTGGAGTTGTGAGGGGAACGAAAGATGAAAAAGCTGCTCAACACGCTTTACGTTACGAACAAGGATGCCTATGTTTGCAAGAAGGACGACAACGCATGTGTTCGAGTTGACGGCAAGGAGGTATTAAGGGTTCCTCTTCATCTGCTCGAGGGCATTGTTCTATTTAACTATGCGGGTGCGAGTGCTCCACTTTTGTATGCGTGTGCCGCGAGGGGCATCTCGGTGTCTGTTCTCGATGAGAAGGGGAGATTCGCCGCCCGAGTTGAGGGTCCGGTGTCGGGGAACGTGCTTTTGAGAAAAGCTCAATATGAGGTGGCGGCGGACCCGACCCGATCGCTCGTGCTAGCTAAACGATTCATGGCGGCGAAGTTTTATAATTCACGCGCGGTATTGCTGCGACATAAGCGAGAGCACCCCGAGAACGGAGATGGTCTCTCAAATGCGATTGATACGTTTTCCAATGGATTGGAAACGCTGGGCTCTGTAGCGTCGCGTGAGGAACTGCTAGGTGTGGAAGGGGATGCCGCCCACGGCTATTTCGATTCGTTTCCCCCGTTAATTAGGGATAAAGAAGTCCGTGTCGAATTTGTTGGCAGAAATAGAAGGCCGCCAAAAGATCCCGTCAATGCATCACTATCGTTTTTCTACACCCTGGCATCTCGTGAGATAGCTACGGCGTGCGAGTCCGTTGGCCTTGATCCTCAGATGGGTTTCTACCATCAGCCGAGGCCGGGAAGGGCGAGTCTGGCACTTGATGTGCTTGAGGAGTTTCGCGCTCCTCTGATTGACCGATTTGTAGTAGCGCTATTCAATCGCGGACAACTGAATAAGACAGATTTTGAGTTCGATGCTGGCGGAGGTTGCTTCTTTAGCGATGCGGCGCTTAAGCGCGTTCTGGATGCTTGGCAAAAAAGGAAGCAAGAAGAAATCAAACATCCTTTCCTGGATGAAAAGGTCAAAATTGGACTGCTTCCGTTTGTCCAAGCGCAGTTGCTCTCGCGTTATTTGCGCGGGGATATGAATGACTATCCCGCTTTTTGTTGGAGATAGCCATGTACGTTTTGGTTTCCTACGACGTCTCGACATCGGATTTATCGGGCACCTCTCGGCTTAGGCGCGTGTCTAAAATATGCTTGCGCTATGGTCAGCGCGTTCAGTGCTCCGTGTTTGAGTGCATGGTGGATTCCGGACAGCTTGAAAAAATGAAAAGCGAGCTCCGGTCTGTTATTGATGAGTCAAAAGATAGCCTGCGCGTATATAACCTCGGGAAGAATTGGCAAAGAAAGGTGGAGCATTTTGGTGCGAAGAAACCTTATGACCCTGAGGCTTCGCTAATTGTCTAGCTCGATGTCGCGCGAATGGTAAGTGATGTCGATTTATTACGATGTTCGCGCGCGTTCCTTGACAACGGAATTGAGGAACCGCAGGTCGCGTAATCTTCGTTAGCTTTGTTGCGGCTTGGATGTAAGATTGCTTTGTCGAATAGTTGGTATTTGTCCAGTTAGGAGACAGTCGCGCCCCGCGCGGGCGCGTGGATTGAAACAAGCTCGTCCAGCATGCTGCCGGTCGCGCATACGGTCGCGCCCCGCGCGGGCGCGTGGATTGAAACAAGCTGCTGGGCCTCACGCCGCTGGAGATATTCCGTCGCGCCCGGCGCGGGCGCGTGGATTGAAACTGCGGCGGGACAGTGAAACCCCGTTGGGCTCCATGGTCGCGCCCCGCGCGGGCGCGTGGATTGAAACCCCGAGGTGAAGGACTACATCGTGAAGGGAACCACTCGCGTCCCACGCGGGCGCGTGGATTTGCCGGTGGCGACATGGCTGTCGTGTGATATCGAAAGGCGGATCAATAGGCACGCAATAGACATTCTCAATCTGTAACAACTGGGGAAATGACTGTCTAGCCGTTACAGAATGAGATAAAGATCTTGTCCGGTCAACAAATGTCTCAATCTGTAACAGATAGGAGAGGAAAACCGTTCTTACTGTTACAGATTTAGATAGATGGTTGGGTTGGTTGGTAAATGTCTCAATCTGTAACAGATAGGAGAGGAATGGGCCTCTTGCTGTTACAGATTGAGACGGAAGCGGTGAGATGTCTGAATGCTCTGCGTGAGCGAGGATTTTCGGACATGCGAGCGTGGAAAATCTCCCGCTTAGTGAATGAGCGTGGATAATCTGCCACATTGGGCCCAGTGGCACGTCAAAAGTGGGAGATTATCCACGCTCGATTTCAAACGGAAGAAAATCCACGCTCGATTTTGCCTGGGAAGAGCAATCTTCTGTCTGGGAAGCTCGATCTCGACCTATATATAGGTGCAAATGAGTCGTTATCGAAGTAATAATCTGCAGGCTCACTCCACTACGCCAAAGTGTTCCCTCGGGAAATGTTACCGCTATATGCAAATCCAGCGTCCTTCATATCCAAACTCAACAAAACCGCAGGTCACGGGGCTATAGATACGCCCGGGGCCGTGTATCTAGAGGTTTTCGTTGACAGCCCCCAAGGTTGCATCGTATTATCTTTTTCGTTCGCGGGGGCGGCGGTCCAAAAGACCAAAGAACCTGCGGATACTTGAACGATTGGGAGTTTGCCCGAGTGGTTAATGGGGACGGGCTGTAAACCCGTTGGCTCTGCCTACATAGGTTCGAATCCTATAGCTCCCACCCGTCAAGTGCCTGTATAGCTCAGTCGGTAGAGCACTTCGTTGGTAACGAAGAGGTCACCAGTTCAAGTCTGGTTGCAGGCTCCATCCGGCGGTGTAGCTCAGTTGGTTAGAGCACACGGTTCATACCCGTGGCGTCACTGGTTCGAATCCAGTCACCGCTACCATAGGTAACACGGTGGCTTCTCAATAGTATGTTGAGAGGCCACTATGGTATAAAGGCAAAGTCCCGTCCGGGGACGACCTGTTAAGAGGAGGGCTTTATGGCCAAAGAGAAGTTTGAGCGCACTAAGCCGCATGTTAACATCGGCACCATTGGTCACGTCGACCACGGCAAGACCACGCTGACCGCCGCCATCACCAAGGTTCTCTCTGAGACCGAGGGCTGCAAGGCTGACTTCACTGCGTTCGAGAACATCGACAAGGCTCCCGAGGAGCGCGAGCGCGGCATTACGATCTCCGTCTCCCACGTCGAGTACGAGACCGCTGCCCGTCACTACGCTCACGTTGACTGCCCGGGCCACGCTGACTACGTCAAGAACATGATCTCCGGTGCTGCTCAGATGGACGGCGCTATCCTGGTCATCGCCGCTACCGACGGCCCCATGGCTCAGACTCGCGAGCACATCCTGCTCGCCCGTCAGGTCGGCGTTCCCTACATCGTCGTCTTCCTGAACAAGTGCGACATGGTCGACGATGACGAGCTCATCGACCTCGTCGAGATGGAGACCCGTGAGCTCCTCTCCGAGTACGATTTCCCCGGCGACGACATCCCCGTCATCCGTGGTTCCGCTCTGGGCGCTCTCGAGGGCGACGCCAAGTGGATGGACGCCATTCGCGAGCTCATGAACGCTGTCGACGAGTACATCCCGACGCCTGCTCGTAACAACGACCTTCCGTTCCTGATGGCTGTTGAGGACGTTATGACCATCTCCGGCCGTGGTACCGTTGCTACCGGCCGTGTCGAGCGCGGTGAGCTTAAGCTCAACGAGCCCGTCGAGATCGTCGGCATCAAGGATACCCAGAACACCGTCGTTACCGGTATCGAGATGTTCCGTAAGTCCATGGACTTCTGCGAGGCTGGCGACAACGTCGGTCTGCTGCTCCGCGGCATCAAGCGCGAGGACATCGAGCGCGGCCAGGTTCTCTGCAAGCCCGGTTCGGTTACCCCGCATACCAAGTTCACCGGTGAGATTTACGTTCTGACCAAGGAGGAGGGCGGCCGTCACACCCCGTTCTTCGATGGTTATCGTCCTCAGTTCTACTTCCGTACCACCGACGTTACCGGTACGGTCAAGCTCCCCGAGGGCACCGAGATGGCTATGCCTGGTGACCACATCACCATCGAGGGCGACCTTATTCACCCGATCGCCATGGAGGAGGGCCTGCGCTTCGCTATCCGCGAGGGTGGCCACACCGTCGGTTCGGGCATCGTCTCCACGATCATTGAGTAAATAAGCTCTTTGATATAGCTGACTTAGAGAACCCGGCACTTATAGGGTGCCGGGTTCTTTTCTACGCGGGGCTTATTCCCTGCCGATTGCGCTTAGCTCGCCCATAAGCCAAGCGCGAGGGATTGATTAGATCTCGATGGCTTCATTGATGTGTTCCAAATATGAATGGATCCACCGAGAACCAATTGACTCGAGGTTTTCATTGACAGCACTTACGTGGAGCTGATAAAGTAACAACTCGTGCCCGTACGGGGCGGAAATGAAAGGTTCAGGATACATGCGTACTCTAGTTACTCTTGCGTGCACTGAGTGCAAGCGCCGCAACTATACGACCACCAAGAACAAGTCGACCATGCCTGATCGTATGGAGATCAAGAAGTATTGCCCCTGGTGCCGTCACCACACGCTGCACAAAGAGACTCGCTAGTCTCTAGTCACATACGCCAGTAGTTCAATTGGTAGAGCATCGGTCTCCAAAACCGAGTGTTGAGGGTTCGAGTCCTTCCTGGCGTGCCAGTCATTATTCCGTAAGCTCCCAATTGGGGGCTTACGGTTTACTCATGTATAAGCGCATTGCGCGGAGGTAACCCAAATGGCCAACAAGAAGAACAAGAAGAAGGCTCAGCAGCCGGCACCTGCCAATAACGCTGCCGCCAACTCCAAGGTTGAGGCCAAGAAGGCCGTTGCCAAGAAGAACGAGAAGGCTGCGAAGTCCAAGAAGAACGAGAAGCCTGGTTTCTTCGCCCGCACCAAGAAGTATTTCGCTTCGGTGAAGTCCGAGATGAAGCGTGTCACGTGGCCCGATAAGAAGGAGCTCGTGAACTACTCGGTCGTCGTTTGCGCTTCTCTGATCGTCGTCGGCGTCGTCATCGCTCTGCTCGATGCTGGCTTTGGCGAGGCTCTTGCTCTGTTCTCTGGATTGAGGGGCTAAACCATGTCTAAGCGTTGGTACGTCGTTCACACTTACTCTGGATACGAGAACCGCGTTAAGTCCGATCTCGAGCATCGCATCGAGACTATGGGCATGCAGGACCGTATCTTTGATATCGAGATTCCTATGGAGCGTGTCACCGAGATTAAAGAGGGTGGCAAGCGTGAGACCAAGGATTCCAAGATCTTCCCGGGTTATGTCCTGGTCCGCATGGAGATGGATGACGATGCTTGGACGTGCGTTCGTAACACGCCTGGCGTCACCGGTTTCCTGGGCGGCAACGGCAAGCCCGCTCCGCTTTCCCGCGACGAGTACAACAAGATGACTCGTCGTCCCGGTAAGGGCGATTCGCCCAAGCGCACCTCGGTCGATATTCAGGTCGGCACGTCCGTCCGCGTCACCGATGGCCCGCTTACCGACTTTGATGGCAAGGTCTCCGAGGTTAACACCGAGGCTGGCAAGCTCAAGGTCACGCTGATGATCTTTGGCCGCGAGACGCCGGTCGAGCTCGACTTTAACCAGGTCGCTGTCATCGCTTAAGTTTTCGTCCGTTCGCGCGAGCGTGCTTCTTCTGTGACTGCTCATCTCAGGAGTGCTTCTAACACGTGCGTGCTTACGATATAGCAAGTACTTCACACTCGTGATTCGAAAGGAATGACCATGGCTGAGAAGAAGGTTGCCAACGTCATTAAGCTCCAGATTCCTGCTGGTGCAGCTAACCCCGCTCCTCCCGTCGGTCCCGCCCTGGGCGCTGCTGGCGTGAACATCATGCAGTTCTGCCAGGCCTTTAACGCCGAGACGCAGGACAAGAAGGGCGACATCATCCCCGTTGAGATCTCTGTCTACGAGGATAAGTCCTTCTCCTTCATCACCAAGACCCCGCCGGCGGCTCACCTCATCAAGAAGGAGCTGAACCTCAAGTCTGGTTCCGCTAAGCCCCAGGCCGACAAGGTCGGTCAGCTCTCCCAGGAGCAGCTCACCAAGATCGCCGAGATTAAGATGCCGGACCTCAATGCCAACGACATTGACGCCGCCAAGAAGATCATCGCCGGTACCGCCCGTTCCATGGGCGTCACCATCGCTGAGTAGCGATTTCTTTAGGTAATGACGGGTGCTCCGACCGGGGCGCCCGTTAAATGTGTGCAATAGGGCACACGATACGATGTGGGAGGGCTCACGCCCGTTTAACCACAGGAGGTAATGCACATGGCTAAGCATGGTAAGAGCTATAACGCCGCTGCCGAGAAGATCGACCGCGCCACGCTCTACACCCCCCTTCAGGCTGCCAAGCTCATCAAGGAGCTCGACACCGCCAAGTTCGACGAGACCGTCGAGGCCCACTTCCGTCTGGGCATCGATACTCGTAAGGCTGACCAGAACATCCGTGGTTCCATCTCCCTGCCCCACGGCACCGGCAAGACCGTTCGTGTTGCCGTCTTCGCCGAGGGCGAGAAGGCCCGCGAGGCTGAGGCTGCCGGCGCCGACATCATCGGTTCCGACGAGCTTGTCGCCCAGATTCAGAAGGGCGAGATCAACTTCGACGCCGCTATCGCTACGCCGAACATGATGGCCAAGGTTGGCCGCATCGGTAAGATCCTTGGTCCCCGTGGCCTCATGCCGAACCCCAAGCTCGGCACCGTGACCATGGACGTCGCCAAGATGGTCTCCGAGCTCAAGGCTGGCCGCGTTGAGTACCGCGCCGACCGCTACGGCATCTGCCACGTGCCCCTGGGCAAGAAGTCCTTCACCGAGCAGCAGCTCGTCGAGAACTACGCTGCCCTGTACACCGAGATCCTGCGCGTCAAGCCCTCTTCTGCTAAGGGCAAGTACGTCAAGTCCATCTCCGTGTCTTCCACCATGGGCCCTGGCGTCAAGGTCGATCCCGCTATCCAGCGCGACTTCCTGGCTGAGTAACTAACAGTTACTGCCTGAGCAAAGCAAGCATTGCTAAAGAGACCCGGTTCTGCCTCGTGCAGGACCGGGTCTCTTGCTTTTGAGTCAACGAAACCACCACGAAGGGGACAGGCACCCTTGTGGTGGTTTTACTTGTGTTGTACTTTAGCGCGATGTAGTACTACCCGAGGCCGAAGGGAGCCCAACATGTTTAAGAACACGCAACAGCTCCTAGGCCTAGCGCTACTAGATTGGATAGCGCGCTAGGGTTGTAATCTCGCTATAACGATTTGTTGTACCCGGGTGCGCTATCGTCTTCCGCTTTCAGGCGTGATGAGCGACACGGGTATTTTTCTATCTCTAGGCCTTCTCTCTCTCCTGAAAGCCATCTGTCATAAAACGGTCAATCAGGAGGAACATATAAGCCGCAAAATCACAATCTTTGACGCCACCCTGTGCGACGGTGAGCAGTCGCCGGGCGCCAGCATGAATACCGAGGAAAAGCTCTTCATCGCCCGCCAGCTGGTGCGCATGAACGTGGACGTTATCGAGGCGGGCTTTCCCATCTCGAGTCCTGGTGACTTTCGCTCCGTACAGGAGATTGGCAAGATTGCGGGCGACCGATGCACGGTATGCGGCCTGACGCGCACTGTCGACAGGGATATCGAAGTGGCTGCAGAGGCGCTCAAAACGGCCCAGAGGCCCCGTATCCATACAGGGCTGGGTGTGAGCACCAGTCACCTGCGCGACAAGCTCCATATGACTGAGGAAAGGGCAATTGAGTGAGCGATCCATGCCGTCAAACATGCTCGCAAGTTCGTTGACGATGTTGAGTTTTATGCCGAGGATGCCGGCCGCTCCGATCAGGAGTTTCTGGTGCGCATTATCGAGGCGGCCGTAAAGGCCGGTGCCACGGTCGTGAACATCCCCGATACGATGGGCTACAACATGCCGTGGGACTTTGGCGCCCGCATCCGTGACCTGCGCGGGCGCTGCGGGTGCGGCCGGTCAGCGTGCGGTCGACGTGATGGAGTATCGCGAGTACGAGATTGAGCGCATTGCGCGCCAGGCATTTGAGGCGGCGCGCAAACGTCGCGGCAAGGTGACGAGCGTTGACAAGCGCAACGTGCTGGAGACGAGCCGCATGTGGCGCGAGATCGTGCATCGCGTGCAAGACGAGGAGTACTCCGACGTGGAGCTTGAGGACCTGCTCGTCGACAACGCCGCCATGCAGCTCATCAGTCGACCGGCAGACTTTGACGTCGTGGTGACGGAGAACATGTTCGGCGACATCCTGTCCGATGAGGCGGCTCAGATTACCGGATCGCTCGGTATGCTTGCCTCTGCCTCGCTGGATGATGGCGTATCGCTGTTTGGGCCGAGCGCTGGCAGCGCTCCTGACATCGCGGGGCTCGGCGTGGCCAATCCGCTGGCTCAAATCTTGTCGGTGGCGATGCTGCTGACCTACGCGCTCGACATGGGCGAGCAAGCCGCGTGGATCGAGAGCGCCGTGGCGCGCGTGCTCGACGAGGGCTGGCGCACCCGTGACATCGCCGATGTCAACACCCCGGCAGATAAGATCCTCGGCACCACGACGATGGGCGACAAGGTCGTCGCCGCGCTGTAGGCGATGCCGATTCAAGCTGTCAAATATCTCAATCTGTAACATCTAAGGGGCAAAATCGTTCCTACCTGTTACAGATTGAGATTTTCGGCCGAGCATCCGTGGTCTGTCTCGATCTGTAACAGCTAACCGATTATTTGGGCCCTACCTGTTACAGATTGAGACAAGCCGTTGGGACAGGTCGGACGAGTCAGCAAAACCACCACAAAGGTGCCTGTCCCCTTCGTGGTGGTTTTTAGCGCAACGAGGTGTTCCCAGCCGACCATACGGGCGGCCTTGCGCTCACGCTGCTCGATGACAGCGCATCTTTAGACGCGAAGTGCGGAACCGGGTGCATATACGAGCCGCGTAGCGTTACGAATTCATGGGAATGACCGTATCGCCAATTTGTACGCTTGCAATCTTGTCTGTGTCACAAACTTGCGAGAACGGCCAGGTCTTGTGGACATCAGTGGTGCCGTTATCCAGTTTATTTGCGAAATAGCCGCTGTGGCTGGTTGCGTCCTCAACATGACCGTCTTTGAACGTCACGATGAGGGGTATGTTGCCAACGGCATCCATAGACTCCTCCATGTTTTGAGACATCTTGCAGCTGTTGTTGTCGTGTTCGATGGAACGATCTATGTTGTAGCGGACTGAAACGCCAACGCAGGATACGGTGGCCTCTTGAATCGTCGCCTTGGTGCCGTTAAAGTTGACCGATTTGGGCGCGGGAATCGTAACGGATGTATCTTCGTAATTCAGCTGGAACTTAAGATCCCATGGGCCCGTAAGTATTTTCTTATACTCGGGAAGCTCTTTGCCAGCACGTGGCACAACGAGAGAGTTGATATGCGTGCGGACGGTCCTGCCCATAAGGCCGGGTGATTCAACGCTGAACTGTGCAAAGTATTGAATGCTGGAGTCATTGGGGTTCTTGTCAATGAGCCATGATTGGCCTTGGCCGCCATGCTCGCCATCAACGTATACGTTTCCATCGACACTTCCGGCGATAGTTCCGTTCTCGCCCGGCTCGGAAAGCTTTTTCAGGGCAGCGGGATCGTCGAACGTAAGCGTATAGGCGATGGTAACCATATCCTTGTCGCCCATGATGGCGTCGGCGGTCACGGTGACTCCGTTGTTGGAGCAGCTAGCACCGACGGGCCGGCCAATACGGTCGATGATCTCGGTTTGAGAAGCAGGTCCGTCAAAGATGTCGGAAAGCATGTCAGAAGGAAGCGGCAGGACGCCTGTTGCCATAGCCGTGCCAGCGCCTCCAATGACGATAGCGAGGACTGCCGTTACAGCGGCAATGCGAGCGACTGTTCTTACGGGATGGCGGGCGATGCGCGGCTTGCGTCGCGTGCCATTAAAGTTGCTTTGAGCGGTCGCCGCATCGCTTGAGGCGACGGACTGAGCAATCGAGTTTGCCATGTGCTGCTTCGCATTATCGGTAAACGAAATGTGCTCCAGGGCGTGGCGATAGTCATTCGAATTCGTAGTCATTGTGGTCTCCTTTCAAGGAAAGCCGAAGTGACGCACGTCCGCGGCTAAGGTGCTGGGCGGTTGCAGCTGGCGTCGCGTGAACGGCGTCTGCGATTTCCCTGATGCTCATGCCTGCGTAGTAGTGCAAAAAGATGGCGATGCGCTGTGCTTGAGGCAGGGCCGTGACAGCGGAAAGAATGGCGCAGTCGCGTTGCGCGAATTCTTGCTCGGTATGTGTTACGGGTGCGCAGAAATCGGGGAGCGAATCGAGGTCGACAACCGGGTGATTCGCGTGCGTACGGCCGATATCGCGACATGCGTTCAGTGCGACTCGGATCACCCAAGCACGTTCGTGTTCGAGCGAGTCGAACGGTTGAGTGCGTTGGAGAATCTTGATCAGCGTGTCCTGGCAGATGTCTTGAGCGTCGTCAGCGGATCCAAGGGCCGAATAGCACAATCGAAGGATGAGGTCGGAATACGTGTCGACCAAGCGCTTTGCTTCCCGCTCGATCTGATCGGCATCGCATCGGAGCGTGCTATTGCGGTTACGGCGTGCAGGCATAGTGTCACCTCCAATTGGTCGTGGTGGATATAGGGAAGGCGTCTCGCGAGGTCCCTCTACATACAACACGGTCGAGACTGCATAAGTTGACAAAAAAAGACGGCACGTGAGCGCCGTCCTTACAAAACAATGAGTGTTCTCGTTAATTACACAAGCACCGTGATGGACAGGTCGGACGAGTCAGCAAAACCACCATAAAGGTGCCTATCCCCTTCGTGGTGGTTGTTGGCAGTTACCAGGGGGTTCTGGCGGTTGAAGACTCGATTGCTTCGTGGCGTTTGAGCTCGCGGCGCATGGTTTGCGAGTTGAGCCAAGCGGCCTTCCAACCGCGCGTGGGGTAGCGCGCCTCGTCAATTTCGATCTTGGTATAGCCGCAGGCGTTGACAATCTTCGTTCCGCATGGGTGTTGGCGCTCGCGTTGAAAGTTGGGGCCGTAGCTTTGGTGCACATGCCCGTGAATCATATAGTCGGGACCCCAAGACTCAAGAGCCGCATTAAAGCACTCGAATCCTCGATGCGGCAGGTCGTCCAGGTCGCCCATGCCTGCGACGGGTGCATGGGTAAGTAGAATATCGCATCCGTCTACCAGTGCGATTTTTCGCGATAGCTTGCGCATGCGTTTTGCCATCTCGCGCTCGGTATACATGTTCGCGCCGTCGCGGTAGCGCATGGAACCGCCCAGACCCGCAATGCGAATACCTCGGTACACATATACGCTGTCCTCAACACAAATGCACCCGCCCGGTGCATGGCGCGCGTAGCGGTCGTCGTGGTTGCCACGAACGTACACAAGCGGTTTGTTGATGACAGTGACCAAAAACTCAAGATAGTCCGGATCCAGGTCGCCTGCGGATAGAATCAGGTCAACGTCCTCAAAGCGCTCCTTGCGAAAACATTCCCACAGGCAGCGCTCCTCTACATCGGCAATGGCTAGGATATTCATAGGGCACGGACCTCCGGCTCGTTATCGAGCTGCGGAATCGAGCCTATAACGTTGTCAGCCAGCCAGTTCATCTCGACAATCTGCGTACTCGGCAGGGGAGGGAAGCCCTCAATCTGAACCACGCCGTCCTGGCTGTGGAGCTCGCCGCCAAATGGGTTGATGGAGCCCTCGACAATGCCGTTGCGAAGCAGCTGCACAAGTTTACGCGTCTGATAGGGTAGGCCCGGAGCGTAGCGAATATCGATGACGCCGGAGCTCATACCGTACCAGTAGTTGACGGCGCGCACCTGCTGGTCATCGGCGGTCTCGTCCCATGTGCCGTGCAGTAGGCTGCGTACGATGAGTTCGTAGTAACGGCCCCAGTTCCATACCGGCATAGCAATACCGGTAACTTCCTTGCCGTTTACCAGACGGTGAAGCCCGTAGGCGGTGGGGTCCTCGAGAGACTTGGACATATCGGCGCCGGTCATGACGCTCACGCCCTCGCGACACATGGCTTCGGCAAGACCGCCGGCGGGAACATCTCCCCAAGTGAGGATAATCTGCGCACGAGGGTCGAGCAGCGAGGCACCGATAGCGAAGGCGTTGATTTCGCTCAGCGCGCCCGAGGCGAAGACCGACGCATGGTAGCCAATACGGTGGTTGTCGGCCATGCTGGCGGCAAGGGCGCCCAGTAGGAACTTGGCCTCGTACATCTTTCCAAAGTACGAGCGGACGCTTTGGTGGGGAAGGCCGATTGAGCAGTTAAGGAACCGCACCTGGGGATACTCGACTGACGCCCTGAGCGTGTATTCCATGAGCCGGTGTGAGGTCGAGAAGATGACGTTCGCCCCGTGCTTTACGGCTGTCTCGACGGCGGCGTAGAACACGTCCGAATCGTGGCAGTCCTCGAACGCCTCGGTGCGCACGATGCCGCCAAAGTGCTCATCAAGATACCGGCGGCCCTGGTCGTGTAGGCTGTCCCAGCTCGACGTGGCACAGGGAAACTCGTGGATAAAGGCGATTCGCATGGGATTGGCAGTGGAGTAGACGGTCTTGCTCATAAAGAAGTTGAGCACGCCCGAGGTAGCTTTTGTCGGTGCGCCCTCTTTCTCGTTGGGCTGCGGCGCTTCGACAAGATCGACTTTGTCCTCGTCGCTTTTGCCGGCAATGACAAGCTCGCGCCAAATCTTGCACAGACGGTTGACGACGATATCCGTCGGCGTATCCAGCAGACGGTCCTGGTTGTAGACGTTGAGGTAGACGAGCATGGCATCGGCAGGCGTAATGTCCAAGTGGTCGCCGCCCGCGCGAAGATAGGCGCGCTTAAAGAGCAGGAAGGTGTGACGTAGGTAGTCGACCTTCTTTTGAGGCCATTTTTCGACAAGATCTTGGCCGAGCATTTTGGCAAGCATCTCGTAGCTGCCCTCGCGCGAAAACTCAATCTCGTACAGGGGGCATACGTACCAAAAGGCGCAAAACTCACCGTACAGGCGGCTCTCGACGGAATCCCACTTACCGGGGTACAGACGCGTCACCTTGGCCGAAACCGTCGGAGCGTCAAGGAATTTGAGGACGCTGACACGCTTGTTGCCCTCTTGGACGTAAAAGCGGTGCATGAACTCGGTGACGATGATGGGGTCGCGGTAGCCCTCGGAGATTTGGATATCGTAGAGGTTGGACCATTTGCGGGCGAATTCGGTATTCCAGGGGAGCAGCGGCATAAAGTTACACGAAAAGGCGGACTGGCGACCTTTGGTAACCGTGCCGACGACCATTTCGAGCGGAATGTCCCGCAGGCCGATGTTCTCGCGCTGCCCGCAGGGAAGCTGGGCGACCAAGCTGTCGAGGTCCGTAAGATATGGATGCTCGCTTTGGCTGATGGCGCGACGGCGTCCCTGTTCGCCGCGCTTGCGCGCTTGACGATAGGCCTCTTCCATGGTGTCTACTCCCTTAGTCGTTTAAACAACGATATGAACCATGGTACCACGATGCGAAACCACCACAAAGGTGCCTGTCCCCTTTGCGGTGGTTTTAGGCGATGATGGGGGCGATGGCGCGGATGCAGGCGTCGGCTGCCGTAAAGGTGGTGCTGTCGTCACTGACGATAAAGATGATCTTACCCTTAATGCCAAAGTCGCCGATCTCGCTAAAGAGCACGTAGGGTTCCTTGTCAAAGCCCGAGATGGGTGAAACGGCGACCTTGGTGGCACAGGCGAGCTCGTCTGCCAGCGCATCGAGCGAGTCCCACTTTGACGTGTCCTTCACCGCGACGGGAACGACAACGCGTCCAAAGGGCATGAGGTGCACGAGTGTGTTCTTGGAGATGTTGGAGTTGGGGACGATGATGGTCTGTCCGCAGGCGTCCTCGATGGTCGTGTGGCGCCAAGTGATGTCCTGGACCACGCCCGACACGCCGCCGACCTCGATATTGTCGCCGGGCTTGATGATGCCCATAAAGGTCACTTGCATGCCGCCGATAAGGTTTGATAGCGTGTCCTGAAAGCCGAGCGAGATGGCGATGCCGCCGACGCCAAGAGCGGCGACGAGCGCGTTTGCGTTAATGCCAAAGCAGTTGTCGAGGATAAAGCTGCCGCCGATCATCCAAATGACGGCACGCGCGATGTTGATGAAGATGCTCGATGCGGGAAGCGGGTTGTCGTCTCGGTTGAGTAGGTGGCGCAGGGTCTTGGATGCCACCTTGGCGGCGATGGCGGTGACTATTACCAAGATGACGGCCCAGATGATGTTGTGGACCCAGCGCTGCTCAAAGAAATGAAGAATCGGTTCAAACAATTCCATGTAGGGAAAACCTCCTAATGATCATTCAACCATGATACCCACCAAAAAGCCCGTCCGATCACATCGGACGGGCCGATAACTTGAGATGGGGTGGCCGCGGTGGCGTAAGCTGGGCCGCCGGCGAGCACGCCGGCAAGGAGTGCGGCGGTCAAGCAAGACGGGGAAGGAGTCTTCTCATGGCAGTTTCCTTAGTTCTTAACCAGTGGTTCCTGCTGACGCTGGATTATCGACATGATATGCGAAAACCGTCGCAAAGGTATCTGTTCCTTTGCGGCGGTTTTGACGTTTGCGCAGATAAAACCTGCCAAAATAAACCTGTCCCTTATTGGCAGGTTTTAGCTCAGCAGCATGCGGTCGTTGGCGAGCTCGCCGCCCGAGACCTCCTCGAACTTCTGCAGCAGGTCGGCGACGGTGAGCGACTTCTTCTCGTCGCCCGCCACGTCGTAGATAACGTGGCCCTCGTGCATCATGATCAGGCGATTGCCCAGACGGATGGCGTCATTCATGTTGTGCGTGACCATGAGCGTGGTCAGGTGGTTCTCGTCGACAATCTCCTCGGTCAGATTGAGCACCTTAGAGGCGGTCTTGGGGTCGAGTGCCGCGGTGTGCTCGTCGAGCAGCAGCAAGCGCGGCTTGGTGAGCGTGGCCATGAGCAGCGTGAGTGCCTGGCGCTGGCCACCCGAAAGCAGGCCGACCTTGGCGTTGAGGCGCGTGTCCAGGCCAAGGTCCAGGCGCTTGAGCAACTCAACGTACTCGTCCTTCTCGGCCTTGGTGACGCCCCACGAAAGGCCGCGACGCTGGCCGCGACGCTTGGCGAGGGCCAAGTTCTCGGCAATCTGCATGTCGGCTGCGGTGCCGCGCATGGGATCCTGGAACACGCGGCCCAGGTACTTGGCGCGCTGCGACTCGCTCAGGCGCGAGATGTCGGTGCCGTCGAGCTCGATAACGCCCGAATCGAGCGGATATACGCCGGCAATCATGTTGAGCAGCGTGGATTTGCCGGCGCCGTTGCCGCCGATCACAGTTACAAAGTCGCCGTCGTTGAGGGTAAGGTCGACGCCGGTGAGCGCGCGCTTCTCGGTGACGGTGCCCTTGTTAAAGGTCTTCTTGACGTGCGAGAGCTTAAGCATCTGCCTCATCTCCCTTCGTGTAGGAGCTGCGGAGCTTATAGCGCTCCCAAACCACGGGCACGCACAGGGCCACGGCGACAATCACAGCAGAGAGCAGTTTCATGTCGTTGGCGTCCATGCCCAGCTGCAGCACGATGGCGCGGATGAGGAAGTACACCACGGAGCCAAAGACGGCGGAGGCCAGACGGACGGAGAACTGCGTGAGACCGCCGGGCAGCAGGCGACCGAGCACCTCGCCGATGACGATGGCGGCAAGACCGATAACGATGGCACCGGTGCCCATGCCAATGTCGGCATACTTCTGGCTCTGGCAGATGAGCGCACCCGAAAGGCCAATGAGGGCGTTGGAGAGCACGAGGGCGATCATTTTGGTGGTGTTGGTGTTAACGCCCAGGGCGCGGATCATGTACTCGTTGTTGCCGGTGGCACGCAGTGCCGAGCCGATCTCGGTGCCAAAGAACCAGTACAGGATGGCGACGATGGCCACGGCCAGCACGATGCCTAGGATAATGGCAACAGTGGACTGCGGCAGACCCGTCATGTTGCTGACAGACGAGAAGATAGTGCCCTTGGCAAGGATGGGCGTGTTGGACTTGCCCATGATACGCAGGTTGATGGACCACAGACTGATCTGGGTGAGGATTCCGGCGAGGATTGCGGGAATCTCAAAGACGGTGGTCAAAATGCCCGTGACCGCGCCCGCGATGGCGCCGGCGCACATGCCGGCCAAAACGGCGAGCAGCGGGTCGACGTCGTTATTGACGATGAGCACGGCGCAGACACAGCCGCCGAGGGCAAAACTGCCGTCGCAGGTCATATCGGGGATGTCGAGCAGGCGGAACGTGATAAACACGCCAAGCACCATAATGCCCCAGAGGACGCCCTGCGAAACGGCGCCCTGCAATGCAATGAGCATGCTTCATACCTCCTAGGATAGGGTGGACACGCGAGTCACCATGATAGCGGTAACAATGCATGAAAGAGCTGCGGCCGGATGTTTTGTCTCATCCGTAACAAGCAGGGCGAACGCCGGTCTTTGGCGTTCGCCCCTGTGGCTCAGATATTGAATAACACGGCAACGGCGCGAGTATGGGCCCTAGGCACATCGCCGCGCATGCCGCTACTCGTTCAGAGCGGAAAGGTCGATGCCCAGCGCCTCGGCCATTTCGTCGTTCTTGACGACGACCAGGTCCTTGCTCGAGAGGTGCTTGATCGGCATGTCTTCGGGCTTGGCCTCGCCCTTCAGGATCTTAACGGCCATCTCGCCCGCGGCGTAGCCCAGGTCCTCATAGTTGATCGAGAGGGTGAACAGGCCGCCGGCCATGCACATACCCTCCTCGCCAGTCACGAAGGGGAGCTTGTTCTCCTTGCAGATCTGGCCGACCTGCGAGGCACCCGCGGCGATGGTGTTGTCGGTGGGGGAGTACAGCGCGTCGACCTTGCCCACGGCAGACTCGACGACGGACTGAATCTCGTTGGAGCTCGAGACGGTGAAGTCAGTGTACTCGAGGCCCAGCTTGTCGAGCTCCTTCTTGGCGGCCTTGATCTGGACGTCGGAGTTGGACTCGGCGGTGCAGTAGAGCAGGCCGACCTTTTTAACGTTGGGCAGGACCTTCTGCATCATCTCGAGCTGCTCGGCGACCGGGGTGAGGTCGGAAGCACCCGTGACGTTGGTGCCGGGCTTGTCGTTGTCCTGGACCAGGCCGGAGGCGGCGTAGTCGGTGATGGCACAGCCCACGATGGGGATATCGGCCGTGGCGCCGGCGGCAGCCTGCGCGGCGGGCGTAGCGATGGCATAAATCAGGTTGACGTTGTCGCCCACAAACTTGTCGGCAATGGACTTACACGTGGACTGGTCGTTCTGGGCGTTCTTCTGGTCGATCTTGACCTTAAGGCCGCTCTCCTTGATGGCCTTGACAAAGCCGTCGTTGGCGGCATCGAGTGCGGAGTGCTCGGTGAGTTGCAGAACGCCGATGGTGTAGTCGGAACCGGCGGCAGCAGAGCCGGAACCAGAGTTGCCGCCGCATCCGGCGAGCGGGGCGAGCGCGAGCAGACCGGCGGAGACCAGAAGGCTCCTGCGGCTGATGGTGATGTCCTTCATATCATTACCCCCAGTATAAAAATGGCTGGAAACACTGCACTGGGACAAAGTGCAAGTGGAACTATAGTAGCGCTGATGTCCATTTTTACAACAGCCTGGCGGGTTTTTTAATACAGAATCGGATGGGCGGTACGGGTAGTCTAATGGGCGGCGGAGGGTCTTATGCGGCGGAGGAGGCATCGTCCTCGTCCAGGGCGGCGAAGAGCTTCTTGCCGTCGAGGAGACGTGTGGTGACGTTTCTCATTCGGCCGATCTCTACGGTACGCAACGTGTCATCGGCGCCTCGCGCGTCATAGACCGTTCCCAGCAAATACGAGATGCCGTCTCGTTGCTTGATGGCAAAGGGACGGAGTGTCATCCGTGCCACTTCGACCTCTCCGCGTGCCGTGACACTCGAAATATCAAAACTCACCGTGGTTCCGTGGTCGATGGCCTGCTCGATGAGCTCGCAGGCATCGATGCGCTTGACGGGCGTGCGTGTGGCCTTGGTGGATTTGCCGCCTGCGCTTGGAGCAGGCTCGGGTGCATCGAGGTAGCCGCGAACGTCGGCACTCGCCATGGCGACCAGGTGCTGCGCCATGCTTTTTCGAATGGCGATGGGCGTAGAGCGGTTGCGCATGACCATGCCGTGGAGTCGGATGATCTCTTCGTCGGTGAGCGGACGGGTCAAGAGCCGATACCCCACGCCGCGCTTGTACTCAATTTCGTATCCGGCATGGCGAAGTGCGGAGATGGCGGTGTAGATGCTGCGCCGCGCCGCCGAGATGGGCATGCGGGCGGGGTCGTCGGGATGGGCGAGGCGCCGGATCAACTCATCGGAAAGCATGGCCTTGTCCTCACCGGTGTTTTCGCTTAATAGTTGCAGGATGCGAACGGCGCGATAGGCTGCCATCGAGGCGGCGCCCCTCGTCGTGGTCTCGTAAGTTTCAACAGCGGTTTCGGTCATGGCGCCCACGTCCTTTCCGTTTTGGGTGGCGACGGTATGGAGCCTAGGACGCGGGGCTTTCCCAGGGGTGCAGGACGCCCTGGGCGGTCGGTAGCCGTCGGCAAGCGGCGGGTCGAGTTTTCAACAGCCCTGCCCAACTGACCAAAAACTTGCCAAAAGCTTGACGGATGCTGTTGAAAAAAGCGCCCCTCGGCTTGCCGAGAGGCGCTGGCGTGATGCGCTGGAACGCGTTTGGTGGCGCTGTGGCGATTAGAAGTCGGCGTTGCCCACGGTGCGCGGGTGCGGCAGGACGTCGCGAATGTTGCCCACGCCGGTCAGATACATGACCAAGCGCTCGAAGCCCAGACCGTAGCCGGCGTGCTTGCAGGAACCGTAGCGGCGCAGGTCAAGGTAGTACTTGTACTGCTCGGGATTCATGCCCAGGTCCTTGATGCGGGCCTCGAGCAGATCCAGGCGCTCCTCGCGCTGGGAGCCGCCGATAATCTCGCCGATACCGGGAACCAGGCAGTCGGCGGCGGCGACGGTCTTGCCGTCCTCGTTCATGCGCATGTAGAAGGCCTTGATCTCGGCCGGGTAGTCGGTCACGAAGGTCGGGCGCTTAAAGTGCTCCTCGGTCAGGAAGCGCTCGTGCTCGGTCTGCAGGTCGATGCCCCAGCTCACGGGGTAGTCAAACTTGTGACCGGCGGCGACGGCCTGCTCCAGGATTTCGACGGCCTCGGTGTAGGTAACGCGGGCAAAGTCGGAGTTTGCCACATGGTCCAGGCGCTCGATCAGGCCCTTGTCCACAAACTTGTTGAGCATGTTGAGCTCGTCGGGGCAGGTGGCCATAACGTCCTTAAGGACGTACTTGAGCATGGCCTCGGCGTTATCCATGTAGTCGTTCAGGTCGGCAAAGGCCATCTCGGGCTCGATCATCCAAAACTCGGCGGCGTGGCGCGTGGTGTTGGAGTTTTCGGCGCGGAAGGTGGGGCCAAAGGTGTACACGTCGCCAAAGGCCATGGCAAAGTTCTCGGCATTGAGCTGGCCGGACACGGTAAGGCTCGCGTGCTTGCCAAAGAAGTCCTGGCTCCAGTCGACCTCGCCGGACTCGGTGAGGGGCGGGTTTTTGGGGTCAAGCGTGGTCACGCGGAACATCTCGCCGGCACCCTCGCAGTCGCTCGTGGTGATGATGGGGGTGTTGACGTAGACAAAGCCTTGCTCCTGGAAGAAGCGGTGGATGGCGGCAGCCGCGACAGAGCGGATGCGGAACACGGCGCGGAACAGGTTAGTGCGCGGGCGCAGGTGCTGCTGGGTGCGCAGGAACTCGACGGTTGCGCGCTTCTTCTGCAGCGGGTAATCCGGGGCGCTGACGCCCTCGACCTCGATGGAGGTGGCAGAAAGCTCGAAAGGCTGGGGTGCATCGGGGGTCAGCTTGACGGTGCCGGTGCAAATGAGTGCGGCCGAGACGTTTTGATGGGCGATCTCGTCGTAGTTGTCGAGTGCCTCGCGGTTCATGACGACTTGCAGGTCGCGGAAGCAGCTGCCGTCGTTGAGCGTGACAAAGCCAAAGTTCTTCATGTCGCGGACGGACTTGACCCAGCCGGCGACGGTGACGGTCTGGCCGCCGAGGGACTCGGCATCGGCATAGAGCTGCGCGATTTTGGTGCGGTTCACGTATCCTCCCATAACGGTTGAATGATAGCTATCCATACAGTTCGATATTCTAGCAGCTCGGCTCATTTGGGCTATACAGATAAGGCATTGGCGGGATGGTTTTTCAAACGAAAAGCGCCCGCGGCCAAATGGTCGCGGGCGCCTGACGAGGTGCCTTTTGGCTGTGTGGCGCGGGGCCTGGCTACTTGGTCTTGGCAACCAGCAGCGGATCGCCAAGCTTGACGAGCGGATTGCCGCCGATAAGCGTGCCAGACTCGCCGACGTGGTCGATGCTCTTGAGGCGGTCGAGCTCAGAGATGATGACGGTCACAATGTCCTCGTGACCGGCGGCCTTGATAGCGTCGCGGTCGAAGCTGATGAGCGGCTGGCCGGCCTTGACCGTGTCGCCCATCTCGACAAAGCGGGCAAAACCCTTGCCGTTCATTTCCACGGTGCCCAGGCCAACATGGATGAACACGCGAAGACCGTCCTCGGTGATCATGCCGATGGAGTGGTTGGTGACGGTGGTGGCGCCGATACGGCCGTTAGCGGGGGCGTAAATGGTGCCGGTAATGGGCTCGATGCCGTAGCCCTGGCCGAGCATGCCCGAGGCGATGGTCTCGTCGGGAACCTCACTCAGATTGACGAGCACGCCGTTGACAGGAGCGTAGATGACGCCTTCGCGGGTGGCGAAGCTTGCTGCGGGCGGAACGGACGCCTCGCCCGACGAAGTGAACGTGGACTTGAGCGAATCGAGCAGACCCATAGATGCCTCCAACGTATCAGGCGCGCATGTTGCACGCGTGTGGTTTGCCGGAAACGTTTCGTACGTGTTTCCCAGCACGGTCAGCGCTCCTATTTTACGCTGTCCAACGATACCTCTGAACAGCGATTTTGTGATATATCAGTTGAAGGCCAACTTATTGCGGGGGTGTTTCTGCGCCGCGGGCTCAAGTGGGGTACGCTAAGGTGCGAAAAACGAGTGCGCACGAATCGCACGGAGGGAGCACCTATGATTATTGAGAACCATGCGCTGTGGGGCGAGGAGCCGACCGAGGATTATCCGGCGACGTTTACGTATCTGGGTGCCGAGCCGCTGCCCGACAAGCCCAATGGCCGCCGCCCCGCGGTGATCATCTGCGGCGGAGGCGGGTTTACGCATATCGCTCCGCACGAGCAGGACCCGGTGGCGTTTGCGTTTTTGGACCGCGGCTACCAGGCCTTTGTGCTCAACTATGTGACGAGCGCCACGGGCGACGTGAGCTTTCCGCACCCGCAGGCGGACCTCGCCAAGATGGTCGCTACCGTGCGCGCCAACGCCGACGAGTGGCATGTCGATCCCAAGCGCGTGTGCATCGTGGGTTTCTCGGCGGGCGGCATGATCTGCGCCTCGTTGGCAACGCAGTGGAAGACCGGACCTTTCGCGGGCCTTGCCGGGGCTCGTCCGGAGGATATTCGTCCCGACGCCGTGGTGCTGGGCTATCCGTTGCTCGACCTTGCCTATGTGCGCGATATGCAGACGCGCGACCCGCGCATCGACCTGCGCGTGCCCAAGACGGGTGGCAAGACGGGGCGCGATTTGCTCAACGACTATCTGTCGATGGTGACGGGCGGCGAGGCGACCGATGAGCACCTGGCCGACATTTGCCCTACCACGCACGTTTCGCGCCAGATGCCCCCGACCTTTGTGTGGGGCGTTTCGGACGACAAGACGGCGCCGATTGCGCAGGTCTATCCGTTTGCGCAGCGCATGGCCGAGGAGGGCGTCGCTTGCGAGATGCACGTCTTTGACCAGGGCGGTCACGGCCTTTCGCTCGGCAACGCCAACACCGCGGTCGACAACGAGGACAAGCAGGTGGCAGTCCGTCCTTGGATCCGCCTAGCCTTCCGCTTCCTGGAGCGCCATATGTAAAAGTAGACTACTTGCCCGTTTCAAAAAGTCTGCTTAGAGGAGGAGCCATGCTTGAGGGTACGTATGTGGTTTTGGCCCAGACGCCGGTGGGGAGCAAGCGCGGCGAGGTGACGTTTTCACATGGGGTGAACGGCGCGCTCAGGGCAGTACTAAACGTCAGGGGTCTCAATATCGCTCTCTCGAGTGCCCGCGCTGAGGGCGATTTCTTTGAACTCTCGGGTACTATCTCCCACGTCTTGATGGGCAAGGCGCCCTTTACATGCACGGGGTCGGTTGAGGGTGATCGACTCACTGCTACCGCGCGGTCGGGTTCCATTTCGATCTCGCTGAGCGGTATGCGCAAAGAGCTTTCGGGGCGCACCGCATAAAGTTTGCGCAGGTAAACATCGGTATTTGACTTTATATAATAGTTCAGAGCGCTATCATTTGTCGTTACGAGTTGGTTAGCCCCGGTAAACGGTTAACCGCGTCTAACGAAAGGATGAGCGCGTGAAGCTCGATACACTCGAGATTGGAAAGGACGCCGTTGTCGCATCGGTGGCATCCGACGATCAGGCACTCCGACAGCATATTTTGGACATGGGCCTAACGCCGGGCACCGAAGTCACCATGATGAAGTACGCCCCCATGGGCGACCCGCTCGAGATCCGCCTGCGTGGCTACGAGTTGACGCTGCGCAAGGACGATGCCGCTCGCATCGAGCTCGTGGGCATTCACGACACCGATACGGGTCCGCGCGCTAACGCCGCAATCGGCACGACGGATCACCCGGCCCTGGGCGAGGGGACGTATTCGCCCCGCGCGGCAAAGACGGCCGTGCCCGAGGGCGCGCCGCTGCACTTTGCCCTCGCCGGCAATCAAAACTGCGGCAAGACCACGCTGTTCAACCAGCTGACGGGCTCCAACCAGCATGTCGGTAACTTTCCTGGCGTGACGGTCGACCGCAAAGATGGCGCCATCCGCAACCACCCCGAGGCAAGCGTTACCGACCTGCCCGGCATTTACTCTCTGTCGCCGTACACGGGCGAGGAGATCGTAAGCCGCCAGTTTATCCTGGATGAGCACCCCGACGCCATCATCGATATCATCGACGCTACTAATATTGAACGTAACCTGTACCTGACGCTGCAGCTCATGGAGCTTGACCGCCCCATGGTCATTGCGCTCAACATGATGGACGAGGTGACGGCCAACGGCGGCGTCGTGGACGTCAATCTGCTCGAGAGCCTGTTGGGCGTGCCTGTTGTTCCCATTAGCGCTGCCCGCAACGAGGGTATCGGCGAGCTGGTGGATCATGCCTTGCACGTGGCGCGGTTCCGCGAGCGCCCCGGTCGCCTGGACTTTTGTGCGCCCGATGGTCCGGATGGCGGCGCGCTGCACCGCTGCATCCACGGCATCGCCAATCTGATTGAGGATCACGCCACAACGGCGCACATCCCGGTGCGTTTTGCGGCGACCAAGCTGGTTGAGGGCGACGAGCTGGTGACCGAGGCGCTTCACCTGGATCGTAACGAGCTTGACGCCATCGAGCACATCATTACCCAGATGGAGGGCGAGGCCGGCACCGACCGTCTATCTGCGCTGGCCGACATGCGCTTCGGCTTTATCGGCGACGTGTGCGGGCGTTGCGTCGTCAAGCCGCACGAGAGCCGCGAGCATGTGCGTTCCGTCAAGATTGACCGCATCCTGACAGGTCGTTACACAGCCATTCCGGCGTTCCTGGTGATCATGGGCCTCGTCTTTTGGCTGACGTTTGGCGTGATCGGCGCGGCGTTGCAGGGACTTATGGAGGACGGCATCGCTGCCATCATCGCCTCGGCCGATGCGGGCCTCAAGGCATTCGGAACCAACGACGTGGTGCGCTCGCTGGCTGTCGACGGCGTGCTGACGGGCGTGGGCAGCGTGCTGACCTTCCTGCCAATTATCGTCGTGCTCTTCTTGTTCCTCTCCATTCTGGAAGACTCCGGCTACATGGCACGCGTGGCCTTTGTCATGGATAAGGTATTGCGTCGCTTTGGCCTGTCGGGCCGCAGCTTCGTGCCTATGCTCGTCGGTTTTGGCTGCACCGTGCCGGCAATCATGTCGACCCGCACGCTGCCGTCCGAGCATGACCGCAAGATGACCGTCATGCTCACGCCGTTCATGAGCTGCTCGGCCAAGTTGCCGGTCTACGGTCTGCTGTGCGGGGCGTTTTTCCCGCAGGCGACGGTACCCGCCATGGTCTCGCTCTATCTGATTGGCATTGCGGTCGGTTGCATCGCGGCTTTGGTGCTCAACCGCACGGCATTTAAGGGCGACCCGGTACCGTTTATCATGGAGCTTCCCAACTACCGCCTGCCGAGCGTCAAGACGACGGTGATGCTGGCATGGGATAAGGCCAAGGACTTCATCACCAAGGCCTTCACCATTATCTTTGCCGCTACGGTGGTCATTTGGTTCCTTCAGACGTTCGACATCCGCTTTAATGTGGTCGCCGATCAGTCGCAAAGCCTGCTTGCGGGTCTCGGCAGCATCATCGCGCCGCTGCTGGCGCCGCTCGGCTTCGGCGACTGGCGTGCGTCGACGGCGCTCGTCACCGGACTTATCGCCAAGGAGAGCGTCATCTCGACCCTCACGGTGCTTTTGGGTGCAACGTCGCCCGCGGCGCTGTCGACCATGTTTTCGCCGTTTACCGCTTACGTGTTCCTGGTCTTTACGCTGCTGTACCCGCCTTGCGTGGCGTCTATCGGCGCCGTCAAGAGCGAGCTGGGTGCGCGCTATGCCGTGGCCGTGTTCGCGTTTCAAGTGACGGTCGCCTGGATCGTGGCGTTTGCCGTGCATTCGGCTGGTATATTGCTGGGGCTGGCTTAGTTATTTATTGGCGGCGCAACCTCTGTGTACCGAATTGTTTTCGGCCCCGCATCTGTACTGACGGATGCGGGGCCGTTGCTATATAATCGCCCACCGCTCAAGACAATCGGGAAGGTTTCCACATGGCTCAGGCAAGACAAGATGGCATCTCACTCAAGCAGTGGCTCCCGCTTATCGGGCTCGCCTGTTGCGCGTTCGTATTCAACACGTCGGAGTTTATGCCCATCGGCCTGCTGACCGACATCGCCGCGTCGTTCTCGCTCACCGAGTCTCAAGCCGGCATCATGATCACGGTCTATGCCTGGGGCGTCATGCTACTGTCGCTGCCGCTTATGGTGTTTGCCTCGCGCTTTGAGTTCAAGCGGATGCTGCTGGGCGTTTTGGCCGTGTTCTCGCTGGGCCAGTTCCTGTCCGCCGTGGCGCCCACCTATCCTATTTTGGTTTGCGCGCGTCTGGTGGTCGCCTGCGCGCATGCCGTGTTCTGGTCGGTCGCCTCGATTATGGCCTCGCGCCTGGTCGACACTCGTCACGGGGCGCTCGCCATCAGCATGATCGCCACGGGCTCGTCCATCGCGCAGATCTTTGGCCTGCCGATCGGCCGCGCCATCGGGCTGGCCGTGGGCTGGCGCATGACATTCGCCGTGGTCGGGGCCCTCTCAGCTGCCGCGGTCGTCTACCAGGCCGCGGTGTTCCCGGCCATGCCGGTGGGCGAGCGCTTTACCGTTAAGCAGCTGCCCGAGCTGCTCAAGAACCCGTTCCTCATCGCGCTTTATGCGGTCACGGTGTTCATGGCAACTGGCTATTATGCGGGTTACAGCTATATCGAGCCGTTCCTGGCACAGGTCGCGCACGTCGACGCAAGCGCTATTACCATGACGCTGACGGCGTTTGGCTGCTCCGGTCTGCTCGGAAGCTGGCTGTTTGGCCGCCTGTTCGATGGGCATCGCTTCCCGTTCTTGGCTATCACGCTCTCCGGCGTGCCGGTGGCTCTGCTGCTCATGGGTCCGGTCGCATCGTCGCTCGTAGCAGTGCTTGCCATCTGCGCGCTATGGGGCTGCTGCTCCACGGCCTTTAACGTGGCGTTTCAGGCCGAGCTCATCAAGTACACGCCGGCAGACTCGTCGGCCGTCGCCATGTCGATCTTCTCGGGCCTGTTCAACCTCGGTATCGGCACGGGCACCGCAATCGGTGGCGCCGTGGTTTCGGGTCCCGGTATCGCTTGGATTGGCTTCGCGGGCGGGGTGATTACCGTCGTGGGCGTCATCCTTGCCATCACCGTACTGTTCCCAGCCATTCGCCGCGCCAAGCTCGTTGCCTAATCACGTTCCCTCATCAGTTGCGGTGAAATAGTTCCTGTTTAAGGCCCCTGAAGGCCCAAGCAGGAACTATTCCACCGCAACTTATTTTGGGGGAGAGGATACAAGCTGGGCATACAATGGATGTCGTTGTGTTGAGCTTACCGGGAGGTTGCTATGTGGGCATACGAGACGACGTTCTATCAGATCTATCCGCTGGGCTTTTGCGGGGCTCTGCGCGAAAACGCCGCGCCCGTTGCCGAGGATGAGCTCGCTCAGGCTGCCAACGCCGCGCCCAACCCCGATGCACCCATCATGAAGATCGCCCAATGGGCTGACTACCTGCAAGAACTCGGCGTTGGCGCTGTGCTCATCAACCCGCCGCTCGAATCCGACAGCCACGGCTACGATACGCGCAGCCTGCGCCATGTCGACCGCCGCCTGGGCGGGGATGCCGATTTTGCCGCCGTATGCGAGACGCTGCACGCCCATGGCATCCGTGTGGTGCTCGATGCGGTCTTCAACCACGTCGGCCGCGGCTTCTGGGCCTTCCGTGATGTGCAGGAGCGTAAGTGGGACTCGCCGTACAAGGACTGGTTCCACATTAGCTTTGACGGCGACTCCTGCTATGGCGACGGCTTTTGGTACGAGGGTTGGGAAGGCCATTTTGAACTTGTGAAGCTCAACCTGCAAAATCCCGCTGTGGTCGATTACCTGCTCGAGTCCGTGCGCCGTTGGGCTGACGTGTTTGGCGTCGACGGCCTGCGCCTGGACGTTGCCTATATGCTCGACCGCGACTTCATGCGTCGTCTGCATACCTTTACCCGCGAGCTCAAGCCCGATTTTGTGCTGATCGGCGAGACGCTCCACGGCGACTACAACCAGATCGTCAACGACGAGATGCTTGACTCCTGCACCAACTACGAGTGCTACAAGGGCCTGTACTCCAGCTTTAACTCGGTCAACATGTTCGAGATTGCCCATTCGCTGCATCGCCAGTTTGGCGGCGATCCGTGGTGCATCTACCGCGGCAAACACCTGCTGTCGTTTGTCGACAACCACGACGTGCCGCGCCTGGCGAGCATCCTCACCGACAAGTCGTGCCTGCGTCCCGCTTATGGCATGCTCTTTGGCATGCCGGGCATTCCGTGCGTCTACTATGGCAGCGAGTGGGGGATTCCTGGCGAAAAGGGCGGCCCCGATGGTGACTGGGCGCTGCGACCTGCGCTCGATGAGCCTGCGCCCAACGAGCTGACGGCCTTCATCAAGCAGCTCGCGCACCTGCGCTCGGCAGACGACGCGGCGGCCCGTGCCCTCAACTATGGTGCCTATCGCAACGTGGTGATCCAGAACAAGCAGCTACTGTTCGAGCGCGCCTGCGACGACGCGACGGTGCTCGTGGCGGTCAATGCCGTGAACGAGCCCTATACCTTTGGAGCCGGCGAGCTCAACGGCTCCTTTGCCGACCTACTTGCCGACGGCGCGCCCACAGTCGAGCTAACGGGTGCCCTTGAGCTTGCACCCTACGAGGTGCGCTATCTGTTGAGGGCCTAGGCCATGGCTGCGTCCGATGAGGGCTATCAACATATTGAGCATGGGTTTGAGCCCGTGTTCGACCAGCACTCGCGCGTTTTGGTGCTCGGATCGTTTCCCTCGGTGCTTTCGCGCGCCAACGCCTTTTATTACGGCAACCCTCAGAATCGCTTTTGGCGTGTGATGGCCGCGTGCCTCGGTGTGCCCGTGCCGCCCAACGAGGGAGACTCTTTGGCGAGCGGCGAGCCCGCGACGCTCGACGCCTCGGTTGCTGCCAAGCGGGCTATGCTGCTCAACGGCGGCGTGGCCCTGTGGGACGTGATCGAGAGCTGTGACATCAAGGGCTCAAGCGACGCGAGCATCAAAAACGTCGTTCCGGCGCATGTCGAGCGCATTACCGATGTCACGCCGATTGAGGTCGTTATCTGCAACGGCGGCGCGGCCGGGCGGCTCTACAAACGCTATCTACAAGAGCGGACGGGGCTGCCCGCCATCGTGCTGCCGTCGACGAGTCCTGCCAACGCGGCGTGGCGTTTGGAGCGGCTTGTCGAGCGTTGGAGTGAAGCCGTTGACTGGGCTGTTATTTAATTTAGATTTTTGTTTGAGCGTGGGCGCCCAGACGTTTCAGAACGCCTCGCCAGATCGGCGCGGGCACGGCTGGCTCGGTGCAAATCATGCCGTCGGCGTCGACGTCCTCGGCATTACCACCACCAAGTCGCTGCGCATGCTCAACCGAACAGCCCATACGAACGGCGCCTACGAGCTTGTCCATCGCTTCCGAAAACGGTCGCCGCAAGAGTCCCATGCGCGGTGAGTGACGAAGCGCCGCGAAGCCGCTGCCGGTACAGACGACAACGCCGCCGCACCATGACAGCCCACGAAGGTCGCACGTCGCTCGCAGACGCACGACGAGCCCGTGTGCTCGCTCGAGGCCGCCGACGTCGGCCTGGACAACAACATAGGCACGCGTCCCTGCGCCGCCAAAGCGGTCGAGCATCTGCTTAATGGGCGCCATCGCTTCATCATTGGGTGCATCTTCAATGGCGAACACAATGCCATCGGCGGCACCGGCAACGCTGCCGGAATCATCCGCCTCCAAAACGACCGGGTGGGGGAGCACAGTGCCGGAAAGCTGTGCATAGGCGGCGATGGCATCCTGCAGGTCCCAGAGCAAAAACTCAAGATCGGCGCTCTCGGAAATACTGACAAACGCGATGTTATGCAGTGTTTTTGGTACATCGCCGCGTGCGGTCGTCTCCATGCCGCCTCCTTTCCGGTCGGTTTCCGTTTAGGTTACACCGTATGACGGCGCTCCGCCGCGCTATCCTAGTGCAACCCTCACGAAAGGAATGCCATGCGTCTGCCCATGAATACCTCGCTTGCCACGCTCAAGCCCTCCGGCATCCGTCGGATTAACGCACTCGCCGCGCAGCATCCGGGATGCATTGCGCTTGCGCTCGGTGAGCCCGATTTTCCCACGCCCGATGTGGTTAGCGCCGAGGTGACTGCTTCGTTGGACCGCGGCGACACGCACTATCCGCCCAACAACGGCCGCCCCGCCCTGCGCGAGGCACTGTCCGAATATATGGGTGACGCGGGTCTGGCGTTTTCCGCCGATGAGGTCATCCTGACCGACGGCGCGACCGAGGCCCTGTCGGCAACATTTATGGCTATGCTCAACCCCGGCGACGAGGTCATTATCCCCACGCCCGCCTTTGGCCTGTACGAGAGCATCGTCGTGGCCAACCACGCCAAGGCGGTCTTCTTGGATACGGAGCCTGCGCAATTCCAGATTGACGAGGATGCGCTTCGCGCCTGTGTGACCCCGGCGACCAAGGCCGTCGTTATCTGCTCGCCCAACAATCCCACGGGCTGCATTCTCAACGCGGCATCGCTCGACGTCGTGGCGCGCGTGGCAGAGCAGGCGGGCATCTACGTAGTCTGCGACGACGTATACAACCGTCTGGTCTATGTGGATGGCTACGAGCGCTTTGCCCAGCGCCATCCGGAGCTGCGCGACCAGACGGTGGTCATCGAGAGCTTCTCCAAGCCCTGGGCCATGACCGGCTGGCGCTTGGGCTGGCTCGCAGCGGCAGCCCCCGTCATCGCCGAGATCGCAAAGGCTCACCAATACTTAGTATCGAGTGCTGTCTCCTTCGAAATGGACGCCGCAGCCCGAGCCCTGACCGTCGACCCAACCCCCATGCTCAAAGTCTACCGAGCCCGCCGCGAACGCGTACTCGCAGCCTTAAACGCCATGGGCCTCGACGTAGTAGAGCCCGCAGGAGCCTTCTACACTTTCCCGAGCATCAAAAAGTTCGGCCTAACCAGCGAAGACTTCTGCATCAAAGCCATCGAAGAGGCAAACGTAGCCCTAGTCCCGGGCGACTGCTTCGGCACCGAGGACCACATCCGCCTCAGCTACTGCGTCTCCGACCAAGATCTGGACGAAGGCCTAAATCGCCTGTCCACCTTCCTTTCAACCCTGTAGCCCAACGGGACCCAACCCATCAGTCCACCGACATAAGGGTTATGCGTGGGGCGCGCCGCTCAACGGACACGAGGATTCGCAGCAAAGTTACCGCAGCTCCGGCCCGAGGGGACGGGTTGAGATTTTCGTAGATTCCGCACGAGCCGAAGGCCACTTAATGTGGCCTTCGTGCGAGCCCAGGACTTGACCGAGCGAAAATCTCGACCCGTCCCCTCGGACCGGAGCGTATGCAGGGTTTGTGGACGAATCCTCGCGCCCGTTGACCGACGCCGGGGTCCCCGCCATAATACTTTCGGTTCACGCACGAATCCGCTGCCAGAGACAGCCGGTGCAAACGGGCATCGCCCGCGAGCTTAATGGGATATCCCGCCAGCCGAGGTGGTCGAGTAGATATGTCTTCTCGCCCCCGTCGCTCATGCAGCGCGGGGGCTTTCTTTTTGGACATGCCCCCGTCACGTCCTTGTGGCGGACCGTGCCCGGAAAGAATTCGAGGAGGTGTAATTCATGCCCCAGCAGTACAAAATCGACAAGGTTGCAGAGATCGAGTCCCGTATCGCCGAGAACGCCGGTCTGTTCGTCGTCAACTACAACGGTCTGACGGTTAAGCAGGCTCAGGAGCTGCGTCATCAGCTTCGCGAGTGCGGCGCCGAGATGAAGGTCTACAAGAACAACCTGGTCAAGATCGCTCTCAAGAACCAGGAGCAGCCTGAGATCGACGATATCCTCGCCGGCCCCGTCGCTTATGTGTTCTACGAGACCGAGCCGGTCGAGGCCGCTAAGGCCCTTAAGGACTTCTCCGCTAAGTCCAAGGGCGTCCTTGAGATCAAGGGCGGTATCTCCGACGGCAAGGCCGTTTCCGCCGATGATGTTAAGGCTATCGCCGAGCTGCCCACCAAGGATCAGCTTCTCGGCCAGATCGCCGGTCTCATCTCCGGTTTCGCTCGCGACATCGCTGTCTGCGTCAACGGCGTTTCCTCTGGTCTCGCTCGTTCGATCCAGCAGGTCTCCGAGCAGAAGGCAGCCTAGTTGCTGTTTTCACCCGCGGCGGCAACGCCGCACCCCTGGCGCATTCGCGCCGTGTTTTAACTGATCTCCGTGCATCCGCACGGAAACCGAAAGGACTTAGAAATGGCTAAGCTTACCACCGATGAGATCATCGATGCTCTTAAGGAAATGACCCTTCTCGAGGCTTCCGAGCTCGTTAAGGCTATCGAGGACACCTTCGGCGTTTCCGCCGCTGCTCCTGCTGCTGTTGTCGCCGCTCCCGCTGCTGGCGCTGCTGAGGCCGAGGAGAAGACCGAGTTTGACGTCGTGCTCGAGGGCTTCGGCGACAACAAGATCCAGGTCATCAAGGCCGTCCGTGAGCTCACCAACCTTGGCCTGAAGGAGGCCAAGGAGGTCGTCGAGGGCGCTCCCAAGGCTGTTCTCGAGGGTGCCAAGAAGGAGGACGCCGAGGCTGCCAAGGAGAAGCTCGAGGCTGCTGGCGCTGCTGTCACCCTCAAGTAATCAGGCTTTCTCGCCAGATTCCTTTGCAGACGGGGTTCGCATTGCGAGCCCCGTCTTTTTTGTTTTTCGGTCCCTCGGCATCGGTTGCTCAATCTGCCATGTTCTGTGATTTGCGTCGTATCGGGTGCCCTGCCGTTGGGCAATAAAATTGCACCATTCGAGCAATAATTTGCGTTGACCTGCTGAAGAATTGTCTCTGCCTTGTAGCGACATATAGTTCCAGCGGTAAGATGCTTGGGTATCGCAATTTGGTCTGCGGCTGTGTGCCGCACGCATGGGGCGCTTTTGCGCCTGCGAAAGGATCTTTGAATAACATGAAGGCAATCATCCCCGCCGCCGGTCTTGGCACGCGTTTTCTGCCTGGTACCAAGTGCACGCCCAAAGAGATGCTGCCGGTGCTCGACAAGCCGGTCATCCAGTATGTCGTCGAGGAGGCCCTCGACCCCGAGGAGGTCGATGATGCCATCATCGTTACTTCTCCCGGTAAGCCCGAGCTACTGAACTACTTCCAGCCTGATCGCTCGCTCGAGAACCTGCTGCGCGAGCGCGGCAAGAACGCCTATGCCGATGCTGTCGCCCACGCTGGCGGTATGCCGGTCGACTTCCGTTATCAGTACGAGCCCAAGGGCCTCGGCCATGCTATTCGCTCTGCTGCCGACGCCGTGGCAGGGGAGAACTTCCTGGTTCTTCTGGGCGACTACGTTGTACCTAACCGCGACATCTGCGACAAGATGCTCGCCGTTTCCAAGGAGCACGGTGGCGCTTCGGTTATCGCCGTCGCTGCTTGCTCGCCCGAGGAAGTCAGCCGCTACGGTGTTATCGCCGGCGAGCGCGTCGGTTCGCTCGAGGGCGCCGAGGACGTTGCCGATGCCGAGCCGGGCGCTGTCTGGCGTATCGGCGGTCTGGTTGAGAAGCCCGCTCCCGAGGCTGCTCCGTCCAACCTGTACATCGTCGGTCGCTACCTGCTGAGCCCGCTGGTCATGGACTTGCTGGCAGATCAGCAGGCCGGCAAGGGCGGCGAGATCCAGCTCACCGACGCCATGGCCCGTTCGCTCGACCGCGAGGCCATGTACGCCGTCGTCATCGACCCGCTGTCGGGCTACGACACTGGCACTCCCTCTGGCTGGATGGCCACTAACGCCCTCATGGCTGCAAACGACCCCCGCTTTGCCGATGCCTTCTGGGACGCCATCGACGAGCGCGGCGGATTGATGCGCAAGTAAGCCTTCGGGCATCGACATTTACGGGTGCGGACTTCGGTCTGCACCCGTTTTTTTATTCGAGCTACAGCTTGGCTCCGGAAAGTGCGACCCACAATTTGGTCGAATTCTGGGACGCGCTTTCCGGTTGGAACCCCTAGCGGAAACTGCGACCCGGAATTTCGGCTCAGAACGGGATATGCTTTCCCAAACAGTGCTCAACCGGAAACTGCGACCCAGTTTGAGGCCTCAAAACGGGACGCACTTTCCGCCTGACCAACCCTCGCCGTCATTTCGCCGTTCAGCGGCGCGCATCAGCAGCTCTGTTCACAGAAAATATATGAACAGATGTTCGATATACATACATCTACCTGCGTGTTTTCTTTCGAAAAACTTTGCTACTCCAAAAACTCAATCGCGTCAAGGCTTTTCTTGCCCAACGGTCGGTACCTGATAAACTATTAGGTTGCGATAACTGGCGAAGCTATGCCTCGCCAATCCACCGAGCATTTCCGTGAAGGAGGAAAAACCTGGTGACCTACGCATACACTGCCACTGAGCGCAAGCGCGTCAGCTTCGGGAAAATCCCGGAGGCCATGGAGCTCCCCAACCTTATCTCTGTTCAAAGGGAATCCTTTGAGCGTTTTAAGGACGAGGGCCTTCGTGAGGCGTTCAAGGAATCCAGCCCCATCCAGAGCCAGAACCATGTTCTCGAGGTTACCTTCGGCGAGCATCAGTTTGGCGACCCCGCGCACACCGTCGAGGAGTGCCGAGAGAAGGATATGACCTATCAGGCTCCGCTTCTGACCGACGTTCGTCTCACCAACAAGGAGACCGGCGAGATCAAGGAGCAGCTCGTCTTTATGGGCGACTTCCCCATGATGACCGATCAGGGCACCTTCATCATCAACGGTACCGAGCGTATCGTCGTCTCGCAGCTCGTCCGCTCCCCGGGCGTGTACTACAGCTCCGAGATGGATTCGGGCAAGCAGATCTACAAGGCCCAGATCATCCCGTCCCGCGGTGCCTGGCTTGAGTTTGAGGTCGACAAGCGCGACCAGCTCATGGTCTCCATCGACCGTAAGCGCAAGCAGAGCGCCACGATGTTCCTGCGCGCCCTTGGCATCGCCGTCACCAACGACGACATCATCGAGCTGCTCGGCAACTCCGATGTGATCAAGCGCACCCTGGAGCGCGACACCGCCCTCACCCGCGAGGACGCCCTCATCGAGATCTACCGTCGCCTGCGCCCAGGCGAGCCTCCCACCGTGGACGCTTCCCGCAGCCTGCTCGAGGGCCTGCTCTTTAACCCGCAGCGCTACGATCTGGCCCGCGTCGGTCGTTACAAGGTCAACAAGAAGCTCAACCTCACCACCGAGGAAGAGGTCACGGTGCTCACCGACGAGGATATCGTCGCAACGCTGCGCTACCTGCTGTCCCTCGCTGCCGGCGAGCAGGGCTTCAAGGTCGACGACATCGACCACTTTGGCAACCGCCGTATCCGCACCGTTGGCGAGCTCGTCGCCAACCAGTTCCGTATCGGCATGAGCCGTATGGAGCGCGTCGTCCGTGAGCGCATGAGCTCCCAGGACATCGACGAGATCACCCCGCAGTCGCTCATCAACATCCGCCCGATCGTGGCCTCCATCAAGGAGTTCTTCGGTTCCTCGCAGCTCTCGCAGTTCATGGACCAGGCGAACCCCCTGACCGGTCTGACCCACAAGCGCCGTCTGTCCGCACTCGGCCCTGGTGGTCTTGCCGGCCACAAGTCCGGCTCCAGCCGCCGCACCAACGTGCCGACGGCCGTCCGCGACGTTCACAACTCGCACTACAGCCGCATGTGCCCGATCGAGACCCCCGAAGGCCCCAACATCGGCCTGATCGGCTCGCTCGCCCTCTACGCCCGCGTCAACGAGTATGGCTTCATCGAGGCCCCGTTCCGTCGCGTCGAGAACGGCGTTGCCACCGACCAGATCGACTGGATGACCGCTGACGAGGAAGAGAAGCACGTCATCGCGCCGGCCAACACGCCGCTCGATCCCAAGACCAACGAGTTCATCACGACCGATGCCGAGGGCAAGCTTGTCCGTCCGCACACCGTGATCGCCCGTACCCGCGACTTCGACGGCTCCTTCGGCGCTCCCGCCGACGTGCCCGTCGAGGACGTCGACTACATGGACGTCTCGCCGCGTCAGATGCTCTCCGTCGCAGCCACGCTGATCCCGTTCCTTGAGCACGACGACGCCAAGCGTACGCTGATGGGCGCCAACATGCAGCGTCAGGCCGTGCCGCTGGTTCACCCCGCCGCTCCCTATGTCGGTACCGGTATGGAGCGTCGCGCCGCTCTGGACTCCGGCGAGGTCACCCTGGCCAAGAACGCCGGCGAGGTCATCTTTGCCGACGCCGCCAAGATTATCGTCAAGCATGCCGGCGGCATGGACGAGTATCATCTGGCCAAGTACCAGCGCTCCAACCAGTCCACCTGCATCAACCACCGTCCGCTCGTGCGCGTCGGTGACACCGTTGAGCAGGGCGAGCCTCTGGCTGACGGTCCTTCGACCGATCATGGCGAGCTCGCACTGGGTCAGAACCTCACTGTGGCCTACATGCCGTGGGAAGGCTTTAACTACGAGGACGGTATCGTCGTGTCCGAGCGCCTGGTGGCCGAGGACCTGCTGACGACCATCAACATCACCCGCCACGAGATCGACGCCCGCGACACCAAGCTCGGCCCCGAGGAGATCACCCGCGAGATCCCGAACCTCTCCGAGGACATGCTTGCCAACCTCGACGAGGACGGCATCATCCGCATCGGCGCCGAGGTCGGCCCTGGCGACATCCTGGTCGGTAAGGTCACGCCTAAGGGCGAGAGCGCTCTGACCGCCGAGGAGCGCCTGCTGCGCGCCATCTTCGGTGCCAAGGCGCACGATGTCCGCGACACCTCCCTTAAGATGCCTCACGGCGCTTACGGCCGCGTCATCGACGTCGTCCGCTTTAGCCGCGAGAACGGCGACGACCTGGCCCCCGGCGTCAACGAGCAGGTGCGCGTCTACGTCGCCCAGCGTCGTAAGATCCAGCAGGGCGATAAGATCGCCGGCCGCCACGGCAACAAGGGTGTTATCTGTAACGTTCTGCCGGTCGAGGACATGCCCTACATGGCTGACGGTACCCCGATCGACGTTATCCTCAACCCGCTGGGCGTTCCTTCGCGTATGAACGTCGGCCAGCTGCTCGAGTGCCACCTTGGCTGGGCTGCTGCCTGCGGTTGGGATACCGAACAGGCCGACTCCGACAAGTACGTCCCCGGTCCGTTCTTCACCGCCACGCCCGTCTTCGACGGCGCCAAGGAGGACGAGATCGCCGAGGTCATCCGTCGTGCCAACAAGAACATGCTCAACAAGGCCACCGCTGCCTTTGGCGATCACATGCGCCCCGAGTTCGTCACCCAGCTTGACGAGCGCGGCAAGACCCGTCTGTTCGACGGCCGCACCGGTGAGGAGTTCCGCGAGCCCATTACCGTGGGTACGTCCTACATCCTCAAGCTCGGCCACATGGTCGACGACAAGATCCACGCCCGTTCGACCGGCCCTTACAGCCTGGTTACCCAGCAGCCTCTGGGCGGCAAGGCCCAGTTCGGCGGCCAGCGCTTCGGCGAGA
>UQTW01000009.1 GCA_900544115.1 uncultured Collinsella sp. | reverse complement strand
GCTTGCAGAAGAACTCCAGCTCCATCTGCTCAAACTCGCGCACGCGGAAGATGAAGTTGCCCGGGGTGATCTCGTTGCGGAAGCTCTTGCCGATCTGGCAGACGCCGAACGGGATCTTGCGGCGCGTCGTGCGCTGGATGTTCTTGAAGTTGACGAAAATGCCCTGCGCGGTCTCGGGGCGCAGATACACCTCGGCGGCCGTGTCCTCGGTCACGCCCTGATGGGTCTTGAACATGAGGTTGAATTTGCGGATATCGGTAAAGTCGCTCTTGCCGCAGCCCGGGCAGGGGATCTGCTGGGCGCGGATGAAGGCGACCATCTCGTCGTTGGTCATTGCCTCGACATTCACGTCGGGCATGGGGTTCTCGGCCAGCCAGCCCTCGATGAGCTTGTCGGCGCGGTGGCGCATCTTGCAGGACTTGCAGTCAATGAGCGGATCGTTGAACGTCGTCACGTGGCCGGAAGCCACCCAGACCTGCGGGTTCATGAGGATCGCGGAGTCGAGCCCGACGTTGTAGGGGTTTTCCTGCACGAACTTCTGCCACCATGCACGCTTGACGTTGTTTTTCAGCTCCACGCCGAGCGGGCCGTAGTCCCAGGAGTTGGCGAGGCCGCCGTAGATCTCAGAGCCGGGGTACACAAAGCCGCGGTTCTTGCACAGGGCGACGATCTTGTCCATTGTCTTTTCGGTGTTTTTCATGATTTTCCTCCCTGCTCCGCCAATGGCGATGGCGGAAGCCAAATGTTCTCCGCCGATGGCTTCGGCGGGACGCGCCCGGGCGCAGATAACACGACCGGACAAATAAGTATTATAGCACTGAAGCGCCCGCCCTGCAAGGACTGACACAACGTTAACACGACCACGCACGCAGCGCGAAATATTGTTGCGTTCCCTATAAAATCATGTTAAACTAACCTTACCCCCGGTTGACAAACGCACATACGTCGGACGTCGCCGGTGGCCCACAAACGTAGTAAAGGAGACGATAACCATGTCCATTTCCGTTGGCGCCGTCGGTACCGCTTCCACCGTCGTGACGCCTGAAAATACCGCGGCTGCGGTCGGCTCCGGCTCCCTGCCGGTGTTCGCAACGCCGTATATGATCGCCCTGATGGAGAATGCCGCCTGCAACGCCATTGCAGACGCTCTGGAGGAAGGCCAGAGCAGCGTCGGCACGAAGCTTGACGTCTCGCACGACGCGGCGACCCCCGTCGGCATGCACGTCACGGCTCAGGCCGAGCTCATTGAGGTCGACCGCCGCCGCCTCGTGTTCCGCGTCACCGCGGAAGACGATGCCGGTCCGATCGGTCAGGGCACGCACGAGCGTTTCCTCATCATGGCCGAGAAGTTTCTCGCCAAGGCGGAGGCGAAAAAGGGCTGAGCCCCGCGCTTTCCGCCGGAAAATTTCCGATCGTGCGGCGATTGAGAAAAAATTCACAGATTCCGCTTCCCTTTTGCCGCGAAATCGGTTATCATGTATATAACGATCCGGGATGACCCGGAGTGCAAACCTGAAAGGAGTGGCGTTTTATGAAGTTCACGTTCATCGAAAAGAAAATGGCCCCGTCCGGTTCCCTGCGCGCGTATGCGGAGAAGAAGGTCAGCAAGATCGACCGGCTCTTCCGCACGGAAAGCGAGGCAAACGTCACCTTCAGCACGGAGCGCGGCCGCTTCACGGCCGAGATCACGATCAAGAATAACGGCACCTTCTTCCGCGCCCACGAGACGACGAGCGACATGTACGCCTCCGTCGATTCCGCCGTGGCGACGATCGAGCGCCAGATCCGCAAGAACAAGACCCGCCTCGCCAAGAAGCTGCGCGACGGTGCGTTTGAGCGCGAGGTGCAGCCCGATTTCCTCCCCGCGGACGACGCGGCCGAGGCCGGCGCGTTCGAGATCGTGCGCCGCAAGCGCTTCCCCATCAAGCCCATGAGCGTCGAGGAGGCGATCCTGCAGATGGATCTGCTCGAGCACACGTTCTTCGTCTTCCGCGATGTCGCGGCCGACGGTGCGGTGTCGGTGGTCTATCGGCGCAAGGACGGCGGCTACGGTCTCATCTCCGACGCGACGGAGTGACGCCGTTGCCCGCTCTGCCTGAGCAAACAGCAAAACATGCAAAACCCCGCGCCACCGGCGCGGGGTTTTTTGACGTTACGGACACCGGAGATTTTTTCACCCTTCCGCTCGACCGGAGGTGCGCAGAAACGCTCCCTCGCCGCTCCGGCGGCAAGACTCCGCGAGGCTTTCCGGCGTTACGGACACCGGAGATTTTTTCACCTTTCCGCTCGACCGGAGGTGCAGAGCAGACCACAAGCAAAAAACGTGCATGGAAGCTCGCTTCCATGCACGTTTTCTATCTGTGTTTGCCCGCGGCTCAGGCGTGGTCGCCGTGTGCCGGGTAGTGGATGTGCAGCAGCTCGTGGGCGCGGCCCTGGAGCAGGTTGTCGTAGACATAGCCCAGGTCGGGGTTCTGCTGCGGGATGCGCAGGGCGCAGGCTTCGTCGGCCTTGAAGATGGCCTCGGCGCGCTCGGCCTTGCGCTTGTTGCAGGCGGGGGGCTGGCCGCCGCCGCCGATGCAGCCGTTCGGGCAGGCCATGACCTCGATGAAGTCGAACTGCTCCTCGCCGGACTCGACCTTGGCGATGAGCTTATCAGCATTGGCCAGGCCATTCGCCACCGCGATGCGGATGGTCAGGTCGCCGGCCGTGACGGTGAACGCCTTGATGCCCTCGAGACCGCGCACGCCGCACTCGGCAATGGTCTGCAGGGTGTTCGGGCTGGCATCATCGAGCACGCGGCGGATGACGGCCTCGGTCACGCCGCCGGTCACGCCGAAGATGACGCCGGCGCCGGTGTAGTCGCCGAGCGGAGCGTCGGGCTCTTCATCCGGGAGCGCGGCGAAGTTGATGCCGGCCTCCTCGATCATGTCGCACAGCTCGCTCGTCGTGATGACGAGGTCGATGAGCCGCTCGCCGTCCTTCTCAAGCTCGGGGCGCGCAGCCTCGAACTTTTTGCCGGTGCAGGGCATGATGGCCACGGAATAGACGTTCTCGCCCGCAAACTGCTTGCGGATGAGCGAGCCGAACATCGCCATCGGGCTGCCGCAAGTGCTCACCTGCGGCATGAGGTGCGGGTGACGGTTCTCGACGTGCTGGATCCAGCCGGGGCAGCAGGAGGTGAACATCGGCAGCTTCGCGCCGGTCTTGACCTTCTCGAGGAATTCTGCCGACTCCTCCATGATCGTGAGGTCGGCGGTGAGGTTGGTGTCATACACCACGTCCGCACCGAGGCGGCGCAGCGCGGCGACGAGCTTGCCGGTGCAGGGCTCGTTTGCGGGCAGACCGAAGCGCTCGGCCATGCCGACACGCACGCTGGGCGCGTACTGCACGACGACCTTGCGGGTCTGATCCTGCAGCATCGACCAGAACTTTTCGGTCTCGTTGCGGATCGTGATCGCGCCGGTCGGGCACACGGCGGCACACTGGCCGCAGCCGACACAGTCGGTATCCTTGAGGGTCTTGCCGAAGTCGGCGGAGATGTGCGCCTTCTTGCCGCGGCCGCTGAAATCGACCGCGCCGATGTTCTGGATCTCGGCGCAGGTGCGCACGCACAGACCGCAGAGGATGCACTTGCTCGGATCGCGCACGATGCTCGGTGACGAGAGATCCATCGGCTCGGTGCAGTAGGTGTTGGGCTCGAAGCGGTGCTCGTCCACATGGTAGCGGCGGGCATACTCCTGCAGCTTGCAGCGGCCGCTCTGATCGCAGGTCAGGCAGTCGGCCCGGTGGCTGCTCATGAGCAGCTGCAGCGTGGTGCGGCGGCTGTCGAGCACCTGCTTGGTGTGGGTGTTGACGACCATACCGTCGCGCGGCTGCATGGAGCAGGCCGCGTCCATCTTGCCGCGGTCGTTCTCGACGAGGCACAGGCGGCAGCCGCCGTAGATGGACAGGTTTTCACAGTAGCAAAGCGAGGGGATGTCGATGCCGTTGTTGCGGGCGACCTCGAGCACGTTGCGCTCGGTCGTGAACGGGCAGGACACACCGTCGATGATCATTTTCTTTTCAGCCATGGTTCACGCCTCCTTGATCGCACCGAACGGGCAGCCGGCCTTGCAGGCGCCGCACTTGATGCATTTTTCCGGATCGATGTGGTGCGGCTTCTTCAGCTCGCCGGTGATGGCGCCGGCCGGGCAGTTGCGCGCGCACTTCGTGCAGCCCTTGCACACTGCCGGGTCGATGACATACGTCGTCAGGCTGCGGCAGCTGCCGGTGCGGCACTTCTTGTCGAAGATATGCTCGCGGTATTCGTCCTCGAAGTTTGCGAGCGTGGACAGCACAGGGTTCGGCGCAGTCTTGCCGAGACCGCACAGGGAGGAATTCTGGATCATCTTGGCGAGGGAGCGCAGCTCCTCGATGTCGCCGGGTTTCCCGTTGCCCTTCGTGATCCGGGTGAGGATGTCAAGCATACGGGTCGTGCCCTCACGGCACGGGGTGCACTTGCCGCACGACTCGTTGCAGATGAAGTTCATGAAAAACTGCGCGATGGACACCATGCACGTATCCTCGTCCATGACGACGAGGCCGCCGGAACCGATGATCGCGCCGGCCTTCTTGAGCGAATCGAAGTCCATGGGCAGATCCATGTGCGCCTCCGTCAGGCAGCCGCCGGACGGGCCGCCGATCTGCACGGCCTTGAACGCCTTGCCGTTTTTGATGCCGCCGCCGATCTCATACACGACCTCGCGCATCGTCGTGCCCATGGGCACCTCGATCAGGCCGGTGTTGACGACGTTGCCCGTCAGGGCGAAGGCCTTCGTGCCGGAGCTGCCCTCCGTGCCGACGGACTTGAACCAGTCGGCGCCCTTTTTGATGATGTCGGGGACGTTGGCAAACGTCTCGACGTTGTTCAGGCAGGTGGGCTTGCCGTACAGGCCCTTGTCGACGGAGCGCGGGGGCTTCGTGCGCGGCATGCCGCGGTTGCCCTCGATGGACGCGGTCATGGCCGAGCCCTCGCCGCAGACGAACGCGCCCGCGCCGCAGTTGATGTGCATATGGAAGTTGAAGCCGCTGCCGAGGATGTTGTCACCCAGCAGGCCCAGCTCCTTCGCCTGTTCGATGGCAACGGTGAGCCGGTGCACGGCCATGGGGTACTCGGCGCGGACGTAGATGTAGCCCTCGGTCGAGCCCGTGGCAACGCCCGCGACGATCATGCCCTCGATGACCTTGTGCGGGTCGCCCTCCATGCAGGAGCGGTCCATGAAGGCGCCGGGGTCTCCCTCGTCGCCGTTGCAGACGATGTATTTCACGGGCTCTTCGGTGTGCGCAGCGACCTGCGCCCACTTTTTGCCCGTCGGGAAGCCCGCACCGCCGCGGCCGCGCAGACCGGAATCGCTCACGACCTGCACGATCTCGTCCGGCTGCATCTCGAACAGCGCCTTGGCCAGCGCGCCGTAGCCGCCGATGGACAGATACTCCTCGATGGATTCCGCGTCGATGTGGCCGCAGTGCTCAAGCACGCGGCGGGTCTGACGCTTGTAAAACGGGATGTCCTCCTGACGCTCATAGAGCTCGCCGCCCCGATTGTAGCCGAGGCGCTCGATGAACTGCCCGCCGAGGATAGTCTTCTGGATGATCTCCTCCACGTCGCTGACCTGGCACTTCGTGTACAGCCAGCCCTCGGGCTCGATGCGCACCAGCGGTCCCATCTCGCAAAAGCCGTGGCAGCCGGACTTTTTCAGGCCGACGGAGTCGTCGTGGTGCTCGGTCAGGGAGACCTCGCAGGGGATGCCGAGCTCATCCATGCGCTTTTTGAGCTCATGATAGACGTTCAGGTTGCCGCCGGCGACACAGCCCGTGCCGCAGCAGACAAGGATCTTCCGCTTTTCCGCCTCGCGTGCGGCCATGTACTCGGCCTGCAGCGCGCGGAACTGCTCCAGGGATTCGATTCTCTGACGCATTACGCACCCTCCTTTGCACGCAACTCCTCGATCAGATCTGCGGCCTTTTCAGGGGTCATGGACGGGTGGACGGTGTCGTTGACCATCACGACCGGGCTCAGGCCGCACGCGCCGAGGCACGAGACGATCTCGATCGTGAACAGGCCGTCGTCCGAGGTCGGCTTGCTCTCGCTCAGGCCGGTGGCGTCATACAGCGCCTGCAGGACGTTGCCGGACTTGCGGACATGGCACGCCGTGCCGCGGCAGACCTTGAGCACATACTTACCCTTGACATCGAGCGAGAAGTTCTCATAGAACGTCGCCACGCCGTAGATCTTCGACTCGCTGATGCCCACCTTGTCCGCAATGTAGCGCAGCGCGTCCTTCGGCAGGTACCGATACTTGGCCTGCACATCCTGCATGATCGCAATGATCTGCGAGGCGTCGCAGGCGTGATCCGCAAGAACCTGGTCAATGAATTTGTAATCGATCTGTTCCATAATTTCGATTCCCTTTCCAACAAATTTGCACTTTGCCGGCTCCTACCCCGGCTGATGCAGGTTTTCTATATACAATATACAGGATTTTTTCTGTGATTTCAATGCCCAGCCCCGTCGTTTTGATAACGACAAACTGAGAGATTTTTTCACAATACGTTCCATTTTTCAACCTCTGTGCATCTTTTGGAAAAGTCGCCGCAAATGCTTGACACGCCTGTATTCCCGTGTCATAATCGAACTAAACTATGCGCCCGCGCCGCAAGCTCTGCTGCCGGCCCGGCCGCCGCCGATCCCGCACCGAATCTGACACCGAATCGCCCATGAGGTGGAAGGCTGCGTGCGTGCACTGCTGCACCGCCATGCCTTTCGGGCATGGCATTTTTTGTCTCACGATGCAGGCGGCAATCACGAAAAGGAGAGATCTGCAATGAAACATCTGCGCAAATGCACGGCTCTGCTGCTGGCCGTCCTGATGGTGTTCGCCCTCGCCGCCTGCGGCGAGAAGGACACAGGCAGCGCCGTCGACAAGGACCTGACCGTCAACGTCGTCTCGCTCAACGGCACGACCGGCTTCGGCATGGCAAAGCTCATGTCCGACAGCAAAGCAGGCAGCGCCGCGCTCAACTACAATTTCACCGTCGAGACCGACCCGAGCAACGCCACCGCCGCGCTCGTCAACGGCACTGCCGACATCGCCGCCCTGCCGACGAACGCCGCCGCCGCGCTCTACAACAAGACCAACGGCGCCGTGCAGGTGCTCGCGCTCAACACGCGCGGCGTGCTCTACGTCGTGACCGACGGCACGGAGAACATCACGTCCTTCGCCGATCTGCGCGGCAAGAACGTCTATGTCCCCGTGCAGAACCCGACCTTCATCTTCCAGTACCTGTGTGAGCGCAACGGTCTGACCGCCGGCACGGACATCACCATCGACAATACCTATGCCCAGCCGGCCGAGCTCAACACGGCGCTCGCCTCCGGTGAGGTGCACATCGCCGTGCTGCCCGAGCCGATGGTCACGATCGCCCGCGCGGCCAATCCGGAGCTCACCGCCGCGCTCGACCTGACCGCCGAATGGGACAAGGTCTCCGAGGCCGGCAGCCTCGTGCAGGGCTGCGTCGTCGTGCGCAAGGCGTTTGCAGACGAGCACCCGAACGAGGTCAAAGCGTTTCTCGAGGAATACAAGGCGTCCATCGAATTCCTGACCGCCGAGCCCGAGCAGGCCGGCCAGATGATCCAGGATGCGGGTATCTTTGCCAAGGCCGCCGTGGCCGCCAAAGCCATCCCGAACTGCAACATCTGCTTCGTGACCGGCGCAGAGATGCAGGCGCCGCTCACGGCGTTTCTCACCGCACTGAGCACCGTCGCCCCGCAGAGCATCGGCGGCAGCGTGCCGGGGGATGACTTCTACTGCGTGCTGAAATGAAGCGTTTTGCCCGCGGTGCGCTGACGCTTGCATTCTGGGTCGCGATGTGGGCGGCGCTCGCACTGCTCGTGAACCGGGAGCTGCTGCTGCCCGCGCCGTGGGTCGTCGTGCGCAGGCTGTGCGAGCTCGCGGCGACGGCGGCATTCTGGCGCATCACGGCCGTATCCATCGGGCGCGTGCTGCTCGGCATCACGGCGGCGGTCGCGCTCGGCACGGGCATGGCCGTCGCGTGCTCGGTGTCGAAAACCGCTGACGCGCTGCTGCGCCCGCTCATGACGGTCGTCAAGTCCACACCCGTGGCGTCGTTCGTCGTGCTCGCGCTCGTGTGGATCGCGCGCGACTGGCTGCCGGTGTTCATCTCGCTGCTCATGGTGCTGCCCGTCGTGTGGAGCAACGTCTGCACCGGCATCCGCTCGGCCGACCCCGCCCTGCTCGAGCTTGCGCAGGTGTACGGCTGGCCGCGCGGACGCATCCTGCGGCGGATCTATCTGCCGGGCGTGCGGCCGCACTTTCTCGCGGCGCTGCGCTCCGGCATCGGCTTCGGCTGGAAGTCCGCCATCGCCGCCGAGGTGCTCACCGTGCCGCACAGTGCCATCGGCCGCATGATCTATGAATCGAAGCTGTATCTGCAGACCACCGACCTCTTCGCGTGGACGCTCGCGGTGATCCTGCTGAGCGTCGGGCTCGAGCGGCTGGTGCTGCGCGCGCTGACCCCGCGCGGGAAAGGAGGCGGCGGCACATGATCGAAGTGCACGACCTCACCGTGACCTACGACGGGCGCGACGTGCTGCACAAGGTCACGCTCACCGTGCCCGACGGGGCGCACATCGCGCTCATGGGCCCGTCCGGCTGCGGCAAGACGACGCTGCTGCGCGTGCTCGCCGGGCTGCGCACGCCGGACGGCGGCAGCGTGCGCGTTTCACCCGGGCGCATAGCGTGCGTGTTTCAAGAGCCGCGGCTGCTGCCGTGGCGCACGGCGGCGGAAAATGTCAACGCCGTGCTCTCCGACCGGGCGCAGACCATGCCGCAGGCGCGCGCATGGCTGGAGCGGCTGGAGCTCGGCGCGGCGGCGGAGCAATATCCCGCGGCGCTCTCCGGCGGTATGCAGCAGCGCGTGGCCATTGCGCGCGCGCTCGCGTATGACGCGCCGGTGCTGCTGCTCGACGAGCCGTTTCGCGCCCTGGATGCGGCGCTGCGTGCGCGTGTGATCGCGTGCATCGCCGCCGAGACGCAGGGCAGGACGCTCGTGCTCGCCACGCACGACCCCGCCGACGCCGACGCGCTCGGCTGCACGGTGTATGCGTATGCCGGCGGCACGTTTCGCTGCGGCGCACCGTGAAGTGCAAAACGCACCAAACGCATACAGGCAAAACAGCCCGCTCCATCGGAGCGGGCTGTTTTGCGCATCCGCTGCGCAAGCGCGTGCCATCAAAACCGAGGCGGGCCTTGCCCCCTCGGACTCCCCTGCGGCTCTGTTGCGCGGCACAGCAGCACACAACTGCACCCGGATATAGAACAAACCCCAGACGGCAAGCCGCCTGGGGTTCGTTCAATAGAGAGGAGAATATGAGGAGGGAGAAACTAGCAAATTAAGAGATGTCGTTCGTGTCGACGAGCTTGACTTTGACGTCGAACGTTTTGCCGTCGCGATAGATGGTCAGGGTGACGGTGTCGCCCACCTGCAAGCCATCCTTGACGGCGCTGACATCGTAGGTGGTGGTCACGGCCTTGCCGTTGACCGCCAGAAGCATATCGCCGGACTGGATGCCCTTCTTCTCGGCGTCCGAGCCCTCAGCGACGTCGCTGATATAAAGCCCCTCGGGCAGATCATAGTAGTCCGAAGCGGCAGAGGAGATCGCGCCCACGGTGATGCCGATGCTCACGCGGCCGGAAACGCGGCCGTCTGCCAGCAGGGCATTGACGATCGGCCGGATGACCGCCGTCGGGATCGCGAAGCCGATGCCCTCCACGCCGGTGGACAGGGCCTTCATGTTCGTGATGCCGATCACCTGCCCATACATGTTGATGAGCGGGCCGCCGGAGTTGCCTTCGTTGATGGCGGCATTGGTCTGCAGGAGGGTCATGCTGTGCCCGTTATAGACCATGTCGCGGTTGATGGCGGAGATGATGCCGTTGGTCATCGTCCAGCGCAGCTGCTCGCCGAGCGGGTTGCCGATGGACACAACGTCATCGCCGACCTGCAGGGAGCTGGAGTCGCCGAACTCGGCGGGGGTGAGCCCCTGTGCGTCGATCTTGAGCACGGCGATGTCGCTCACGGCGTCTGCGCCGACGAGCGCACCCGTATACTCGGTGCCGTCCGACGTGGTCACGGTGACGCTCTTCGCGCCGTCGAGCACGTGCGTGTTCGTGACGATGTAGCCATCGCTCGTGAGCACGATGCCCGTGCCGGTGCTGTACTCGCCGCGGCGGATGTCGGCATGAATGCCGACAACGGACGGCAGGCACTTGGCATACACGCTCTGCAGCGAGAGCGCGCTGCCGCCGGCGGGCTGGAGCGCCATGGTCACGCCGGGATCTGTCGGCGCGCCCGGCAGCTCGTTCTTGCCGGTGACGGTGGTGTCATCATCCGCATCGTCCTGTGGGATCGTCACGCTGCCGTGCTGTCTGGGATCGACGGAGGGAGCAGAGTCCCGTCCGCGCGCCGCGAACACATAACACGAGGCGATGATCAGCACCAACACGCCGAGAATGATCATCGTGATCTTCAGGCCCTGATGGGACTTCTTCTTCGGTGCGGCGGTCTGCGACGGACTCCAGTAAGAGTCGTAGCAGCCGCTGCCGGAAGCTTCGCTGCGGGGCGCGGAATAGCCGGCCTCATACCAGTCGGACTCCGGTTTGCGAACGTTGTCGTACATGTTGGTGTCCCTCCCAAGGAACGATTTGATGATAACACACGATTTTGTGCTGCTTATGAATGGAAAACGAACATTCTATGAATTCCGCGAACAATTCATGAACTCTTGCGCCCGCCCCGTCGGCCGGTGTTTTCCGGCTTGGCAGTGGGCTTGGGCGCGGGCTTTGCGAGCGTGAGCGTGAACACGAACTCTGTCTCCCCGTCGCGGCTCGTGACGGCGATGTCCTCCCCGTGCGCGTCGAGGATGCTCTTGACCAGATACAGCCCGAGGCCCACGCCGTCGCGGTCAAGGCTGCGGCTGCGGTCGGACTTGTGGAAGCGGTCGAAGATGAACGGCAGGTCGTCGGCGGGGATGGTCTCGCCATGGTCGCGCACGGAGACGTAGGCCTTGCCCTCCGACTTCCAGAGCGAGACGCACAGCGTGCTGCCGGGCGCGGCAAATTTGACGGCGTTGTCCATCAGATTATAAAGTACACGCGTGATGGCGTCCGGGTCGCCGAGCACGAGCATCGGATCCTCCGGAAGCTGGAGGTCGACGTCGAGCTGCTTGTCATTGGCGCGCGCCTCAAAGCTGAGCATGGTGCTGACGATCCTGTCCGAGATGTCAAATTCGCGCCGGCGCGTCAGATCCTCGCCCGTGCTCTCCACGCGCGACATGTCCAGCATGCTGCGCACAAGGCGTGAGAGGCGGCGCGTCTCGTCGGCAATGGTGACAAGGTACTTGTCCTCCTGTTCCTTGGGGATCGTGCCGTCGAGAATACCGTCGGCAAAGCCGGCGATGGTGGTCATGGGCGTCTTGAGCTCGTGCGAGACGTTGGCAATGAAGGCGTTGCGGCGCTCCTCACTCGTCTCGAGCGAGTCCGCCATGGTGTTGAACGCCGAGATGAGCGCGCCGACCTCGTCGGTGCGCCCGTCATCCGTGACGCGGGCGGAAAAATCTCCGTGTGCGAATTTCTTGGCGGCGACGGCCATCTCGTCGAGCGGCTGCGCCATGCGCTTGCTCGTCACGAGCGAGAGCAGCAGCGCGATCATCATCACGGCTGCGGACGCGGCGAGAAATACCCACACGAACGTGCGCCAGCCGTCGATGATCGTGGCGCTGTTGGTCGTCACGAACACGTAGCCGACGATGCGTGCGGCCGAGCCGATGTTGATCGGCTGGGCGACGACGTAGTGCGCGGAGCTGTAAAACCCGCCGAGGCTCGTGATGAGATTGAGCTTGCCGTCGCTGCGCAGCTGTGTCATGGCACTGCCGGTGAGCGTGCGGCCGAGGTGCTCGCAGGCAATGTTCCGGCACGAGCAGGACACGACCGTCCCGTCGGTGTCGGTGATGAAGATGTGGTTTCCGGTCGACTGTGCAAGCGTGCTGATGACCATGCGCAGGTCCCAGCTCGTGAGCTCGCCGCTGCGCACGAGCGCCTGCGCCGCATGGCTGACCTCCTCGGCGTTGGAGACCATGTTGCCGCGGTATTCGCTGATGACATAGCTGCGGCCGAGAAACACGAACGCCGTGCCGAGGATCAGAAAGCTGAAGAGCACCATGGCGGCGGTCGCGGCGAAGTTCTTGAAATAGATGCTCTTCACTTACGTCTCTTCCGCTTCGAACTTATAGCCCACGCCCCAGACGGTCTTGAGCGCCCACTTGTCGGACACGCCCTCGAGCTTTTCGCGCAGACGCTTGATGTGCACGTCCACGGTGCGGCTGTCGCCGAAGTAGTCAAAGCCCCACACCTCGTCGAGCAGCTGGTTGCGGGTGTAGACGCGGTTGGGCGTCGCCGCAAGGTGGTACAAAAGCTCCATCTCCTTGGGCGGCGTGTCGATCTTCTTGCCGTCGACGATCAGCTCATAGGAGTCGAGGTTGATGACGAGCTTGTCGAAGGTGAGCTTCTTGCTCTGGGGCTTGCCGTCGTCGCCGGTGCGGCGCAGCACGGCGTGCACGCGCGCAAGCAGCTCCTTGACCTCGAAGGGCTTGACGATGTAGTCGTCCGCGCCCATCTCCAGACCGGAGACCTTGTCCTCGGTCTCGCCCTTGGCGGTGAGCATGATGATGGGCATTTTCATGGTCTTGCGCAGCTCGCGGCAGACCTGCCAGCCGTCCATCACGGGCAGCATGATATCGAGCAGCACAAGGTCGGGCTGGATCTCCTTGGCCATCTCGACGGCCTTGCCGCCGTCGGCCGCGTGCGACACCTCGAAGCCGTCTTTCTGCAGATACAGGCGCAGCAATTCCGCGATGTTGATATCGTCCTCCACGACGAGCACTTTCTGGCTCATGTGTTGTTGCCTCCTTCGCCGGCGCGCCGCGCCGGGCATAATGATCCAATGGTGCATCCTATTATAAACAACCGGCACGATTTTTTCATGTCCAATCTGTAAAATCCGCGCCCGCACAGCCGCGCGGCGCTCCCGGCGCGCAAAAGGCATTTACAAGACCGCGAAAATGTTGTATGGTTAACTGTAAACCTATTTTTGAACGAACAGCGAGGCAACCGCATGAACACCTATGGCGAACGTGTAAAAGTGACGATTTTCGGCGAGTCGCACGGCCCGGCGATCGGCGTCGTGCTCGACGGCGTCCCGGCCGGAGAGGCCGTTGACATGGACGCCGTGCGCATCCAGATGCGCCGGCGCGCCCCCGGCTCGTCCGACCTGACGACCCACCGCTCCGAGACCGATGACCCGCTCGTGATGAGCGGCATCCTCAACGGCGTGACGACCGGCGCGCCGATCTCGGCCATCTTCCGCAACAAGGACCAGAACAGCGCGGCCTACCATCCGGAGATCCCGCGTCCGAGCCACGCGGACTACGCCGCGACCGTGCGCTTCGGCGGCCACGCCGACCTGCGCGGCGGCGGCCCGTTCAGCGGCCGGCTCACAGCGTGCCTCGTGTTTGCCGGGGCGGTCTGCCGCCAGATCCTCGAGCGCCGCGGCATCACGATCGGTCTACTCGGCCAAAAGGACCAGCTTGTCGATACCGATACCGTGCATCATGCCGTTGTGGGTGACGCCCCCGAGTACGAGTGGGCGTCGAGCCCCCGTACGCGCCAGATTCTGGCCGGTCTTATTAGCGATGTGCCCTGGGAGGGCATGGTAGGCGAGCTCTCGGGCGGTCAGCGCCGCCGCGTGGACCTCGCGCGCCTGCTGATCGGCGACTATGACGTGCTCATGCTCGATGAGCCCACCAACCATCTGGACATGCGCACCATCAACTGGCTTGCGCGTCACTTAAAGGCCCGCTGGCAGCGCGGTCAGGGCGCGATGCTCGTGGTCACGCACGATCGCTGGTTCTTGGACGAGGTCTGCACCAGCATGTGGGAGGTTCACGACGGCCAGGTCGATCCCTTCGAGGGCGGCTATTCGGCATATATCTTGCAGCGCGTGGAACGCGACCGCATGGCCGCGGTTACCGAGGAGCGCCGTCGCAACATGGCACGTAAGGAGCTCGCGTGGCTGAGCCGCGGTGCCCAGGCGCGCTCCACCAAGCCCAAGTTTCGCGTGGATGCCGCTCGCGAGCTGATCGCCGACGTGCCGCCCGTGCGTGACGAGCTGGAGCTCAAGCGCCTGGCCGTGAGCCGCCTGGGCAAGCAAGTTATCGATGTGGTCGACGTGGACGCCGGCTATGCGGATACCGATGGCGCGCCCAAGCAGGTGCTCAACGACGTGACCTGGCTCATTGGTGCGGGCGACCGCTATGGTCTTTTGGGCGAGAACGGCGCCGGCAAGTCGACGCTGCTCGACGTGATCCAGGGCAAGATCGCGCCCCTGCGCGGCCGCGTGAAGATCGGCCAGACGGTGCGCTTTGGCGTGCTGTCGCAGCAGCTCGAGGAGCTCGAACCCTACATGGGCGACACGATCCGCGAGGTGCTCAGCCACTATAAGAAGTACTACGTCATTGACGGCAAGGAGACTTCACCCGAGAAGCTCTGCGAGCGTCTGGGCTTTACGACGCAGCAGCTCTGGAGCCGCATCGGCGATCTTTCGGGCGGCCAGCGCCGTCGTCTGTCGCTGCTACTGACAATCCTGGACGAGCCCAACGTGCTCATCCTGGACGAGCCCGGCAACGACCTGGATACCGACATGCTGGCGATTGTCGAGGACTTGCTGGACGGCTGGCCGGGCACGCTGATCCTGGTGACGCACGACCGCTTCTTGATGGAGCGCGTGACCGACCAGCAGTGGGCACTGCTCGACGGTCACCTGACGCATATGCCCGGCGGCGTGGACCAGTACCTGCGCCTGTGCAACGCCACGGCCGAGGGCGAGCCCGTGGGCGCACCGAGTGCCAAGACCGGCACGTTCGACACCGGCGCCGCAGCGGTTGCGGCCGAAAAGCCCAAGACGAGCGGGCAGCCCAACGGTCTTTCCAACGCCGAGCGCCAGAAGCTCCGCCGCGAGGTGAGCTCGCTCGAGCGCAAGATGGAGACGCAGCGCGCTCGCGTGGAGGAGGCCGAGGCTGCGATGGCGCAGGTCGACCCCACCAATTACACGGCGCTGGGCGAGCAGCAGGCAAAGATCGACGAGGCCCACGCCGCCATGGACGAGTTGGAGATGGCGTGGCTCGAGGCGAGCGAGAAGCTCGAGGGCGAGGAGTAGGCGAGGATGATCAAGGCCGCGTTTTTCGATATCGACGGCACGTTGCTGAGCTTTAAGACCCATCGGATTCCGGCGTCGGCGCAGCAGGTGCTCGACAGCTTTCATGAGCAGGGGATTGCGTGCGTGATCGCCACGGGTCGCCCGACCTATCAGATGCCCGATTGGCTGTTCGATCTTGGTTGGGATGCGTACATTACGCTTTCGGGCCAGCACTGCTTTGATGCCGAGGGGGTTTACCGCAGCTGCCCGATCGATCCGGACGACGTCGCGGTGATCGTGGACCAGGTGGCCGAGGGGCGCTACGACTCGCTGTGCATGCAGGGCGAGAACTCGTTTGTGAACCGCCTGTCCGAGCGCGTGGTGACGGCCGGGAGCAACGCGGGGATTGTCTACCACGAGAAGCCGTTTGAGCACGCCTTTGACGCGCCAGTCTACCAGTTCTGCGCCTTTGTGGACCCGGCCGACGAGCATATCGTGACTGATGCGGTGTCGCATTCGCTCACTACACGCTGGTGCGACCTGTTCTGCGACATTATTCCCGCTAACGGCGGCAAGGACCTGGGCGTGGCGGCGACGCTCGAGCGGCTTGGTATCGACGCGAGCGAGGCGATTGCCTTTGGCGACGGCGAGAACGACCTGTCGATGTTTGCCGCCGTGGGCACGAGCGTGGCCATGGGCAACGCGCAGGATACCGTGAAGGCCGCGGCGACCTACGTAACGACCGCCGTGGATGACGACGGCATCTACAACGCCGCGAAGCACTTTGGCCTCGTGTAGCTGCGACCCGGCACTTGGGGACGCTCCTTATCTGCCGGCAGCTGGGGACACTCCTTGCGGGGCGTTCCCATTTTGTTTTCATCTCGCACGTTTTGTGAAACGCGGCTAACTTTTTGGTCAATGCAGTAAGACATGGTCAACTTTTGCGGTAAAGTAAGCCAAGGAAAGTATCCAAAGGCTAACTAGAAGCCATCGCGAAAGGCGGCCCATGGCCCTGCGTGAATCCGGAGAAGACTATCTCGAATCGATCTACGTTCTATCGGAACGTCAGGGCATCGTGCGCTCGATCGACGTTGCGGAGTACCTCGGCGTAACCAAGGCGAGCGTTTCCAAGGCCATGGCGACGTTGGAAAGCAACGGCTATGTCGAAATGGGCAAGCGCGACGTGCATCTGACGGAACGCGGTCTTGAGGTTGCCCGTCAAATGTGGGAGCGCCACTGCTTTTTTGTAGGTCTGCTAGAGGACGCAGGCGTAACGCCCGAGGTTGCCTCGCAAGAGGGCTGTCACATGGAGCACTGCCTGAGCGAGGAGAGTTTCGAGAAGCTAAGGTCGATGCTGAGGCGGGAAGATGTAGCGGGTCCAAAAACAGAAGCCTAACTGACCCACAGTAGCGCGGAGTTCACGCAAAGCGCGAACCAGCGACCGGGACCAGCGGCCCTTTCGGCCAAGTCCATTTCAGCAAAGGAACCCCGCCAGCAAGCGATGCCCAAGAACCGCCAGCTGTGTCAATGCAGGCCGGGGCCGGGCTTGGTTTTGAAAACACTCCGCAGCGCGAGGCCCGCCTTTCCGTTGCTCCGCAGGAGCAGGAAAGACGGGCCTCATGCGCGAGGACGTTTTCAAAACCAAGCCCGGCCCCGGCCGGAGGGACCACGAGCGCTACAGGTTCTTGACACCCATCGCGCGCATGGCGTTCAGGATGGCGATGATTGCCACGCCCACGTCGCCAAAGACGGCAAGCCACATATTGGCGATGCCGAGCGCCGCGAGCACCAGAATCAACAGCTTAATCCCCAGTGCAAAGATGATGTTCTGCCAGACAATCGCCATGGTCTTGCGCGCCACTCGGATGGCACGGGAAATGTTGGACGGCTTGTCGTCCATGAGCACCACGTCGGCGGCCTCAATCGCGGCGTCGGACCCCATGGCGCCCATGGCAATGCCCACATCGGCACGGGTGAGCACGGGTGCATCGTTGATGCCGTCGCCCACAAAGGCGAGCTTACCTTTACCCGACTCGGCCGCGAGCAACGCCTCAACGCGCTCGACCTTGTCGCCCGGCAGGAGCTGCGCGTGGAACTCGTCGAGACCGAGTTGCTTGGCCACAGACGCTGCAACCTCCTCGCGGTCGCCCGTGAGCATGACGGTTCGGTTGATACCGGCGGCATGCAGGTCGCGAATCGTTTGCTCCGCATCGGCCTTAACGGTGTCTGCAATCACGATGTGGCCGGCGTACACGCCGTCAACGAGCACGTGGAGGATCGTGCCGACAACCTCGCAGTCCGGTGCTTCAACGCCGGCCGTGGCGAGCATCTTGGCGTTGCCAACGACGACGTGCTTGCCGTCGATGGTTGCCGTCACGCCGTGGCCCGCGTCGTTGGCGGAGTCTCTCACGCGCTTGGGGTCGACCTCGCCCTGGTAGGCGTCGCGCACGGACTGCGCGATGGGGTGATCGGAGAACGATTCAGCAAGGGCTGCGACTTCGAGCAGCGACTGCTCGGTATAGCCAGCCTCGGGGTGCACCGCGACGACCGAGAACGTGCCGTTGGTGAGGGTGCCCGTTTTGTCGAAGACGATGGTGTCCACGTCGGCGAGCGTCTCGAGGTAGTTGGAGCCCTTGATGAGAACGCCCAGCTTGGACGCGCCGCCGATGCCGCCAAAGAAACTCAACGGTACGCTGATCACGAGGGCGCACGGGCAGCTGACGACCAGGAAGGTCAGGCCGCGCAGGATCCAATCGGACCAAGCGCCAGTCACCAGGCCGCCGCCAAGCGCGAGCACCGCGGCAGCGCCAGTGACGGCGGGGGTGTAGACGCGGGCAAAGCGCGTGATGAAGTTCTCGGTGCGCGCCTTCTTTTCGCTGGCATTCTCCACGAGCTCCAGAACACGCGCGACGGTTGACTCGCCAAAGGGCTTGGTGGTGCGCACGTGGATGAGGCCCGTCATGTTGATGCAACCGCTGATGATATCGTCGCCGGTCTTGGCCGGGCGGGGGACCGACTCGCCCGTGAGTGCGGCGGTGTCGAGCTGGGTTTCGCCCTCGACGATGACGCCGTCGATAGGCACGCGCTCGCCGGGCTTGACCACGATCACGGTGCCGACGGCGATGTCATCGGGAAAGACCTGTTCGAGTGTGCCGTCGGCTTGCTCGACGTTAGCGTAGTCGGGCGCGATGTCCATCATGGCACTGATCGACTTGCGGCTCTTGCCCACGGCGTATGCCTGGAACAACTCGCCGACCTGGTAGAACAGCATGACAGCGGCGCCTTCGGCCATGTGCGGGTCGGTGTCGGGGAAGAGCACCATGGCAAATGCGCCGATGGTCGCGACTGCCATAAGGAAACTCTCGTCGAAGGCCTTGCCGCGGCGGATGTTATTGAATGCCTTTTGCAGTACGTCGTATCCGGCAATCAAAAACGGCACGAGGAACAGCGCGAAGCTGGCGTAGATGTTGCCAGGCTCCCCAAATGCGATAGTGAGGGCGCCGAGCTCGTCGAGGGCATAAACAACGGCAAAAATGCCCAGTGCTACCAGGATGCGGTTGCGCTTGTGCTCAAGGGACTCTTTCTTCTTGCGCTTCTTCTTTTTCTTTTTGGGATCGGCGGCTGCCATGATTCAAACCTCCCATTCGAGTGTATGAACACTTGCTCATATAATTTCGCGAGCAAAGGCCGCGGCAAGCGCGGCCTTACAGGTCAACGTATGCGCGGGTTAGAGAATGATTTCGCAGTCCGGCTCGGCGTCGGCGGTGAACTCAACGACGCGGTCCAGGACCTCGTCGAACTCGGCGTCGTCAGCCTCGAGCGTCAGCTTCTGGGTCATAAAGTTGACCGAAACGGACTTGACGCCATCGAGCTTAGCCAGCTCGTCCTGAAGTTCACGCGCGCAGTTGGCGCAATCGATCTCGTCGAGCTTGAACTGCTTTTTCATGGTGGGTTCCTTTCCCTGTGTTAGCGGTCTGGGTGCCGGCCGCGCTGATACCGTGGTTGATTGCTATTCGCAGATATGGCTCATGCCCTGGTTAAGCATGGTGTAGACGTGATCGTCGGCAAGCGAGTAGAGAATGTTGCGGCCGTCGCGGCGGAACTTGACCAGGTGCGACTGCTTAAGCGTGCGCAGCTGGTGCGACACCGCAGACTGCGAGGTCGCGGTCGCTTCGGCGATGTCAGCCACGCAGAGCTCGCGACCCATGAGGGCATAGAGAATCTTGATGCGCGTGGTGTCGCTGAAGACCTTGAACAGGTCGGCAAGGTCGTAGAGAAGCTCCTCGTCGGGAAGGTCCTCGGGCGAGCAGGTGGTGGGGACGATCGGCTCGGTGGCCTCGATGCCAGTCTTTGTTTCATCAGCGTGGCTGCTCATTGCAATATCCTTTCATATGAACATGCGCTCATATAACTTACTTCCGATTATATGAGCGCATGTTCATATGTCAATACAATTTGCGATAATTTCGATGACTGCTTGCCGCCTCGGCGATTTTCTGCGGGTTGGGAGACATCGACGCAATGCTCGCCAACATATTTCGAGATGTTCGGCCAGCATGCTAAGAAAGCCACCTTGAGAAGCATTAGAACTGTTCATATTTGTACTTTATCGTGTTAAATACCGCGAGAATCAGTTCTTCCTCTACGGGAGTTCCTGCAGAATCAGTTTTATCTAAAGTTATATTGAGCATTGCTGCAGCCAATCTGGCACATCGGTGGCCGAATAAGTCGAAAAATGTAGGTGGACATCCGCAGAGATCGCATTTAGAAGAGCGAATTCTCAATTAGATCAATAATCGTGTCGTCTTCCGTGCGGTTTTCATCGATTTTTGCGAAAATGTCGCTTTCCCAAGGCCCATTGATTTCCTCAGCAAGGGCCCCGACGTGTTGCATGTCGTCGGGTTCTGGCACATCGTTGATGCTCGGGTCATCAGCTTGCGGATATTGGCTTGCAATTTCGCGCTTGGCGGCCTCTTCTTCTTTGAGTGTCTCCAGGACGCGGCGGCCGTATTCGAAGTAGCGCCGCAAGACAAATTGACGAAGAGTTTCTTGCAGGATGGCGAAGTTATCCGGGAGTCGACCGGGCCATATCTTCTCGCGAATGCGAATCGCTTCCATGACCCGTCTAAAAGCGGACTGCTTGAAAAACGAATGACGACTAACTGTGATAACGGCATATCCCATGTTTCGCAGCGTGTTTCGGCGTTCCTCGTCAATTGATTGCTGTTCGGGCTCGTCGTGGTAAAAGCCGTTGTATTCGATATCGGTCATCGAATTTTCGAGCAGCGCGTCGAGGTAGAAAACCGTCCGTCGCGTTAGGGCGGCGTATCTTTTGGGGACTGGGATCGGATAGTCCGTTTTGATAGCGCGTATGGCTAAGCCACCCATTGACTTGGGCATTGTCAGCATCATGACAAACGCCGTTTCGAGTGGGGAGCGACAGCCTTCGCGTACATAAGAAAGTGCCTTAAGTGCTTTATTAGATCCACGATACCCCGATGCCTCTGAAAAGAAGGCTCTGAGCTCTTCAACGCTGGTTAGGGCTGGGCGCTCGCGATATTGAGTTTCGTCGGACGTTCCAAGCGCGTAGGAGCCGCAGATTTCAAAGTAATACTCAACGAGCTCCGAAAGGTTGAGGTCGGCTGCTGCTTCTAACGCGCACAGCTTGATATCGACGATGTGGACGTTCGGCTCGAGTTCTAGGTAGCTTTCTGCATCAAACGTATAGCGCGTGCAGTGGCAGATGCAGCCCTTGCGGTGCCTTTTGGCATTATTGGAAAACGTCAGCACATGGATGCTTTCAGAATCGACATTCTTTCTGTTGAGCCATGCTCGCGCCGCTTCCAGGTTGGACGTGGTCGGCGCAGACAGCTTGATCTTTTCCATAGGTATGGGATCGGTCGCGTGGCTTGCGAGCGAGTTGACTGTTTGGTATACAGCGCGTGCCGTGGTATGTGACAGAACGATTCCCATACGCGCATGATGGCATAGCGGACGCCATATACGCTCGAAACTTCGGGCAACGGTATTGGGGCGCGGCTTATCTTCTGCGAACGGTGGGTTTTTGAGCTGTCGTATTGAGGGGGGCAGCTTCGGCTGGGGAGGTTTCTGTCGGCTGCCCCATTTTGGTGAACTTTAGTTGCGGATTCGTAGCTTCTAAGCGTTTTTGCCGACCGCTCAGATGCCTCACCAACATAATTTGAGTTATTCGGCCTTATCCTATACGAATGGTGCGATCGCAACGTCCTATTCGAATTGATTCAGGTAGATTTATAGGGCTTGGTTGCGAAATTGGGGCGACTATAGCGCTCGATTGCGGTTCAAGGGGCCTTGACTAGTGGTTCAGCTGGCCGAACAACTCGAAAAATGTAGGTGGGCCAACCTGCCGACTATGTGAAGCACGCGTATTTGCTCGTTTTGATGAAAACTAGGGTGCAGCCATAAGGCTGCGCCCTAGTTTACTGCGTGCCGGTGTGCCCAGACGGATTGCGCTGTGCCTGGCAGGCGCTCCCGCAGATGGATCGGTTATTTCGCGAATAGGTTCTTGAGGTTGAACTCGGCCTGTACCGTGCGGAGCATGAGGTCGGTGTCGTCCAGACCCAGATGCTGCTCGTTGGCGTCGGCGGCGAGGGTTCCACGGCGGCGTGCCCAGTTCTCGAGCGCGGCGGGGGCGGACTCGCGGGGGAGCGAGCGCACGTCGGCGTCCAGGCTGCGGCAGATCTGGCGCGAGTCGATGACGATGATCTTACCCGCGCGGCGTGCCTCGGCGTAACCGTCCAGGTGAATCTTGAACCAGCTGTCCTCAAAGGCGGCGTTATGCGCCATGTACGGGTACTTCTTCATAAGCTTGAGCAGCTGCTTTTGCAGCTCCTTGTTCTCGCGGAAGGGCGTTTTGCCGTCGATGTCGTCCCAAGTAATGTGGTGGATATTCGACAGCGGTACATCCTCGCCGCGGTAGATGTCGGGCAGGCCACAGTAGTGCGCCTCGGCGTCGTGCGGGATGGCGTCGCTGGTGAGTTCCATGATCTCCCAGCCGACGTTGATGATATAACCGCGTTCGGGTGCACGGCCGGTGGTCTCGATGTCGACACCGAGCACGGTGCCCTGGATGGGCTTGCGGGCGTAGGCCACGCCGAGCGCGTCGCGGTCACCGCGGATCTCGCGCATAACGGACGCGGCGGTGCGCTTTTGCATTTTGCCGATGGCGGCGCAGGTGTCGGCGTCGGACAGGCCGCGCGAGAGCGTCGCGGGCGTCACATTGCGCAGGCGTGCCTCCCCAATCTGGTCGCAAAGGTCGCGGTTGCGGTCGGCCAGGTCGCGCACGGTGGCAAAGTCGAAGCCGGGGTCGTCCTCGGCAGTAAAATACTCGGTCTCGAGCACCTTGAGGGCCTCTTCGCCCTTCTGGCGTTCGGACTCCATGGCGCCGTGATCGCCATAGATAAACATGGGAATAAACGGCTGGCGCTCGTATTCAAGTGCTTGCGAAACGTTCATAGGCTGCTCCTTGGACGGGCCGCGTCGCGCGGCTCGGGGTTACTGAGTTGTGGCGAGATGATAGTTTACCATGGGCAACTATTGGCACCGCGCCCGGGACAACTACAATACCCTAGTTGACCGCTAGGACTTTTACAATGCTGCCGAAAGACACGAAAGGTTCCATCCGTCATGGATTTACTGATTGATATTCTGCTCGACGCCGGCAAGGACACGCTGTCGCTGGTGCCGTTTTTGTTGGTGACGTATCTTGCTCTCGAGACACTTGAGCACGTTGCGGGCGACCGCGTCAACGGCGCTATCAAGCGCGCCGGCGCTGCGGGTCCCGTGGTTGGCTCGCTGCTGGGCATTGTGCCGCAGTGCGGATTTTCGGCCATGGCAGCAACGCTGTACGCCGGCCGTGTCGTGACCTTGGGCACGTTGGTGGCGGTGTTCCTTTCGACCTCCGACGAGATGCTGCCGCTGCTACTTGCCGAGCAGGTTCCCGTGCAGACTATGGCGATGCTTTTGGCTTCGAAAGCGCTTATCGCACTGGTCACGGGCTTTATCGTAGATGCCGCCATTCGCGGTCTGCGTCGCAACGCCCGCGCGCATGCGGCGATTCGTCGTACCGTGTTGGGGACCACTGTCAATCCGGCGCACGTTAACTGCGCGCATGACGACCACAGCGGCGGTGACATCATCGACGAGGTGGCCGAGGCAGGCGTGAGCGCCGACCACATCCACGAGTTGTGCGAGCGCGACCATTGCGGTTGTGATGAAGACGAGGACGAGCACGAACACGGACATGGCCACGATCACGGTCATGAGGGCGAATATGAACACCATGATGGTCACGGTCACTCCCATTCCCACGAAGGGACGCCTGTCCTGTCGATTATCCGCAGCACCATCTCCCACACCGTGCAGGTATCGGTATTCATTTTCCTGGTGACGCTGATTCTGGTTGCCGTGCTCGAGACGTTCGGCGAGTCCGCAATCGAGCAGTTCCTGCGCGGCAACGAGACGCTTGCGGTCCTGGGCTCGGCACTCGTCGGCCTGATCCCCAACTGCTCGGCCAGCGTCGTCATCACGCAACTGTACCTGGAAGGCGCGCTGCAGCTGGCCCCGATGCTCGCCGGCACGCTCATTTCCGCCGGCGTGGGTTATCTGGTGCTGTTCCGCACCAACCGCAGCGCCCGCGAAAATGCCGTGTTCCTGATTATGATGTACGTCATCGGCGCGGGCTGGGGTCTCATCCTTTCCGCCTTTGGCCTCTAAGTAGATGTTTGGGATAGGCCGTAAAAACTGGGGTATACCGTAAAATCTACCGCCATGACTTGGGCGTTGGATGCGCGTCAATCGCCAAAACAAAAAGGTAGATTTCCGGACATGTCCCAAAAATCTACCTTGGGTAGCGCAGCAGCTCGGTGAGGTTGCGTTTAAAGCGGGCGCGGTCTTCGCTGGTAAATGCCGCCGGCCCGCGAGTGCGTCCGCCGGCGCGGCGCACCTTCTTTTCCTTGTGGCGAATAAACAGCTGCATGTCGATGGTTGCTTTGTCGTAGACGCGCCCGCGCACACCGATAGCGGCGGCATCGCGCCCGAGCACCATGCTCGCCAAGCCAATGTCCTGCGTCACGACCACGTCGCCCGCCTGCAGGCGTTCGACAATGGCAAAGTCGGCGCTGTCGGCGCCCACGCTCACGTCGAGCGTCGTGACCCAAAAGCCGCGTCGCGCGTGCTCGGCATCGCGCGGGTCGTCGCGGCGAATGTGCCGTTCCAGGTTTTGCGTGCTGTTGCCGGCGATAACAACGGCGACGCCCGCCCGCCGCGCGCAGTCAATCGACTCGCGCGTGACCGGGCAGGCGTCGGCATCAATAAAGAGCGTTCGCGGCATCTAGTGCACCAGTTTGCCAAATTGAATGGCGCGAACAATGAGCGTTACGCCAAACACCAGCAGCGCGGCGCCACTAAAGATGACAAGCATCTTGGCCGACCACAGCGGATAGATAAACACGAACATGCCGGCGATGATGGAGAGTGCACCGCTCAGGATGGCAAGGGCGCGGTTGGACGAAAGCTCGGACTCCAGAATGGACATGACACCTTCGACAATCCAGCCAAAGCCGGCCACGATAACCACCATCGTGGTGAGTGTCGCGGTCGAGAAGGCCTGGTTGCGCAGGATTATGACGCCGCCCAGGATAATGAGTAGGTTGGAGATGATGCTCGTCACGCGCCAGCCAGTGGGCAGCAGCGGCTCAAAAATGGCAGTGAACAGCCTGATGGCAGCGGTGATTACAAAGTAAAAACCCAGGACGGTCGTCAAAAAGACGAGGGACTTGGCGGGTGCAAAAAGCAGCGCGATGCCAGCAATGAGCGCCACGACGCCCGTGATGGCGTAGATCCAGCGCACGGCCTTGACGGCTTTGCCCGCCATACTTTTCTCGTCAAATCCAAACTGGCTCGATTTTTGGTCATCGTTCCTAAAGATACCCATAACGTCTCCTTTCCGTGCGGCGTAAGCCTTGATCGTTACAACCAGTATCGCTTAAAGGCGCTGGCGTATGGGTCGGGGAGGGCGAAACGTAACCCAAAGGTCCCGAATTGTTTCCGTTGTTCCCCACGTCGCGGTTTTCTATTCAACAGGTGTAGAACATTGCAGCCCTGTTCGTTATTGCCTACGTTTTAGGTTAGATTTTCCTAAGGACAATTGGCTTGTATTGGGGGTCCCTATGAACGAAGCAGTTCCCGAGGCACCGTCGAGTGTCGAATCGATGGCAAAGCAAGGTTGCGAAAAGCTCGGTCTGGAAGCGTTTGATGCGCTGGTCCGTCGTGCCCGTACGTGCCGTCGCTTTGACGAGTCTATGCGCGTGCCGCGCGAGTTTTTGCTCGAGCTGGCGGAACTGGCGCACCTGGCTCCCTGCGGCGCCAATGCTCAGCGTCTGCGCTTTCACGTGGTGAGCGGTGCAGAGGACTGCGCGCGTGTATTTGACGAGCTTGCATGGGCCGGTGCGCTCAAGGATTGGCCGGGTCCTGCCGAGGGCGAGCGCCCGACCGGCTACATCGCGATTCTGGCTGAGCGCGCCGTTCCGGGCAAGCCTGCCGCTCCCATTACCGAGGTCGACACGGGCATTGCCGCGCAGACGATGATGCTCGCCGCCCGCAGCGCTACGCCCGAGGTGGCAGCCTGCATGTTCAAGGCCTTTACGCCCCATGCGATCGATGCCATGGGGCTCGATAACGACAAGTATGAGCTCAAGCTGATCATGGCCTTTGGCGTTCCGGCCGAGATACAGGTGATCGATGCGATCGATTCCAACCCCGATGGCTCCATCAATTATTGGCGCGACGAGGCACAGGTGCACCACGTACCCAAGCGTTCGCTCGCCGACGTGCTGGTGTAGCTGAGCGTCACCGCGGCGTGATCAGACGGTAAACCACCACAAAGGTGCCTGTCCCCTTTGTGGTGGTACGAGGGGAGGGCGTGTGGCAGATCTGTATTTGGTGCGGCATGGGCAGACTGAGCTCAATGTGCAGAGCATTTTGCAGGGCTGGCACGATTCGCCGCTTACGGCGCGCGGGCGCGAGCAGGCGCTGACGGCGCGTACGGCGTTTGCGGCGCGTGGCGTGGCCTTTGATCATGTGTATTCCTCGCCGTTGGGCCGGGCGCGGCATACGGCCGAGCTTATCGTTGGCGAGGGCCGTTCCATTGAGCTGGTCGATGACCTGCGTGAGTGGCATTTTGGCTCGCTGGAGGGCACATCAAATCGCGAGATGCCGCCGCAGCCCTGGGGCGATTATCCGGTGGCCTTTGGCGGCGAGTCGGAAGTGCAGCTTCAGTCGCGCATGGTCGCGGCGCTGTCCCGTATTATGGCCCGGCCGCAGCACGACTGCGTGCTGGCGGTTTCCCACGGCTCAGCCTGCCAGGAGTTTCTTGAGTATGTGACTGGCGGGGGAGAGCTACCCGACAACGGTGCCGTGCTTCATTTTGGCTATTGCGACGGGGCGTTTTCGCTCTTGGGTTGGTAACGAACGAAAGGACCCCTATGAATAAAGATCTGTATCTGGTCCGTCATGGACAGACGATATACAACCTTAAGCGTATCATTCAGGGGTGGAGTGACTCGCCGCTTACGCAGTTGGGTTGCGACCAGGCGGCGCGCGCCGGCATGTTTTTACGTGCGCGCGGCATTGAGCCCGATCATGCCTACACCTCTACGCTTCATCGCACCGAGCAGACTATCGCCAACTTGTGGCCGGGCTTGGCGTACGAGCGCCTGGACGGCCTGCGTGAGTGGTTCTTTGGCGACTTTGAGGCCGAGCGCGTGATGCTTATGCCCGAGCGCCCGTGGCGCGACTTCTATCGGCAGTTTGGCGGCGAGGGCCAGATCCAGGTGCGCACGCGCATGGTGGCGACGCTGACCGATCTTATGCAGCGTCCGGACCATACGTGCGTGCTCGCGGTAAGTCATGGCTCAGCTATCAAGGAGTTTTTGGACCACGTGCGGGGCGCGGCGGCTGACGAGCGCGAACGCGTGCCGGGCAACTGCTCAGTGCTGCATTTTGCGTTTGACGATGCGGCCGATACGTTTGAACTGGTCGAAGTCTTTACGCAGGAAGACTACGCGCGCGAGCTGGGGCTAGAGCCGCTCGTGGCGGCGGCAGGTCCGCAGCGTGGATAACGCTGACGTTGCGGCCCGGTTTACCGGCGTAATTGTTTGATGCGAAAAGGGCGGAGGTGCATGCGTTTGCTGCATCTCCGCCCCTTGTTTGTTTGGATGCTGGGTTTTCCAGCTTAGCGTTTGAGTTCGCTAGAACCGTGAGACCTGGTGAGTGAGCAGACCCGTCGGAACCTGCGGCGCGCTGCCGCTGACCTGCGCGGCGGGGAACAGCACGGCTACAGCAAAGTTGAACGGCTCTTTGCCAGAGTAGGCGCCGGCAGCGCGGGCCTCGTCGGCCAGAATCTGCGATGCCCCAGCCAGTGCGGCGACATAGGCGGAGTCACCGGCGAACACCGGGTCGGGCGCCTGATCGAGCATGGCACGGATGGCGGCAACGGCGTCCTCGCGCTTGACCTCCCACACGCGATGTGTGACGCCCGCGGGATCGGTGACGGCGTAGAGCGATGCGCCCTCTTTGGCAGCGCTCAAAATGATATCCATGACGGGCGACGCCTCGTAGGCGAGCGACACGGGGCGCGGCTGCACCTTGAGCTCGGCGATCGCGCGCGCGGTGGCGAGTGCGTCGATGCTCTCGGCGGCAGCCTCGTCGCCGCCCGTCAGCACGTTAACCGGGCAAATCGCCACGACACCCGTCACGCGTCCCGGCTCACCCGAGCATTCGTACACGTAATACGCCGCGCCTGGATCCTTGAGCATCAGACCATCGGCAATGGCTCCGCGCAGAGCATCGTTGCCGCTCAGGATGCTGCCCATTGCAGGCAGTGCCTCGAGCACGCGGTCCTGAGCCGGGCGGATGCAGGGAAACGGAAGTGCTTTCATGGGGCGGTCCTAACGCACGAGTCGGTTTGTTCGCGGCTTATTATGCCCCAACTTGGCCGCTCGCGTCCCAGAGCACGTTATCGGCGAGCGCGATTAGCACCTGCTGACAACGAACGATGTCGGCGTGGGGCACATATTCGTTGGGCTTGTGGGCGAGCGCGAGCGAGCCTGGGCCATAGCTCATGCAGTTACGGTTACCCGTCTTGCCGGCAATGACGGCAGTGTCGGTGTAGCCGGTAAAGAAGCCGACGGCCGTGTCCATGCCCGTAACGCTGTCGGCGGCATGCTTGAGTGCAGCCAGAAGGGGAGAGTTCGGGTCGCGCTCGATGGCGGGGCGGTCGCCTGTCACGGTATAGCTGCCATGGCAGCCGGGGACCGCGGCCTCGGCGACGGCGATGGCCTGCTCTACCATGCGCGTCACGGTGGCCGTATCGGTCGGCGGGGTCAGGCGCATATCGACCCAGACCTTGGCGTGATCGGGCACGACATAGGGACGGTAGCCACCCTCGATCTGTCCAAACGTGATGGTCGATGGCCCCAGCTCATCGTGTACGGGCAGCGCCATGAACGCGCGGCGTAACGCGCAGACGACCTCGGCCATGGCGGCGACGGCATCCGCGCCCTTCCAGGGCTGGCTCGCATGCGCCGTCACGCCAGCCATTTCAATCTCGAACCACGTGCGCCCCTTGTGCGCTACCTGAATCTGTCTGTCGGTGGGCTCGGTATCCAGCACCCATTCGCGCGAGCATACCCATCCGGCATCGATGGCGGCCTCGGAGCCGCGCATAAAGTCCTCTTCGTCGACCGAGCAGATGAGCGAAAAGCCGCGGCGGGGCAGCGCGCCATCCGCCGCCACGCGCTCGAGCGTATGGACCAGTGCGGCAATGGCGCAGGCCAGGCCGCCCTTCATGTCGCAGGCGCCCCGGCCATAGAGCTTGTCGTTGCGCACAACTGCCCCAAGCGGTGCGATGTCCGCGTCCCAGCCGTCGCCCAAGGTGACGGTATCCATGTGGCAGATGTAGACGAGCCGTGGCTCGTCGCTCAAACCGGGCACGGTGATCATAAGGTTGCGGCGTCCGGGGAGCACCTCAAGCTCCTCAACCCGTATGGCATCGAGTGTCGGGTGGTTCAACCGTGCCAGCCGTTCCTCAACCAGCGCTTTGATATACCGCTCAATTTCATCCTCATACGCGCCCGGGTCTGAGCTGTCAATCCGCACAAGCTCCTGCGCAAGCCGCCAGGCAAAGTCCTCATCAACCATATGCAACCTCACAATCAGTCTGCTTTCCAAACCGATTGTAAGCCTCCCGAGAGATTCGTGACGTGCGCGCAGCAGTATTTACCGTTCGCAGGCCGAGCCAGCGCGTTTGCCGTTCGAGCGGGTTCACAAACGACGCAGTGGGTACGTAGCCTCTATGGACGACATGCTGTGCGACACATCTGCCTTTCGGTATCACCGGATACCTCCACAGGTCTTGGCGATAATGCCGGACCTGCCCGATTCTGCGGACGATCCGCGCAGGGAGCGCCTTTGCGAGCATCCGCTCGTTGCGCATTTCCTGGGCACCCCGTTGCACGTTTTGGCACAGGGCAGCTGCGGACGTAAGGGCGATCGCATTGTCAGGCATGTTTGGAACGGGGAGAGGCCGTTTGATTCCGCGCGGCAGACAGAGTTTGGCCTCGATGTCGCGTCCCCACTCTTTACCCTGCTGTCCCTGGCTTCCTCGGTCTCAAACGAGCGTCTGATCATGTGCATGTATGAGATGTGCGGCACCTTTGCCGTGTGCAAGATTGCGCCTCAGGTAAAGTCGGCGCTTGTGCAGGCATATGGGGGCCGGTGGGGCGACGCGCGGTCGGGCTGGGAAAACGTAAAGGATGCCTCGGGGAATCCAACGGACTTGTGGAAACGACCTCCCTTGATTGAGCTCTCTGAGCTTGCAGAGTACGTCAATAAGATCCGGGGGCTCCGCGGCGCTAAATCGTTCACGCGTGCCGCGAAATGCATTACGGGGGTGGCGGCATCGCCGCTCGAGGTCCAGGCATCGATGCTGTTTGGCCTTACGAGGTTGCGCGGCGGCGAAGGGCTGCGCCTTACCAATAACGTTGAGATTCGTATGACGCGCAGTGCCCGCCTGATTTCGGGGCTTGATAGGCGCTATGCCGATATTTTGCTGGCAAATAAGGACGGTAGTCGAGAGTGTCTGGTTGAATGCCAAGGTAAAGCCATTCATGGATCCATAGAATCCAAGATTTCGGACTCCGACCGAACGACGGCGCTGCAAGCGATGGGATATCCCGTCGTTTTGATGACCTATGGTCAGCTGGCCGACTCCGATGCCTTCCGCGTGGTGATGGAGCTCATCATGTCCTATCTCGATGTGCCGCTGAAAGACAAGACACCGCGGCAGCAGGAGCTCGAACGGCGGCTTCGTGAGGAGATTTTTATCAATTGGGCGGAAATGTAGTCGCGCGGGTGGAAAACGGTCGCGTGAACTAGAGTTTTGGGCGCGAAAAAGGCTTCAGTTTCGCCTTGGAAGGGCTTTAAAAATACTATCCAAAACAAGTTGTTTCGGAAAATCGACAGTCAACTTGAATGTGATATATAGAGATCGATTTTTACCTACTAAAGCCCCTGATAAAGCTGTTTATCAAAGCAGGTGTGCTCAGTGATTTGGGTGGGACTGTCGATTATCCGAAAAAACTTATTATGGATAGCATTTTCAAAACCAGCCGGAGCAACGAAATCGGCCCCCGTTTCGTTAAAACGGGGGCCGAATGGGCTTCATGGACTGCCTCGCAGGCTTGGCGCCGGAGCTATTTGATCACGCGCACGCGATACATCGACGGAATCTGCTTGAGCGCCTCGATGGTGCTGCTGTCCAGGTGCTCGTCGGTGTCGAACATGGTGTAGGCGTTTTCGCCAGCGGACTCGTTGGTCATACGCTGCACGTTGGCATTGTCCTTGGCCAGGATTGCCGTGATCTGGCCGATCATGTTAGGCACGTTGGCGTGCAGGCAGGCGATGCGGCTTGCGGCGCGCGCCTTGCCCATGCTGCAAGCGGGGTAGTTGACGCTGTGCGCGATGTTGCCGTTCTCCAGGTAATCCTTGAGCTCGCTGATGGCCATATCAGCACAGTTGGCCTCGGCCTCGCCAGTGCCGGCGCCCGAGTGCGTGGTGATAAACGTGTTGGGCATCTTGACGGTCTTGGGCGTGGCAAAGTCGCAGCTAAACCAGCTCAGCTTGCCCTCGCGCAGGGCAGCGTCGACGGCGTCCTCGTCAATGATGGTTTCGCGCGCGTAGTTGATGAGCACGGCGCCCGGGGCCAGCAGGTTAATCTGCTCGGTGCTGATCATGCCGATGGTGTCGGCCTTGCTGGGCACGTGCACGGTGAGGTAGTCGCAGCCGCGGCACAGATCCTCGAGCGTGCCCACGCGCTGCACCTCGCGGCTCAGCACCCACGCGTGCTCGACGGAAATGAACGGATCATAGCCGTAGACGTCCATGCCCAGGTCGACGCAGGCGTTGGCGACCTTGGAGCCTACGTTGCCCAGGCCGATGACGCCGATGCGCTTGCCCTTGAGCTCGCGGCCCACAAAGGCCTTCTTGGCTTTTTCGGCATCGACCTGAATCTCGGGGTCGTCGGCGTTGTTGCGCACCCAGTTCATCGACTGCACGACGCCGCGGCTCGAAAGCACCAGCATGCCCAGGACGAGCTCCTTGACGGCGTTGCTGTTGGCACCGGGGGAGTTAAAGACGACGACGCCCTTTCTGGCGTACTCCTCGACGGGGATGTTGTTGACGCCGGCGCCGCAGCGGGCGATGGCGCGGATGCCCTCGGGCAGCTCGTAGCCGTGCAGGTCGGTGGAGCGCATCAGGATAGCGTCGGCCTCCTCGGCGGTGCCCACAAACTCGTAGCCCTCGCCAAACTCGACTTTGCCGTCTTTAGTGATGTCGTCGATGGTCTTAATCTTACGCATGGAAAAACTCCTTAGCAGGTTTTGATCTAAGCAGGGTGGTTTGAAGTGGCTGGTCGGCCCGCGGGTTGCGGGCTAGTTAGATCGCGGACTCAAACTATGCTGCGCTTCGAAGTCCTTCATATACGAGGCCAGTGCCTGCACGTCTTCCATGGTGACGGCGTTGTACACGCTGGCGCGCATGCCGCCGACGAGGCGATGGCCCTTGACGTTTTGAATCTGGTGCTCGGCCGCGCCTGCGACAAAGGCGGCGTCGAGGTCGGCATCGCCGGTACGGAACGTGACGTTGGCGATGGAGCGACTGTCTGTCTGCGCGGTGCCATGGAACAGCTCGCTGTGCTCGAGCAGGCCATAGAGCAGGTTGGCCTTGGCCCAGTTGCGCTCGGCCATGGCGGCAAGTCCGCCGGTCTCCTCGACCCAACGGAACACCTTGCCGCACACGTAGATGCCAAAGGTGTTGGGCGTGTTGAGCATGGAGCCCTTGGCGGCCTGGGTCTTAAGGTCCATGTACTGCGGCGTTTGTGCAAAGGCCGGGCCGTTGGCGATTAGGTCATCGCGCACGATAACCACGGTGACGCCCGCGGCGCCGGCGTTTTTCTGCGCGCCGGCGTAAATGAGCCCGTAGCGCTCGACGTCGAGCGGCTGCGACAAAAAGCAGCTCGAGACATCGGCGACCAGCGGCACATCACCGCAGTTGGGCAGCTCGTGGAACATGGTGCCAAAGATGGTGTTGTTCTGGCAGATGTAGACGTAGTCGAGGCCTTTGCCCGCGGCCTCGGCGGCAATGCGCGCGTTGATGTCGACCATGTTGGGAATGCGGTCGAAGTTGGTGTCCTCGGAGCTCGCGAGCAGCACGGCCTCACCATACTTGGTGGCCTCTTGGTGCGCCTTGTTGGCAAAGTTGCCGGTCACGACGTAGCCGGCGCGGCCGCGACGCATGAGGTTCATGGGAATGCCCGCAAACTGCAACGTGGCGCCGCCCTGCAAAAACAGGACGCGGTAGTTGTCGGGGATGCTCAGCAGGCGACGCAGGGTTGCCTCGGCGTCGTCGATGATCTGCTGGTACATGCTAGATCGATGGCTCATCTCGAGCACAGACATGCCGCAACCGCGGTAGTCCATCATCTCGTCGGCGATCTCGGCAAGCACGCTGGTGGGCAGTGCGGCCGGGCCTGCTGAGAAGTTGTGCACACGTGCCATCTTCTAGGTCCCCCTCGTAGTCGTTTGAACGTTCGGGATACTTTAGCACAGTGGAGCGCCAGGCGCGACCGCATCACGGTAAAACTCGAGTGCGCCGCTATGATTTACAGGATGGTTACATGGGGGAGGGTTGTCTTGAGGCTCGCATCTGATCCGCCTCGATCTTCGCTTGTTTCCAGGGTCGAATGCGACCGTTTACCAGATCGTCGTAGCCACGCGTGATGGCACGTTGAATGCGATACTCGCGTTCTTGGATGGCGGTTAGTGCGCCCGTCTGATCGGAAATAGGCTTTACGTCTGGCATATGAAGCTCCTTACATGGAATCATATGTATAACTCAATGTTGAGTGTAGTGGAGGGTGGGGGTCCGATGCGAGGTGGCTTTGGGCGTGTGCGTGTCTGCATTCGCAAGCGCGTTTATCTGGCAAGTGTGATTTGGGGCGATCTCGTCAAAGCTGCTGAGCTGCGAAAATAACCGTTAACCGGATTTAATTTTGTTGCTCAACATTTGACACTCTGGGCGTGGTAACTTTTTTACCAACAGGTATGATTATTGTCATGTGCGCCGCGCCTGCCTGCCGGGTTGCGGCGCACTTGTGACAGCCTTTGACACCCTTGGAGCGTGTACTGTGGATGTAACCACAAAAAGCGTTCGGGGGGGGGGTGCTCACCCGCGAGCAATTCCTCCCGCATGAGATGCGCATCGTCGCTGCCCTGCGTATACAGGGCGCAAGCGACGAGCAGGTCATTGTACGCGTAAAGAGCGAGAACCTCTTTCAATATCCCACGGAGCGCATGGTCGCCAACCGCGCAACCGTGTGCCTTCGCCGCCTCGACGCCATGGTGCCCACGGACGCCGCATGCGCCGCGCGCGGCATCGACCCCAATACCGCCGTCGAGGCCGCGTCATCCCTAACCAGCCTTATGGCATCTGGCACTCCCACGCAGGCGGACCAGGCCATCTTCTACAGCATGATCTGCCGTTACGACATCGTGCGCGAGCTCGTGCTCGTCGAGGTAGGGGAGCGCCTGCAAAACTTTGATTATGCCTTTACGGCGGTTGACCTCAACGCCTTTATGACGCGCTTTACCACGGAGTATCCGGACGCCGCCCGCTGGACCGAGTCCACGGTCACGCGCATCAAAGGCTCGCTGCGCCAGACGCTCCGCCATGCCGGTCTTATCGGCGAGGGTCAGGGTCCGGAGTCCGAGCGCCTGTCACCACTCTTCCTCGATTCCGATGTCGAGCGAGCCTTGATTCAGCTGGGTGAGCAGTCGCTTATCGCGGCCCTTACCGGCAGGGCGGTGATGTAGCGTGGCTCCCGTCAACAGCGCCATCGACCCTGCTATCACCCCGGCGACGGACATCACCACCAATATCGGCATCCATTCCCGCCAGAGCGTCGTGGCGGCGCATGCCCGCTCCGAGCGCGCCCGCCAAGAATTTGAGCGCCGCGCGCAGCTCCTGCGTGAGTGCCTGTGCAGCGAGGACTTTTTGGCCAACAAGGGCATAGGTAACGAGATCGGCTTCCATACCTTCTGCTACGACCCTGCGCTGGAGTTTGAGGCGCGCGCGTTGTTTGACACCCTTTCACGCGATGCCGAGGCCGGCAAGCTCCCGTGCACGCTCAAGGTCGTAAACCTCTACGACGCCGTGCTGGCGATCCTCGAAAAGCGCCGTGTCCTCAAGGCCATTCCGCGCCAAGAGGAGCGCCGCGGCACCCAGCGTGTGCTTGAGGACGTGGCCAAGTTTTGTTCGCCCGAGAAGATCGCCGCGTTCATCCTCGAGCAAACCGAACCTCATGCACCTGGCGACGTCATTCTTCTGACCGGTGCCGGCGAGGTCTATCCCTTTTTTCGTATTCACACCCTTCTCGCCTGCATGCAAGTCGATTTTTCCGACCTGCCGGTGATCGCTGCCTATCCGGGCAGCTTCAACGGCTCTTCTTTCCAGCTCTTTAACCGTCTGCCGGCCGACAACTACTACCGCGCCATCGATATCTCGTAAGCACGGCTCCACGCAGGCAAGTCCCTGCCGCCGGTAACAACCCTTTGCCATAACGTTCCCAAACCCAAAGGAGCACCCATGGACAACACGATCATTCGCGACCTCTTTGCAAAAGACATCAACCGTTCCATCAACGGTGTGGTCAAGGTCCAGGATTCAAAAGACGAGTCCATCCGCCAGGAGCTTGACGAGTACGTGGTGACGCGCGAACTGCAGGGGCACTTTGCCACGTTCTTCAAGGCATACGGCGATGCCATCGATGTTCACACCGACAAGATCGGCGTGTGGATCAGCGGCTTCTTCGGTTCCGGTAAATCGCACTTCCTCAAGATGCTGAGCTACCTGCTCGAGAATCGCCAGATCGGCGGTAAGAGCGCCATCCGCTACTTTGACGGCAAGATTGTCGACCCCATGGTCGCGGCTGCCATGGAGCGCGCCTGCTCGGTGCCCACACAGGCCATCCTCTTTAACATCGATAGCAAGGCGGGCCAGTGGAAGCAAGGCGATACGGCTCCCACGGCGCTGCTTCGCGGCTTTGAGCGCATGTTCTACGAAGCGCGCGGCTTCTACGGCGAGGATCTCAAGCTTGCAAAGCTTGAGGACTACATCGATTCCCTGGGTAAGACCCAGGAGTTCCGTGAGGCTTTTGAGCGCGTCAACGGCGAGCCTTGGCTCCAGGCCCGCGACACCTACAGCTACTTTGAGGACGACGTCGTCGAGGTACTGCAGAGCGTGCTCGGCATGAGCGAAAAGGCCGCATGGAACTGGCTCGAGGGTTCTGAGGACGAGGTTTTGGCCCCCGATGTCTTTGCCAAAAAGGTCAAGGACTACGTGGACGCTCAGGCGGCGGCCCACGGCGGCAACTTCCGTTTGCTCTTTATGGTGGATGAGGTGGGGCAGTTTATTACAAACGACCGGGACCCAAGCCTTATGCTGAGCCTTCAGACTATCGTCGAGGAGCTGGGTGCCGCCTGCGGTGGCCGCGTGTGGGTGATGGTCACGAGCCAGGAAGCCATCGACAACCTGAGCCTGCCCGTGGGCAACGACTTTTCAAAGATCCAAGGCCGCTTTAATACCCGCCTTTCGCTCTCCAGCTCCAGCGTGGACGAGGTCATCCAGCGCCGTGTGCTCGAGAAGACCGCGCCGGCGGCCGATATGCTTGCACGGGTCTACGAGCAAGACACCGTCGTGCTCAAAAACAACTTTACCTTTGAGGGTGGCTCGCGCTCCGACCTTGCCGGCTACGCCAACTCCAAGGATTTTGTGGCCAGCTACCCGTTTGTGGGCTACCAGTTTAAGCTCCTGCCCGACGTGATGACCGAGGTGCGCAAGCACGGCGTCAAGGCCAAGCATATGTCCACGGGCGAACGTTCCATGTTGAGCGCATTCCAGGAGAGCGCTCAGGCCATCCAGCATGACCAGACCGGTGCACTCGTGCCGTTCTGGCGCTTCTTCGATACTATCTCCAAAGACCTTGAGCACGGCATCATCCAGGTCGTTGTCTGTGCGGAGCGCGCGGCTGAGAACAGAGAAGGTCTTGAGCCCTACGACGTCCGGGTACTTAAGCTCCTGTACCTGATTCGTTACATCGGCTACGTCAAGGCCACGGTCGAGAACGTCTCTATCCTCATGGTCGACAGCCTCGACGTGGACAAGCGCGCCCTTAAGGACCGCGTCAAGGAGTCCCTCGCCCGCTTGGAGCGCGAGAACAAAGTGGCGCGACAGGGCGATACCTACAGCTTCCTCACCGACGAGGAGCAGGAAATTGCACAGGAGATTGCGCGGACCCCGATCGACAACGCGAAGGTGATCGAGTACATCAAGAAGCGCCTGTTCGACAGCATTTACAATGCGTACAAGTTCCATCGCGATCCTAATGACTTCCCCTTTGACCGCTACGTGGATGGCTCGATTCATGGATCCAGCAAGGGTGGTATGGAACTCTCCGTGGTGACCATGGCCGGCGACTTGGCACGTGCGGACGATGCCGAGCTAGCATTGAAATCCGTGGATAAGGCCATCGTGGCCTTGGGCGACGAGGTGGATTATTGGGCCCCGCTCGTCAACGCCGCTAAGATTCGCATGTACGCCCAGACGCGCAATCTGCAGGAGCTACCGCCGAGTACCCGCCAGATTGTCGAGGCAAAAATGCGCGAGGCAGCCTATAACGAAAAAGAGGCCGATGCCCTTTTGAGCGAGGCCGTGCTCCATGCACGTTGCGCGGTCAACGGCCGTATGGTCGAAGTTCGCGCCACCAAACCCGCCCAGGTTTTTGAGCAGGTGCTCGCGCAACTGTGTGACGTTGTTTTTGAAAAGGCTGGCTACATCGGCGCGCCGGTTGAGGACGATTCCGATATCCGCTCCACTCTGGCGGGCAACGTCCAGGCGGGGCTCGCTGGCATGGACGCGGGCAACACGCGTGCGCTCAAGGAGGTTGAGGACTACCTCAAAGTTCAGCACCAGCGCCATCTGGATACCGCTATGGGCGATATCCAGCGCCAGTATCAGCAAAGGCCCTTTGGCTGGCGCGAGGTCGACATCGCAAATGTGGTGGCGCAGCTTGTGGTGGAGCAGCGCGCGCAGGTGCTGTTTGGCGGCCAGACGGTTCAAGCTAACGATAGCCGCATGGTGGCGCTCCTGCGCAAGGATGCCGATAAGGCCCAGGTGCGCTTGCGCGTGCGCATGAGCGACCGGTTGCTGCGCGCCACGGGCGAGCTCATGCGTGATCTGTTTGATCTCAAGACCGTGCCCTCCAACGAGGATAAGCTCGTGGCCGAGCTCAAAGAGCGCCTTGAGGGCTTGCGCGAGGCGTGCCTCGCCATAGCACGCGACTACTACACGGGCATCAAGCCGGCCTACCCGTATCCCGGTGAGGACGAGTGCGAGAAGATGCGCTCGGAGGTGGCCGACGTCCTTAAGGACCAGAACGAGGCCGAGGCGTTCTTGACCACGTTCACCAAGCATGAGGAGCGTTTGCTCGATGCCAAGGAAGACTTTGATAAGGTGGTTGAGTTCTTCGAGTCCAACCAGCGAACAGCGTTTGACCACGCTAAGGATTTCTTGAGCCGCACCGAGGGTATCGAGTATGCCTCCGATGACATTCCCAGCGCGGTTGAGAATGTGGCAAAGGTGCGTGAGGTTCTCAAAGATCCCAAGCCCTACGGCCGCATTAAAGACCTGCAGCCGCTTATGGATCCCGTTGAGGAGGACATGAAAAAGCTGCTGGGCATCCGCCGCAATGAGTTTTTGTGCCGAATCGAGAGCGATCTGCAAGACCTGCAGGCACAGGCTGAGAGTCAAAAGGGCTTTGTCAATCAAGCCAAGGATGCCATAGCAGACGCCGGCGCCAAATACGAGTCGTTCAAAAACCGTGCCCACAGTGCTCAAAGCCTCAACGAGCTGAGTGTTGCCGCGACTAACTGGGCCAACTGGCTCAGCGCAGCAACCAACGGGATGTACGACGCTGTGGATGCGGCCCGCATGCGTATGGACAACGAGCGCCGCACCACCGAGGTCACGGGTACGGGTGAGGTGGTCAAGAAGATCTCCAACAAGGCCGTTGCGTCGTCAGCGCTCACGCCTGCACCCGTGCCCCGGCGCAAGATCAAGACTGTGCGCCGCGCCGATCTGGCCAAGCCGAGTCGTCTCTTGTCCGCAGGGGACGTGGAGCGCTACGTGGACGACCTGCGCTCCCGCCTTATGCAGGCGCTCGCTGCAAACGACGAGATCCGTATCAACTAACCCGCGGAGCCACCGGTGCCAAAGCGCGCACCGGTGGCTTATGGCGTTTAGAAAGGCTCATCAACCATGAACGATTCTGCTCTTAAGAGCTTCTGCACCTGGGCCCGTACGGAGCTCATCAAAGGCGTGGAGGCGCAGATGGTGCGCTACGGCATCACCGAACCTGCACCCGCGCCCGTTGGGTCCGAGACCGTTAGCGGCCTGCCCCTAAGTCCGGCTGAGATTGAGCAACGCGACGAACTGCTGCGCATGCAGGCAGAGGTGGGTCACGAGGCGCTGCGCGACCGTGCGGCCTACACCTGGTTCAACCGCATCGTGGCCATTCGCTTCATGGATGCACGCGGATGGCTTCCCAGCCGCATGCGCATGCTAAGTCGTGCGGACGGCAGCCATGGCAGCGAGGCCGTGGAGAACGCACTGGACGTGGAGATAGCGACGGCCGATACCGATCGCATAGCCGAGCTCAAGATGGCGGGCTTGGATGAACCGCTGTGGCGCTACCTGTTTGTTGCTCAGTGCGAGGAGCTTGCCGATTGCCTACCGGGCGTCTTTGAACGCGTGGGCGGAGCCATGGAGCTGCTGTTGCCCCAGGGCCTCATGATGTCCGACGGCGTGGTGGGCAAGCTCAATGCCGTCCTCACTGACGAACACTGGCGCAAGGGCGTGACCGTTCTGGGCTGGATGTATCAGTACTACAACGCTGACGTTAAAGACGAGTTCTTCAAGTCCAAGCGCAAGGCAGCGGCGGCGGACATCGCGCCCGCCACGCAGCTCTTCACCCCCGAGTGGATCGTACGCTATATGGTCGAGAACTCGCTCGGCCGTCTGTGGATGCTCAACAATCCGGGGAGTTCGTTACGCGAGCGCATGGAGTATTACATCGAGCCCGATGCTGAGCACGAGGACTTCATCCGCATCTCGAGCCCCGAGGAGATAACCCTCTGTGACCCCGCATGTGGCTCAGGCCATATCCTGGTCTATGCGTTCGAATTGCTCTTCCATATGTACGAGGAGCGCGGCTATCGTGAGCGCGAAATTCCCGAGCTCATTCTTACTAAAAACCTCGCTGGCATGGAGATCGATCCCCGTGCGGCTCAGATCGCCGAGCTGGCGCTTGCCATGTGCGCCCGCGAGCACGATCGTCGCTTTTTCAAGCGCGCCGTGCGCGCCGACGTTACCGTGCTCTCGAGCATCCCGCTGGGGGAGGACGAGCTCCCGGGTAACAAGAAGCTCGCCGAGGAACTGAGCCATTTGGGCGAGATCGGCTCGCTTCTTAATCCTTCAGAGGAAGAGGTTGACGAGCTTAAGGCCGCCGCCGCGAGCTGTTCCGACGACCTTTTTGCCGCTACGACCAAAACTAAGCTCGAAGGAGCCGCCGCCACCTGCGAGAAGCTGTCCCGTCGTTTTACCTGCACCGTGGCGAATCCTCCGTATATGGGCAGCAGCAGCTTTAACCCCTTCATGAGCAAATGGGTCAAGAAGAACTACCCCGACGTGAAGAGCGACCTGTTCTCTTCGTTCATCGTGCGTATTATGGACTTTGCCGGCGAGCACGGCGAAATCGGAATGATGACTCCGTTTGTTTGGATGTTTATCGGTAGCTACGAGAAGCTTCGAAATAGGCTTATCGATGACAAGACCCTAACCACGCTCATTCAGCTCGAGTATTCTGGCTTTGCAGGGGCAACCGTGCCTATCTGCACATTTACCTATCACAATTCGCATATCGATGGCTATAAGGGCGGATACGTTCGTCTTGCCGATTTTACTGGCCCCACGGTTCAGGCTCCCAAGGCGCTGGAGGCCATCCAAAACCCCGACTGCGGCTGGTTCTACCGCCGCAACGCCGACACCTTCAAACAGATCCCCGGCACCCCCATAGCCTACTGGTTGGGGGATGGGCTATTGGAGGCTTATTCCTCCGGACGATTTATTGACGAGGTGGCCCATCCTAAAGTCGGGATGCAAACTTCGAATAACGATAAGTTTCTACGTTTGTGGTGGGAAACAGATTGGTCACCGACTCAAAACGATTCGAACCATAAGTGGATTAAATACCTTAAGGGAGGTAAATATCGAAAATGGAACGGCAATCTAGAGTATTTGCTTTTCTACAACAATGATCCGAATTACATCCTCGAGCAACCCCATGCCCGCGTTTTACCGCTCGAAATGCTGCGAAAGCCCAAGATTACATGCACAATGCTGACGTCGGGAAGACCTGGCTTCAGGTCTGCTCCTGAAGATTCTTTTTATGACATTGCGGCACATTGTTGTTTTCCGAAGGAGCCACAATTCAATTATATATTGGGCCTGTTGAACAGCTCTCTTTCTGCTCTGTGTCTTTCGGCGCAGAATCCAACGATGAATATGCAGGTGTCTGATATAGCTTCGGTCCCCTATGTTGAAGGCGACCCGAAATCGGTGAGCAAAGTGAGTGGAATCGTTGCCGAATCGTCAGATATTTCGAAGATTGACTGGGACTCGTTTGAAACCTCTTGGGATTTCAAACGTCATCCACTGTTGTAGGTGAGCATTGTGGCCAAATCCTACAAACTTGTCGAAGATACGAAACGAACTACAGCGGAGTGTGCTGAAAAGTGGAACGCCGATAAACGAGATGTTTCCGCCTGGTGTAGGGCTGATTTGATTTCTGGTGCGGTAAAAGAAATCTCCTTCCCATTCAGGTGGATCATTCCCTGTGATGCGAAGCGTCCCATAGATGCATGCATCATTAGGGAGCTGCTGTGGCAGATTATCGAGCTTGAAAACGAGCGTATTTCCGAAATCGACGTTTCTGTTTGGGGTATTCCTGCAGTCGATGTTGCTGGGTGCATTCAGTCGTTGAAGGATGCCGATTATTTGGCGTTTTCACAAGAAGGTGTTGGCTTACAAATAACGAAAAAGGGCCTTGCTTTGATTGGCCGCGGTCAGCATGACAAGGCTATGAATGAGACGCCTACGGCACTGAAGTGGACTGCCGATGCCGTGGGTATTATTGCCGGAAGTGCAATAGATCAAATTATCCAAAGATAAACTGCTTCCGCAAGGACGCTGTAGTTTCGAAAGGTAATAACCATGTCTGATTGCTGTATTTATGAACCTCAAAATTACGACCCACAGGCGGTTGATCGTTTTCTCCGTGGTGAGACTAGAGAAATATGCATTGAGCTGAAGTGCGTTGAGCAGGAAAAGTCAGAGGACTTTGCGATAACGGATGCGGTTTTGCAGCTCGATTTAATAATGTGCGGGGAGCCGCACATGTGCAGCGTTTCCGCTCATTATATCCCTTATTTTGATCCATCTGGTTTAGCGACGCTTTCATTTTTGATTACCGAGAAGACCGTCGGTTCGAAAGATTACCATGCGATTTGTCGCTGTGGGACCGCTGTCGATTTGTTGGGGGCTTCTCGATTGCTCCTTGTAATTTCGGAAGGGAGAGAATTGCGAGAATGCTCCTTTGAGTTTAGCCCAGCATCGGGAATGTTTGGCAAATGCGTGTGGCATGAAGTCGATTTGCAAGCTTCCATTTGATAGGAGAGCGATTTCATTTCGCGCGACTAAGACGAATTAGCTGCTTTCGAACGAGAAATTCGTCGGCGCCGCGCGGCACATAGGGCTTAACGCCGAGCCTGATTCCTTTACGGCGACCGATTAATTACAAGACCATGGAAACGAAGGGCGGCATAATGGCAACGCTTTTGGCCGATAAATACGAGGCTCGCAAGGCCGAGGTCAATGCTCGATTTGAGCAGCTTCGCGCTAACGAGGAAGAGCTCAACCGAATCTTTGCCAAGATCTACAACATGGAGGGCGAGGTGCCCATCGATGTTGAGGACAAGTACGTATCGGTGGCGCGCATCTTTGATGCCGCCGACGAGATCCCCGAGAGCTACAAGGGCAACAAGTACGTGCGCACCAAGCGTGATGAGATCACCTCGCTCATTAGCTATGCCGTGGGCTGCATGTTTGGCCGCTATTCGCTGGACGTGGACGGTCTGGTCTTGGCCGACCAGGGTGCCACGGTCAACGACTATCTGGCCAAGATGCCCGATCCCGATCACGTGACCTTTATGCCCGATGGCGACGACGTATTGCCCATCACCGACGACGAGTACTTTGACGACGACATCGTGCATTACTTTATCGACTTTGTGCGCACCGTATATGGCGAGGAGACGCTCGAGCAGAACCTGGCCTTTATTGCCGAGGCGCTCGGCGGCAAGGGTACCTCGCGCGAGGTGATTCGCGCCTACTTTTTGAAGGACTTCTTTAAGGACCACTGTCAGACCTACAAGAAGCGCCCCATCTACTGGCTGTTCGACAGCGGCAAGAAGAACGGCTTCAAGTGCCTTGTTTACATGCATCGCTACCAGCCTGACCTGTTGGCTCGCATCCGCACCGACTATGTGCATGAGCAGCAGGAGCGCTATCGTTCCCAGATAGGCTATGCCAACGACGCCCTTGCCAGTGCCGAGCGCGGCGAGCGCGTGCGTTTGGATAAGCGCGTCAAAAAGCTCAACGACCAGCTCAAAGAGACCATTGCCTACGAAGAGAAACTGCATCACTTGGCAGACCAGATGATTAAGATCGACCTGGATGACGGCGTCAAGGTCAACTACGCCAAGTTTCAGGATGTGCTGGCAAAGATCAAGTAACTGCAGATACGGTAAGGATATCCATGCCCAAGATCGATGTAGAAGAGCAACTCAAATTGCGGTTTTTGCAACCGTTGTCCCCATGCACGCCGCGCCGTGTGGTGGTTTGGCACGATGCGGACGGCGAGTTTGCTCCTGAGTTTGAGCGATTGGCCGCCGAGGGCTTCGACGGCGCGGGGGCCGATGACGACGTTATGCCCGCCCACGGTGACTTTGAGCGCCCGGTGCGGTTTGTTGAGGCCTGCGAGGGCCGCATGTTTGCCGTAAAGAAGCTCATCAACCGCGATGACCTTGCGAACGATATCTTGCTGTATCGCCGTTGCCCGCGCGGCAGGCTTGAGGGCGATTGGCTTGCCGATGTTGAGCTGTATGCCGATCAGTTCCAGGCTGACTATCTTTCGCTTTTGGCCGATCAGCTGGGCATCGAGAATATCGACGCCGTGCGCGAGAGCCTGCGCGAGCACAAGACCTTCTTTGATGCCAAGACCCGCTGTGCTAAGTTTGCCGCGTGCATTCCGCATGCCTCGGGAGCATCCGATATCGAGCTTGGAATCCTTACGGTGATATTTGGCGGTAAAGAGTTTGTCGACGCGCGGCCCGCGTTTGTACTGCGCGGCTGTATGGCCACGCTGCTGCACGAGGGCCCCGAGGCACTGGCCGAGTTGGCGGACAAGTACTGCGTGCGCGATGTCCTTTCTGCCTTCATTGTGCGTTGCTATGGGTTTGAGGGGCCGCTGTATGAGCGCGACTCATTGCTTATGCTTTCATCCCATGTGCTCCTTACAGCGGCGTCTACCGCGCTTCCCGAGGGAGCGCTCAAGGGACTCGAAAGCTATGTGGCTCCCGCCTACGGCCCCTATTGCCTTGAGGCGGTGCGCACGTGGGACCAGGCCGCCGATACCCAGGCATCGAGCGAGGACCTATTTGAGATCTGTCGTTTGGTGGAGGATGCCCGCGGACTCTTTGTGCGGTTTGAGGCTCTGCCGATCGATGTGCTGGCCTCGCTTGATGTGTTCCCGTGCGTCAATGAGGCTGTGCTCTCGCAGTTGTTCAGCTCGTTTGCCCAGGGCGCGGACCGTGTTGAGGACGCGCGCACCTTTGCGGCGCGCCGTTGCGACCTAAGCTGGTACCGCCGTGTCGAGAGCTACTTTGGCTTGCTTGCCGCTGTGGCCGACATGTGCGCATTTAGGCAGGCACATGCGGGCGGGTTCCATCTGGCGCAACCCCAGCAGGTGTGGGATGCCTATACGTCCGATTGGTATTCCATGGATGCTGCCTATCGCCATATGTGCACCGCGTATTTGCGGGCGCGCTCTGTCGAGTGCGATGTGCTCGAGGAGCCTGCCCGAGCCGTGGTGGACTGGGCGGAGAATCTCTACAGTAACTGGTTCTTGGCCGACGCCAATGCCTGCTGGGCGACCGCTGCGCAAGGGGAGTGGGCCGATTGCGGCTACATCGATGGCCCTGCACGGCAGGATGAATTCTACTGGCATGTGCTGCCCACCTTTGTGGGGTCTGCCAAAACGACGGTCGTTATCGTAAGCGACGCGCTGCGCTATGAGGTGGCCCGTGACGTCGCGGCGCTTCTCGAGCGCGAGCGCGGCGGCAACGTCAAGGTTTCTAGCATGCAGGCGGTCTTTCCCTCCATTACCGAGGCGGGCATGCCCGCACTGTTGCCGCATCAGGCGCTTGAGCTTGCAGCGGATGGCTCGTTTGTGCTGGCTGACGGCATGCCCACTGCGACGACTCCGCAGCGCGAGGCCGTGCTTGCCCACGTTGAGCCCACGGCCTGCGCTTTACGTTCGAGCGCATACCTCAACATGGCGGGAGTCGAGCGCAAAGCGCTGCTCAAAGACTCCAAGCTCGTTTATCTCTACCACAACAAGATCGATGCCACGGGCGAGAAGGCAGCTACGCAGGATGACGTTTTCGATGCCTGCGCGGACACCGTGGAGGAACTTGCGGCGTTGGCGCGCCGCGTGTGCACCGACGCCCCGGGCGCGCGTGTTGTTATAACGGCGGATCACGGCTTTATCTACACGCGTCGGGAGCTCAACGAGTGTCAGATGCTCGGCAAGCCAGACCTTCCCTTCCTTGACGCTCCCGTCATGCACGGCAAGCGTCATCTGGTGGTGCCCAACGAGGCCGTGGTCAAGCTTTCGGAAGAGGCATGCGAGGTGTTTGTTAATGTTGACATGGGACGTTTGGGTGCCGGTTTTGAGGGGTTTGCCCCGCGCGAGAACGTGCACTTTAGGCGTCCCGGCGGCACTAACAACTACGTCCACGGCGGCATGAGCCTGCAGGAGCTCTGCGTGCCCGTTATCGGTTTTTGGCGTGCGCGCTCGGGTTCCAAGGACTTTGTCGACACGCGCGCGGCGACGCTGCGCGTACTAAGTGAGGGACGCCGAGTGACCAACTCGCTCTTCTCGGTCAACTTGATCCAGGAAGAACCCGCCCAAGGCAAGGTTTTGCCGTGCGAGTACGAGCTGGTGTTTACCGATGCAAGTGGCAACGAGGTGAGCGATACGGTCAAGGCGCATGCCAACAAGACTTCTGCTAACTCGCAGGAGCGCGTGGTGCATGCCAAGTTTGCGCTGCGTGCAGCGGATGGATTCTCGGCAAAGGGTCCGTACTATCTGGTCTGCCGCGAGCGCGAGACGGGCAAGATTGTTTGGCGCGAGACGTACACCATCGCTGTTTCGTTTGCCCCTGTTGCTGACTTTGGTTTTTAGGAGTGTGCCCTATGTTTGATAGCAATGACGACGATCTGTGGGAAGTTCCCTCGATTGATGTGAATGTGCCGGTGCAGGCTGCGGTGTCTGCAGAGGAGGCCGTGCCCGCCCCGGAGGCTGAGACTGCCGAGTCTGCTCCGAAGGCCGTGCCTGTCCCGGAGCCGACGGAGACCGCTGCGCCCGCCGAGGCCGAGGTGCCCGTCGAGGACGAGTCCTCGACCGATGGCTATGCCCAGGCCGCGGCCGAGGCTCTCGAGGACGACGGTTACGACATGGATGTACTGGACGGTAAGCTGCTCGAGCACTTTGGCGGCAAGATCGTGCGCAAGGACCTGACGGCCCTTATGAAGCGTGGCGCCAACGTGCCTACCTTTGTGCTGGAGTACCTGCTGGGCATGTACTGCTCAACCGACGACGAAGAAGCCGTGGCGGAGGGCTTGGGGCGCATCCGCAAGATCCTCACCGATAACTACGTGCGTCCCGACGAGTCCGAGCGCATTAAGTCCAAGATCCGCGAGCTGGGTCGCTTTACCATCATCGATAAGGTGACGGCCAAGCTCGACGAGTACAAAGACATCTACGTGGCGTCGTTTGCCAACCTGACCATTGAGCCGTTTGTGATGCCGGCCGAGTACGTGCGCGACTATTCCAAGATTCTCCAGGGTGGTATTTGGTGCATTATGAGCATCGAGTATCGTCGTCCCATGGAAGAGGAAGACGAGTTTGGCATGGAAGTCTTTGGCGACGATGCGCCGCGCCGCTCCAAGGCCAAGCGCAAAAAGCGCGGGCCCGAGGACTCTCCGTTTAGCGTGGCGTCGCTCACGCCCATCCAGATGCCCAACCTGGACCTGGACGCCATGATCGAGGAGCGTCAGTATTTCTCGCGCGACGAGTGGCTCAACATGCTGCTGCGCTCTGCCGGCTATGAGCCCAGCGAGCTTTCGGAGAAGGAGCGCTTGCACTTTATCGAGCGCATGGTGCCGCTGATCGAGCGCAACTACAATCTGTGCGAGCTTGGTCCCCGTGGCACCGGCAAGAGCCACATCTACAAAGAGGTTTCGCCCTACGCCATTTTGCTCTCGGGCGGGCAGACCACCACGGCCAACCTGTTCGGCCGTATGAACTCCATGCGCGCCGATCGCGTGGGCTTGGTGGGCCATTGGGATTGCGTGACGTTCGACGAGGTCGCCGGCATGCGCTTTAAGGACACCAACGCCGTACAGATCATGAAGGACTATATGGCGAGTGGCAGCTACGCGCGCGGCCGCGACCAGATTAACGCCGATGCCTCCATGGTCTTTGAGGGCAACATCAACGACACCGTGCAAAACGTCCTTAAGACCACGCACCTGTTTGATCCGTTCCCGCCGGAGTTTAACAACGATTCGGCCTTCTTCGACCGCATCCACTATTACCTGCCGGGCTGGGAGATTCCCAAGATGCGCTCGAGCCTGCTGACCGGGCATTACGGCTTAATCACCGACTGCCTGTCGGAGTTTTGCAAGGAGATGCGCCGCAAGGACTTTACGCATCATATCGACCGCTACTTCCGCTTTAACAGCGACTTTAACAAACGTGACGAGATCGCCGTGCGCAAGTCCTTTAGCGGCCTGGCCAAGCTGCTGTTCCCTGACGAGGCTATGGACAAGGATGACGTTCGTTGGCTGCTGGACTACGCCATCGAGGGCCGTCGCCGCGTAAAGGAGCAGCTCAAGATTATGGCGGGCGTCGAGTTTATCGACGTCAACCTGGGTTATATGGATGCCGACAATCCGCAGGACGTGCACGTGGTGCGCGTGCCGGAGCAGTCCGAGGATACGTTGATTCCCGACGGGCCGCTGCTGTCCGGTCACGTGTTTGGCGTGGGTAGGTCGCAGGGCGGCGAGGTTGCCGTGTACAAGCTGGAGAACAAGGCTGTCGCCGGCGAGTGCAAGTTTAAGCACGAGGGCGTTGCCTTTAACAAGCCGGTGCGCGATACGCTGGAGGCCGCGTTTGACAACTTTGTGAACCTGGCGAACCGTGTGGCGCCGGGCATGCACATTGGCTCAAAGGACTACCTGCTGTTCTATAACGACCTGCAGAGCAAGGGTCTGTCCGAAGAAGTCTCGCTTGCCGAGTTTGTGGGCCTGTGCTCCGCGGCGTGCAACCGCCCGGTGATGTCCGCGCTGGCGGTTCCGGGAATCTTGCGCATGTCGGGCTCTATGGACGAGATCCGCGGGCTCGAGGACATTATGCGTGTGGCCAAAAACGCCGGCGCCAAGCGCGTGATATTGCCGCTGAGCGCCATCGCGGGCCTGCAGAGCGTTTCGTCCGAGATTATTTCGGGGTTGAGCCCGGTGTTCTACATGGATGGCGACCCGGTCGATGCTGCGAAAAAGGCGTTGGATCTGTAGGGGTGCGAGCGCGCGGGCTTGCGTGCGCGAGACGTTTGATGCGCACGTGAGCCCGCGGGCATGTTGACGCGCAGCGCGTGAGGAGGCCTTGCCATGATAGAAGAGCGTTCTATTGGTGAGCTGCTCGATGAGCTTTTTGGCTTTGAGTCGGTAGCAAAGCGTCAGACGGCGCTTGAGCAGTACGATCGCGGGGAGTTATTGCGCAAGGCGCGCTCCCGCGAGCTGCTGGGCGTGATCGGGGACGTCGAGGCCGCCGAGCGTGCTGCGCGCGAGTCTGCCGTGAAGGCCGTTGACGGGTATGTACGCCGCGTTGAATTTGATTCTCTTGCGCGCGCTCGCAAGCAGGTAGGCGTTGTGGGCCCGTTGCGGATGGAGCGGCGCTACGCTGCCTTTTTGCGTATGGAGGACAAGGCCGAGCTGTTGGCCCGCTTGGAGCAGACGCTTGCGTTTATCGAGGTAAAGCTGTGTGCCAATACGGCGGACAGGGTTCGTGCGGCATACGATGCTGCGGGGGCTTTGGTGTTGCAGGGCGCGGCGCGTCTGAGTGACGTGCGCGTTGTGGATGCCGCACCCTTGGATGCCGATCTGCTGTGCACGCAGTTGGAGCAGCTGCGTTGTGCCGCCGACGCAACGGACCTTGCCGGCATGATCACGGCGACGTTTGAGTCCGAGCTGAGTGCGACCGGCCCGCAGGGTGTTGACGCGTTTGCGAGCGATGTGGCTGGCGATGTGGCGCTGGAGCGCGAGCTTACTAATGTGCGCGGTGCTGCGCAGCGAGCGCACTTGGCAGCCCAAGCGTATCGGGCCGAACGCGCTGCCCGCGTTGCAGGGAGCACGGTGGAGCCGGTATCGTTGCCGAAGTCTGCTTGCGTCGCGTGCGAGACGGGGTGCGATGCCGGAGAGCTTTCCGAGTTGCTCTCTCAGGTTAAGAAGTCGTTTGAGACTTATAGGTGCGTTGTTGCCGATGGCGGGTTGTTCCGTGCCTTTGGCACCGGCTCGCTGCATGGGATTTGCCGGGGTAGCAGTTATTTCGACTACGATGATCGGTTTGACGAAGACGTGTTGGTGGGCGAGTACGACGGTGCTACCAGGCACAATGTCCGGCGCGAGGTTGCGATTCCCGAGCTTGTGGACGAGGCTTCGGCCGACGGCGGCGACTCGCTCGAGGTTGCCGTGGCGCGCATGCGTGAGTTTAACGGACGGCGCTACGATGGGGTGCTGGATGAGGATCCTGCGCGCCATGTGAATGCGTTTTGGTATGGACTCAAAAAGCTCAGCCAGTACTGCGAGGCCGCCGTGCGTGTGGACGAGCGTGCTTGGGATTGCTTTATCGATAAGGTGCAGTTTGCTTACGACGAGCCCGTGGGGCGTTTAGCCACGCAGATGGATGACAAGCAGGTTGCGGCTTTTGTTGCCGCTGTGAATGCGCTCGGCGCTGCTGAGTAGGGGCCTGATCCGGTAGGGGGTCACCATGAAAATCGACATTAATGTTGACCAGCTGCGCGAGAGTATGATCGACCGTGCGGGGAGTGCAGCCGGCGTGGGTTTTCCGGCTGCCATGCTCGACGTAGTGGATATCGAGGACGAGTCGCCCCAAGAGCTGCTAGCCCGAGCCGAGCGCGAAGGCCTCGACCTCCGCGACTTTGCTGTCGATGGCGACGCTGAATGATGGTCACCTTTGCTATTGACGAACATATGTTTGTATTTTATACTCATGCTTGAATATACGTCCAACTTCATGGTATAAATTAGGTGGTCATCTCTTAAGAGAGGGCTTCCAAGTGCCGGGGACGTTTTCCCCGGCTTTTTTATTAAGGATTGCCCATGCGAGAGCTGAGTATCTTTATTGATGAATCTGGAAGCGATGATCTTCGTGAAAAATACTATCTGGTTGCCTTTGTTTTTCATGAACAAAATATTCCCATCGCTGAGGGAATAGAGAAATATGAAAGGGCGGTAGCCGATAGCGGATTGCCGCTCCTTCCGTTCCATGCTTCTCCTCTCATGAATGGAAAAGATCAGTTCAAGGACTTGGACATCAGTGAGAGAAAAAGGCTGTTTTCACTATTTCGAGTTATGTTTCGACATTTGCCCATCTCGTACAAGGTGTTTGTATTCAAGACGCATCGGTATCGAACTCTCAAACAGATCGCTGATGCGATGCGGCGTGAAATCATCGATTTCATATTCGATAATTTGAGTTGGTTTCAGCAGTTTGATGCTGTGAAGATTTACTACGACGGAGGACAGGGTTCGGTTTCGAGTGCGCTTCACAAGGCAATCGATTACGCTTTGGCTAAAAATGCAGTTATCTATAAGCCGACAACTTCATCGGATTACTATTTGGCTCAGGCTGCGGACTATATCTGTACCATTGAGTTCACGAGTCTGAAATATCAGGCGAATAAGCAGACTAATACTGACCAGAAGTTTTTTGGTGGTAGTACTGCGTTTAAAAAAGGCTTACTAAAAGAAATAAGAAAGAAGGCTGTCGTCTAATGGGCAGGCCTCGTATTGCATAAAAAATGCCGGAGGTAAGACCCCGGCTCTTGGAGGCCCCTCTATTCGAGGGTACCGACATCTTTATAACAGAAACCGCATGTCGGGTCTACACGAGACATTTCGCTCGATTTCCTGTTGACCTAAAAACAAAAATGCCGGGGGGATCCCCCGGCCCTTGACTGCCCTCCATAAAGGAGCGCAATCCATTTATACCATGGTTGCGATGCGAGCGGTGGCTCATTCGGTCTTCTTTTTCCTCAGCTTCTTGCTGAAGTTCTATTTAATGTGACAAAGGGACTGCCCCTTTGTCATATGGGGCGACGGGGTGTTTGTGCCCACGGCTGTGCGAAAATGCATGATAAACCGTCGCAACGGAGTCCAACGACGTCGCGGCGGTTCTATTATGGCCACCCGCCGGCTAAGTGAGTAGGCTTTTTTGGAAATGCTGAGCACCCGAAGTCTTTTCTTCAACAAACCCGCAGGTCACAGACTTGTGCTTTGGTGACGTGGTCGGCGATTCGACAAAAGCCTACTCACTTAGTCTTGAGAGACACTAACTGTCCTCAACGAGACCCCTGTCGGGGCGATTGATGCTCAAATGTAGCCAATTCGGGATGTGTCTCTTTTAGCTACCCCATGGCCACTACGACGCCAGTGTGGCGATGACGGCTTCGTCGCCAGCGTATATAAGGGTGTTGCCGTCGGGGATGATCGTTTGGCCGTCGCGCTTGAGCATCACGACGATAAAGGGGTGCTTGCCTTGCGGCACGTCGCGCAGACGCTGTCCAGCCAAGCGACCGTGGGGAGTCACGGTAACCTCGCGCAGCGTAACCTCGGCACGCTCCTCAAACGTTGGAGCGGCCATAACCAGAAGGTCGCCTTCTTCGATCATGGTATCCCCGTTGGGCAGCACCGGGTGCGCGCCGTCGCGCAGTACCAGGACCACGAGCATGTCCGTGACGCTGCCAATGTCCGCGAGTGAGCGCCCGGCAAACGGATGACCCGCGCCCACCTTGAGCTTGACGAACGACATGCCGTCTTCGTCGCGGTAGTCGTTAAACGTGCGGCGCACGTCGCCTTCTGCGTCGATCATGTCGAGCTTTTTCGCCACCGCCGGCAGCAGCGAGCCCTGCACCACAATGCTCGACACGGCAATTACAAAGACCAGGTCAAATAGGTCATGTCCACCGGGAACACCGGCCACTACGGCAAAGAGGCTAAATACGACCGAAGCCGCGCCGCGCAGACCCGCCCAGCTTACGAGCGCAACTTGGCGAGGGTTGGTCTTAAAGGGCGCCAACAGCAGGCCGACGGCGATGGGGCGGCTCACAAAGAGCATAAACGCCATGAGTGCCAGGCCCGGTAGCAGCATTTGCGGCAGGCGGGCGGGTGTGACGAGCAGGCCGAGCAAAAAGAAGATGGTCATCTCGGCCATCTCGGTGAGGGTATCGAAGAAGTGCGCCATCTCGACCTTGCCGGTGATGTCGCTCGCACCCAGCACAATGCCTGCCAGGTATACGGCCAAAAAGCCGTTGCCGCCCAGGTAGCCCGGCAGCGCGTAGGCAACGATCGCCACGGCGAACAAAAAGATAGTCTGCGCGCCCTCGGCCGTTGCGTGCGCGCGCTCAATCAGACGGCTGGATGTCCAGCCGATGGCAAGGCCCAGCCCCACGCCCAGGATGATCTGCTTGGCCAGCAGCATGGGGATGTCGATGTTGCCGCCGGCCGCGAGGGTCGCGAGCACCGCGGTGAGCATGTAGGCGACGGGGTCGTTTGAGCCCGATTCGACCTCGAGCAGCGAGTCGGTGCCGCCCTTTAGCGACAGGTTATGCTCGCGCAGCACGCTAAAGACGCTCGCCGCGTCGGTGGACGCCACGACCGATCCCAGCAGCAGGCCATCAATCCAGTCAAAACCCAGCACAAAGTGCGCAAACGCACCCGTAATGCCGGCAGTGATGACGACGCCGAGCGTGCTCAGCAGTACCGCGGGCACGGCGACGGGTTTGGCACGGTCGATGTTGGTGTTAAAACCGCCATAGAACATGATGAACAGCAGAGCCGTGCTGCAGACGGTTTCGGTGAGTGCGTAGTCGCTAAAGTCGATGTGAGCCGGGCCGTTGACGCCCAACAGCATGCCGAGCGCGATAAAGATGAGCAGGGTGGGGAAGGGGAGTTTTTTGCCGACGGGCTTGATGGTCAGGCACAGAATAATAACGAGGCCGATAAAGAGAAGGATCTGGTTCATGGATGGTGTCCGCTCCTGGGTGGTTGGCGTGGCACGGTCAGTTGTCTGCGGTTATTTGTACCCAAAGATGGTGGGTTTATGGGGTTGGATTGCGGGCGTGCGCGATATCGTCATAGACGGCTGCCGTCTTTGCCTCTGCTTGGAAACCCTTTCCAGCTTTATTGCAACGGAGTACAATGGGTAACGTTTAAGTTCAACTTGAAGTTTTAGTTGCGGCGCCGGGCTTCGGCCGCAATGCAAGGAGAGGCGTACCATGGCGATCTATGTGACATCTGATGCTCACGGGCACGTGCGTGCGCTTGACGAGGCCCTGTCTAAGATCTCGTTGACGTCCGACGACACGCTGTACGTGCTGGGCGACATGATCGATCGCGGGCCCGATCCGGTCGGCGTTATTAAGCTCGTGCGCTCGCTGCCCAACGCCCGCGTGCTCAAGGGTAATCACGAGCAGATCATGCTCGATGCCATCATTGGCCAGGATCCGCTCGATGCCGAGACCTGGGATATCAACGGTGGCTGGACGACGCGCGAGCAGCTCAACGACATGGAATTTGAGGCATACGAGGAGCTCGTGCGATGGATGGCCGCGCTGCCGCTCTACGCGGTGGCCGAGACCGAGGAGCGCCCGTATCTGCTGGTACATGCTGGAATCGAGATGAAGGCGGCGCGCGCGTTTTTGCTTGAGCATGGCGTCGATTGTGCCGATGGCGTCGGAGCGGTGGGTGCCGATCGCGAGCTGCTGCAGCAGATGCTCGCGGTGCAGTCGTCCGATGACCTGCTGTGGATTCGTCACGGCTATTGGGATGCGCCGACGGGACTGCTTTCTGCCGAGGGCGAGGGCCCGGTCGTGGTGAGCGGCCACACGCCCACGGTGTCGCTTGGGCGCTATTGCGTGGTGGATGGCCTGGCGGGGCTCGATGAGGAATCGGGCCGGGGGCGTTTTGTGCGCCTGGGCGGCGAGGATACCGCCGGCGTGCCCGATCGCATCGATATCGACTGCGCCGCCGCCACCGGCTCCGAGTTCGGCCGCGTGGGCATCCTGCGCCTGGACGACGGGGCGGAGTTCTACGCGAACATCAACCCGGGCGAATAATCGGTGCAAGGGGTAGCTAATTTGGGAAGGGTTTTTTGACCACTTTTGCCCTTCTGCCCGCTAATTGATTTCTCTGGGACGGGGATTTTAAAATCATTTGGCTGCCCGCTGGCTAAGTGAGTGGGCTTTTTTGGAAATGCCGAGCACCCAACATATTTGCCTTAATAAAACCGCAGGTCACAGACTAGTGCTCTGTCGGTATGGTCGGGGATTCGGTAAAAATCTACTCACTTAGTTTTACGTGATGCATATTGTCTTCAACGAGACCCCAGCCGGGGCGATTCCATCGCAAATTCCGATGACCGGGGCAGCTAATTAGGCGCCGTATGGGTTGCGGTCGCGTTCGATGCGTTGGCGGATGTGGGCGTACTCGATTATCAGCAGCACCAGGAGTAGGGCCATGATGGCTAGGTAGCTCACCACGGCGCCCATCAGACCCAGCAGCTTAATCAGGATCACCGGCAGCACCACGCTTACGGCGAAGCAGATCAGGTAGATCTTGGTGACGTCTCCAGCGTGGCGCAGCACCGTGATGATGGCGTAGATAAAGTCGATGGCCGCGGTGACGCCGCCGGCGACGACCATCAGCAGCGCCAGCGTACGGTAGCGTTCAAAGCTGAGGCCGTACATAAAGCTCATGAGGGAAATACCGGGACCTGCCATAAATGCGGCGCACATGCCGGTGATGACCACGATCAGCGCCATAACGGCAACAATAATCAGGTCAAAGCGACGACGCTTGCGAGGATTAGCCCAAATGCTCGACAAGCGCAGGAGCTGCGGTTTATAGATAAATCCAATGCTCAGCAAAATAGCCTGCGCCGGAAAGAACAGGGCATTAAAGTACAGCTGATATTTGTATGCCAGCGTGCCTTCCATCACAAACTTGGGCATGCTCTCGATAAGGTTGAACAAGAACAGTGCACCAAAGAGTGGAGCGCACTGGACAAACAGGTGGCCGACCTCGCGAAGGCTCACGCGGCGCGATTTTTCGGTCTCGAGCAGGGCGAGCGGCGCGGTGACCAGCACGAGCGAGGCGATCGCGGCGATGCCCATGGCCATGGCCGCGATGGGCATGCTGCGCGTGAGGAACAGCGCCACGCTGAAGACCGCGATGACGCCGACGGAGCGTAGCGTTTGGCTCATTCCAGCCAAGTAGAGTTTGTCGGCCTGCTGCAGGCGGCCTTCGTACACGTCGGCGACGCCGTCGATGACCTTATACAGGTAGACGCCCAGGCCGATCGTCGCCATCTGCGCGTCATAGCCGCGGGCGCTGCTGTACATGAGGCCGCAGCCTAGGGCGAGCGCTCCACAAAGCCAGCGGTTGAGCTGGTAGGAGGCAAAGGACGTCTTTTCGTCGATGTCCGAGACCTGGAAATTGCGCACGCCGTAGTTGCACGCGATCATGATGAGCGTGCCGGTGACAAAGGCGATGGAGAATTTGCCTGCTTCTTCGGCGCCCACGAGCTGCGTAGACACGATGGTGAGCAGCGGAAATGCCAAGCCCCACACGGCGGTGCCGAGGGTGTTCCAAAGATAGTCGCGACTGGTGGCGTGCTCCTCGTATTCCGCTTCCTGCATGGAGAAGCCGCCGCCGTAGACGGCACCGAGCAGACGGTTCCACCAAGCGTTGACCATGCGGCGGACGGGGCCGGGCTCCCGATCGCGTTCGCGCCGGCGACGGCGCGTGGCCTGGCTGCTGTCGGGGCCGCCGGCGTTGCGCTGGCTCAGCTCCTGGATGCGCGCGAGCTCTTCGGCCGTGTGGGAGGCGGGGAACAGGCCATTCTCGATGCGTCCGCCCTGGGCCCTTGCGGTGCCGCTGCCCGCTACGGCGGGGTCGGCGACGCCATTGCGGCGGGCGATGGCGCGGCGAATGCTATCGATGGGCGTGATGCTCAAAGCGGAGTCCTTTCTATTGCTGCGCTCTAGTATAGACGCGACGGTGTTCGTTCGTGTTTTTGAACAGGTTGTTCGATAATTTCGGCGGCGCCATTCAGTAGACGGCATTTGGGGACGTTCCTTATGTGCCGGCACTTTGGGAACGTCCCTAAGTGCCGGCATCCGGGGTCGCTCCTTGGTTGTTGCCTGTTCAAGAGTGTCCCTAACGACTAGGCCGCTTGCGTGCGATTTTTGACCGTTGGGCGGGCGCTTCGCCGTTGCCGCAAAAACGTTTTTGCATATCGGGTACAACGGGCTTTACGTGAGTAAAGTGCGCGCCTCGTCCACGTGTCGCGCTTTTAAAGGAGGCCCCATGCCAGGTATTACCCCTGCAGAAGTTCTGTCCAACTTTGGCATTACGCTGGTCGAAGATCCTGCCGAGAACCAGCCCCGCCTGCTGGTCGACCTGCCGGCAGCCGAGCTCGTCGAGCACGCCATCCGTCGCAACGAAGGTCGTATGGCCTCCAACGGCGCGCTGGTGATCGAGACGGGGGGGCGCACTGGCCGCTCGCCTAATGACCGCTTTATCGTTGACACCCCCGATGTTCACGACAAGATTGCCTGGGGTGCCGTCAACCGCCCGCTGTCTGTCGAGAGCTACGAGGCCATCAAGGCCGGCATCGTCGACTATCTCAACGAGCGCGACGTGTTCGTCACTCGCGGTATGGCCGGTGCCGACCGCAACCATACGCGTCGTCTGCTTGTCGCCTGCGAGCGTGCCAGCCAGGCGCTCTTTATTAAGCAGATGCTCGCCCGCCCGCTTGCCCGTGAAATCGCACGCACCGGCGAGCCGGACTTCTGTGTGCTCGCCGCGCCGGGCTACCAGTGCGATCCCGCCATCAAGGGCCTCAACTCCAGCGCCGCCGTGGTCATTAACTTCCAGGAGCGCGTGATTCTGGTCGCCGGCACCGGCTACTCCGGCGAGATCAAAAAGTCCATTTTCAGCGTCATGAATTACCTGCTGCCCGTCGAGGACGACGTGCTGCCCATGCACTGCTCGGCCAGTATGGATCCCGTCACGCACGAGACCGCCGTGTTCTTTGGCCTGTCCGGCACCGGCAAGACCACGCTTTCGGCCAATCCCACGCGCCTGCTGATCGGCGACGACGAGCACGGCTGGTCTGACATGGGCATCTTTAACATCGAGGGTGGCTGCTACGCCAAATGCGAGGGCCTGGACGCGTTTCACGAGCCTGAGATCTTCAACGCCGTCCGCTTTGGCGCGATCTGCGAAAACGTGGTGCTCGACGAGAACCGCAAGCCCAACTACGACGACATCTCGATTACGCACAACACGCGCGTGGCCTACCCCGTCGAGCATATCCCCAACGCGTGGACCAAGGGCATGGGCACCACTCCAAGCGTCGTGCTCTTCCTGACCTGCGATGCCTTTGGCGTGCTGCCGCCCATCTCGCGCCTGACGGCCGACGCCGCCATGTATCACTTTGTGACGGGCTTTACGGCCAAGATCCCCGGCACCGAGGTCGGCGTCACCGAGCCCACGCCCACGTTCTCTTCGCTGTTTGGCGAGCCGTTTATGCCACTCGACCCCATGGTCTACGCTAAGATGCTCGGCGAGCGCATCGCCGACGGTCGCACCCGCGTCTATCTGGTCAACACCGGCTGGATCGGCGGCGGCTACGGCGTGGGCCATCGCATTGAGCTTGCCTACACGCGCGCCCTGGTGGCCCGCGCCCTCGACGGTACCATCGAGGACAGCGAATTCGTGCATGACGATATCTTTAACGTCGACATTCCCACCACGTGCCACGGCGTGCCCGACGGCATCCTGGTGCCGCGCCAGTACTGGCAGAGCACCGCGCGCTACGACGAGGCGGCGCACAACTTGGCCGTGATGTTCGAGGAGAACTTCGAGAAGAAGTACTCGCACCTGCCCGAGTCCGTGAAGGCCGCCGGTCCGCACGCTCAGGTGCACGCCGACGCCCGTCATCGCGGCCGCGGCCTGCTGGGATTCCGACACTAGCGTTGCTTCAGACCCAAAACCACCATAAAGGGGACAGGCACCTTTGTGGTGGTTTTACTCGCGCGGATGACTCGGGTTACAATACGCCTGACATATTGCCCCCTTCTCCGGATGGGGGCAGCGTAAGCGCTCTTGTGGCGGCACCGTAGGACTTTGAAGGTGGCCGCTGTAAGAGCGCTTTTTGTTTAGACGCTCGCGTGGGGCGAATCGTGAAGGGAGCACGTATGAAGGGCTTTATTGCCGAGGATTCGTTTTGGGAGCTATTTCCGCAGGCGGCTGTCGGTGTTGTGGTCGTAAAGGGCATGAAGCCCGCGGCTCAGATTCCTCAAGAGGACGTTGATGCGATTGCCGCGTTGCTCGACCGCGCCAATATCGATGCGGAGCGTCACCTGACGAGTGATACCATCAGCGAGAATGCGCCGGTTAAGGCATGGCGCGAGGCATATCGCCTATTCAAGACCAAGAAGGGCGCGCGTTGCTCAATTGAGAACCTGCTCAAGCGCGTGCTCAAAGGCAAGCCGGTGGGCCACATTACGCCCGCGGTGGACATCTACAACACGGTGTCGCTGTCCTACGCGCTGCCCGTAGGCGGCGAGGATTTGCACGCGATTGAGGGAGACCTTTGCCTGAAGGTGACCGACGGTGGCGATTCATTTCTGCCGCTTGGCGAGGAGACAGATGACCCGACGCTTCCCGGCGAGCTCGCCTACATCGATGATGCGGGCGCCGTATGCCGCTGCTGGAACTGGCGCGATGGCGTTCGAACGGCGTTGTCCGATGATTCGGCCGATGCTTTCCTGGCGATTGAGTGCGTGGAGCCCGAGCGGATGGGGGATTGCCAGGCCGCGATCGATCGCTTAGCCGAGCTGCTCGAGCGCTATCTGGGAGCGACGGTTGTCGTTAAAACGCTTGTGACCCGCGACAATCCTTGCGTGGGGCTGTAGCGAAGTCTGCGGATCAAACTCGATGCCCCAAACCACCACAAAGGTGCCTGTCCCCTTTGTGGTGGTTTTTATGTTGATGGGTTAACAAATGGTATATTTGGGTACAGGTGTTACCTTGTGCGGCTAAGATGTTTACCCGTAAGCATTATGCAAGCGAAAGGCGGTCGTCTCCCATGCAGCAGAACGACGAGACACGTTTCGAGGACTTTGTCGGACTGATCAGCGGGCTCTACAAGGAGATCCAGCGTATCAAGACGTCCGAAGGCGCAAGGCTGGGCCTCAAGGGCTCCGACGTTATGTGCCTGTACTATCTTGAGCGCAGCAAGGACGGCCTGACTGGCGCCGACCTCGCCCGCATGGCCGGCGTTACCCGTGCCGCCGTTTCGCGCACACTGGCACATCTGGAGGAGGGCGGCTACGTCGAGGTTGACGACTCGGGTGATGCGGCCGTCAAGTATCGTGCTCCGGTGCGCCTGACTGCCCTGGGCGGCGAGAGCATGAGCGAGGCCGATCGCATCATTCGCGAGGTGCTCGATACCACCGGCAAGGCCATGGGCGTGGAGCAGCGCGAGCAGATGTATGCATCGCTGCGCACGATCCTCAACACCCTGCGCGAGATCTAGAGCCGCGCTGGCGCTAGCTTTCAGCCAAGAACTGCATCGTCCCGTTTGAGCGCGTACGCCGTGCCGGGACATTGCTGTCAAAATTCCCTGCGCGAGACCTGCGCAAGAAAGGATTCGTTATGTCCGTCCGCATTATTACCGATTCCGCAAGCGATATGTCGCCGGCGGAGCACCCCGCTCTGCGTGTTCTGCCGCTGTCCGTCACCTTTGGCACCGATGTGTATATGGATGGCGTCGACATCGATCACCAGCGCTTTTACGAGATGCTTGTGGAGCGCGATGAGCTGCCCAAGACCGGTCAGGTCAACCCGTACGCCTTTTCGCAGGCGATTGCCGAAGCGCGTGAGGCCGGCGATGAGGCCGTGATTATTACCGTGGGCGCCAAGCTCTCGGGCACCAACCAGAGTGCTCGTACGGCACTTGCCGAGGCGCCGGGCGGCGACATGTTCGTCGTGGACAGCAATAACGTGACCTTGGGCGAGCGCGTGCTGGTCGAGTATGCGCTGCGCCTGGTGGACGAGGGCCAGGGCGCGGCTCAGGTTGCGGCGGCTGTCGAGGCCGTGCGCGACCGCGTGGTCGTCATCGGCCTGCTCGAGACGTTGGAGTACCTGGTGCGCGGCGGTCGCCTGTCTGCTGCGGCCGGTGCCGTGGGTACGCTGCTCAACGTAAAGCCCGTGGTGGCTGCCGAGGACGGTCTGATCGTGCAGCTGGGCAAGGCGCGCGGTTCCAAGAACGGACGTAACCTGCTCAACCAGAAGGTCGAAAAGGCGGGCGGCATCGACTTTTCCATGCCGCTGGCGCTCGGCTATACGGGCCTTTCGGATGCGGTGCTCAAGAAGTATATCGAGGACAGCGCGGCACTGTGGGCTGGCCACACCGAGGGCGAACTGCCCGTTCACACCATCGGCGCCACCATCGGCACCCATGTAGGCCCCGGCGCCGTAGCCGTAGCCTTCTTCCAACCCGTTAACTAGCCCACCTGCCAAAACCACCACAAAGGGGACAGGCACCTTTGTGGTGGTTTATGCTATTCCGGGTGGAAGGGAGCGAGCAATGGCGTCTGAGGGCTTTTTTGAGCGGGTGTACGAGGTGGTCGAGCAGATTCCCGAGGGGATGGTCGCCACGTATGGTCAGGTGGCGTTGCTCGCCGGTCGTCCACGAAGCGCGCGCTATGTGGGCTATGCGCTGCACAGCAATCCGCGCCCTGGTCAGATTCCCTGCCATCGTGTGGTGTTTGCCGATGGCCGCATTTGCGAGGGCTTTGCGTTTGGCGGCCCCGATGCTCAACGTGAGCTTTTGCTAGGGGAGGGTGTGGCATTTAAGGACGACATGCACGTCGACTTGGCCGTCTGTCGCTGGCCAGGAGGGCTCTAGCGGCTCGTTCGTGTCAAAACCACCACAAAGGTGCCTGTTCCCTTTGTGGTGGTTTTAGTTTACCTGAGTTAACTTATGGAGAAGGTGTGGCGGCGCGGTTTGTCGCAGCAAAGTAAACCACGGTGAACTATATTGTATTCAGCAACGGAGCAGGCCATAGGCGATGAAAAAGCCTGCCCTGTTGAGTTTGATTCGCATTCCTCCCCTCTGTGCGATTCAACGGTGTACTTCGGGAACAGGCCCGCTGGCAACTGACTGCCAGCGGGCCTGTTCCTGTTAGGGGAGGATTTAGCCTCACCGTCTTTATGTGTTCAAATCCTGGCGACAGCACCGCAGGGCATGTCGCTAGTACACCATGCCCATGGCGTCCTGAACCTCGGCCAGGGTCTGCTCGGCAATCTCGTTGGCGCGACGGTTGCCCTCGTGCAGCACGTCCTTCACATAGTCCAGGTCGTTTTCGTAGCGCTGACGACGCTCGCGGATCGGCGCGAAGTACTCGTTGACGGCCTCGGTCACGTACTTCTTGAGCTGGCCGGAGCCGCCCATGCCAATCTCCTCGGCAATCTCGACCTCGGAACGGCCAGTGCAGATGGCGGCGGTTGAAAGCAGGCCGGACACGCCGGGGCGGTTCTCGGGATCGAACGTGATCATGCGCTCGGAGTCGGTCTGGCTCTTCTTGATGCGTTTGGCCGTCTCCTCGGCGGTCATCGAAATATTGATGGCGTTGCCGTAGCTCTTGCTCATCTTGCGACCGTCCAGGCCGGGCAGCAGCGGGGTCTCGGACAGCAGCGCGTCGACCTCGGGGAACACCTTGCCGTAGCGGTTGTTAAAGCGGCGGGCGATGGTGCGGGTGAGCTCGATGTGCGGCAGCTGGTCGCGACCGACGGGCACCACATTGCCCTTGCAGAACAGGATGTCGCAGGCCTGATGCACCGGATAGGTGAGCAGAAGGCCGGTGAGCTCGTGGCCCGAGGCCTCCATCTCGGCCTTGACCGTGGGGTTGCGCGCCAGCTCGGCCTCGGACACCAGCGACAGGAACGGCAGCATGAGCTGGTTGGCGGCGGGCACGGCGGAGTGCGCGTAGATCATGGTCTTGTCGGGGTCGATGCCGCAGGCAAGGTAGTCCATGACCATGTTGTACACGTTGTCCTGGATGTGCTCGGTCGTGTCGCGGTCGGTGATGACCTGGTAGTCGGCGATGAGTACGTTGGTCTTGGCACCCATGTTCTGCAGCTCCACACGGCCCTTGAGGGTGCCGAAGTAGTGACCCAGGTGCAGGCGGCCGGTGGGGCGGTCGCCGGTAAGCATGGTGAACTTCTCGGGCGTTTTTGCCAGGCCCTCGCGAATGGCGTTGCTCTTTTGCAGCGCGACTTCGTAGCTGTTCTCGTTTGGCATGATTGCTCCTAACGTATGTTCATGGGTCAAGATGATAACGCGTTTATTGGAGGGGCGGGGCGTAAGTAGGCGAGGGGCTGGCAAGGGGTGGCTTACGCGATTGATGCGATGTAGTTGCACTTGGTCAGCGATGCCTTGGCACATTCTCGGCAGCTTACCCTAGAGCTTGTGGTGGCGCTCTTCCTTACGTTCCTCGGCTGCCTGCTCCTCCTGCTTAAAGGCGGGGTCGTCGGGGGTGACGAGCTCATCCTCGTGCGTGCGCTTGTTGTAATGGTGGCGCAGCACGGGCTCAAACAGATGTAGATGCTTGGCAAAGGCCGCCGAGCCAATGGCGAGCACGGTAAAGATGAGCACGCGCATGGGCACCTCGACCTGGTTGATCGCGGCGGCGCCGGCCGAAAGCATAATGCACCAGGCATAGATGAGCAGCACAGCCTGCTTTTGGTTGTAGCCCTCTTGGATCAGGCGGTGGTGGATGTGGCCCTTGTCGGCCTGCCCGATGCTAATGTGGGCGCGCTTGCGGCGCACGATGGCGCTAAACGTGTCGATGATGGGCACGCCGGCAACGATGAGCGGGATGATAAGCGAGGTGAGCGCGGCGGTGCGGCTCACGTTGAGTAGCGAGATGGAGCCCAGTGCAAAGCCCAGAAGCAGCGACCCCGAGTCGCCCAAGAAGATGCTTGCGGGGTTGAAGTTGTAGCGCAAAAAGGCCAGACAGGCGCCAAAGAGCGCAATGGAGAGCGCGGCGGCGTCGATGCGGCCCGAGAGAACGGCCATCGAAAACATGGTGAACGACGCAATGCCGCAGATGCCCGTGGCCAAGCCGTCGAGGCCGTCGATGAGGTTAATGATGTTGGTGAATGCCACCAGATAGATCACGGTGATGGGGTAGGCGAGCCATCCGAGCATGATCTCGCCGGGGGCAAACGGGTTGACGATGACGCCGATCCGCAGGCCGCCGATACAGGCGATGAGCGCGGCGAGGACCTGACCGGCCAGCTTTTGCTTGGGCTTGAGCTGGATGACGTCGTCGATAGCGCCGGTCGCAAAGATGACGGTAAAGGAGAGTGCCAGCATGGGATAGCTAATGTGGAGGCGCGGGTGCGGCACTAGGACGGGCGGCCAGCCTAGGTGCCAGGTGCCTAGGATTTGCACAATACAGGCAACGACCAGGCCCAAAAACACCGCCGTTCCGCCCAAACGTGGGATGGGCTTGGTGTTGATGCGGCGCTTAGAAGGATAGTCGACGGCATCGAGCTTAATTGCCAAGCGCTTGACCAGGGGCACCGTGAGGAAGGTCGTGATAAAGGCCGCCGCTGCCACGCATAGGTACGGTATGTAGCTCGGGGATGAAACCATGAATCTAAAAACCGCCAAGCGTCGAAGGAAAAGGTCAGAAGAACGCCATGCGCAAAGGGCATAGCCGAACCATGATACTCGACCACGGGGGTGCATGGAATTGCATGCAGCGATAATCACGCGCTTACCAGATATTGGGATGTTGTCGATGGCTTGTCGGGATACCGGCGGGGATCCATATGGGTTGTAATGGTGGTTTTCGGCAAAAGAAAACCACCCCCCACGTTACGAAAATGAACCCACCTAAAACAGGTGGGTGCCCTCATCGACTGTTCCAGCGTCCTTAACAACGAAGGATACCTGTACTAGGTACGACTGTGTGGGCTCCCTAAATAAACGCGACGGTTCACCCAGTTGCTCCGCGGGGGGCGGAATACCTACATCATAAAGCGGCACTTTATCGATTCCAGTCTTGACATTACAAAAATCGTGTCGGACGATTACGGCGCCTTGGGCTCGAGCCGTCTGTGCGGTTGGTCCCTTTACGTTTGAGCTGCTGAATCGTTGTTTTGGAGCATGTTTTTATGCCGACGCCGTTGACCGAACTTTTTTCGCCCGCCTGCCATTTGTGTCCGCGCCGTTGCGGTGCGGTGCGCGACGAGGGTGCGCACGGCGTATGCGGTGCCGATGACACGCTCAAGGTGGCCCGCGCGGCGCTTCATATGTGGGAGGAGCCGCCTATCTCGGGCGAGGCCGGTTCGGGCACGATCTTCTTTAGCGGCTGCTCGCTCAAATGTATCTACTGCCAAAACCACGAGATCTCGACGGGCAATTTTGGGCTTGAGATTTCGCCCGAGCGCCTGGTCGAGATTATGCTGGAGCTGCAGGACCAAGGTGCCAATAACATCAATCTGGTGACGGCGACGCATTATGCTCACCTGTTGCCTGCCGCGATTGCCGCGGCACGGACGCGCGGGTTGGTCATCCCAATTGTCTACAACACGAGTGGTTATGAGCGCGCGAGTGCCGTGGCGGCGCTGGGCGACCTGGTCGACGTGTGGCTTACGGACTTTAAATATGCCGATGCCGGGCTTGCGCAGTCACTCTCTCATATTAAGGACTACCCGCGCGTGGCTGTGTCGGGTCTGGCCCAGATGGCGCGCGAGATTGAGCGCCGCGGGGGAGAGCTGGTAGACGGGGACGGGCTCATGAAGCGCGGCATAATCGTGCGTCATCTGGTGCTGCCGGGGCATGCGGACGATTCGTGCCGCGTGTTGGACCTGGTGTGGCAGACGGTGGGCGACGTGCCGATCTCGGTCATGAACCAGTACACGCCCAATGCCCTCATGCGCGAACAAGGCGGCGACCTGGCGCGCGCCGTGACGCGCGAGGAGTACGAGCAGGTGCTCGACCATGCCGACGACCTGGGCTTTACGACGATGTTTTGGCAAGAAGGCGGAGCGGTAGACGAGAGCTTTACCCCGGCCTTCGACACCACCGGCGTTCTCACCAGCGCAAAGTAGCGCGTTTGCCGATGATTTTTCTGGGACGAGGATTAAAAAATCATCGAGATGATCGCCTGCTCGAAAAGTTGTCAAAATAGCCGTGCCCCAAAAAGACTGGTTATTGGGCGTTGACAGTTGGCGAGGCGTAGGTAAAATATCAACTTGTCCTGGGGACGTAGCTCAGTTGGGAGAGCGCTGCCGTCGCATGGCAGAGGCCGAGGGTTCGACTCCCTTCGTCTCCACCCTTGGATTTGATAAGCCGCTGACATTGTGTCGGCGGCTTTTTTTGAAAGAAAGGGCTGCATCATGGCCGAGCTTGAGTCCCAACCACTGTCCGACGAGGAACGCGCCGAGTTGGAAGAGCTCCGCGCCGAGAAGGCTCGCCGCGAGGCCCAGGAAGAGGCACGCCGTGAGCGTGAGGAGCTGGCCGCCCTGCGTGCTGAGCGTGCGAGGGCCGAGGAGGCCGCTGCGAACGCCGCATCCGAGCCCAAGCCCGCGCCCGCGCCCAAGCCCGCCGCCGCGAAGCCCGCGCCCACCGCACCCAAACCTCAGCCTAAAAAGGTGGCTCATCCCAAGTCCGTCGAGCCCAAGCCGAGCCGTGACGAGATGACCTTTGCCCAGCGCATGGTTACCTCCAAGGAACCTGCGGGTGAGAACGAGATCCCTGGCATGGCGCCGGCTCAAAAAATCATCATTGTCCTTGCCCTCATCGCGTTTGTCATCTTTATGGGCTACACGATCCTGACCAGCATGGGCCTGCTCTAGCCCATTCGCGCTGGGTGCCATGCCCGAACACTCTGCCCTTGTCCAACCCTCAACCTCTGCACAACACATCCGAAAGGTCGCCCCATGGCTTTGACCGACATCTCGCATCCCACCGACATCGCAATGCTCACCGATCTGTACGAACTCACTATGGCCCAGGGTCTGTGGGAGAGCGGCAAGGCCAATGAGCAGGGTTGCTTTACGGCGTTTTACCGCGACCATCCCTTCGGCAGCGCGTATGCCGTCATGTGCGGCACCGCCGAGCTGCCCGGGCTTGTCGAGAACCTGCGCTTTACGCCCGAGGACATCGACTATCTAGCTTCGCTCCAGGCTCCGGCCGGCGGCTCGATGTTTAAGCCTGCATTCCTCGACTACTTGCGCAACTTCCGCGCGCACGTGAACATTGACGCCGTGCCCGAGGGCGAGCTCGTCTTTCCGCGCGAGCCCATGGTGCGCGTCACCGGCCCCGCGCTGGAGTGCCAGCTGCTCGAAACGGCGCTACTCAACATCGTCGGCTTCCAGACGCTTGTCGCCACCAAGACGGCGCGCGTGGTGCTGGCGGCGGACGACCGTCCCGTTGCCGAGTTTGGCCTGCGCCGCGCCCAGGGTCCCGATGGCGGGCTGGCCGTCGCGCGCGCGAGCTACGTTGCCGGCTGCTCCTCTACATCCAATGTGCTCGCCGGCCGCCGCTACGGTATTCCCGTCTTTGGCACGCATGCGCACAGCTGGGTGATGAGCTTCGATTCCGAGCTTGAGGCCTTCCGCGTCTTTGCCAAGTCGAGCCCCAAGAACTGTACGCTGCTCATCGACACCTACGACGTACGTGAGGGCTGCGAGCATGCCATTACGGTTGCCAAGGAGATGGAGGCGGTGGGCGAGCGTCTGTCGGCTATTCGCATTGACTCGGGCGACCTCGCCAAGCTCTCCAAGTATGTGCGCGGCCGTTTTGATGCCGAGGGCCTGCCCTATGTGGGGATCTCGGTTTCTAACGATCTGGATGAGTACACGATTCAGTCGCTGCTCGACCAGGGCGCGCCCATCGATAGCTTTGGCGTGGGTACCAAGCTTGCGACCTGCTATGACCAGCCGGCGCTGGGCGGCGTGTACAAGCTTTCCGCCCGCCGTGCGAGCGAGGCAGATCCATGGACGCCGGTGGTCAAGCTCTCTGAGCAGCCATACAAGCGCACGATCCCGGGTGTGCAACGCGTGCGCCGTTATTACGACGGCTTTGGCGGCCCGGTCTGCGACATGATTTATGACGAGGACCATCTGGCGGGGGAGGGCGCCGCGCGCGGCAATACCCTTGTGGCCGTGAACGATGCCGCCCTGGTGACCGACGTGTCCGAACTTGAGTATCGCGAGCTGCTGGTGCCGATCGTGCGCGATGGCAGCGCGGTGGCTCCGCGTGAGAGTATCCAGGATGCGCGCGAGCGCTGTGCTTGGGCGCTCGATCATCTGGACGCAGCTTTCAAGCGCTTCCTGTACCCGCAGACCTATGTGGTGGGCATGGAGCAGGGCCTGGCTCAGGTGCGCGACGAGCTCGTGCGCAAGAACATGGCCGCGGCTTCTGCCTTTCCCTGGGCTCACTAATTCCTTGGGCGGTAGGGGCGAGTCACGCTCCCTTGACCGCCGGCTCGGCCGTTCGCTGAACAGTTGATTGGTTTGACGTATGACGACTTCTTATAAAACGATGGTGGTAAAGATCGGTTCGTCCACGGTGGTGGGTGCCGATGGCAAGGTCAACCGCGCCTTTATCGGCGGACTTGCCGATCAGGCCGCAGCGCTGCGCGAGCTTGGCTGGCGCCTGGTCGTGGTGAGCTCGGGCGCTATCGCCTGTGGCTATCCCGTGCTGGGCTTCGACCACAAGCCGGTCGGCGACCTGCCGAGCCTGCAGGCCTGCGCCTCGGCCGGTCAGTGCATCATCTCGTCGGCCTACGACGAGGAGTTCCATGCGCGCGACCTGCTCACCTCGCTCGTGCTGCTCACGCGTCACGACACGGCGCGCCGCACGTCCTACCTGCACGCGCGCGACGCCCTGCTGCGCCTTGTGGAGCTGGGTGTGGTGCCGGTCGTCAACGAGAACGACACCGTTACCGTCGATGAGATCAAGTTCGGCGACAACGACACGCTGGCGGCGCTTGTGAGCTGCCTGGTTTCTGCCGACCTGTGCGTGACGCTCTCGGACATCGATGGCCTCTATACCGCCAATCCGCACGAGGACCCCACGGCCGAGTTCGTCCCGGTTGTGCATAAGATCGATGCCAAGATTATCGCCGCGGCGGGCGATTCTTCCACATCGGTGGGCACGGGCGGCATGATCACCAAGATTCGCGCGAGCCGCATTCTGATGACGGCGGGCATTCAAAGCGTGATTTGCTCGGGCGAGGAGCCCGATGCGCTCGTGCGTCTGGCCCGCGGCGAGAGCGTGGGTACGTTGTTCGATCCGCCGGCTGAGCGCCTGGACATCGCGCCCCGCAAGCTGTGGATCGCACTGGGTGACAAGGCGCATGGCTCGGTGACGGTCGATGATGGTGCTGCGAAGGCGCTGGTTAGCCGTGGTTCTTCCTTGCTTGCGGTTGGTATTCACGAGGTCGATGGCGCGTTTGCCGAGGGCGATGTGCTTGACGTGTGCGACCCGAGCGGCATGGTTGTCGCCCGTGGTATCGCCGAGGCCGATTCGGACGTGCTGGAGCTTGCAGCCGGCCGCCGCCAGGACCAGATTGCCGGCAACCGTCTACTGGCAGACCTAGCCGAGAAGCCGGCGATCCATCGAGACAACTTGATTGTATTTGCTTAGGCCTCGACGCCGGGCGCCTTCGATCTGCAATGCACGTGGGGCGAAATTACCAGGGTAACTTTGCCCCGCCGCGCTTATGTCCGAGCTGGTCGCCACGAAAACGGCCCATCTACTACGTTTAATAGGCTATCGGTGACCATGCCAAGAATTGCAAAAAGAAAACCGCAGGTAGAACGCCTGCGGTTTTCTTTATTTATGGCATCTGGTTGGGGCCATGCGGGTGAAACGTAGTAGATGGGCCGCTTTCGTGGCGAAGGACATCATCCGGCACTTGGGGACGTTTCTATTGTGCCGGCAGGTGGGGACACTCCTTTGCTAGAAGATTCGGCGCAGGTCTCCGCGGTTGAGGGCCTCGTCGAAGAGGTGCTTGAACACCACGCTGCCGTGCAGACCGTCGTGCTCGAACTCGTTCGTCACCCAGGCATGCGAGTTGCCCACGCGGCTGAGCGTATCGAGCTGCATGCCCGAATCGACGTACATGTCGTCGAAATACACCGCGGCCTGCAGGGGCACCTCGTTGCACGCCAGTCGCTGCGGGTCGTAGATCTTGTCCCAGCTGGCGTCTTCCATCAGCAGGTCCATGGCGGGCTTGAAGGGCTTGAGCTCGGGCATCTGCTCGAACATCCACGGGAACATGGCCTCGCCGGTAAACATGAGCGGGCGCGCGAGCGTGTCGAACTCGGCGCGGTGTGCCTTCTCTTCAGCCGCGGCCCAGCCAATGGGCATGGTGTCACCGTCGGCGTATATGAACTCCTGCAGCGTCCAGTACAGCGGATTCGTGCGCGTGTTGGTGCGCTCGAAGGCGCGCATCAAAAAGCTGTCGGATACTGAGGAGCCGCAGCTCAGCGTACCGTCGCCGTCAACAAAAGCGTGATCGATAATCCAATGCATGCGCTCAAAGCTCGGCTTCATGCCAAAGTCGCTGCCCATGAGCTGTAGGCGCTCGACCGTCATCGGCGAGCCGTCGGGCAGCACGGGCTTCTGAGCCTCGAGCGCATCGGCCAGGGCTGCCACGCGCTCGACGTCGGCAGGGTAGCGGTCGTAATACTGCTGCGTTTTGGCGACCATGCGCGGGAAGGTGTGCGCGTAGACTTCGCTTGCGCTCGCCGGCACGTGGGGGATGCCGCCGCAGGTAAAGCTTGCCGCCACGCCCTCGGGGAAGAGCGACAGATAGCTCAGCGTCAAAAAGCCGCCGTAGCTCTGCCCGAGTGTGACCCAGGGCCTGCCGCCAAAGCCTACCAGGCGCAGGTACTCAAAATCGCGCACGATAGAGCTGGCGAGGTGACGCTTGAGGAAGTCCGCCTGCGAGCGGGCCGCATCGGCGCCGGCTGCCTCGGCGCGCTCGCCCAAGGCCGCGATCGTGCGTCCGTCAACACAGCTGCTGCGTCCGGTGCCGCGCTGGTCGGGCAGGACCACGCGGAAGTGTTTGACGGCCTCCTCGATCCAGCCGTCGCTCGTGGGCGACAGCGGACGCGGGCTCTCGCCGCCGGGGCCGCCCTGCAAAAAGAGAAGGAGCGGCAGGTCGTCGTTGATGCGGTCGGGTGCGCAAACCACGCGGTAGAAGAGCTTGATGCTCTCGGGCGCGCCGGCGATGGGCGCCGGCATGGCGCCGCGGCGCATGGTGCTGCCGACGGCCAAAAGCATGGGCTCCAGGCCGCGCCAGTCGAGGGGGACATCGATGCTGTGGTCCTCGACATACAGGCCGGGGACGTGGTACGAAGTAATGAGGGCCATGTGAGTCTTCCGTTCGTTGCGGTGTTTCGGGTTGACCAATTCTACCGCCGCGGGCGAGGCCATGCGCAAATCGGCTACCATGGTTGCAAACTTCTAGGAGAAAGGGCCGTCCATGTCGGTCGATATAGCCACGTATGTCCACGATCTTGCCGTTGCCGCTAAGGCAGCGTCGGCCTCGCTTGCCACGGCGAGCGACGAGCAGCGCCAGGAGGCCGTGCGCGCCATGGCCGCAGCACTGCGCAACGGTATCGACTCCATCGTCGCCGCCAACGAGCTCGATATGTCCGCTGCGCGTGATGCGGGCACCTCGGTCGGATTGCTCGATCGTCTGCTGCTGACGCCCGAGCGCGTCGAGGGCATGGCCGCCGGCCTGGAGAAGCTCGCCGAGCTGCCCGATCCCGTGGGCCGCGTGCTCGATCACCGTGTGCTTGCGAGTGGCGTGGACCTTACGCGCGTGAGTGTGCCGCTGGGCCTGGTTGCCATGGTCTACGAGGCGCGCCCCAACGTGACGGCCGATGCCGCGGGCATCTGCATCCGCACCGGCAACGCCTGCATCCTGCGCGGCGGTTCGCTGGCCTATCACTCGTGCGCCATGATTGCCGAACTGCTGGCCGATGCGCTTGAGGCCCAGGGCTTTCCACGCGAAGCTATCTCGATGATCGAGTCCACCGACCGCGAGGCCACCGGCGAGCTCATGAAGCTCCGCGGTATTGTCGATGTGCTCATTCCGCGTGGCGGTGCGGGCCTGATCCAGCGCTGCGTGCGCGAGTCGCTTGTGCCGGTGATCGAGACGGGCACAGGCAACTGCCACATCTACGTGCATGAATCCGCCGATTTTGACAAGGCGCTCAACATTATCGTCAACGCTAAGACGCAGCGCGTGGGCGTGTGCAATGCCGCCGAGTCGCTGCTGGTCGACCGTGCCGTGGCGGATTCGTTTTTGCCGGCGGTCGTTGCCGTGCTGCACGACCACGGCGTGCTGATTCACGGCGACGAGGCCACGTGCGCCGCATGCGCTGCCGCCGGGCTTGCCGAGGGCGACGACTATGTAGCCGCGACTGAGGAGGACTGGGGCCGCGAGTATCTGGCGCTCGAGATGAGCGTGAAGGTCGTGGCGAACGAGGACGAAGCCATCGCGCACATTAACCGCTACGGCACCATGCACTCCGAGGCCATCGTTGCCGAGGACGAGGATGCCTGCGAGCGCTTCCTGGACGCGGTCGATGCCTCGGCCGTGTATGCCAACGCCAGCACGCGCTTCACCGACGGCGGCGAGTTTGGCCTGGGCGCCGAGATCGGCATCTCGACCCAAAAGCTCCACGCCCGCGGCCCCTTTGCCGCCGAGGCCCTCACTACCTACAAATACAAGCTCCGCGGCACCGGCCAGGTCCGTCCCTAAACCTGTTGCAAACGAAAAACCACCACAAAGGCGCCTGTCCCCTTTGCGGTGGTTATAGGTGGCGTGGGCGGTTAGGCCTGGAAGGTGTCGCGATCGGGAGCGAAGGATTGCATGGCCGCGATGGTACGGTCGAAGAGCTCGGGAAGCTCCCAGCCCAGCATCTCGGCGCCCTGCGAAATCACGTCACGCGAGCAGCCGGCGGCAAAGCGCTTGTCCTTGAACTTCTTCTTGAGCGACTTGGTCGTAAAGTCCATGACGCTCTTGCTCGGGCGCATGACGACGGCGGCTCCGATCAGGCCGGTGAGCTCGTCGCAGGCGAACAGTATCTTTTCCATCTGCAGTTCGGGCTTGGGCAGCGAGGTGTTGAAATCGGACGTGTGCGTCTGGATGGCGCGAATGAGCTCGGGAGAGGCGCCCTCGCCCTCGAGGATCTCGGCCGCATAGATGGTGTGGTTCATGGGGTCATCCTCATGCTCCTCCCAATCCAGGTCGTGCAGCAGGCCGACGATGCCCCAAAACTCCTCGTTCTCGGGGTCGAACTCGCGCGCAAAGTAGCGCATGGTGCCCTCGACCGTTTCGCCATGGGTGATGTGGAACGGGTCCTTGTTGTGCTCGTTGAGCAGTTCGAACGCACGGTCGCGGGTGATTCCGGCGGTAAGTGGCTCTGCCATAAGAGGCTCCTTGTGCTCGTAGGTATCGCTAAGAATGAATACTACTAGAACGACTAGAACGAAAAAACCACCACAAAGGTGCCTGTCCCCTTTGTGGTGGTTTTTGGCGCGGATGGGTTAGTTGAGGGCGGCTTGGGCTAGGCGGGCTTCGGCGTCCTCTTCGGTGACGCCCAGGGCCACGGCGAACTCCTCAATGGAGCGGCGCTTGGCCTCCTTGAGTACGCGCATGTAGTAAGAGCTGGGCTTTTTATCAGCTTCCTCGGCCTGGCGAATGCGGTGCATCATGGTCTTTGCCACGCGGACCGTCTCGGGCGCGCCCAGCTTGAGCTGCTGCTTAAAGTGCGTCTCCTCAAGCGAGCTGTTACGCTCGGTAAAGGTGTCGCACTCCAGCTCGTCATAGTGGCTCAGCAGGTGCTCGGCATCTTGCTGGGAGATGGCGGCATGCAAACGATCGGCCTGCGCCACGGGGTACATGAGGATCGTCTGCGCATGTCCCTGCTTGGTCTCGAGCAACAGCATGGGCTGCGGCGTGTCGTCCCTAAAACCGACGACGGTGCAGACTCCCTGACCCGGATGAATGACGTGTTGACCGATTGAGAACATGCTACCTCCAACTTATACGAATTTACGTATGTCTAGAATAACACGCTGACGTGCGCAAACCCTTACTTTATGCAGGAAAAGCACACAATTCTGATAGGTAAGAGTATTCGATAACAGACGCAGCTCATTCACACCTTTATGCATTTTCAACGCCTGCATAATCTGCAGGCAGACCGGCATCTTTGAGTGACTCCATGCAAGCTGTAGTCATTTTTGTGCATATGCAATATCTATTAGCTTTACCCTGCGACAGTGCCCGTCGCTTGTGATAGAGTGCTACAAACTCTGGCTTTTGCCCTACGAGTGACCAAGAGCTCGGGGGCTTTAACACAAGGAGGATCTATGCCCGAGAAGATTGAAGAGCTGGTACGCGCTGCGCTTGCTGCGGCCCAGGAGGCCGGCGACCTTTCCGCATTTGAACTTGACGATTGCGCTATCGAGCGACCGGCTGACACTTCTCATGGCGAGTGGACCTCTACCATGGCCCTGAAGTCCGCCAAGCTGGCCCACTGCGCCCCGCGCAAGATCGCCGAGGTCATCGTTGCCCATATGCCCGAGGACCCCGCGATCGAGAAGGTCGAGATCGCAGGCCCCGGCTTCATCAACTTCTACCTCTCCGTTGCCGTCAAGAATGCCATCTTTGGCGAGGCTCGCGAGAAGGGCATGGACTTCGCTAAGTCCAACGTCGGTGGTGGCCTGAAGACCCAGGTCGAGTTCGTTTCCGCCAACCCCGTCGGCCCCATGCACATCGGCCACGGCCGCTGGGCCGCGCTGGGCGATTCGCTCTGCCGCGTTATGGACCACGCCGGCTATGAGATCCAGCGTGAGTTCTACATCAATGACCACGGCTCTCAGATGAACACCTTCGGCAACTCCATCAGCACGCGCTATATGCAGCTTGCCGACATCATCGCCAAGCAGGGCGTTGATATCGACGAGGCTCACAAGCTGCTGATCGCCGACCGTGACGCCTTTGTTGCCGACGAGAACGACGAGCACCCCGAGACCCATCCGTATCAGGACAACTTTGCCGAGACCTTGGGCAAGGACTCTTACGGCGGCGACTACATCATCGACGAGGCCGCCGAGTTCTGGCGCACCGACGGCGACAAGTGGGTCGACGCCGATCCGCAGGAGCGTATGGAGAGCTTCCGTGAGCGCGGCTACGTGAAGATGGTCGACAACATGCGCGACCTCTGCCACGCCGTCAACTGCGACTTTGACCGTTGGTACTCCGAGCGCTCGCTGTATGTGAAGGACACCGAGGGCGAGACCGCCGGCACCTCCGCCGTCGACCGCGCTTTTGAGAAGCTCGACAAGATGGGCTACCTCTACACCAAGGACGGCGCCCTGTGGTTCCGCTCCACCGATCTGGGCGACGACAAGGACCGTGTCCTGATCAAGTCCGACGGCGAGTACACCTACTTCGCCTCCGACGTCGCCTATCACTGGGATAAGTTCCAGCGCGTCGACCACGTCATCGACATCTGGGGCGCCGACCACCACGGTTACATCGAGCGCGTCCGCTGCGTCTGCGACGCTCTGGGTTACCCCGGCAAGTTCGAGGTTCTACTGGGCCAGCTCGTCAACCTGCTGCGTAACGGCAAGCCCGTCCGTATGTCCAAGCGCAAGGGCACCATGGTGACCCTTCAGGAGCTCGTCGACGAGGTTGGCTCCGATGCCGCTCGCTACACGCTCATCTCCAAGAGCTCCAACCAGATGGTCGACTTCGACATCGAGGCCGTTAAGAAGCGCGACAACTCCAACCCGGTCTATTACGTGCAGTATGCTCACGCCCGCGTGTGCTCCATCCTGCGCCGTGCCGCCGACGTTACCGCCGAGCAGGCCGACGAGATGGGCATGAAGGCCGTTGCCGCCAAGGCCATCGGTGAGAACGTCGATTACTCGCTGCTGACCGACCCGACCGAGCTCGCCCTTTCGCGCAAGCTCAACGAGCTCACCGACCTGATCGACAGCTGTGCTCGCGATCGCGCCCCGTTCCGTCTGACCCACTTTGCCGAGGAACTCGCCGGTGACTTCCACAGCTTCTACGCTGCCTGCCAGGTGCTGCCGAGCGAGGGCCGTCCCGTCGACCCCGAGCTTTCGCGTGCCCGTCTGGCCGCTTGCGATGCCGTCCGCGTGACGCTCGCCCTGGTGCTCACCCTCGTTGGCGTTTCCGCGCCCGAGCAGATGTAACCTGCGGGTCATTTGACCGTGTAGGTTTGGTTTAACTGAGCCCTATAAGCCCGATCTCCCACGGAGGTCGGGCTTTTTTCGCAAATGCCGACGTATTGACGAATTTGGAACTGCTGGAAATACGAAACTATGCCGGTTTACTACGATGAATCGGGAATTTCCAACCACGCCGGCTTTTCGCAAAAAAGCGCAAGGCATCTACCTGCGGTTTTAGTTCAACATGTTTCGGAGTGGTCGCGGTTGATCGATTCGTCGTAGTAAACCGCCATAGTTTTGGCGGAGGCAGTCTGATTTGTGGGTGGTAGACCAAAGAGTGTCCCTTTTGACTAGTCGTTGGTTGATTTCCGATCTCAGCCGAACACATTGAGCAAATAGGCCGTTCCCGCACCT
>UQTW01000008.1 GCA_900544115.1 uncultured Collinsella sp. | reverse complement strand
TCACGAGCGGGGGCTCCTGTCGTTTCCGTGCCCCTGGATTGGGTCATAGTGTCTGTCGGTACCAAAACATCGGCATCCCCAAGGGATCATTTGCACCAAAGAATGAGAGTGGATAATCTCCCGGTATGAGCCCATATTCATGCTCAAGGTGGGAGATTATCCACTCTCGTTTCGTTTGTTGATTTCGATGCCTACATTTGTAGGAACAGTTCGTGGAGGCGGGTGTCTTCATCGAGTTCGGGGTGGAAGGTTACGCCGAGCTGGTTGCCTTGGCGGGCGGCGACGATACGGCCGTCGACTTTCGCTAAGGCCTTGGCATTGCCGTGCACTTCGACGATGCGAGGCGCGCGGATAAACGTCAGCGGCACTTCACCGTCGATGCCGGCTACCTGCCCCTTGGTTCGAAAACTGCCGAGCTGTCTGCCATAAGCGTTGCGCTCAACGAGTACGTTCATGGTTGCTAGGTGCGGCGTTCCCTTATCGTCGTGTGCGGCAAGGTCGCGCGCCAGCAGAATCAAGCCGGCGCAGGTGCCAAGGACGGGCATGCCTTCAACAATGTGGGTGCGAAGCTCCTCGAGCATGCCCAGCTCATCAAGCAGCTTCCCTTGAACGGTAGACTCGCCGCCGGGAAGTACCAGACGGTCAAAGTCCTGCTTCAAATCAGCCGCCTGCCTCAGCTCAATACAACGTGCGCCCAGCTCGGATAGTCTTGTCTCGTGCTCGGCAAAAGCGCCTTGGACCGCCAACACGGCGACCGTCTGGTCTGCATAATCGCTCATGTGCGATCCCTTCTGCTGGACTAGCGCCCGCGTTCCTCCATGATGATCTCGATTTCGTCGGCGTTGATGCCCACCATGGCCTCGCCCAGGTCTTCCGAAAGCTCGGCGATGAGTTTGGCATCGGTGAAGTTTGCCACGGCCTTGACGATGGCGGCTGCGCGCTTGGCGGGGTCGCCGCTTTTAAAGATGCCCGAGCCGACAAAGACGCCTTCGGCGCCCAGCTGCATCATCAGCGCGGCGTCGGCGGGGGTCGCTACGCCGCCGGCGGCAAAGTTCACGACGGGAAGCTTACCCGTGGCATGGACCTCGCGCACCAGCTCGACCGGAACCTGCAGTTGCTTGGCTGCCTCAAAGAGCTCGTCGTCGCGCAGGGCAACAACGTCGCGGATCTGCTTTTGGATCTTGCGCATGTGACGCACGGCCTGAACGACGTCGCCCGTACCCGGCTCACCCTTGGTGCGAATCATCGTGGCGCCTTCGGCAACACGGCGCAGCGCCTCGCCCAGATCGCGGGCGCCGCAGACAAACGGCACGTCAAACTGGGTCTTGTCGATGTGATAGACGTCATCGGCAGGGGAGAGAACCTCGGACTCGTCGATGTAATCGATCTCGATGGCCTGCAGGACCTGCGCCTCGACAATGTGACCGATGCGGCACTTGGCCATAACAGGGATGGAGACGGCCTCCTGGATGCCCTTGATCATCTTGGGGTCGCTCATGCGCGAGACGCCGCCTGCGGCGCGGATGTCGGCCGGGATGCGCTCGAGAGCCATGACGGCGCAGGCGCCTGCCTCCTCGGCGATGCGTGCCTGCTCGGGCGTGGTGACGTCCATGATGACGCCGCCCTTGAGCATCTGCGCGAGCTCGCGATTGAGTTTGACGCGATCGGCCTTGCTGGTCTGTTCTGCCATGGTTGCTCCCTTGATTGGCATGTGCATTGCTTGACGGAACATCCTATCGGGGAGCTGGGTATGGCGAAATACTCAGTTTTCGAGATAATAACAAGGTCAGACTAATACCAGATTGAACGGTTCGATATGGTCAGGTGATAGACTCATGCTTGACTACAATTTGGAAAAACGCGGCGAAGCATCGCTTTATGAGTATGTTTACCAGCAAATTCGAGATGATATTGTTGCTGGACGTATTGCGGCGGGGGAGCATCTGCCGTCTAAGCGCGCCTTTGCCAGTCATCTGGGAATCAGCGTCATTACCATCGAGAACGCATATAGCCAGCTACTTGCCGAGGGCTATATTTGCTCAATGCCGCGTCGTGGCTACTACGCTTGCGAGCTTCCGGATGCACCGGTCTTGGCTTTGGCTGCGGAGGGCATCGACCGAGATGCCGTCTCTGTGGGCCCCAGTGCGCGTGATGTCAACGGACAGGTCGAGCGATTCGATGCGCTTTCTCCTTCCACTTTGGAGGCGGCGCGGCTTTGGCAAAGCGCACTGCGGGCGACGCTGGCATCTGAAGATGAACGCGAAATCTTTTCGACTGCGCCGGCACAGGGCACCGCTCGGCTACGACGCGCAATCGCTCGCCATCTGCGCGGGACACGGGGCATGAATGTTAATCCCGACAACATCGTCATCGGTGCGGGCGCCCAGCTGCTCGATACCATGTTGGTTCAGTTGCTTGGAGCCGACAAGGTGTATGCCGTTGAAGATCCGGGCTATTTGCGCCTGACGCGCATCTATCAGGCTATGGGCTGCGAAGTTCGACATATCCCGTTGGATGATGAGGGCGTGGACTTGAGCGTTCTGCAGAAAGCCGGGGCCGATGTCCTTCACCTGATGCCGTCCCATCAGTATCCGACCGGCCTTGTGACGAGCATTGCGCGTCGCTATGCGCTGCTGAGCTGGGCCGCCGAGCGACCAGGTCGGTATCTCATCGAAGATGACTTTGATTGTGAGTTTCGCCTTGCCGGCAAGCCGATTCCCGCGCTCGCGTCGATCGATGCCGCCCAGTCGGTTATCTACACCAACACGTTTTCGAAGAGCCTGTCATCGGCGTTGCGTCTAGCGTACATGGTGTTGCCCGATGAGCTAATGGAGCAGTTTAGGCACAACCTTGGTTTTTACGCCTCATCGGTGAGCTCTGTTGACCAGGTCGCTTTGGCTCGTTTGCTGGAATCGGGTGATTACGAGCGACATGTGAACCGCGTGCGTGTTCGTGCTCGCGAGGCGCGTGATGGCCTGGCGGCGCTTGTGCGGAAGACATTTCCGACGGGGGAGGTCTCGATCGAACATGCGGATGCGGGTCTTTACTGCATCGTGGTTGCGGAGCGTGGCGCGGGCGGAAGCTCTTTTACGCTGGCCCTCACGTGCTCGAGTATCCCTTTTATCGATATCAGTGACTGCTTTTGGTGTGCCGATGGCGCATCTGTCCCTGAAAGCTCGACTCGAATCCTTGTCCAGTATGACGACTTGAGTTCAAATGCGCTTAATACCCTGGAATCGCAGTTAATGGGGGTGCCCTCTAGCCTAAGTGAGTAGACCTTTAGCTCTTTGGCGACCAGGCAGTTTTGCAACAAGCTATCTACCTGCGGTTTTGAAAAGCAGGATGACCGGCCTGCTCGGGAGTTTCCAAAAAGCCTACTCACTTGCTGTGCAAAGCTTCCGCATGAGAGAAATAGCGGGTTTTCAACAGGACTCCGTCCAGTTCTTGGCAAGCTTTTGGCCAGTTGGGGAAGGCTGTTGAAAACTTAACAGTCCGTTCGACGCCCTTTTCGGTACGTTCGCGCCAATGCGGGAGTACCCGGGTTGAAATCCGTGTTTTCCTGTGCCTATGAAGGATCTACTTTGTGACATATCGGCTTTTAGGTACTGGCGTTTGCCCCCTCAAGCCCTCGCTATGTGTCCGCCGCTTCCTCGACCAGAAGAAGATCGGCGGCGATATGACCTCGCCCGTAACCCGATGGCCGCGGTCGTGCTAGGCTTGCCGTTGCATACATTGGTTCGGACGAGAAACAAGCGGACTTGTCCTGCCAGCGTTAGGCAACGGCTGTTCCTTGGTGAGCTTCCTAGGGAATCCGTGCTGGAAACGGAACATGGGTTTTTGGTTACGTCTCCTCTGCTGACGGCATTCATCATGTCGCGGCATCTGACGGATCTCCAACTTCTTTTGGTATTGGCGGAGATGTGCGGCTTGTTTGCGGTTTGTGCCTTGCCGGCAGCACTCGAGGCGGAGCTTTCGCGTGCAATTGAGTCAGGCGCGATTCCGGCAACCTTTGGTTGGGCACGTTGCCCGTCCGAGGACGGTGCCGCCTCAAATTTGTGGCGGCGCGACGCTTTGGTTTTGGGCGGAGATCTTGACCGTTTTTGCTCAGATGTTTGTGGGATGCGTTACGGCAAGCGATTTGTCGCGGTATCGCATCTCGTTCCACTGGGTGCCGCATCGCCTTTTGAGGTTGAGACGTATTTGTTGCTTGGGTTGCCACGATCATTGGGAGGCGAAGGTTTTTGCGGCATTGAGCTCAATGTCGAAGTGGCGCTAAGCGCAAGTGCTCGGGCGATTGTAGGCAAGTCCCGCGTATACATTGACCTACTTCTGTCTTCGCCGGACGGAGAGCGACAGGTGGCCATTGAATGCCAAGGAAAGGGCTCACACGGGCGAGCCGGGGATGGCTTGCGTGACGCCGACCGCATGACGGCGCTTCAGGCCATGGGCTACGATGTATTTCTCCTGACACACGGACAGATATCCGATGAGGATAGATTCCACGCGATTGTTAAGGCCGTGTGCAGGTTGCTCGATGTTGAATATCGCGATAAAAGCTTGGAGGAGCAAGGGGCCGAGGCATTACTTCGGTCTGAGCTATTCGTTGACTGGTCAAAACTGGGAGAAATCGACAAAAAGATGCCCGTTAGACACAAAAAGGCCCGATCATGGACGGTTGCAAATCTAAGTGAGTAGACTTTTAGCGTGATGGCGACCAGATTGTTTTGCGGCAAGCTATCTACCTGCGGTTTTATAAATCAATACGGATGGTCTGCTCGACAAGTTCCCAAAAGGCTACTCACTTAGTTTTTGACGCGAAGCCGATGCCGAAGGTGGTCCTATTTCAGGGAGTTAACAAGTTCGTGAGTCACGAAAAAGGCCCGAACCATGCGGTCCGGGCCTCATCGAGCTAGAGATTATCTCTCAGGCGGCTGGCTTAGCCAAAGTAGCGCTTGAGCAGGCCAGCGAAAGCCTTGCCGTGGCGAGCTTCGTCGCGAGCCATCTCGTGCACGGTGTCGTGGATGGCATCGAGACCAGCGGCCTTGGCACGCTTGGCAAGATCGGTCTTGCCGGCGGTGGCGCCATTCTCGGCTTCAACGCGCATCTCGAGGTTCTTCTTGGTGGAGTCGGTCACAACCTCGCCCAGGAGCTCGGCGAACTTGGCGGCGTGCTCGGCCTCCTCGTGGGCAGCCTTCTCCCAGTACAGGCCGATCTCGGGATAACCCTCGCGATGAGCAACGCGAGCCATGGCCAGGTACATACCGACCTCGGAGCACTCGCCCTCAAAGTTGGCGCGCAGGTCAGCAACGATGTCCTCGGAGACGCCCTCCATCTTGGCGACGCCCACGACGTGCTCGGCAGCCCACTCGAGCTGACCCTCCTCCTGCTTCAGGAAGCGAGAGCCGGGAACGCCGCACTGGGGGCACTTGAAATCCTCGGGCAGCTGGTCGCCGTCGAACTCTTCCACATAACCGCAAACGGGGCAAACAAACTTCATGATTCGATCCTTTCGATCGATGGCGATGGTGCGCTCGTCCGGTCCCGTAAGGGCCCTCTCCGGACGTGCGTCTTGACGAGTTCTATTATCCATAAATGCGACCGAATGTGAAGCCTATTAGGAATGATTTTTAATAAAACAATTTTCGGCATGTGAAGATGTTGATTGATTAACGATTTGCAAGCCATATGCGGACGCCGATGAGTACAATCGGTCGAACAAATGTTGACCTATCAACAAATGAAGGAGTTTCCTTTATGCATCTAGCCCGCCGCGCCTGGTGCCGAACATATCAGACGGTTTTTCGCATCGCATTGCCGATCCTGCCCTATACCGAGCCGCGCATTTTGGAGCATGCCGAGGATGTGCCCGCAGTGCTTCAAAAGCGCTCGATCCAGAAGGTCCTTATCGTGACAGACCCTGGTATTGCTCGTTTGGGACTCACGGCATCACTCGAGCGTGCGCTTACGGCTCAGGGGATTGGCGTTACGGTCTATGCCGAAACGCGTGCGAATCCCACGGTCTCAAACGTGGAGGAAGCGGCGTCCCTGTATCGCGAGAGCGCCTGCCAGGCCATTATCGGCTTTGGTGGCGGTTCGGCCATGGACTGCGCCAAGGGTGTGGGCGCACGCATCGCACAGCCAAATAAGCCCATCAACAAGATGCGTGGCCTGTTGCGCGTCCACCGTCTCCTGCCGCTGCTTATTGCGGTTCCCACTACCGCCGGTACGGGAAGCGAAGTCACACTCGCGGCGGTTATCACCGATGACGAGACGCACTACAAGTACCCCATTAACGACTTTGTGCTTATCCCGCGCTTTGCGGTGCACGACCCCGAGTTTACACGCGGCCTGCCCGCCTCCATTACGGGGCAGACGGGCATGGATGCCCTGACGCATGCCGTCGAGGCCTTTATCGGCCGTAGCACCACGCCCTACACGCGCAAGATGGCGCGTCAGGCGGTCCAGCTCATCCACGACAATTTGCCCGAGGCTTATGAGCATGGCGACGACATGCGCGCTCGTCGCAATATGCTTTCGGCGGCGTATAAAGCGGGTGTTGCATTTACCCGCTCCTATGTCGGATACGTGCATGCCATCGCGCACAGTCTGGGCGGCCGATACGGAATTCCGCACGGTTTGGCCAACGCGATCATCCTGCCGCACATGCTTCGCGCTTATGGTGACGCCGCCGCCCCCAAGCTTGCCGATCTTGCTCGCATGGCCGGCATCGCGCCGGCTAACGCGCAGGACAGTCTTGCGGCCGAGGCCTTTATCGATTGGGTCGACCGCATGAATGCCGCCTTGGGCATTCCCAAATATGTGACGGGCATTCGCCGCTCCGATATTCCGCAAATGGCGGCCCATGCCGATGCCGAGGCCAATCCGCTATACCCCGTTCCACTTTTGATGGACCGTTTGGAGCTCGAGCGTATGTACGAGGTCGTCGCGGGTGGTATGTTTGAGGATGAGAACTAGGAGGGCCCATGAACACCGAGGAAATCGCGCGCATTGTCGGCGAACAGCGCGCCTACTTTAAGACGCGCGCCACGTTTGATGTCGATGCTCGACGTCGCGCCCTCGTGCGCCTGCGCGAGGCGGTGCGGGCACACGAGACCGATATTGCCCATGCGCTCAAGACCGATTTGGGAAAGTCGCATGACGAGGCCTATATGTGTGAGATCGGCACCTCGCTTTCCGAGATTCGTCATCAGATTGCGCATGTGGCTCGATGGAGCCGTCCGCGCCTGCGTCCGTGTGACCTCGCCAACGCCGTGAGTGTGTGCAAAACGCAAGCCGTGCCCTATGGCGTCACGCTCATTATGGCGCCCTGGAACTACCCGTTTTTGCTAACGCTCGAGCCGCTTGCCGGCGCCCTTGCCGCGGGCAATACCGTGGTCATCAAGCCGAGTGCCTATGCTCCGGCATCGAGCGCGGTGCTCAGGCAGATTTGCGAGGAAGCATTTGATCCGCGCCTGGTGACGGTCGTCGAAGGCGGCCGTGCCGAGAATGAGGCGCTGCTCGACGAGAGCTGGGACAAGATTTTCTTTACCGGTAGCGTTCCGGTCGGCAAGTTCGTCATGGAGCGCGCAAGTAAAAACCTGACGCCCGTGACGCTTGAGCTGGGCGGAAAGAGCCCCTGCATTGTGGATGCCACGGCAAACTTAAAAGTCGCGGCACGGCGCATCGCCTTTGGTAAATGGCTCAACGTGGGGCAGACCTGCGTGGCGCCCGACTACCTGCTGGTCGATACGCGCGTACACGATGAGCTGTTGGGCCTCATCAGGGAGGAGACCCGTCGCATGTTTGGCGAGCATCCGCTCGACAACGAGGATTACGGTCATATCGTCAACGCCAAGCATTTTGCGCGCGTGCGCGGGCTGATCGACCCCGACAAGGTTGTGCTGGGAGGCACGGCGCGCGAGTCGTCGCTCAAGATTGAGCCGACGATCCTAGACGGCGTGGCGCCTGAGGACGCCGTGATGCAGGAAGAGATTTTCGGTCCCATCTTGCCGGTGCTGACGTTTGAGAGCCTGGATGAGGCCGAGGCGTTTATTGCAGATCGTCCGACGCCGCTGGCCCTGTATATCTTTAGCCAGGATCGCGCAGTTCAGGAGCGCTTTGTGCGCTACGTGCCCTTTGGCGGCGGCTGCGTTAACGACACGATCATGCACTTGGCTACGAGTCATATGGGCTTCGGCGGCATGGGTGCGAGCGGTATGGGCCAGTACCATGGCCGCGAGAGCTTCGATACGTTTAGCCACAAGAAGAGCATCGTGAACAAGGCAACGTGGCTGGACGTGCCGTTCCGCTACGCCCCTTATGAGAGCTGGAAGCACAAGTTCGTGCGCATATTCGTGCATTAGAAAATGGCAGGTAATACGAACAAATGTTCCTATTACCTGCCATTTACGTTAGACTACTGCTATGGGGTACGGATGGGCCAACTCCCTTTAGAAGGGAATTGGTATGAACGTAAGCGATGTTATTTCGTTACTGGCGTTGTTAATCGCGGCTATCGAACTCGGCCTGTTTATCGGCCGAATGAAATAGCCGCCCCCGCGTAAGCGAAGACGGCCACTTCTCACGATGTAAACGTGCACTGGAGTTGGCAAGACCCGCTGCAACGGGTGCCATCCGTGCCTCTATCTTATCTGCAAGCGCTCTGTCTCGCAAGCGTTGCGGCAAATGGGCGAAAGGTGCGAGCGGGTGAAATTTTGTCCGCACGGGCCCGTAAGCTTCTCAGTAAGGTTAAGTGCCGGTTTATTCGGCCGTTAGAGGAGTTGCCATGTACGAGCCTTCACGTGTTCTTTTGTCGTTTCATATTGCAGGATTTCAGTATGCCGATGGCGCCTTGGTCTTGGGCGATCTTAAAGCGGGCGATAAACTGACGCTGTGTGCCGAGCGCGATAACCCCCATGATCCCGAGGCGGTTGCGATCTACTACGGCAACACCAAGCTTGGGTATGTTCCGGGAAACGAGGTCGGCCCGCTGTCCTTGATGATGTATTACGGCCACGAGGACGTATTTGAGGCTCGCGTGCAACAGGTTGCTCCCGAGCGCAGCCCGTGGCATCAGGTGCGCGTTGGCCTCTATGTGGTGGATGCTCGCTAATCGGCAATGGAGGCGGTCATGTTTGATGACGATGACCTGTTCGATCTGACGGACGACCCGTTTGAGTGGGATATGCTGATCGACGATGATGAGCTGGAGCAGGACCGGAAGAAGCGGCAGGACAAGAACGCCCAGGGCGACGCTTCGAAAAAGCAAGACAAGCGCCGCCGCGGACTGTTCGGCGGGCTCTTTGGATAACCGCTGCATCGCTGCGTCTGTATACTTAGCACGAGTTGAACACGTTACGAAATGAGGACAGAGACGATGATGTGGTTTACCGCCGACCTGCACCTGGGCGATACGAATATCTTGCACGATATGGATCGGCCGTTTGATTCGGTCGAGGAGATGAACCGCAAGGTCATCGATGCCGTCAATGAGTGCGTGGCGGCGGACGACCGTCTCTATATCTTGGGAGACTTTACCTATCGTTTGCCCCTGGCGGAGGCGATGCGCCTGCGCGAGCGTATCGAATGTCAGAACGTGACGCTCATCCGTGGTAACCATGACGGCGACTGGGAAGATCCCGACGTACCGCAGATTTGGGAAGACGTGCGCGATTACCTGGAGATTGCTCCCGGCTATGCCAAGGGCCATCGCCTGGTGTTGAGCCATTACCCCATGCTCAGCTGGAATGGCAAGGCGCGCGGCGCCATCATGCTGCACGGGCACATCCACAGCAGGGGAGACCGTACCAATGCACGCAACCGCGATCGCGAGCGCCCTATCTTTCGCTACGATGTCGGTCTCGATGCCAACGAGTACAAGCCCGTAAGCCGTGACCAGATTCTTAGCTTCTTTGGGTTATAGGGCGCCAGAGCCACCACAAAGGGGGCAGGCACCTTTGTGGTGGTTCTGGCGTCGTCGCCGGCATTATGGCGGAGTCTTTTTTGTCCGTGCGGCGCGGTAGAGTGTAGGCGGTTGAAATTTGCGTCCATCGAGGAGCTGCCATGAACGAGATCAAGTGCCCGCATTGCGGCGAAGTTTTTAAGGTCGATGCGTCCGGTTATGCGGATATCGTCAAGCAGGTGCGCGACGCCGAGTTTTCGCGCGACCTGGACGAGCGCGTGAAGGCTGCTCAGCGCGAGGGCGAGCAGGCGCTGGAGCTTGAGCGCTCGCGCTCGACGGCTGCCTTGCAAAAGGCAGAGTCTCAGCGCGACGCTCAGCTTGTCGAGCAGAAGAACGCTGCAGCCCAGCAGCTGGCGCAAGAACTCGCCAAGCGCGACGCTGAGCTTGCCGAGCTGCGCGCCAAGCTCGAGGGCGCTGCCGCAGAGCGCGAGAGTGCAAGCCAGCGTGCGGCGGTTGAGGCCCGCGCCGATGCTCAAAAGGAGAATGCCGAACTGCAGCGCGAGATCGACAACCTGCGTGCGCAGTTGGGGCGCAAAGATGATGAAGCCAGGCTTGCCGAGGCAGCGGCACGCAATGCTGCTCAAAACGACCTGTCCGCACGTGATGCCCAGATTGCCGAGCTGCAAGCCAGGCTCGCCGCGGCGGACAAGGCCCAGGAGATGGCGCTTGCTGCTGCTGCGGCCGAGTCGCAGCGTGAGCTCGAGGCCGCTCGCAGCGAGGCCGAACGTACGCTTGCTGACTATCGCGCGAAGGTTCAGGAGAAGTTTTCCGTCGCAAAGGCTCAGTCCGAGCAGGAGGCCGAGGGTCTGCGTGCTCAGCTGCGCGAACAGGAACTGACGGCCAAGATGAACCTATCGGAGGCGGTCGCCGCGGCGGAGCGTGAGCGTGACGAGGCCCGCGCCAAGCTCACGAGTGAGCTGGCGGTGCGCGATTCACGCGAGGAGCAGGCCAAGGCGGCACACGAGCTCGAACTTGCGCAGACCAAGCGCGCGAACGAGGAACTGATTCGCTACAAGGATGAAGAGATTGAGCGCCTTAAGGACATGAAGGTCCGCCTGTCCACCAAGATGGTGGGCGAGTCGCTCGAGCAGCACTGCGAGACCGAGTTTAACCGCCTGCGCATGACGGCGTTTCCCAACGCGTATTTCGAGAAGGATAACGATGCATCCGAGGGTACCAAGGGCGACTTTATCTTCCGCGAGTGTGACGAGAGCGGCAACGAGATCATTTCGATCATGTTCGAGATGAAAAACGAGAACGACGAGACCGCGACCAAACACAAGAACGAGGATTTCTTTAAGAAACTCGATCACGATCGCCGCCAGAAAGGCTGCGAGTATGCGGTGCTCTGCACCCTGCTGGAGCCCGAGAGTGACCTCTATAACGCGGGTATCGTCGACGTGAGTTACCGCTATGAGAAGATGTACGTGATCCGCCCGCAGTTCTTCATCCCCATGATTACGCTCCTTCGCAACGCCGCTATGGGTTCGCTTCGCTATAAGCAGGAACTGGCGGAGTACAAACAGCAGAATATCGATGTCACGAACTTCGAAGCCAAGATGGAGAAGTTCAAGGATGGCTTCTCGCGCAACTATAACCTGGCGAGTAAGCAATTCGAGTCGGCGATCAAGGAAATCGATGCCGCCATCAAGCAGCTCGAGAAGACCAAGGACGATTTGCGCCGCAGCACCGAGAATCTGCGCCTGGCCCACAACAAGGCTGATGAGCTCACCATTCGCAAGCTCACTTGGGGCAACAAGACCATGAAGGCAGCGTTTGATGAGGCACGCGAGACCGCGTCGGAGACAGGCGATGAGCCCGCCGAGGCGGATTCGTATGAGGTCGAGGATGCCGAGTAAGGCATAGCGGATAGTGAAAAAGCGGGGCTGCTGGCGATGTTGCCAACAGCCCCGCTTCGTTTCGTCCCAATATGCTTGGCTAATCCTCGAGCAAATCCTCGATAAAACCGACGCGGTAGTTCTTGAAGATGACCTCGCCACCGTCTTGCGTGGCGTCCAGATCGACATCGCCCATGATGCCAAAGTCGTGGTCGCCGTCCTCGTCGGCAAAAATCTGGTGCACGTGCCACACGTGGAGCGCCTTCTCGTCGGACTCGTCGATCGAGAACATAGCAGAGGAGCGCGCGTCGCCGTCGGTGAGAATCTCCTCGTGCTGCTCGTGGTAAGCGTCGAGTGCTTTTTGCCAGCGGATCTCGCTCATGCCCCAGTCGTCGTCGAGCTCGCCCAGGTCGCGAACGTGCTCGCGGGCGGCAAGGGTCACGCGGCGGAAGAGCGCGTTGCGCACCAACAACGTGCAGCCGCGGCGGTCCGCCACGACCTCGTCGATGCCCTGCGGCGGCGTGGCGTCGAGGGCTGCCGGGTTGCCAACGTTTTCCCACTCGTCTACCAAGCTCGAGTCGACCGAGCGCACCACAAAGCCCAGCCACGAGATAATGTCGCGCAGGCGCTCGTCGCGCTTCTCGATGGGTACGGTGCGGTCGAGCGAACGGTAAGCCTCTGCCAGGTAGCGCAGCAAAATGCCCTCGGAGCGGGCGATGCCGAGCTTTTGAATGTAGCCCTTAAAATCGCTCGCGCTTTCCAGCATATCGCGCAGGACGCTCTTGGGAGAGAGCTGGTAGTCGTTTGCCCAGGGTACTTCCTGGCAGTACTTGTCAAAAGCGGCGTCGAGCAAATCCTCGAGCGGCTTTTCGTACGTGACGTCTTGAATGCGCTCCAGACGCTCCTCATACTCGATGCCGTCGGCCTTCATCTCGGCCATAGCTCGATCGCGTGCGGCACGCTCCTGCGCACGCAGCACTTGCTTGGGATCTTCGAGCGTCGCCTCGACCATTGAGATTAAATCCATGGTATAGGTCTCGCTCTCGGGATCGAGCAGCTCCAGCGCGGCGAGCAAGAACGGCGAGAGCGGCTGATCGAGCGCAAAGTCCTCGGGCAGGTCGACCGTCAGCGCGTAGTCGATGTCCGGCGCGGCGTCAGCCGGAGCGTCGGGTGCGGGCGGCACCTCGGTGCGAACGACGACACCGGAATCGATGAGCGTGGCGAAGATTTCGTCGGCGCGAACCTCGAGCTTTGCCTTTTCCTCGGGCGTTTGCAGGCTCGTCTCGATGAGGTCGTGCACGCGGGCACGGGCGTCGCCGCCCTGTTCGACCACGCTAATCACCATGGAGTGTGTGATGCGAAGGCGCGGCTTGAGCGTTTCGGGCTGCGTCTCGATCAGGCGCTCAAAGGTCTGCTTGTTCCAGGTGACAAAGCCCTCGGGGGCCTTCTTCTTTTTAATCTTGCGGAGCTTCTTGGGGTCGTCGCCCGCCTTGGCCATGAGCTTGGCATTCTCGATCTCGTGCTCGGGTGCCTCGGCAATCACCGTGCCCTCGGTATCGAAGCCCGAGCGGCCGGCGCGACCGGCAATCTGATGAAACTCGCGGGCGCGCAGACGACGCATCTTGTAGCCGTCGAACTTGGTGAGCGCGGTGAGCACCACGGTATGGATGGGCACGTTGATGCCGACGCCGAGCGTATCGGTGCCACAGATGACGGGCAACAGGCCCTGTTGTGCCAAGCGCTCGACCAGCAGACGATAGCGCGGCAACATGCCAGCATGGTGCACGCCGACGCCGCATCCGAGCAAGCGCTTAAGAATCTTGCCAAAGGCCGTCGAGAAGCTCGTGCCCTTGGCCGCCTCCTTGATGGCCCCACGCTGCTCCTTGCTGGCAATACCAAAGTTGGCGAGGGATTGCGCCGTCGCAAGTGCGGCGTCCTGGCTAAAGTGCACGATGTAGAGCGGGGCCTCGCCGCGGCGCATTGCGAGCTCGACCGTGCCCTCGAGGGAGGTCGTCACATAGTCATAACTCAGCGGAACCGGACGCGGGGCGTCGACAACCAAGTCGCAGGTTGCGCCGGTGTGCTCCTCAAGTGAGGCGGCGATGGCAGTGACATCGCCGAGTGTGGCGCTCATGAGCATGAATTGCGTGTGAGGCAGGGTGAGCAGCGGCACCTGCCAGGCCCAACCGCGATCGGGGTCGGCAAAGTAGTGGAACTCGTCCATGGCGACGCAGCCAACATCGGCATCTTCGCCCTCGCGCAGTGCGTCGTTGGCAAGGATCTCTGCCGTGCAGCAGATGACGGGTGCCTTGGTGTTGATATGCGTGTCGCCGGTGATCATACCGACGTTATCGCGGCCGAGCACCTGTACCAGATCGAAGAACTTTTCGCTGACCAGGGCCTTGATAGGGGCCGTGTAATAGCAACGTTTGCCCTGCGCCATGCCCATAAAGAGCATGCCCAGCGCGACGAGCGATTTGCCCGATCCGGTCGGCGTGCCCAAAATGACGTGATCGCCGGCGGCCAGGTCCATGAGGGCCTCTTCTTGGTGATCCCACAGCTCAATGCCGCGGCCGCTCGTCCATTCAAAGAAGCGCTCGAAGGCCTGATCGGGCGTGAGCCACGGTTCGGGCTCGCTGCCGTCCTCGGGCTCCCACCAAGTGGGGGAGAGCGCGCCGAGCGAGCCGAACTCGGCCTCGGTTCCCGTGCCGCCCGAGAATGAGCTGGCGGCTCCGGCGCCGGAGACGGTGCTGGCGGCGATATCTGTCGTGGTCTGTGCCATGTGTTTGCTTTCTCTCGCGATTGTCCGCCAACTATTATGGCGTAGCGTCGCATCGATGCGTTCGCAGGCAAGAAAATGCAGGAAATGGGCGTTCTGCCCAGCCGTTTAGTGTAGTCGCTAGCCAAGTGAGTAGACTTTTTGCGATATTGCGAGCACATGACTTTTGTGCAAGGGTTCTACCTGCGGTTTTATGTTTCGCTATGCGGGCTGTGCCTGGCTATTGCAAAAAAGTCTACTCACTTAGGTTTGAGGGTCGTTCATCGGTGCCTATTTGTGCTTGCTCGCTGGCGTAGCGACCGCCAAAAGCCCCTATGACTCCTGCGGAAGGCGCTTTTTGCCTTTGCGGGCGCGGTTCCTAAAGTTCTCGACGGCCTCTTCCATGCCCAGAGGTACATAGGTGAGCTCATCGAGGTTATTGGGTAGGTAGCAGGCAAGACTTTGTTCCTGCACGCGGCCCGCCGCGAGCTGTTCGTCGGTTGGCAGCGCACCGGGCGTGGCGCAAATGCCATAGACGACGGCACCCATCTCGCGCGTGCGGCATTCGTATTCGGTCTCGGGGTGCTCGGGATGGTCGCGGCGGACGTCGTCACTTACCCAAAGTGTGTCGTAGCCTGCCGCGGCAAACTGCCCCAAAGCGTAGTCGCGCAATGGCTTGCTGTCAGTGCGCAGTGTGACGGCGGCGCCGGCTGAAAAGAGCGGGCGGTAGAGCATCAGATGGTCGACATGGACGAGTCGTTTTTTGGCGTACTTGGCCTTGGGCTGCGGCGTGGGAAAGTTGATGGTTATGGCGTCGAGCTCGCCTGCGGCAAACAGTTGCGGCAGCGATGCGGCGCCTCGGGGCAGGACAAGTGCGTTGGTCAGTTCCTGCTCGCATATTTTCTGCGCGGCATAGGCAATGCAGATGGGCTCCTGGTCCATGCCGATAAAGAGCGTGTTTGGCTCGTGGGCCGCGCGCTCTACAAGGTACGTTCCCTTGCCACAACCAAGATCCAGGTGAAGGTGTTCGAAAGGCTTGCTGCCTGCGGGCGCACAGGCCTTGCGCCAATCTCCGACATAGGCCTCGGGATTCGTCTCAATCGCATCGGCGTAGCGCTCCAGGCGCTCCTCGAGTACAAAGTTCTTAGGCGTGCGAACGTGGACGGCTCCCATGAGGCTCCTTGGTCATAAATGCGAAACGCATAGCTGCGCGTTTCGTCAATGGGTTGGAAAGGGGTGGGCATAGTTTGCCCGAAAGATGCGGTGCGGCCCGGCGGCGAGTCGTCGATGCCTACAGGCGCTTGAGGATTACATAGCGGTTGAGCTCGCCGCTACGGCCGTCGGCATGGAAGCGCTCAAGCTCGCGCACGGGGACCTCGCCGCTCTTGTAGAACGTACGGACGCCGCGCACCAGGTCGGTGATCTGCTGATCGTCAAAGTGATGGCAATAGCGGTAGGCGTGGCGGTCGTTTTGCCAGCCAATGAGGTGGTCGCCGGCTTCAAACTGCGCGGAATCGTAACCTTCAAACGGCGGGGTAAGCTCGGCGCGGGCTTCGGCGCGAACGGCCTTGCGCGCCATGCGCTCGTCATTCATAAACTCCCAAAAGCTGATGGCGATGATGCCGCCCGGGCGCGTCTGGCGCACCAGGGTGTCGAGCACGCGTACGCGGTACTCGCACGACGGCACGTGGTGCATAAAGCCAAAGCAGACCGAGATATCGGCGAGCGGGGCGTCGAAAAGCACGTCGGGCGTCTCGGCGGGATTGAGCTTCATGAGGGCGTCGAGCACGTCGAGTTCCTGGAAGTGCAGGTTGGGAATGCGCAGGGCGTGGCCGTGGGCGTCTATTGCCAGATCTTGGCACGAGTCGACACCATAGAACTCAAACGGGCAGCTGGCATCTGCCGAGGGGTTTGCGCCGTCGACGCCCTTGGCGGCAAGTGCCCCGCCGGCGGCAAAGTTCTCGAATCGCATATTGCCGCAGGCAAGGTCGAAGACGCGGACGGGATGCTCGATCGTGGCCACATCGAGCTGCTCAAGCGCGATGTCCATGGTGCGCACCCAGCCGGGCCACGGGGCTTGGCGCGTATCGGAAAAGGAAGCGGAGTGCTCGCGATAGAACGTATTGTTGAGCTGGATGAGCGATGATGCGAAATCGCGGTTCACGGCGCGGAACTCCCCCCGATGGCGGTGCGGAATAAACAGTACGACCATACTACCGTTAACGCCGCAACGGGGACAACCGAGCTGCGGGTCATTGCTTTGTTTGGACACATTTCCGCAGCTCATATGTGCCCGCAACCGCCGGTTGTCAAAAATCTCACTAGAATAGGTAGCATGATTTTGGCGGTGGCGGATAGATTTTTAACTGTGCAAGGCGCCTTAAGAACAAAAACGGTCCGGCGGCACGGCTGGCATCGCATAGGAGGAACCATGAATGTAGAAACTGCTCAGCGGCTCGCCGACCTTCGCCGCAGCAAGGGCTTTAGCCAAGAAGGATTGGCGCGAAAGCTGGGACTGTCACGCCAAGCGGTCAGTAAATGGGAGCGCGCGGAGAGCTCGCCCGATACCGAGAACCTGATCTCGCCCGCAAAACTCTATGGCGTGAGTTTGGACGAGCTCCTCAATCCGAGCGATGAGATCGAGGACGATATCGAGTTTGAGAACGAGGACCGCGCCCGTCAGCGCGAGGCCGAGGCAGCGGAGCGCGCCCGTACCCATGAGGCGGCGGCACGTGCTACCGAGGCGGCAACGCAGGCGAGTGATGCCGCCGCCAAGGCGGCGCAAGCGGCAAGCTGGAGCGCGCAGGCAGCTAATGCGGCGACGGCTCAGGTGACGGGTGCCGGTGCGACCAGCGTGACTCCGGTGAAGGGCCCGTTCCAGTCGTTCCCGTATTGGGCTATGTGCTGGCTGCTGTTCTTTTTGCTAATGCTCCTGTTTGGTGCCGGCCCCTTTGCCGCGCTAATCTTCTTTACGATCCCCATCTATCACTGGGTGGCGCGTGCGCTCGATGGCGATTGGGCGCGCGGGGATATTCAGGTTGGTCCGGCGCCGGAGGCGGCTAAGGCTCAGGATGTTTCCGCTGCGGTTGATACTGATGTGGCTACCGCGATCGCCGCTGAGCCGAGCGTCAAAGAGGGTGATGAATGATGAAGCTCTCGCGTGAGTCTAAGGTGCGCCTGGGCGTTGGCATCGGGGCGTTTGTGCTCATTATCGGGCTTGTCTTGGGCATTTCGCGGCTATTTGCTCATTCCGATATGGTGCGTACGACCGGTATTCTATCTGGCAATTTGTCTGATTTTGACGATATGTTTGACGACGATGATCTCTTGGATAGCGGTAACTATTCCGCTCGGCCTCAACAACTTTCGAGCGAAACGTTTGATGCCGACGCGTTCACATCGCTTGACTTGGATGTGACGTCGGGGACGGTCGAGGTTAAACGTGTCTCTGACGGACCGGTACGTGTCATCGAAAGCGGGCACGTTGCAAAGGGGGCATCTGCTTCCGATGCCGCCACTCAGAATCTAGCCAAGATCGAGGGCTCTACACTCAAGATTAGCCAGTTCGACTGCGATGACGAGCGTGCCCATGACCGTAAGGTCACCATTGAACTGCCGCGTGAGCTTGCCGATAACATGACGGGCATTACGGCAAACGTGGGGTTGGGAGACCTGACGGTCGCGGACATTGCGTGCCACGACTTTGATTTGACGTTGGACTCGGGAGACGTCGCGTTTACGGGCGCCGTGACCGACACTCTGAATGCCGAGGTCGGTTTGGGCGATGCGACGTTCGAGCTCTACCAGGCCCCCCGCGAAGTCGATGGACGTGAGCGTGGACTCGGGCGATGTGGAGATGACGGTTCCGAATTCTACGGGCTTTAAGGCGAGCCTTACCGTGGGCAGCGGCGATTTTGAGAGCGATTTCCTTCCGCTTGGCTACGATGGCGAGACCATTTTGAATCTTGAATTCGATAACGGCGATAAGTCTGCCGCGTATCGTTTTAAGGTCGGTTTGGGCGACATGTCGTTTGATCCGGAGTGACATGCGGTTTTCGGAGATCGGTACATATAGGCATACTCTTTGATGGAGGCGCCGGGGCCGTGGTCGGCTTCGGCGCCTTTGCCTTTACAATGGGGACATGGAACAGATTATCTTGAACATACTCGAGGCTCTGCGTCGCGGTGAGACCGTGGACGACAAGGCGCTCGTCAAACTGATACATGCCGAGGCGCGCCGTGAGGGTGCCGACAAACGCGATTTGGCCAAGCGCCGTCTGCTGCCGTTCTACCAGCGGGTTAAACGTGAGGAGCCGGCTCGGTGGGCTGCGTGGAATGTCGATGCCGATCTGGAACGCCAACTGCTGCAGGTGCTGCGCATGAAGCCGCGCCGCACGGCTTCGGGCGTGGCGACCATTACCGTTATCACCAAGCCCTGGCCATGCTCGGGCGATTGCCTATTTTGTCCCAACGATCTGCGCATGCCCAAGAGCTATCTGCACGCTGAGCCGGCGTGTGCCCGTGCGGAGCAAAACTGCTTCGATCCGTATCTGCAGGTGAGCGCTCGTCTGACCGCGCTTTCGCAGATGGGGCATGCGACCGACAAGATAGAGCTCATCGTGCTCGGTGGTACCTGGAGCGACTATCCGCAAGGGTATCAGGCATGGTTTATGTCGGAGCTCTTCCGTGCGCTCAATGACGATGCCGTCGCCGGCGTGGCGGCAAACCCCATGTTGGCGCGTCCGGGCATCAGCCGTGCCGAGGCAGGGCGCCTGCTCGATGATGCTCCCGCCGATGCCCTGCCGCCGGTGGTAACAGAGCGCCGCGAGCGCTATCGGGCTGCCGGCATTGCGACAGACGAGGCCAAGCTCGCTGCCGGCGTTGCCGACGAGCAGGGGCGTGTGGATGCTGCCGTGGGCGGCTATAACCGCGCGGTGCGTTGTCTGTACGGCCCCGGCACGCCGTGGGGCGAGGTCGCCGAGTGGCAGACGGCGACGATGAAAGAGCTTGAGCGGCAGCAGCGCATCAACGAGACGGCGAAGCATCGCGTGGTGGGGCTCGTTATCGAGACACGCCCCGATGCCGTAACGCCGCAGGCGCTTACGCTTATCCGCCGCCTGGGCTGCACCAAGATTCAGATGGGTATCCAGAGCCTCGACCAGCATTTGCTCGATATCAACGAACGTCGCATTTCGTTGGCGCAGATCGAGCGGGCGTTTTCGCTCGCGCGCCTGTTTGGCTTTAAAATCCACGCGCATTTTATGCTCAACTTGCTGGGCGCCACGCCCGAGGGGGACAAGCGCGACTACGAGCGCTTTATGGCCGAAGGGGCCTTTATGCCCGACGAGGTCAAGGTCTACCCGTGTGCGCTTATCGAGGGTTCGCGCCTGGTGGGTTGTTACGAGCGTGGCGAGTGGCGCCCCTATACCGAGGAAGAGCTGCTCGATGTATTGGCCGACGACATCGTGGTGACGCCGGCGTTCTGCCGCATCAGTCGCATGATCCGCGACTTTAGCTCCGACGACATCATGGTGGGCAACAAGAAGCCCAACCTGCGTCAGCTCGTTGAGAACCGCCTGGCTGCTCGGGGTGACGGTGCGACGGTGCGTGAGATTCGCTATCGCGAGATTAGCACGGCGGGCGCCGACCTGGGCGAGTTGACCCTTGACGAGGGCGTGGCGTACGAGACGCCGGTGACGCACGAGCGCTTTTTGCAGTGGGTGACGCCGCAGGGCAAAATCGCGGGTTTTTTGCGCCTGTCGCTGCCCGATCGCGCGTTTGTTGCCGCGCATGCGGACGAGTTGCCGACGACGCCGGACGAGGCGATGATTCGCGAGGTGCACGTGTACGGCATGGCGGCGCGCATGGGAGATCAAGGCCAGGCGGCTCAGCATCATGGACTGGGGCGGTCGCTGGTGGAGCGTGCGTGCCAGATGGCGCGGGACGCGGGCTATGCGCGCATCAACGTGATCAGCGCGATCGGCACGCGTGAGTACTATCGTCATTTGGATTTTTACGACCATGGACTCTATCTGCAAAAGGAGCTCTAGATGAACAAGCCGAGTGTTTCCGCTGGTGTTGTTGCCGGCGTTGCCCTGGGAGCTGCGGCGCTTGGTGCGGCCGTCGTCGCTGTTCGCGCTGCCTGTTTGCAGGTCGCACGTACTCGCAACGGGTTGGCGCGTGTGAAGCGTGTGCACGACGAGAGCGGTGACGAGGTCCGCGTGCTCGTACAGGGCGGCGTCTACCAAAGCGCGAGCTATGTTGGCGATCGTTGGGCGGAGCCGGTCTTTGCGTACTATCGTGCATTTGACGATGTGTTTGAGGCCGAGGGCGCAATGCGCGACGCGTATGGTCATGGTATCGACCGCATGCTTATGCTGGGTGGCGGCGGGTTTGCCTATCCCAAGTTCGCGCTGATGTCGCACGAGGGCTTGCGCATGGACGTCGTCGAGTATGACGGAGAGATTACGCGCCTGGCGCGCCGCTGGTTCTACCTGGACGAGTTGGAGCGCACGGTGGGCGATCGCCTGCGAGTGATTACCGCTGAGGCTCGCTCGTATCTGGGTGTGACGAGCGTGGGCCATCGTCGCTACGACGTGGTCGTGAGCGATTGCTTTGGCGGTGCCGAGCCCGTTCGCGAGCTGGCGACCGTTGAGGCGCTGCGCCTGGTGCGGGGCAGCCTGAACCCCGGGGGTATCTACGTGGCCAATATCGTGAGCGCAAACGAGGGGAGCGATGTGGCGTTCCTTCGCGACTGCGCTGCCACGGCACTCGAGGTATTCGTCCACGCCTGGGTGGTCCCATGTGGCGATGCGAAGTTCGGCGGCGAGGAAAACTACCTGCTCATCGCCAGCGACGGCGACTACGCCTTTGCCGAAGCCGTGCCCTTCGACACCGACTTCCTCGGCACTGCTCTCCTCGACTAGCCTATTGGGAATAGTCAGTCCCGTCTTATGTGTGGTCGCGCCAGCTGAGGACGCGCTGCTTCATACCATCGATGTCGAGCACGCCTTCGGCAAAGCCCTTGCGTACGAGCTCTTCGGGAACGTACTCGTCGTAGCGATCAAAATAAGGCACCTCGCCGGGATAGACGAGCTCGATGGGGTCGAAGTCCTTTTCGACCTCGGCTGCGAGCACCTCAAAGAACGTCTTCTCGTCGGCCTTCATCTTAAACTGCATAAAGTACGGTCGTGAAGGGTCGAGTCCGCGAAGGCCCAGCTCCGCGGCACATTTAATCTTGAGCATGCGCTCGAGCGCCAAAAAGGCGTAGCTTCCCAACCAGGGGAAGAGCACCCAGGTGTCGCCGCCCAGGTTAATGAGCGGTTTAGTTCCCGCCCCCGAAATCTCGGCGGTATGACGAGCCTGTGCAAGGCGTGCCCGTGCGTTGCCCATGAGGTACGGATATGCCGCGTGCTCGTTGAGCGCCTTGCGCATGCGCTCGAGTACGTGTGTATTGATGTCGCCGGGGCAGTCGCCAAAGTAGGCCGGCACACGGCCCTTGACCTGCGTGGCAAAGACGGTATGACGCTTCCAGTCCACTTCCTCGACAATCCAGCAGTGTCCGGCGATAGCGATGCGCTCACCGGGCGGTGGGGGATTGACGATCGTGCCCAGCTCGGCCGATTCGCTGCGAACGGTAAACTCTTCGTTTTCCTGGAACACAGCGTAGAACTTAAAGTTGTTGATGATGCGCTCGCCCGCGAGGCCCACGATGAGCCCACCGCCCTCGGTGACCTGGATATGGTCGATCTTAATGAGGTGACGTAGCAGCACACGGTAATCGTCTGCCGAGACGCGGTGGAAATAGCTGAGCGTGAGCACGCGCTGAGCAAGCTCGGCCGGTGTGAGCTCGCCGGTGCTGGCGAGCGTCGACATGGTCTGGTGATAGAGCAAACTGTAGGGAAGTCGATCGAGCTCGGGTGGCTCGACCCACTTTTCCTCGCGATAGAGCTGTACGAGCGCGATGCCCTGCAGGAGCTTCCAAGGAATGGTCTCGGGCATCATCGTGCGCGGCTCGGGCTCTTCCTCGCGCATGACGAACCACATCTCGGGTGGAAGATCGCGACGGCCTGTGCGCCCCATGCGCTGCAAAAAGGAGCTGACGGTAAACGGTGCATCGATCTGGAACGCGCGCTCCAGGCGACCGATATCAATACCGAGCTCCAGTGTGGAGGTGGTGACGGTTGTCTGTGCCTGCTCCTCGTCACGCATCAGCTCCTCGGCGGTCTCGCGTAGCGATGCCGAAAGATTGCCGTGGTGGATGAGAAAGCGGTCGGGCTCATGTCGGCTCTCGCAGTAGCTGCGAAGCATGGAGCATACGGCCTCTGCCTCCTCGCGCGAGTTGGCAAAGACCAGGCACTTGCGGCCGCGCGTATGTTCAAAGATGTAGCCCATGCCGGGGTCGGCGTTTTCGGGCGCGGAGTCGGTGGGGTTGAGCAGTGCCTGTTCGGTCGCCCGCGGGATATCGACTTCGCCCTCGGGGGCCGAGGAAGTGCGGCGGTGATCCCTGGAGGTAGCCTTGCCCTGTGCTTGTTCGCGACGCTGACGGTGCTCCTCCTGTGTAAGCTGTCCACTGTGGCGCACGTCTTGGGCGCCGGCCGGCAGCGCCGCGGACGTCGCCGTCTCAATGCGCTCGCATGTGAGCACCTCAGCTTCCTGCGGACCCGTGCTCGTGAATCCTCGCTGCTGCGCCTGGGGGCCCGAGTTGTAGAAGTGCTCCATGGAGATGCGCCACACGCGACGCGGCTCCTCAAAACGGGGGATAACGCAGTTGCGTCCCGTTCCCTGCGAGAGAAAGGCACCCGTGCGCTCGGGGTCGCCGATGGTAGCCGAAAGGCCAATGCGTCGGGGCTGCACGCCGGCCATGCGCGAGAGGCGCTCGATAAGGCAGAGCGTCTGCCCGCCACGGTCGCCACGCATGAGCGAGTGGACCTCGTCGATGACGACGTAGCGCAGGTCGCAAAACATGCGCGGGATCGTCATGTGCTTATGGATTAAGAGCGCCTCGAGTGACTCGGGCGTAATCTGCAAGATGCCGCTTGGTTTTTTGATGAGCTTAGCCTTGTGCGACTGCGAGACATCGCCATGCCAGTGCCAGACAGGGATATCGGCCTCTTCGCAGAGGTCGTTGAGACGGACGAACTGATCGTTGATGAGCGCTTTGAGAGGGCCGATGTAGAGGGCGCCCACGCTCGCGGGCGGGTTCTCCCAAAACTCGGTCAGGATGGGAAAGAAGGCTGCCTCGGTTTTGCCGGAAGCCGTGGATGCCGTCAGGAGCACATTGTCTTGCGTGTTAAAGATGGCGTCTGCCGCTGCAACCTGGATAGAGCGCAGACTCTCCCAATCGTGGGAGTAGATGAAGTCTTGGATAAACGGAGCATATCGGTCAAAGGCGTTCACGGGGCCTCCTCTCAAAACAGAACCTCTCAACGCGGCGGACAACGGTTTGCTGCATTGCTGCCTCAACGTTTGCCCAGATAAAACCTGCCAAAATAAACCTGTCCCTTTTTGGCAGGTTAGATGGTGAATTCGGCGAAGTTGCGGTCGCCGCCTGCGGTGCCGGTGTCGCCTGTTGCGGCTGCCGGCACCAGCGCGTCGCCGCCAACGCTTTGCAGCAACTCGGCTACGTTGGCGGCGGGGTTCTGACACAGGATGTCGAGCAACTCGATAAAGTCGCGAATGACCTCGCGCGGCGTCAGATGCGTGTCGGCCCCCACGCGGCCAAACTCAATCTTGAGGAAGTCCACCAAGTCGTTTTCGGTAAGCGTGGGCGTCCAGCCAAAGTAGCCGGCATGGATCTGCATGAGTTTTTCGATGAGCACCAGCAGCTCCTCATAGGTGAGTGGCTGCAGGCGGATGATGGGCGCGAGCATGTCCTTAAGGTCCTCGCGCGCAAAGCGGCCCTGAGCGAGTCGGCTGCGCAGGGCTTCGTAAGAGAACACGCCGCGGCGGCGGTCTTCGATGGAGGTTGGCGTGCCGCCCATGATCATGCCCAGGTACTGCGCTTTGCCCTGGAGTGTGTCGTTGTACATGGTCAGGATCTTCTCGTAGTTGTATTGGCGCGTGATCGCGTTGGGAATCTTGTACAGATTCACGAGTTCGTCGATGAGCACCAGCATGCCCTTGTAGCCGCTGCAGACCAAAAAGCGCGCGATGAGCTTAACGTAGTCGTACCAGTCGTCATCGCTGATGATGGTCGAGGAGCCCAGCTCGGCTCGTGCCTCACTCTTGGTGCGGTACTCGCCACGAATCCATTTGGTCACGCGGCTCATGGCCTCTTCGTCGCCCTCGGATGCGGCCGCGCGGTAGCGGCGTAGCATACGGGTGAAGTCGAAGCCGTGGACCATTTCCTCGAGCGGGGCCAGTTGGGCATTGACGGCAGACTCATCGCCATCGGCGCACGAGGCGACCCAGCGATCCAGGATAAGGTTGAGCGCACCGCCCTCGGGGCGCGTTTTAGTCGATATGTTGCGGACGAGCTCACGGTAGGTGGCAAGGCCCTGTCCCTGGCCGCCCTGCAGGCGGCGCTCGGGGGATAGGTCGGCATCGGCGACGACGAATCCCTCACCCATGGCGTGCGTGCGGATGGTCTGGAGCAAAAAGCTCTTGCCGGCGCCGTAACGACCGACTAAAAAGCGGAAGCTCGCGCCGCCGTCGGCGATGAGGCTCAGATCGGTGAGTAGGGCGCGGATCTCGACCTCGCGCCCTACGGTGATGTAGGGAAGGCCGATGCGCGGGACCACGCCGCCCTTGAGCGAGTTGAGAATGACGGCAGCGACGCGTTTGGGTACGCGGGGCGCTGCGGATGCGGTATCACTCATGGTCTAAGTATCCTCTCACGTCTGCTTCGTAGTCCTCGATAATGTGCGGTCCTGATGAGCCAAATTCAATAACGGTGTCGCCCACCAGGTCAAAGAGCGCTTCGTTGATGCTATCGACGAGCATGTCTTCGCTCTTGCCCGACTGTGCCACTGCCGATGCCGTCTGTGCCGTGTTCTGCTCGAGCAGCGCGCGCAGATAGGCGGCTGCGGCGGGCACGAGTTCGGTTGCGGTGCCAGCGGGTGCAGTCGATACGACCGCTGGCGTCGGCGCGAGGAGCGGTGCCACGACGCCAAACTGTTCGGTGGAAATGGTTGGCTCGTCGGCTTCGTTGCGCTCCGTGGGCGCCGCGATCGGCTCGGCCATCACGTCGGCCGCGGGCTTGGCTTCCGGTTGCTCGGATTCCGCCGTATCGACCTCTGTGGGCACATCATCCTCGCGCTCCTCATCAATCAAAAGCGCTTCACGCGTTTGCGCGGCGGCGCTCCGAATGTGCCCCAGCTGACTCAAATCGATATCGATCTTGACGGGCTGGTGCGCGGCGTCCCACGAAAGCCATGCCACGATCTCGTCATCGATAATCTTGGCCAGATATCTGGGGACCTTCTCTTCCTTAAGGGGATGGGCGGGGTCCAGGGCCAGGCGTAGGCGCTGGTCGCAGGCGCGCATCATCTCACCGAGCTTGCTACTTTTTTGTCTGCTGCCGTGAATGCGCATGCATTCCCAAAACCCGTTTTGGCACCGGTAGACGTGAATGGGGTCCAGGCGATATTCGCAGTCCTCGTGGCGCTCGGGCGCAAAGAATACGGCCGACGCAAACATGGTGTAGGGCATGGCCGTCTCCTCCCCAAATAAACTCGCCACGATGCCGGTCTTTCGGTGCGTGTCATAGTAGCGCGCCATGCGGACATACGCGGCGCACGCCACGTGGCGCAGATCGCGGTGGTGGCTGCGGTCGAGCCGCGAGTTACTTAGGTTGTACGTGGAGAGGGCATTGATGGCGGCCATGAGTCGTTCCTCGCGCGCCTCGTCGGGCGGAAGGGGGAGCGTGGGCTCGGAGGCCTTGCGACGCTTGGGCGCCTGGTCCGACGGTGCCGGTGCTGGTACAAGGTCTCGTGCCGCGCGCCGCAGCTCGATAAGGGCGTTATCGAACATGACGGTTTTAGAGTCACGAAGCAGCTTGGGGTCGAGCCCGTGGAACACGGCGTAGTCCTGCAGCCACACGCGCGCAAACCGGTCGATGCCGGGCTCGAAGGCGCGATAGACATCCCAAAAAGCCTTGATCTTGTTAAAACCATCGAGTGGGTCATCTACGCCAATGCCGCAGATCAGCTCGTAGAGATACAAGAAGGCAAACGAGGTCGATGTCTCCTCGATATTCCCGCGGCGCACTTGGGCACGCCAGGTAAAGTAGCCGCGCAACTGCCGGTCGCTCATGGCGTTGTAGGTGGGAAAGTACGACTTAAAGGTGCCGTTGTAGGGACAGTCGTCCTCAAAGTCGGACATCAGCAGGCCTTGGCGGTAGAAAAGTTCGGCTTCCGAAAGCCAACGGCCCGCGCCGCCCTTTGGGTCTTCTTGCCAACGCGATATCTCACGCATCTTGCGGTATTGGTCGGGGAGGAAGTTCTGCATCTGTCGGCCGGTCTTGAGAATCGGCTCGTCTGCGTAGATTTCGTTTGAGAAGCGGGCGGACTGATGGGTCCGAGCCTCGGCCATAATGCGCTCGATGAGCATCTTGATGTCCTGGTCGGCCACCGCTCCTCCTCTCGAACGCAGCTACGGTGACCTCATATCATAGCACAGCATCAAACAGATGTTCGAGATACCGCTACGTAGATAGATTTAGAACAGGAGGGCGTAGATGACGGCGATGATGACGGAGGGAAGCATATTGGCAGTGCGGAAGGTCTGAGGACGGATAAGGTTGACGCCGACGCAGAAGATGAGCATGGAGCCTACGAGCGAAAGGCTGTCGAGGGCTACCGTGGTCATGATGGGGGAGAGTGCACCGGCAAACAGCGTGATCGTCCCCTGGAACACGGCGACGGGCAGGGCGGAAAAGATGCAGCCGCGGCCAAGTGAGGCCGTCATGGTGCAGACGATGATGCAGTCCAGTGCGCCCTTGAGGGCAAGCGTTGACCAGTCGCCGAGCAGGCCGTCCTGAATCGATCCCACAATGGCCATGGCGCCGATACACACGGTGAGTGAAGTCGAGACAAAAGCGTTGGTGAACTCGTTATCGCCCTCGCTGCCGGTTTTGCGCTTGAGCCATTCGCCAAGGTTCTCAATGGCGGCCTCCAAGTTGATGGCCTCGCCGATGAGCGAACCGAGCGCAAATGAGACGATGAGCATGGTGGTACCGGTGGTCACCAGCGCCTTTCCATCGATGATGAGCATCTTTTGCATGGTGCCGCCCAGGCCGATAAACAGGACGCACAGCCCCGACGCTTTCATGAGCGTGTCTTGGATACGCGGTGTGATAAAGCGACCGCCCGCTAATCCCAAAAGACCGCCCGCAACTAAAAGGACAACGTTGATGATTGTTCCCAAGCCCGGCATGAGCCCTCCTGTATTGATGCCAACGTGGCAATCGTAGCAGAATGGAATGCGAGACACATCGCGACTCATCTAATACGTTATATAAGTGGTATTAGCAACGACGCGCAGTATTTAAGCCTCAGGTGGTTGTCGGGACATAGGGATAGTAGTCAAAGCGCAGTGTCATAAGCCGCTGTGGGGATTCAATAGCCGCGGCGATGATATTGGCATCGCGGGTACGATCAAACCCTTCGAGTTCGATCTGATACGAGACGTCTTGCATAATGTCCAGACGTCGCCAGGCTAGGAGTGTGTCGCCATCGAATTCCAAGGTCTTGCCTCCGTCTGGGGCAACGGCGTATAGGCGCAATTTAGCGGTGGTTGCAGGGTCGACAACCGTGACCTTTTTAATTTCGTTTCGAGTATTCTTGGCGCCCAACAAGGTGAGCAGTGTTGGGGCCACGACCTCGCCCGATGGCAAAAAGACGACTTCGATGGATTTAGGAAATGCGATGATGGCCGACTTGCGGACGGGCTGATTGGCGGCGGCAACTTCGATGCTTGCAGCGTCGATGACCTCCGTGTGGTCGAGCGCGGCAAACACGCAGCAGTTACCTTCATCGATTTCTTGAGGATCAGCAAGCCCCAGACTGTCCGCGAGCTCGGGATCGTTTTGATCGGTAGCGGGCTCATTCGGTGCTTCGAAAGAAGCTGGGATGCTGTTTGTCGGCGATGACGTGTCGCCCGCACCCGCTTCCTTGTCCGCGCTCTCTTCTTGTATGGTTGCGTTGATGGGTTCGTCGTTTGAGGGGAGCGTCTTGGCGTCAAGCGCGGAGGGGAGAATTCCGATGGCTCCGGATCCGTTCCACTCCATTTCGAGAAGCGCCGGATCGGCAAGAATGCGTTGCCTGCTTTGCGCGTGGGCATCGATTTCAATAGGGCCTGCCTCTATCCCTCGTGTAAGGCTGAGTGATCCGGCTGGCTTCTCGAAATGAGCGTCTGTATCTTTGGTGCTGGCGGCGTAGAACAACAGGGACGTTTCTCCCGCCGCGATGGCATCGGTGCCGGCTTTGGCCAGCCGCAACGATGCCGTGAATGAGAGGGTGGGCTGCGTGTCGTCTGCATTCGCGGCGGCGCAGCCCAGACATATACCGCCTCCTTTCTCGAAAAACGCGCCGTCAAAGGCGACCTTCGTTCCGTTCGCCGAGTCATCGACCGAAGCGATGTCGATGCGCAGCTCTAAATTGCATGGATCGCCATCTGCATCGAGCACAACCGAGCGCCACGTGCAGACGGCGCACCCCGCCTGGGAGCCGTTTGCCTTGTTCGAACGATTGATATCCACGACTATCGAGCCGTCCGTATTACGACGAAGGCATCCCGAGGTTGAGATCGCGGCCTGTGCGATCGAAAAACGCTTGCACGCAATGGCGCTCGACGGATTTAGGGCGGAACTTAGGGCTGCTGGTAAGGAGTCTGCCATGACGGGAGTCGCCCAAGCGGCGACAGGCGTTCCGGTTGCGAGCGCGCCGCAGAGTGCGACGACGGGCAAAAGGTTCTTCGATGCCATGGGGTCTCCTTAGCTAATTTAGTGCGGCCTATCCGTGTTTTGTTTCTGGCTGTGTTTGATGTGCAGACCGAGGCCGGCGGTCCCCGCGCCTGCTGCTGTGGCACCTACTGCCAAGAGCCATCGTCTGTCGCCTGTCTGCGCCAACGGTTCCTCGCGGTCGCCGCGGTCGAGCTCCGAGAGATCGACCGTCACTTGCGTGGCGGCCTGTGCCTGTTCTTGCTGGGCAAAGGCCATGGCTGGCCCAAACGCTAGGATGCTGACGGCGGCGGCCAGGGCGACGGCCTTATGCCGTGTGCGCACCGGGCTCGACCGTCCAGGTGATCGTTGCAACCTGATCGCCTTCGCCGGTTACGCGGAAGATGTCGCGCGTGACGCGGGCGACGTTTCCGCTTGTCTTGAGCTTAATTTTGTCCGTGCCGCCGGGCATGCCCTGGTAGCCCATGTCGAAGGCTGCGTTCTTGGAAAGATCGAGGCCCGTCTCCTGCATTGCGGCGCTGGCGTTCTGGAGTGCGCCGTCGGGGCCGACCTTAAAGTCGATGGAGTTCTGTGCGGTTCCGGCCTTGGCGTCGGCAACAATGGTCCAGGTGTTCATGGCGTCGATCTTCATGTTGGTGACATGGATGCCGTAGGCCGAATGATTGTCGATGGTGGTCGCGTCTTCTGAGGGGCCCTGAAGCGTGCCGTCGGCCTTGGCGACGAAGGGAATAACCGTCGGAACTTTGAACTCAACGTTGTCGATCTCGGTCCTGACCATTACTTTCGTGGTTCCAACGCGCCCGGCTGCCAGAGCTGGCGTCGGGGCGGCGCCCATTGCGAGCGCGAGCGCGAGCCCTGCGCCCACGACGAGCGCTCTGGCTCCGCTCATGTTCCTGGTGATGTCCATGGTCGTTCCTTTCTATTCGCCGCGGGCCGTCCCCGCGATGATTGGACGAATGCTGGTGAATTGCGTGCGGTGCCGCGTCGGCCGGAAAAGCTAGTTCTCGGTTTGCTCAACCCGCACCTTGACGCGTGTCGGATTGCCGTGGCAGTCGAGGGTCTTGGCATCGAGTGCCTGGATCTCGATGTACGCCTCGCCTTCTTTGATGTCGCCGGCGGGGCACGTCTCGATTGTCTTGCCGGTCTCGACCACACCGGATTCGTACATGGTCTCGTCGTTTTGGATGACGCGGAATCGCTGGGGAAATTTATTGTCTTGGACGTTTTGCACGTTGACGCGCAGCTTGCCGTTCTCCTGCAGCTGAGCGACCGGCGCGACCGAAATCGTCATCATGTTGTCGCGGACGATGGCATCGAGCTCATCTTGGATTTCTTGGCGCGATTTACCCTCTGCCGTCGTGACTGAGGCGCCCGCTTCGGGCACGGGCTGCGACTGCCAGACGTATAGCCCTACGGCGATGAGGGCGCAGACGATAGCCAGGCAGACAACGACGAGTTTCTTGCGACGCCCCAGTCCTGCGAGGCGGGGCGGCTTCTTCGCACTCATGCGGCGTCCTTGGTGGTATAGACACGTGCGAACGTGGACGGGTCCGCTCCAAAGAGCATGTGGAGCATCAGGCGGCGCGAGTAGATGAGCTCGTCGAAGTCGCGAGGGAGCTCGATGTCGTGGATACGCGCGATGTGGTGGGCGAGCGCCGAGAACGACTCGGGGTCGCAGATAACATCGGTGGTGACGTGGTAGACCGCCGTATCGGGGAACGCCTCTTCGTCGAAAGGCAGGAGATAGGGATCGTCGTCGACCTCGATGGCGACGCCGTACTGGGGCCAGTAATATGCCATGGGAACCTCCCTGCTTCTGGGGCCAAACTTCTATCGGTTTTGGCTGTCGATGCCGACCGTATCAGCCGCTACTTGACCAATTTCTGACCAAATGCTTGACGGATTGACATCTCCGCAGGTAAAAGGTGAAAAAAATTACTTCAACTTTTTTCGAGCGACAATCGAGCGGTCGGCGACGGCGGAGCGATATGTGTCAAAAGCATCGTCTGCCGAGGAAGCCTTGCCGTTCGCCGAATTGCACAAACGTAAAAATCGCCAATTATGGAGACGGTCTCGAACACGTCGACGAAACGATGCGGTAACATCTCCCTGCAAACACTGTAGTTAGCTAAAGGGGGAGTTCGCGTGTCTGCAACCATCAAACCCTTCACCGACGAGTTCGAGGAGTATGGCCGCGATGAATCTCGCGCATCGGGCGAAGCATCGAGCATCTCGTTTCCGACAACGGAAGACGAGGTCCGTGCCATTTTGGAAACGCTCCATGCCGAGCGTGTCCCGGTAACGGTTCAGGGCGCCCGAACCGGCCTTGCCGCCGGTGCCGTGCCCCACGGTGGGCATATCCTCAATACTTCCCGTATGAATCGCTACTTGGGCCTTCGCCGCGATGAACAAGGCAAATTTCTGCTGCGCGTGGAGCCGGGCGTTGTGCTCTCGGAGCTGCGTAAGCAGCTGAGCAAGAAGGTACTGCCGACCGCTGGTTGGGACCAGGCATCGCTTGAGGCCTACGAGGAGTTCCAAGAGTCCCCCGAGCAGTTCTTTCCCACCGATCCCACCGAGGCATCTGCCTGTCTGGGCGGCATGGCGGCATGCAACGCCTCCGGCGCCCGCAGCTACGCTTACGGCCCCATGCGCCCGCATATCACGGGACTCCACGTCGCACTGGCTGATGGCGATTTGCTTGAGCTTCAGCGCGGCGAGGCTTTTGCCCAGGGCCGCCACCTGTCGCTCGTGACGGCAGCGGGCCGTACACTCGAGCTCGATCTTCCTGACTACACCATGCCCAAGACCAAAAATGCCTCGGGTTATTTTGTTGCGGACGATATGGACGCCATCGACCTCTTTATCGGCGCGTGCGGCACGCTCGGCGTTGTCACCGAGCTCGAGATCGCCCTGCAGGCGGCACCTTCGGTCGTATGGGGTGTGAGTTGCTTTTTCGATAGCGAGGACAAGGCGGTGTCCTTTACCGATTCCGTGCGCCCTGTCCTGTCCCATGCGGCTGCCATCGAGTACTTCGATGCTGGCGCCCTGGATATTCTACGTCGCCAGCGCGAGCAGTCGACGGCGTTTGCCTCGCTGCCGGCGCTCGACAAAGAGGCCAAGGTATGTGTCTACGTGGAGCTCGATTGCGATGACGAGGCGCAGGCGACCGAGGAGCTGTACCACTTGGGATGGGTGCTGGAGCTTGCGGGCGGCCGCGACGATGCGACATGGGTCGCCCGCAACGAAGTCGATCGCGAGTGCCAGCGGTTCTTCCGCCACGCGGTGCCCGAGAGCGTCAACATGCTCATTGACGAGCGTCGCCGCACCGACCCCACCATTACCAAGCTGGGGTCGGATATGTCGGTGCCCAACGCGCGCCTGGCCGATGTCATCGCCCTTTATCGCCGCACGTTGGCCGAAAGTGGGCTTGAATCTGCCGCCTGGGGGCACATCGGTAACAACCATCTGCATGTGAACATCCTGCCGCGCGATGCGCAGGATTATCGCCGCGGCGGAGAACTCTTTGCCCAGTGGGCTTCCGAGGTCACGGCCATGGGCGGCGCCGTCTCCGCAGAACACGGCGTCGGCAAGATCAAGGCGGGCTTCTTGGAGACGATGTACGGTCACGAGGCCATGGTCGAGTCGGCGCGGCTCAAGCTCCAGCTCGATCCCGACGGGCAGCTGGGTCGCGGCAACCTGTTTGCGGAGAAGCTCTTGGATGAGCTCGTCCAGAAAGGGGGCGCGTGAAGATGAGCGATTTCCATATGGTGGTGTGCGTCAAGGCCGTGCCGGGCAGCACCGAGGTCAAGATGGACTCCAAGACCAATACCATCGTGCGCGATGGCAAGCAGGCGGTCATTAATCCCTTTGATGCGAGCGCTTTGGAATGCGCGCTGGCGCTGAAAGACGACTTTATCGGCTTTGGCATGGACGTGCGCGTAACGGTGGTGTCGATGGGCATCCCCGCGACCGAGTCGCTGCTGCGCGACTGCATCGCCCGCGGTGCCGACGACGCGCTGCTGCTGACCGACCGAGCCTTTGCGGGCGCCGATACCCTAGCCACCACCTATGCCCTCAAATGCGGCATCGAGGCACTCGATGAGGACTTTGACCTGCTCATCTGCGGCAAGATGGCAGTGGACGGCGATACGGCCCAGATCGGCCCCGAGCTGGCCGGCGCCTTTGGGGTCCCCTGCGTGACCGACGTGAGCTGTGTGCAGAGCGCGGGATTTACGACGTGTGGCTCGCTGGCGCTCGTCCACGGCTGCGATGCCGGCGAGGAGACGGTGTACCTGGAGATGCCGTGTGCGATGACGACCGCCAAGGAGATTGGCCAGCTGCGCATGCCGAGTATTGCCGGTATTCGCGCGGCCGAGGATGCAGACGTGCGTGTGGCCAGCGCTGCCGACGTAAACGCCGATCCCTCGCGTTGCGGCCTTGCCGGATCACCGACGCAGGTCGTGCGCTCGTTTGTGCCCGACCGTGACCAAACGTGCGAGGCCGTTGAGGGAACGGCGTCCGAGCAGGCGGTAAAACTTGCCAAGATTATTGAGGGGATGGCATAGATGAGCGGGCTGATTATCGATAGCGAAGCCTGTATCGGCTGCGGTCGCTGCGTTCGCGCCTGCGCCTCGGGCGGCATTGTGGTGGAGGGTGAGCGCCCCAATCGCTGTGCCCGCGTAACCGACGGCTGTATCCTGTGCGGTGGGTGCGTCGACGCCTGCCCCGTCAACGCCATCTCGATTGAGCGCGACGAGGCCGCCGGCGCGGTAGACCTTGACGCATATCGAGACATTTGGGTCTTCGTGCAAACTGACAAGCACGATGCCGTGGCATCCGTGGCCTTCGAGCTCATGGGCAAGGGGCGCGAGCTTGCCGATGCACGCGGCTGTCGCCTGGTGGCGCTGATCGGCATAGGTTCCGAGGGCTCGCTCGAGGACCTCGAACACCTGGTTTGCGCGGGCGCCGACGAAGTCCTGGCCTGTCGCGACGAGCGCCTGCGTCAGAACGACGCGGAGGTCTACGCTCGCTTGATCTGCGATTTGGTAGCCGAGCGCAAGCCCGAGGCCATCCTGTACGGCGCGACCGCCTTTGGTCGCGAGCTGGCGCCCGGTGTGGCCGTGCGCTTGCAGACGGGCCTTACGGCCGATTGCACGGTGCTTTCTATGGATACGGAGACGGGTCTGCTGCAGCAGACACGCCCGGCGTTTGGCGGCAACCTGATGGCCACCATTATCTGCCCCAACCACCGTCCTCAGATGGCAACGGTGCGCCCCGGCATCTTTAAGGCGCCCGAGTTTGACTATAGCCGCTCCGGCACGATTACCCAGGTAGTGCTTGCGGATGACGTTAAGGCCCGCGTCGAGATCTCGATTCCCGCCGAGGAGTGGGGACAGCAGGCCTCAATTGCCGATGCCGAGCGTCTGGTCGTGGTGGGCCGCGGCATCGGCTCCAAGAAGAATCTGCCCCTGATGCGAAAGCTCGCCGATGCCCTGGGTGCCGAGCTTGGTTGCACGCGTCCCATTGTGGAGGCAGGCTGGTTGGAGTATCGCCACCAAATTGGCCAGACGGGTGTATCGGTCTCGCCCAAGCTCCTCGTGAGCATCGGTGTCTCGGGCGCTATCCAGCATCTCGCCGGCATCGGTGGGGCGGAGTGCATTGTCGCCATCAATGAGGACCCGGATGCCCCCATCTTCGGTGCTGCCCAGTATAAGGTCGTCGGCGATGCCGTTGAGATCGTTGAGGAGCTGCGGGCTCAGCTTGAGCGCTAAGCGCGCGTCAGCCAGTCGCGCATCTCGTCCTTTAGGCGGCTCCAGGTTGCCTGCGTGGCGGGGTTGGTAAAGGGCCGCGTAATGCCAAAGGGCGCATCGAGCAGGCGGTGGATATCGCCCTGTTCGCGCGCCAGCGCGCGGCTCGCTGGATAGACGAGCTCAAACATAAAGCAGATGAGTCCCACCAGGTAGTCTGCGGGCTCATCGCGCTCATCGCGTGCGACGCAGCGGTGCTCGTCAAAGGCGGTAAGCGCCGGTGCCGAGAAGTGGCTGGCGAGAAATGCGTCCTCATCCACCTTGAGGATGGTCTCGACGGTGCTGTCGGCGATGGTGCGCATAATGTCGATCTTGTCACCATCGCGCACGATATCGCAGAAGCTCCGCGTACGCTCGTCGAGCTGCGCGGGTAGACGAAAATCGCTGTGATAGGCAATGCTCGCTCGGATGAGCTCATCTTCTGCCGGGTCATCGATAAAGTCGCGGATGCTCGTTACGGCGGGTGCATCGGCGGGATTCTCGCCAAAGAGGACCTCGATGCCCAGCGCTGCATGGCTCATGCTCTCGGCGTCCTTAAAGGTGTCCCAGCGCCGCAACTGCTCAAAGCGGCCCATATCGTGTAGCAGGCCGCAAAGCCATGCCAGGTCAATATCTTCTGACGACCAGCCCTGCTCGCGTGCTACGGCATCGCATGCCTCGGCCACGTGGTACGTATGCTCGAATTTGAGCGCGATGCGTGGGTTAGTGGCGTCGTAGGCATCGGTGTAGCTTTTGAAGGCCGCGCGCGCCCGGTCTCGATCGATAGCTGTCATAATGACTTCCTAAAAAGTTGTGTCTTTCGATCCGGTGGCAATTGTAGGTGAACTTTATTGCCACCGGTTGATATTTCTGCTGCGTTGCAAGGCGCGCTGCAGACGACTTACCAGAATGGGAGTGGCATGGTCCTTAGGATCTTTAAAATCGTCTGGCCAGTAATGCTTACCTATATTGCAATAGGCGCGCCGTGCGGAATGATCATGGGGCAGACGGGAATGGAGCCCTGGATGGTCTTTGCTCTGAGCAGCACGTTTGTGACGGGCAGCGGCCAGTTTATGATCTGCAATCTTTGGCTGGCGGGCGTGCCTGCAGCATCGATCGTCGCGAGCGTTGCTGCCATCTCCTCGCGCTTTGCGCTTTACTCGGCATCGATCGCGCCGCATCTGACGGGTGCCTCGAAGCGTCAGACGCTGGCTGTTGCCGCGACACTTACCGAGGAGGCATATGGCATCTCGCTTGCCAAGTTGGTTGAAGGGGAGGATTGGGGCCCGCGCGAGTCCTTCGTGCTCAACGTGATTCTCATCGCAACATGGGGCGTTTCGTGTACGATGGGCGCCATCGTCGGCGCCGTTGTCGATGTTCCCACCGCCATTGCAGCCTTTGTCTGCACCTCGCTCTTTATCTGCCTGCTCTTTTCGCAGCGGCTGTCGCGCGGCAACGTTGTCGCGGCGGTTTCGGGCGCGGTGTCCGTCGCCGTATGCAAGTTCTTGGGCCTCACGAATATTGCCGTGCCGGCAAGCGTCGTGGCCGGCATTGCCATTGCGTTGGCGTGCGATGCTGTATTTGACGGAAGAGGTGCCCGCGATGCCCGTTAACGAGTTCTTGGTTCTGTGGCTGTCGTCGTGGGCTGCTATCGCGTTCTTTCGCATCGCGCCGGCGTTCGCCTTGCGCGGGCGGACCCTGTCGCCCCGCATTACCGAGGCCCTGGGCTATATCCCGCCCGCCGCCTTTGCCGCGCTGGTCGCCAACGACTTGGTGAGCCCCGGCGCGTTCGACGCGGGACTCTGGCCTGCCTTGGTTCCCTGGATTGCGGCCGCCGGCGTCGTGGTCGTGGCGGTCAAGACAAAATCGATGCTGTGGTGCTGCGTCTCGGGCATCGTACTCTATATTGTCTTGAGCCTTATATAGGGGTGGCGTCGCGGGCGCCGAATCTCGTTCCATCCCAACTCGTCGGATTTTTCACCGAGCTGGTCTATTTCTTCTGGTACCATGGTCAAACTTTACTGTAGCAAAGCGTGACGTGGGCTTTTGTATCCCGTCAGCGGAAATGGGGGTTTCATGGCACAGGAAGCGACCGCCAGCGAGCAAAAGAAATTCAAGGTCCCGCGCATCCCGGGCGACATCATGATCTATCCGATGATCGTCGGTCTTTTGCTCAACACCTTCTGCCCGCAGGTTTTTGAGATCGGCGGCTTCTTTACGGCTGCCTGCCGCGGTGGCTCCAATACCATCGTCGCCGCGATCCTGCTGTTTGTGGGCGCCGGCATCAGCTTTAAGTCCACGCCGGGTGCCATCAAGACCGGTATCGTCGTGCTGATCCCCAAGCTGGTCGTCGCAGCGGCTCTCGGCTTGGGCGTGGCATATTTCTTTAACGACAACTTCCTGGGTCTGAGCTCCGTGTCTATCATCGGCGGCATCACGTTTTGCAACATGGCGCTCTATACGGGCGTCATGGGCGAGTTCGGCGATGAGTCCGAGCAGGGCGCCGTCGGTATCCTGTTCTTTACGGCTGGCCCCGCCGTCACGATGATCATCCTCGGTGTTTCCGGCCTCGCCAACATTCCCATTGGCACCATTATCGGCTCCATCTTGCCACTCGTTATTGGCATGGTTCTGGGCAACCTGTTCCCGTTTATCAAGAACCTGCTGGTTCCCGGTGCCAATCCCGCGATTGCCGTCATCGGATTTCAGCTCGGTGCGTCCATGAGTCTTTCGAGCTTCATCACCGGCGGCATCTCGGGCATCCTTCTGGGCCTCATCACCCTCTTTATCGTTGGCCCCATCACCTTTGCCTTCGAGCGCTTGTGCGGCGGCAACGGCAAGGCCGCCGTTGCTTGCTCCACCATCGCCGGCACGGCTATGACCACGCCGGTTGCTCTTGCTGAGGTCGCGCCGCGCTATGCCGAGCTTGCGCCCACCGCGTATGCGCAGATCGCCACCGCCGTTATCATCACGGCGATCATGGCTCCGATTCTGACTGGCTGGGTCGACAAGAAGTTCTGCCAAGGCAAGGAGGATCTGTCGCCTGTCGGTGTCGAGGCCATAGAGGAGGCCGTCGCGACTGACATCGATGGCGAGTAGCAATCGATACCCATCAATGATGCCGGCGTGTGCAATTCGCGCCGTATGGGCGCCCGAACAGAAACTGTTTTGCAGTGATGTTCGGGCGCTCTGCTATTATCCCCTTTACCCCTGCGGAGTAAAGGGGTGTTTATTGCCCTGATTCGAATTGGGCGATTCTGACCACTTGGGTATTGAAGGGATGGCGCTAGTGGTTAAGGCACTCAAGATTGAGATATTCGTGCTATGCATGATTGTTCTTATCGGGCTTGCCGTGCGAAGTCGTCGCTCCTTGTTCTCGAGCACCCAGCAGCTATTGTTTAGCATGCTTGGCTACACCTCTGCCGCGTACATATTATTCGATATGATCTGGACGCTTTCGGACGGTGTGGACGGCACGTTGGGCATTGCTGCCAACTGGATTTCCAACGCGGTTTCGTTTTCGCTCTTTGCTATCGCGTGTCTCATTTGGTTTATCTATTCCGAGACGGTGCAGGGTTCTCGCCTTTTGACCTCGCGCTATAGGGTGGTGCTTGTAGCGTTGCCTACGGCTCTGGTGGTCGTGCTGGCGTTTACCAGTTACTGGACGCACGCCCTGTTCTATATCGATTCGCAGGGCGTGTATCGTCGCGGCTTTGCCTATATGATCCAGCCCATCGTCAGCTACTGTTACGTTATACATACGTCCCTGCATGCATTTGTGCAATCTCACAGGGTCGAGAGCCTGCAGACGAAGGCCATCTATCGAACCTTGGCATTTTTCGCCATTCCGGCCCTGGTGGGCGGTACCTTTCAGGTCGTATACTCGGTGCCCGGCCTTTGTGTCGGCATAATGATTAGCATGTTGCTGCTCTACATCATCTACCAGGAGCAGCTCATCTCGACCGACCCGTTGACTGGACTTAACAATCGCAACCGTTTTGAGACCTATATGCTGTCGCTCTTCTCAAATGTGGATCAGGCCGAAGATGTATATCTGCTTATGATGGACGCCGACGGCTTTAAGCAGATTAACGATCGCTATGGGCATGTGGAGGGCGACCACGCTCTTCAGGTCATATCCGCTGCGCTCAAAGAAGTCTGCTCGGCGTCTGGCGGCTTTATCGCACGTTATGGTGGCGATGAGTTCGTGGTGCTCCAAAAGGCAGTGGCGGAACAGGATATCATGCATCTGTGCGCGACAATCAACGATGAGCTCGCGCGCGCCGAGGTTTCGTATCTGTTGCGGATGTCCATCGGCTACGCACGGGTTGGTGATGGCGTCGATACCTGGCAAGACTTGCTTCGTGCTGCCGACGCGGAGCTCTACCGCGTAAAGCGCGAGAAGAAGAAAGCCGGCGTTCAGATACGCTAGGAAAAGGGGCACACGACCGTTGCGATGGTCGTGCGCCCCTTTTGCGTTTGTGGGGGCCACCGGTCATAATGCCCAGGCGCGGTGCGGCAAGACGGGCGTCTGCCGCCGCGACTCGGTGCGAAATCAACGAGAACCAGTGCATTCCATTAAGCTAAAATGTGTGAAGGCTCTCCCTAAAAAGGTGAGCTCTCTAGGCTTTTTTGGGTTTGTTGACGATGATGATGCCGCTGCAGACCAAGAGCAGGGCAACGATGACGGTAACGGGGCTCGTGCCGGCGCCCTCGCCAAGCAGCAGTGCGCTCAGCAGTACGCCAAAGACCGGGTTCATAAACCCAAAGACCGAGACGCGGCTGACGGGGTTGACAGCAAGCAGGCGCGACCACAGCGAGTAGGCGACCGCGGAGATAAGCGCCATGTAGATGATGAGCACGATGGCGGGGACAATCGCCGTGGGGGAGAGCGCGCCACCCATCAAAAAGCCGATGGCGGTGAGGACCAGGCCGCCGACCAAGAACTGCCACCCGGCAAGCAAGACGCCGTCGTGCTTGCGCGAGAAGATGCCGATCAGGCAGGTCGAAAGAGCACCCGCGACAGTGGAGGCTAGGATAAAGCCCTCGCCATCGAGCCTGAAGCCAAAGGTGCCATCTGCGCCCGAGAGGTTGACGAGCGCGACGCCGGCAAAGCCCAGCGCACAGCCAAGCACCTTGGCCGTATTGAGCTTCTCGGTGTGAAATGCCAGGGCGGCAAAGAGGATTGCGAGGAAGTTGGCGCTGGCCTCGATGATGGAGCTCGACATGGCGCTGGCGCGCGAGAGGCCCAGATAGAAAAAGAAGTACTGCCCGATAGTCTGGAAGAGCGACAAGACAAAGATGGGCTTGATGTCGCGAGCCTGCGGAATGAGGGGGCGGCGTTGGGCCGCACTCATCCCAACGATAACCAGGGCGCCGGCAAGCGTGAAGCGCAAGCCCGCAAAGAGCAGCTGCGAGGCACTATCGTGCGCCGGGATACCAAAGAGTGCGTAGCCGATCTTGATGCAGGGAAAGGCCGATCCCCAGAGTGCACAGCAAACAAGACAGCCCAGGATGAGTCCGGGCAGGGTGGCGAGATACGGCTTGCGGCTTTCCATGATGTCCTTCCTGCATGCGCGAAGCAAAAAAGAACCCGCCACCGGATGTGTCGGTGGCGGGTGTTGTTACCCGAAGGGATTGTACCCGATGGGAAAGGTTTAAGCGAAGTAGGCCACGCCGCTCTCAAAGATCGGCATGAACTTATCGCCGGGGACATGCTCGGGCACGTTGCGGTACAGGTTGTCGCCGCGACGCTCGGCATGGCCCATCTTGCCCAGGACGCGGCCGTCGGGGCTCGTGATGCCCTCGATGGCGAGTGCGGAGCCGTTGGGGTTGACGGAGAGATCCATGCTGGGCTTGCCGTTCTCGCCCACGTACTGCGTGGCGACCTGGCCGTTGGCGATCAGCTGGGCGAGCACTTCGTCATTGGCGACAAAGCGGCCCTCGCCGTGGCTGATGGCGACGGTGTAGGGGTCGTCCAGGCTGCACTGCGACAGCCACGGGGACAAGTTGGACGAGATGCGGGTGCGCACCAGACGGCTCTGGTGGCGACCGATGGTGTTGAACGTCAACGTGGGCGCATCGGGCGTGGCGTCGACGATGTCGCCGTAGGGCACCAGGCCGAGCTTGATCAGGGCCTGGAAGCCGTTGCAGATGCCCAGCATCAGGCCATCGCGGGCCTTGAGCAGGTCGCGGACTGCCTCGGTGACCTCGGGAGCGCGGAAGAACGCCGTGATGAACTTGGCAGAGCCGTCGGGCTCGTCGCCGCCCGAGAAGCCGCCGGGGATCATAACGATCTGGCTTGCACGGATGCGGCGGGCAAGCTCGTGGGTGCTCTCGGCGACGGCCTCGGGCGTGAGGTTGTTGATCACGAAGGTGTCGGCCTCGGCACCGGCGGCACGGAAGGCGCGGGCGCTGTCGTACTCGCAGTTGTTGCCGGGGAACACGGGGATGATCACGCGCGGGCGGGCGATCTTGGCGCCGCCGTACACGTGGATATCCTTGGCGCGGAAGTCGATGGTCTCGACCTCGGGGGTCTCGCCGGCGCTGCGGTAGGTGAAGACGCCCTCGATGCCGCTCTCCCAGGCCTCCTGGAGCTCGGAGAGCTCGATGACTTCGGAACCGGTGTCGATGACATAGCCCTCGACGGTGGTGCCCAGGGGCTCGACGACAACGCCGTCGGCGACCTCGGGCAGCTCGGCATCCTCGGCGAGCTCGACAATAAAGCTGCCGTAGAGCGGGGTGAAGAGGCTCTCCACGTCTACATCCTCGGCAAGCTCGATACCGATCTGGTTACCGACGCACATCTTAAAGAGGCTCTCGGCGCCGCAGCCGTAGCCGGGCGTGGAGATGGCCAGGGCGTTGCCGGTAGCAGTGAGCGCCTCGACGGCGTCAAACGCGGCGAGCAGCTGCTGAGCATCGGGGCGGTAGTCCTCGCCATAGGTGGCGGGGGCGATGCGGACGACGCGGTGCGTGAGGCCCTTGAACTCGGGCGAGACGGCGCGGGCGGCCTTGCCCACGGCGACGGCGAAGCTGATCAGGGTCGGCGGAACGTTGAGCTCGCCGGCCTCGTCCTCAAACGAACCGCTCATGGAGTCCTTGCCGCCGATGGCGCCGGCACCCAGGTCGACCTGGGCCATAAGGGCACCCAGGACGGCAGCCATGGGCTTGCCCCAGCGCTCGGCCTCGGTGCGCAGGCGCTCGAAGTACTCCTGGAAGGAGAGGTAGGTGCGCTTGTGCTCAAAGCCGGCGGCAACGAGCTTGGCGATGGACTCGACCACGGACAGGTAGGCGCCCGCAAACTGGTCGGCCTCCATCAGATAGGGGTTGAAGCCCCATGCCATGGCGCTCGCCGTGGTGGTCTCGCCGTCCACGGGGAACTTGGCGACCATGGCCGAGCTTGGGGTGAGCTGCGTCTTGCCGCCAAAGGGCATGAGCACGGTCGCGGCGCCGATGGTGGAGTCGAAGCGCTCGGAAAGGCCCTTGTTGGAAGCGACGTTGAGGTCGGTGACGAGCGAGGTCATGCGCTCGGCGAGCGTGGTACCGGCCCAGCTGGGCTGCCACACACTGCGGGCGCAGACGTGGGCGACCTGGTGCTTGGGCGCACCGTTGGAGTTGAGGAACTCGCGGGACAGATCGACGATGGCGACGCCGTTCCAGGCCATGCGCATGCGCGGCTCGGCGGTAACCTCGGCGATAACGGTCGCCTCGAGGTTCTCCTCGGCGGCGTAGCCCATGAACTCCTCGACGTCACCGTCGGCGACGGCGCAGGCCATGCGTTCCTGGGATTCAGAGATGGCGAGCTCGGTGCCGTCAAGACCGTCGTACTTCTTGGTCACGGTATCAAGGTCGACATACAGGCCGTCGGCAAGCTCGCCTACGGCGACCGAGACACCGCCGGCGCCAAAGTCGTTGCAGCGCTTGATCAGACGGCAGGCATCGCCGCGGCGGAACAGGCGCTGCAGCTTGCGCTCGACCGGGGCGTTGCCCTTCTGGACCTCGGCGCCCGATGTCTCGATGGACTCGGTGTTCTGGGTCTTGGAGGAGCCGGTGGCACCGCCGATGCCGTCACGGCCGGTGCGGCCGCCCAACAGGATGATCTTGTCGGTGGGGGCGGGGCACTCGCGACGCACGTGGTTTGCCGGGGTAGCGCCCACGACGGCGCCGACCTCCATGCGCTTGGCGACGTAGCCGGGGTGATAGAGTTCGTTGACCTGACCGGTGGCAAGGCCGATCTGGTTGCCGTAGCTGGAGTAGCCGGCGGCAGCAGTGGTCACGAGCTTACGCTGCGGCAGCTTGCCCTCGAGCGTCTCGGACACGGGGACGGTGGGGTCGCCGGCGCCGGTGACACGCATGGCCTGGTACACGTAGCTGCGGCCCGACAGCGGGTCGCGGATGGCACCGCCCACGCAGGTGGCGGCACCGCCGAAGGGCTCGATCTCGGTCGGGTGGTTGTGGGTCTCGTTCTTAAAGAGGAACAGCCAGTCCTGGTCCTCGCCGTCGACATCGACCTTCACCTTGACGGTGCAGGCGTTGATCTCCTCGGACTCGTCGACATCGGTCATGACGCCGGTCTTCTTGAGGTACTTGGCGCCGATGGTGCCCATGTCCATGAGGCAGACGGGCTTGGTGTCGCGACCGAGTTCGTGGCGCATCTCCATGTAGCGGTCGAAGGCCTGCTGCACCACGGCGTCGTCGATCGTCACGTCGTCCAGGACGGTGCCGAAGGTGGTGTGGCGGCAGTGATCGGACCAGTAGGTGTCGATCACGCGGATCTCGGTGATGGTGGGGTCGCGATCCTCATCGCGGAAGTACTGCTGGCAGAAGGCGATGTCCGCCTCGTCCATGGCAAGGCCGCGCTCGGAAATAAAGGCGGCAAGGCCGGCTTCGTCGAGCTCGCGGAAACCGTCGAGCACCTCGACGGGCTGGGGCTCGGGGGTCTCCATGTACAGCGTCTCGGGCAGGTCGAGCGAGGCGATGCGCGCCTCGACGGGGTTCACCACGTAGTGCTTGATGGCATCAATGGCGGCCTCGTCCAGAGCGCCCGAGATCATATAGACCTTGGCGGAGCGCACGGCGGGGCGCTCGCCCTGGCTGATGAGCTGCACGCACTCGCTGGCGGAGTCGGCGCGCTGGTCAAACTGGCCAGGCAGGAATTCGACGGCAAAGACGGCGCCATCGCTTGCGGGGAGCTCGTCGTAGGTCACATCGACCTGGGGCTCGCTAAAGACGGTCGGCACGCAGGACCGGAAAAGCTCCTTGTCGATGCCCTCGACGTCGTAGCGGTTGATAATCCTCAGGGCCTCGATGCCCTTGATGCCGAGAATTTCGGTCAGCTCGCCCTTGAGCTGCTGAGCCTCGACGTCGAACCCGGGTTTCTTCTCCACGTAGATACGAGAGACCATTGGTTCCTGCCTTCCTGATCGGTTGGGCGTACGGTACGGTATGCGGCAGCGGTCGGTTTGCGGGGTCTGCCCTGCGGTCGCCTTGAGCCACATGTTTGTAAACCTCACTATGATACGACAGCTCGCGGCGCGTTGAGGACGGCGAGGGTGCTACAGTGAAGCGCAAACAAGAGAAAGGCATCACATGGCATTCGTTTCGCTCGCCATCATCGCACTCGTGGCCTTTGCGAGTCCTTTTATCGCCTCGGCGATTCCCGGAAAACCCGTTCCCGAGACGGTCTTTTTGCTCGTGCTCGGCGCGGTACTGGGACCCCATATGCTCGGCGTCATCCATGTGGATGCTGAGGTCTCGCTTGTGTCCGAGCTGGGCCTGGCCTTTTTGTTCCTGCTTGCCGGCTTTGAGATCGACCCCAAGAGCATCACGGGCGTCGAGGGGCGCTACGGCTTGGCGACGTGGGTCGTCACATTTTGTATCGCCTGGCTTGCCGTGCGCTTTACCCCGTGGTTCTCAGTCAGTCATTTCGACGGTATCGCCGTGACGCTTGCCCTCACTTCGACGGCGCTCGGTACGCTTGTGCCCATCATGCGTGAGCGCTCGCTCACCGGCACGCGCGTGGGCGACTCGATTCTCGCGTATGGCACTTGGGGCGAGCTCGGTCCCGTGCTCGCCATGTCGGTGCTGTTGTCTGCCCGCACTGGCATCCAAACGCTCGTTATCCTTGGCTTGTTTGCGGTGGTTTGCGTGTTGCTGGCCGTGGTCCCGAGCCGCTCCAAGCGCGTCGGCAGCCGCTTCTTTGCATTTGTTGAGGAGCGCGCCGATACCACGTCGCAGACCTTCGTGCGCCTGACGGTGCTCATCCTGGTCACGCTCGTGGCATTCTCGGCTGTCTTTGATCTCGACATCGTGTTGGGTTCTTTTGCCGCCGGCTTTGTCCTGCGCTATATCATCCCCGAGGGCAACCATACGCTCGAGACCAAGCTCGACGGTCTGGCCTACGGTTTTTTGATTCCGGTGTTCTTTACCGTATCGGGCGCAAAGATCGATCTGACGGCCGTGGCGTCGCGCCCGGGTCTGCTCGTGGGCTTTATCGTGGCGTTGTTGATTATTCGTGCCGTGCCCATTCTTATTTCCATGAGCATTTGTCCTGCGACGCGCGATGTGTCGGCGTATGGTCGCATTACCGTGGCCCTGTACTGCACCACGGCGCTGCCGATCATCGTTGCCGTTACGAGCGTTGCCGTCAACGCGGGCGCACTGTCGCAAGATATTGCGTCGGTCATGGTTGCCGCCGGTGCCATCACGGTGTTCTTGATGCCATTGCTCGCGCAGCTCTTCTACCGCGTGGTGGATGCCGCACCGGTCGCCGCCGTGGCAGAGGTTGCCGAGCATCCATCCGATGCGCTCGACATCTTGCGCGCCCACCACGACCTAGCGAGCTTGCTCGCGCGCGAGCACGAGCTGCTGACCTCGCATGGCCATGGTCGCGTATTCGAGGGCCTGCCTACGCTCGATACGATTGCCGAGCGTCTTTCCGCCGAGGCGGCGAGCGGCCACATCGATGCCCGCATCGTGGACGCGGCACACCTGCTTGCCGATAAGACCTATGGAGACGAGGTCGACCCGTCCGAGCTGACTCCGCGTGAGCGCCGCCGCCTTGAGCGCGCCAAGCTCGCTGTGCGCGAATACCGCCGCCGCATGCTGGAGCTCTATGCGCGCGAAGAAGCCGAAGACGACGACGGTAAGTAGTCGATACTTTCTCGGGGAAGCCGCGTCCCGCTTTGAAGGCTCGGAACGGGATGTGGTTTCCGAAACGGGGGCCGTTGGGAAGCTGTGTCCCGGAATGGGCGCTCAGAGTGGGATGCAGTTTCCGCAAGGAGGTCCTGGGGGAAACCGTGCCCCGTTCTGATCCGAAATACTGGGACATAGTTTCCCTTTCATAACAGGAGAAGGCGCGCTGTCTGCAGTTGATTCAGACGGCGCGCCTTTTTGGTTGAGCTATGTTGAAGCTTGAAGCCAAAGCTTGTGGCTCCTTAGGAGCGGGCGGCTCCGTCGACGGGGAGCACGGCGCCCGTGACATAGGAGGACATGTCGCTCGCCAGGAAAACAAAGGCGTTGGCGACATCCTCGGGCTCGCCCATGCGACCCAGCGGAATGGTGGCGATGATGGGCTTGATGACCTCTTCGGGCAGGTTGGCGACCATGTCGGTCTTAGTCACGCCGGGGGCGACGGCGTTGACGCGGATGCCCATGGGAGCGAGCTCGCGCGAGAGCGACTGGACCATACCGTTGACGGCAAACTTGGACGTGGGGTAACCGACGCCGGAGGGCTGGCCGTACTTGGCGACCATCGAGCTTGTGGTAGTGATGGTGCCGCCGTGGCCGGCCTCGGTCATGATCTTGGCGGCAGCCTGGTGGCCATTAAAGACGGCGACGACGTTAAGGTCCATGGCCTTTGCGAACTCCTCGGCCGTGTAGTCCAAGAGGGGTGAACGCTGGGAGATACCGGCATTGTTGACGACCGTGTCCAAGCCGCCCATGTCGGCTGCAGTCTGCGTAAAGGCCTCAGTCACGGCCTCGAGCGAGGTGAGATCGCAGGAGCGACCCCAGACCTTGGCGTCGGGATAGGCGGCTGTCAGCTTCTCAACGGCCGTGTCGGCAGTCTCTTGGCGCGAGCCAAAGACGGTGACGGCAGCGCCTTCCTCGATAAAACGGCAGGCGATGGCATAGCCGATACCGCGTGTGCCTCCGGTGATGATTGCTTTCTTGCCCTCGAGCAACATGGTGCTTCCTCTCATCGCGGGCGGACATTCGCAGCACAGCGTAGCGGTAGTCGGAATCGGCCGCGTTTGCATATCGGTGAACGGTAGCCCGCGTTACCGATGAGCGGCTCGCGCAAATATGCTCTGCCGTTATGCTTAGGGCAGGTGACAAAAGGGCTCCCGTCCCACATCGGACGGGAGCCCTCAAGGCGCGTATTGCTAGGCGAGCGTTGGGCTAGTTCGCCATAACGCCTTCGGTCCAGGCCTCGACGTCCTCGATGCGCAGGACGTTGGCGACCTCGGCCACGCAGTCGACGCCGGCAAGCTCGGCGGCGGCGGCTTGGACGTCCTTCTCGAGCGCGCGGTGCGTCAGGAAGATGACCGAGCAGGCATCACTGACGCCCGACTTGCCGTCCTCGACCTGGTTGATGAGCGAGATCGAGATGTTGTGCTTGGCAAAGATGTCGACTGTCTCGGACAGGGCGCCCACGCGGTCGGCGACCTTCAGGCGCACATAGTACTTGGTCTGGAGCTCGTCCATGGGCTTAAAGGTGAGGTTGTGGCCATAGGGCTCAATCTCGGGCAGCGGAGCCACGCCGCGGCTGATCTGCTCGGAGAGCGACAGGATATCGCCCACGACGGCGCTCGCGGTGGGGAAGGAGCCTGCGCCCGCGCCGTAGAACATGGTCTCGCCCACGGCGTCGCCTACCACGTAGACGGCGTTCATGGCGCCGTTGACCTTGGCAAGCATATGGTCTGCGGGGATCAGCGTGGGATGCACGCGAACGTCGACGCCAGCGTCGGTGTTGCGGGCGATGCCGAGCAGCTTGATGGTGTAGCCGAGCTCGCGGGCCTGGGCGATGTCCTCGGCGCCGATGGTGCGGATACCCTGCTGGTACACATCATCGGTGGTAACGCGGGTGCCAAAGCCGATGGAGGCGAGGATGGCCGTCTTGCTGGCGGCATCGAAGCCGTCGACGTCGGCGGACGGGTCGGCCTCGGCATAGCCCTTGGCCTGTGCGTCGGCAAGTACGTCGGCGTAATCGGCGCCCTCGGCGTCCATGCGCGACAGGATATAGTTGGTGGTACCGTTGAGAATGCCGGCGATGGTCAGGATCTTGTTGCCCACCAGGTCGTGCTCGAGCGTGCTCACGATGGGGATGCCGCCGCCGCAGCTGGCCTCGCACTTAATCTGCACGCCGCACGCGCGCGCCTTCTCGGCGAGCGTCTCGACATGGCGGCCCAGCAGGGCCTTGTTGGCAGAGACGACGTGCTTGCCGTGCTCAAAGGCGGTGGTGAAGATCTCGGTCGCGGGGTGCTCGCCGCCAATCAGCTCGACGACGATGTCGACGGCGGGGTCGGTGACGACGTCATGCCAGTCACTCGTAAAGGCCTCGTGCTCAATACCGGCTGCCTCGGCCTGCTCCCAGGCAAGCGCGCAGGCGCGGGTCAGCTTAAGGTCGATGCCGTAGGCTGCCAGGTACTCATCGTGGTGGCTCTTGATCAGACGGGCCACGCCGCCGCCGACGGTTCCCAGACCGATCAGACCGACGTTCACGGTGCGCAGGGATTCGCTCATAGATAGCTCCTTCGTGCATCTTATGGATGGATTAACCGCTTAAAGGTTGAGTGCATTCTAGCGTGAACCGAGGGCGCGTGCTCGCCAGGCAACAGGAGTCGCACAAAACGGCACCCCCGAAACGCTGCGGAAACATTGGAAACATGCTCGCTACAAACGGAACTCCGTAACAAACTGTCAACGTTTGCGCCATAAGGTTTGCCCCGTACCGCAAGACGACCGCACTGCGGCCAGCGAAAAAGGGGGACACCATGTTCAACATCAACAGCACGCTCAGCCGAAGGAACTTTCTCGCCGGCGCCGCGGCGCTCGGCAGCACCGCGGCACTCGCTGGTTGTTCGTCGGGTGGCTCGGACGGCGGCTCCGCCGATGACGGCAAGACCTTCAAGATCGGTGTCATCGGCCCTCTGACCGGCGCCGCGGCAACCTATGGCGTTTCGGCCGAGAAGGGTGCCAAGCTTGCCGCCAAGGATTTCTCGACCAAGGACCTCAAACTCTCGCTTAAGTCCGAGGACGATGTCGCCGACGGCGAGAAGGCCATCAACGCCTTCAATACGTTGTGCGACTGGGGCATGCAGGCGCTCGTCGGCCCCGTCACCACCGGTGCTGCCGTCGCCGTCTCGGGCGAGATTGCCGACGATATGCTCATGGTCACGCCTTCGGCCTCGTCGCTCGACGTGACCAAGGATAAGACAACGGTCTTTCAGGTTTGCTTCACCGATCCCACCATGGGTGCCAGCGCCGCGAAGTTCTTGGCCGAGAAGTATGCAGACGCCAAGATCGCCCTGTTCTACAACTCCGGCGATACGTACAGCTCGGGTGTTGCCGATGCCTTTGCCGAGCAGGCCAAGGAGTCCAAACTTGATGTCGTCGATACCGAGACCTTTAAGGACGACTCCTCCACGAGCTTTACCAACCAGCTCACCAAGGCCAAGGAGGCCGGCGCCACGCTTATCTTTGCTCCGATCTATTACACGCCGGCGTCCGTTTTGCTCAAGAACGCCAAGGACATGGGATACGACATGACGCTTATGGGCACCGACGGCATGGACGGCCTGCTCTCCGTTGAGGGCTTCGATACCTCTCTTGCCGAGGGCGTGCTGCTCATGACCCCGTTCTCTGCTGACGATGAGAAGAACGCCGACTTCGTCAAGGCCTATAAGGACGCCTACGACGAGACGCCCAATCAGTTTGCCGCCGATGCCTATGACTGCGTCCATGCGATTGCCGAGGCTATCGATAAAGCGGGCATCGACATTACGGCTGACGGTGCCGATATTGCCGACGACCTTGCCCACGCCATGCGCAAGATCAAGATCGAGGGCCTGACGGGCGAGCTGACGTGGAACGACAAGGGCCAGGTCGAAAAGCCCGCCACAGCCTATGTGATTCAGGACGGCAAGTACATCGCCGCCTAAGTGCGCATAAAGCGCGACCGGTGAGGCCGTTTTATTCAGGGCAGGGACGCCTGTAACAGAACGGAAACATTACTTTCACACAATAAAGTGGCATTACTGCATAAAGTAATAGAAATACGCAGAATTATGGATAAACGAACAAATCCAAAGAAAAGTTGAAATAATCGCCACTTTCCTTAACTAAAGCGTCTAGTATTTTGCGAACGCCGAACACGGCGAAGGATGGCCTGTCGGGTAACCGAAACCCGACGAGATTTGAGAGGAGAGCCGCATGTCGAGCCTCACCGGTAAGTCATTGAACCCTGTTATGAATCGCAGGAGCGTTATCGCGAGCGCAGCAGGTCTGGGGGCGATGTCCATTCTAGCTGGCTGCTCCTCCAACGGCGGCGACAGCGGTTCCGCGTCGGGCGACGCTTCGTTTAAGATCGGCACCATCGGCCCGCTGACCGGCGCCAACGCGTCCTACGGCAAGTCCGTTACACAGGCTGTCGAGCTTGGCTGCAAGGATTTCTCGACTAAGGAGCTGCCGCTTGTCAGCAAGGCCGAGGACGACCAGGCGGACGGCGAGAAGGCCGTCAACGCCTTCAACACCCTGCTCGACTGGGGCATGCAGGCCCTCGTCGGTCCGACCACCACGGGTGCGTCGGTCGCCGTTGCCGCCGAGTGCGGCAACGACCCCGAGACGTTCATGATCACCCCGTCCGCGTCCTCCGAGGACGTTACCAAGGGCAAGGATTGCGTCTTCCAGGTTTGCTTTACCGACCCCAACCAAGGTGTCAACGCTGCCAAGTTCCTGGCAGAGAAGTATGCGAACGAGAAGTTCGTGCTGTTCTATAACTCCGGCGACGCCTATTCTTCGGGCATCGCAGATTCCTTTAAGGCCCAGGCCGCTAAGTCTAAGCTTGAGATTGTCGACGAGGAGACCTTTAAGGACGACTCCGCCACGAGCTTTACCAACCAGCTGACCAAGGCCAAGCAGGCAGGCGCCACCATGATCTTTGCGCCGATCTACTACACGCCGGCGTCCGTCCTGCTCAAGAACGCCAAGGACATGGGCTACGACGTCAAGATGATGGGCTGCGACGGCATGGACGGCATCCTGGGCGTTGAGGGCTTCGACACCTCTCTTGCCGAGGGTCTGCTGCTCATGACCCCGTTCTCCGCCGACGACGAGAAGAATGCCGACTTCGTCAACGCTTACAAGGATAAGTACGGCGATACCCCCGACCAGTTTGCCGCCGACGCCTACGACGGCGTGCATGCTGTGGTCGAGGCTCTTAAGGAGGCCGGCCTGGGCGTCGACGCCGACCCCACCGAGGTTGCCGAGAAGCTTCCCGAGGCTATGCTCAAGATTACTGTTGACGGCCTGACTGGCAAGCTCTCCTGGAACGACAAGGGTCAGGTCCAGAAGGACCCGACGGCGTACGTCATTACCGACGGCAAGTACGTACAGGCCTAATAGGCCGCCTTACATAGAGCGGTTTTGATCCCAAGCAGGGGAGGTTTTGGCCTTCCCTGCTTGCTTGGTATCTAGGGACGATGTAACGTCCCTGTTTCATACATCAACTGGAAACCTATTCGAAAGGGGGATGTGGAACATGACGGTCTTTATCCAATACCTGGTCAACGGCCTGTCCATGGGCAGCGTCTACGCCATCATCGCGTTGGGCTACACCATGGTCTACGGTATCGCCAAGATGCTCAACTTCGCTCACGGCGACGTCATCATGGTCGGTGCCTATGTCTCGTTCTGCGCCACGTCGTATCTCGGCCTCCCGGGCTGGGCATCTGTAATTCTCTCTTGTGTGGTCTGCACGGTTCTCGGTGTTCTCATCGAGGGTCTGGCATACAAGCCGCTGCGTCAGGCGGGCCCGCTGGCCGTTCTGATCACGGCCATCGGCGTGTCCTACTTCCTGCAGAACGCCGCGCAGCTCCTGTGGGGCGCCACGCCCAAGAACTTTACTTCGCTCGTCACCTTCCAGGTTCCGGAGTTCTTGGCCAAGTTTAACGTAAGCGCCGTCTCGCTCGTCACCATCGTCGCCTGCCTGGTTATCATGGCCGGCCTGATGTTCTTTACAGGTAAGACCAAGATGGGCAAGGCCATGCGCGCCGTGTCCGAGGACAAGGCCGCCGCTCAGCTCATGGGCATCAACGTCAACCGCACCATCTCGATGACGTTTGCCATCGGCTCTGCCCTTGCCGCCATCGCCGGCGTGCTCCTGTGCTCCTACTCGCCGGTGTTGCAGCCCACCACGGGCGCCATGCCTGGCATCAAGGCCTTCGACGCTGCCGTTTTCGGCGGCATCGGCTCCATCCCCGGTGCCTTTGTCGGCGGTATTCTCATCGGCATCATCGAGGCGATGGCTCAGGCTTACATTTCCACGAGCCTTGCCAACTCCATCGTCTTTGGTGTTTTGATTATCGTCCTGCTCGTCAAGCCTGCCGGCCTCTTGGGCAAGTACGTCCCCGAGAAGGTGTAGGTGAGCGTTATGAAGTTCCTTAAAGACAAGCAGACGCGTCACGACTTTGTCACGTACGCCATGTGCATCGTGGCATTCGCCATCGTGTTCTTTATGCAGTCCAACCATATGATCCCGCGCATGATCGCCGGTCAGCTGGTTCCCATCACGGCCTACATCGTTATGGCCATCTCGCTCAACCTCGTCGTCGGTATTGCGGGCGACTTGTCGCTGGGCCACGCGGGCTTTATGAGCGTCGGCGCCTACACGGGCATCGTCACCGCGGTCGCCCTCGAGAGCGCCGTTCCCTCCGATCCGGTGCGCCTTATCATCAGCATCGTGGTCGGTGCTATCGCCGCTGCCATCTTGGGCTTCTTGATCGGCATCCCGGTCCTGCGCCTGAGCGGCGACTATCTGGCCATCGTGACCCTGGCTTTTGGCGAGATCATCAAAGAGATCGTTACTTGCCTTATCGTGGGCGTCGACTCCCGCGGCCTGCACGTGATCTTTAACATCACGGGTAACTCCACGATCGACGACCTGCACCTGCTCGAGGACGGCACCGCCATCATCAAGGGCGCGCAGGGCGCCTCGGGCGTGTCGACGTACTCGACCTTCCTCGCCGGTGCCATCCTGGTCATGGTTGCGCTCGTGATCGTACTCAACCTGGTTCGCAGCCGTACCGGCCGTGCCATTATGGCCGTGCGCGACAACAAGATCGCTGCCGAGTCCGTGGGCATCTCCGTCACCGAGTACCGCATGATCGCCTTCGTGGTTTCCGCCGCTCTCGCCGGCGCTGCCGGAGCCCTCTTCGGCGGTAACTTCTCGCAGCTTTCCGCTACCAAGTTCGACTTCAACACGTCCATCCTCATCCTGGTGTTCGTGGTCCTGGGCGGTCTGGGCAATATGCGCGGCTCCGTCATCGCGGCGGCGTTGCTCACGGTGCTTCCCGAGCTGCTCCGTCAGTTCTCGGACTACCGCATGCTCATCTACGCCATCGTGCTGATCCTGGTCATGATCTTTACCAACAACCCGCAGCTCAAGGCGTTCTTCGCACGCATTAAGGACCGCTTTGCTTCCAAGAAGGAGGTGGCAGTCGATGCCCAGTAAGTTTGAGTTCAACAAGGGCAAGATGGTCCCGTATCCTTCTGGCGCCATCGTTCCCGATCGCGACCTGGGCCAGCGCCCGGCGCTCGAGTGCATCCACTTGGGCATTGAATTTGGCGGCCTTAAGGCAGTAGACGACTTTAGCCTGACCATCGGTAAGACCGAGATCGCCGGTTTGATCGGCCCTAACGGTGCCGGTAAGACCACGGTCTTCAACCTGCTCACCAAGGTGTACCAGCCCACGCACGGCACCATCCTGCTCGACGGCGAGGACACCTCGGGCAAGTCGGTCTATCAGGTCAACCGCATGGGTATTGCCCGTACATTCCAGAACATTCGCCTGTTCAACACCATGACGGTGGAGGATAACGTTAAGGTCGGCCTGCATAACCAGGAGCGCTACTCCGGCTTTGAGGGCGTGCTGCGCCTGCCGACGTATTGGAAGCACGAGAAGGCCGCCCATGAGCGCGCCATGGAGCTGCTGTCCATCTTTGATATGGAGCACCTGGCAAACGAGCAGGCCGGATCGCTGCCATACGGCGCTCAGCGTCGTCTGGAGATTGTCCGCGCGCTTGCCACCAACCCCAAGCTACTGCTGCTCGACGAGCCTGCCGCCGGCATGAACCCGTCCGAGACCGCGGAGCTCATGGAGAACATTGTCAAGATCCGCGACACCTTTGGCATTGCCATCATGCTTATCGAGCATGACATGTCGCTCGTCATGAACATCTGCGAGGGCATCTGCGTGCTCAACTTTGGCAAGGTCATCGCCAAGGGTACGGCCGAGGAGATCCAGAATAACGACGCTGTTATCGAGGCGTATCTGGGCAAGCAGGATAAGGGGGAGAACTAAATGGCAGAGCCGATGCTTTCCGTCTACAACATCAACGTCTGGTACGGCGCTATCCACGCCATCAAGGACATCTCCTTTAACGTCAACGAGGGCGAGATCGTGGCCTTGATCGGCGCGAACGGTGCCGGCAAGTCTACAACGCTTAAAACCGTCTCGGGCCTGCTGCGTTCCAAGACCGGCTCCATCAAGTTTATGGGCGAGGACATTACCCATACGCCTGCCGATAAACTGGTGGGCAAGGGCCTGGCCCAGGTTCCCGAGGGCCGTCGCGCCTTTTTGCAGATGACGGTCGAGGAGAACCTGGAGATGGGCGCCTACACGCAGCCCAAGTCCACGGTGGCTCCGGGCCTTGAGCGCGTCTACGAGCAGTTCCCGCGCCTTAAGGAGCGCCGTCGCCAGGTCGCCGGCACCCTTTCGGGCGGCGAACAGCAGATGCTCGTTATGGGGCGCGCCCTTATGAGCAACCCCAAGCTGCTCATGCTCGATGAGCCTTCCATGGGTCTGGCGCCGATTCTGATTGAGCAGATCTTCCAGATTGTCGAGGACCTGCACAAGGCCGGTACCACGGTGCTTCTGGTCGAGCAGAACGCCCAGATGGCGCTTTCAATCGCCACGCGCGGCTACGTGCTCGAGACCGGCAAGATCACCATGACCGGCACCGGCCAAGAGCTCCTGCACGACGACAACGTCCGCAAGGCTTACCTGGGCGGCTAGGGACTTCCGCCGTTCTGCCGAACGGCGGACCGGCCGACGCTGCGCGGGCGCCCTGATCGACGTGCCGAAGCTCCTCACCCTTGGGGCTATGCCGCGGTACGAGGCCAGGTGGTCATGGTCCGGGAACCTCGCGATGTCGAATGACACCGCGAGGTTCGCCGCCGTCCTCGGCGGCCTCGACCCCCGAGTGGGCGATCCCCACGCGTTAACGCCTGCAAACAAGGGGATTGCCAAGACGCCGCCGGGCACCTCCGTCATAGACGTGGAAGTGCGGCCGCGCTGAAGCACTGCGCGGTGTCTGCTCGCTTATGTGCGCATCACGAAGGAAGACCAGATCGGTGGGCGGGATTGGCCCGAAGTCGAGAGATTCCCATCGGCCTCTCGTCGGTCGATGACCGGTTCACCACGCAGGAAGAGCGTGACGGAAGGTCTCGCAAAAAGGCTCCGAGCGCGGCGTGCTCATGCCCGTCGTGGTGCGCCCGAAGGGGGGGGGACGGCTGCTACGAGCTCGATCATTTGCGAGGAGAAGACGAACCAGTCGTTGCAGATCCAATATGGATCTCGCCGACCTCGGCAAGCTGCTCGATGAGTGGAAGCCCTGTCGGGTCGTCTATTTCAACACCACCCAGAATGATGGTGTCATCGCGCAGGTCGATCTGCGTGTTGAACACAGCGAGGTTAAAGCCGGAGGCCACAAATCCGATAGCAGCCAGGACGAGCCCCGTGGCAACAAGCCCACCCGCTACGGCAAGGTAAATCTTTTTTACGCTGGACATGTTTGCACTCCTTCCTATGCCGTGAGCGGCGCCGCTTCAGCGCCCATGCGGCTCTTATTGCCTCGATCTTTCCAGAAGGGCGAAACGGCTTTCTTCGCCCAAAGGGCAGAGAGGCGCGCGATCTGCTTGGACGCCGTCCAGGCGCCGGCTCCCGTGAGGAGCGCCACACCGATGGAAGCGAATCCCATTCCCATCGAGGCCAAAACGTACGGAACATGCCCGATAATGATGCCGTCCACGGCGAACAGGAGCCCTACCAGGCCCGCGCCCCCGAATGCCGCGGCCACGATCCACACGCAGAGCGCAAGAACCCAAATACAGATGTAGACTGCAGCGGCAACGGCGACGAACGCGAGCAGCAGCGGAATCCATACCGGAGAGCCCACGATGGCGAGCGCCCATAGAAGTGCCGTGCTCTTGCGCTTGGTCCTCGCGATCGCGCGCGGCACGGCGGGCAGTTCGTCGAGCGTTGCCTCGGCGACCTCACCGGGCGTGCCCATGGCGGCCACAGCCTCGGCCTCCGTCATGCCGTCCTCCATACGGTCGGCGATGGCCTCCGCGTAGAACTCCTGCGTTTCCTTTACCTGATCTGCCGGCAGGCAGGCCAGAAGCTCGCCCAGCCGGTTCAAGAACTCATCGCGCGTCATGGTGCGCCCCCTCCACGTAACGGTAGATCTCCTGCACGGATGGCCATTCGGCGAGGAACTCGGCGATACGCTCGCGCCCGGCGTCCGTGATGCGGTAGTACCTCCGCAGCCGCCCGTTGTGCTCGGCGGAGCGCGCGGTGATGCAGCCCGCCTTCTCCAGGCGCTTGAGCAACGGATAGAGCGTGGATTCCGTGAGCCCCATACTCGCGGGCACGTCCTTCACGATCTGATAGCCGTAGGATTCCTCGCCCGAGACGGCCGCGAGCACGCAGGCCTCGAGGAAGCCGCGCTTCATCTGTGCCTCCATCCGCACACCTCCTTTCGTAGTATACTGTGTAACACCTACTATATGACACATAGTATATGATGTCAACAGTTGTCGTATAGGGAGTCCGGTCTGTCTGTCCCCTGCGGGTACTCATTGGGGACGTACTTAAATGAGTACCCATCGCTCAAGGTGGCACCTGGGGACGTTCCTTATGTGCCGGCACTTTGGGACACTCCTTGTCAAGGTTTTGTTCCATCGTGCGGGTTGCTATTTAACGTGCGACAATGCCGTGTGGAAATCGAAATGTCTCCTGGGGGCTATCTATGCTGTACGAGTTTTGTGCCGAGAACTTTGAGCGTGTGCCGGCGGCTATCGATGCCGGTGCTAAGCGCATCGAGTTGTGCGACAACCTTGCCGTCGGTGGTACCACGCCCTCGGCCGGCGTTATCAGCACTACGGTCAGCTATGCTCACGAGCATGACGCGCGAGTGATGTGCATGATTCGCCCGCGTGGCGGTGACTTTCACTACAACCAGGACGAGCTGCGCATGATGGAGATGGACTTGGGTCTTGCCGTGAGCGCCGGCGTTGACGGCCTGGTCTTTGGCTGCTGCAAGCCCTGTGCCGGCGGCTGGGCGCTCGACGAGCTCACCCTCGGCGCCCTCGTGATGGCTACGGGCTGCGCGACCGAGGAGTGCAAGCGCGGGGCCATCGATATCACCTTCCACATGGCATTTGACCAGCTCTCGCCCGAGGCTCAGCTCGATGCGATTGATACACTTGCCGACTGCGGCGTTACGCGCATCCTCACGCATGGCGGCGCGGCCGGTACGTCGATCGAGGATAATTTCAATCACCTGGCTCGTTTAATCGAGTATGCGGGCGATCTTTTGACCATCCTTCCCGGCGGCGGCATCACTACGGCAAATCGCGACGCGGTCGCGGCGGCACTAGGTGTCTCCGAGCTCCATGGCACCAAGATCGTGCCGCTGGAGGTATAGCCCGTGGCGCTGGTATTCGATGTTCAGCAGGCGAACGGTAAGCCCGACGACAACCGTCGTCCCGGCACCGCGTGCCCCTTTTGCGATACCGAGGAACTCGCCAATATCATCCGGCGCGACGGTGACTGCATCTGGCTCGAGAATAAGTTCAAGACCCTGCGCGCCACCCGTCAAACCGTGCTGATCGAGTCGGCCGATCACGATGCCGACCTGGTGACCTATGCACCGGACGAGCTGCATCATGTTATGCGGTTTGCTCTGGATTGCTGGCAGCGGATGATTGACTCCCGACAGTATCGCAGCGTTCTCATGTACAAGAACAAGGGCCCACTTTCGGGCGGTAGTCTCGTTCATCCGCACATGCAGATTGTGGGTTTGGAGCAGGAAGACGGCTATGCTTCGCTGACTTCCGCCAATTTCGAAGGCATCAATGTCTAGCGGCAGGGGAGAATCTCGGTCAACATCTCAACCGAGCCGATCATGGGATTCTTTGAGGTCAACGTCTCGGCTCCACAGGGAATCGCCGCCAGCGAAGACGCCCGCGACCTGGCCGAAGCTGACCTGTTTGCCGACGCAATCCAGGTGGCTCTTCGCTATATCCTGAACGAGCACCACGGTGGTCGCGCAGAGTCGTACAACTTGTTCTTCTACCACATGGACGGCCGGACCATTGCCAAGGCGCTGCCACGTTGGGTGGTTTCGCCCTACTTTGTCGGTTATCGTCTGGCCCAGGTTAATGCCGAGACCACGCTCTATATCGATGCTGAGCGCCTACGCGCGCATCTGGAAACGCTCGTATAGCAAGGCGAGCGCCTGCGAAAATTGTGCTGCCTAGCGTGCCATCGCGTCGCGCCCAGCCTTGACCCGCTTGCGCTGTTTGGCGCGCTCCTCGCCGGTCAGTCGCTCAAAGAGATGTCCGATAACCGAGGCGAGCACCTGCTGAAACAGCGTTCCGCACATGACGGGAAACACGACCTCGCCGGGAAAATACTGCGTGGCGATGACGGCGCCCGAAGAGATATTGCGCATGCCGCAGGTAAAGCACATGGTGGTCGTCTCGCTATACGGCAGGTGCAACGCGCGGGCGACCAGAATGCCGACGACAAAGCCGCTGATGGCGAAGGTCAAAATAAAGAGGGCAACTTCCAGGCGCACCGCATTCATGTGTAGCACGTACTCGCTCATGGCGGTGGAGTTGGAGGCGATGACACCCATCATCATAAACTTGCAGGCGGGCGAAAGCGCGGGGGAGAGTTTCTCGTGTCCCCATCCGCGCGTGAACTCGTTGATCACGATGCCGAGCACGGCGGGGATGGCGATCATAAAGGCCATGTTCTGCATCATGCCCGTAACATCGATTGCAACGGTGGCACCCAGCAGGAGCTTAAGCGTGAGCGGAATCGTGACGGGCGAGATGACCGAGGACGTCAGGATGATGGTGAGCGCGAGCGGGCCGTTGCCGCCGAACATACTGATCCACATAAAGGCGGTGACTGCCACGGGTACGCTGTACTCGAGCACGATGCCGCAGACAAGGTTGGGGTTGGAGCCAAAGAATAACGATCCCATGGCATAGGCTGCGATAGGGATAAGCACCGCCGAGACGAGTAACGCCAAGACCAGGTGCAGCGGACGGCGGAACACCTCGGTTACCTGGTGAAAGGTGTTGCTGAGCGCACCCTGAAACGTCATAAAGGCAAACAGGGTGGGAACGATGGGCTTGAGTACGCCAATCTGTTGGGGAAAGAGCACGCCGAGCGCCACGCAAATCGGAACGATGACCTGCATGTGCCCCGCGAGAAACTTGCCCAGTCCAACCCATTGCTTCATATGCGCTTGTGACTCCCTTTGCCCGTGAATCCGTTTTGAATGGATATGCTAGACGCTCGCATGCGTCCGTGCGTCAGAAACGCTCGAATATTTCGAGGCTATTACCGGCATCGTTTACCGAAACCGCGGCGTGCTGCGGCGATTTGCGTCTGCTCTGCACGGTATAATAAATCCGTTCAACAGATCTGCCTGCCGAAGCGGGCATACACAGAGGACTCATCGCTATGAACCGTGAGAGGTATCGCGGCGACCTGCCCCTATCGGGGGTGGGCGCCTATGTCATCGCTTAAGACGACGCATCGCTGGGCGGTCGCTCGGCAAAACCCCGAGCTCGAAAAGGAGCTTTCGGCTGGCTTGGGCATACCCGGGCTGGTGGCGCGCATTATGGTCGCGCACGGCATTACATCCATCGAAGAAGGCCAACTGTTTTTGACGCCTTCGCTCGATCGCGACTGGGCGGACCCGCTCGTTATTCCGGGCATGGCGGTCGTCGCCGACCGCGTTGAGCGTGCTATTCACAGCCACGAGCGCATCGCCGTCTTTGGCGATTTTGACGTCGACGGCATTACGTCGACTTGTCTGTTGACCGAGGCGCTACGTTCGTTTGGCGCCAACGTCACGCCGTTTATCCCGCATCGCTTTGACGAGGGCTACGGCCTGTCGCGTGCGGCGCTCGACCGCGTCAACGAGCTCGCCCAACCCAACCTGATTGTGACCGTCGATAACGGTATTGCCGCCAAGGAAGAGGTTTCCTATCTGGAGAGCCTGGGGATCGATTTGGTGGTCACGGACCATCACGAGCCCTCCGACCAGGTGCCGCAGGGCGTGCCCTTGACCGACCCCAAGCTCGAGGACGAGGGTCCCTCGCGTGAGCTTGCCGGTGCCGGCGTGGCACTCAAGCTGGTGCAGGTTCTGGGCGAGCGTTTGGGCAAGCCGTCGTATTGGCGTTCGCTGATAGAGGTCGCGGCGCTGGGCACCGTGTCCGACATGATGCCGCTCACGCCCGAGAACCGCGCGTTGGTCGCCGAGGGCATCCAGCAGATGCGCGTGACGGCTCGTCCCGGCTACATCGCGCTGGCAGCGCTCGCCAAGGCCGACCTCTCTAGCATTACGGCCGATGGCCTGTCGTTTTCGCTCATTCCCCGCTTGAACGCCGCCGGTCGCATGGCCGATCCCAAGCTGGCGCTCGACCTGCTGCTTGCCCGCGATCCTATCGAGGCAAGCGCGCTGGCGGCCGAGCTCGAGGAGATCAACCGTCAGCGCCGCGAGATCGAAGCGGAGCTCACACGCGACGCCATGGCAAAGGTCGAGGAGACTTATGATGGCGGTCGCGCAATCGTCGTGGGTGGCGAGGGCTGGCACGAGGGCGTCAAGGGTATCGTAGCGAGCCGTCTGACCAACCGTTATCACGTGCCGGCGCTGCTCTTTTCGATCGAGGACGGCGTTGCACGCGGATCGGGCCGCTCGGTGGGCAAGGTCAACCTGTTCGATGCCGTAGAGCGCTGCTCGGATCTGCTGATTCGCCGCGGCGGGCATGCGGGTGCGGTGGGCGTGACCATCGAGGCGTCCAAGCTCGACGAGTTCCGTCGTCGCCTTTCGGCCGTGCTATCGGAGCTTCCCGCCGATGACTTTGAGGACACTGACGAGGTTGCCGCCACCGTTGACCTCTCCGAGCTAAATATCGAGACTATCGAGCAGATTTCTCGTCTTGAGCCGTTTGGCCAGGGCAATAAGGTGCCGCTGTTGGCGGCCGAGGGCGTGACGATGTGCGATCGCGCCGTGGTGGGCAAAACCGGCGAGCACATGCGCTTTGTGGCGACTGATGGCGCCGCGAGTGTGCCGGCCATCATGTTCCGCGTGCCGCAGATCGATAGGCTCATCAATTGCGACAGCGCCGTCGACTTGGTATTCGAGGCCGTGGCCGAGCATTGGCAGGGACGCGTGAAGCCCAAGCTCATGATCAAGGATGTCTTGGTGCGTGATACCACGGCGCCCAATATCGACGATCCGGCGTGCGAGCTTCGTCGCGGCGTGCAACCGGCGGACTTAGGCCCGCGCCTGGAGTCGCGTAAACGCGAGACGCTCGCCCAGCTTTCTTATACCGAGCTCACGCGCTCGCTTATCCATAGCTTTATCGGCTCGAACCAGCCACATCGCGCGCAGGTCGAGGCACTCGACGCGCTCGCCGACCACCAGAGCGTTTTGGCCGTTATGGGGACGGGACGTGGTAAGTCTCTGATTTTCCACGTGCACGCCGCACGCGAGGCGGTCCTTCGCGGTCGCGCGAGCATCTTTGTCTATCCGCTGCGCGCGCTCGTTGCCGACCAGGCCTATCATCTTTCATCGACGATGGCTGCGCTCGGCATTGGCGTGGGCGTGTTGACCGGCGAGACCGTGGAGGCAGCGCGCGATGACGTGTTTGCCGGCCTGGCTTCGGGCCGCACCGGCATCGTGCTCACGACGCCGGAGTTCCTGTCTATTCACCGAGACCGCTTTGCTCGCTCGGGTCGTATCGGGTTTGTCGTTATCGACGAGGCGCATCATGCCGGTCTTGCCAAGGGCGGCGACCGTAGCGCATACCTCGACATGCCCGACATCCTCAAGGCCCTGGGCGATCCGGTCGTTATGGCGGCGACGGCCACCGCGACGGCTCCGGTCGTGGCGGAGCTTGCCCGCGTGTTGCCGATTACCCGTACGGTGGTCGACGAGACCGTGCGCGAGAACTTGCGGCTCGAGGACGACCGCGATCTTGCGAGCCGCGAAAACCGCCTGGTGTCCATCGTCGCGACGGGGGAGAAGACCGTCATCTACGTTAACTCGCGTGATCAGTCCGTGGCGCTTGCCAAGACGCTACGCAAACGCGTTCCCGACTACGCGTCGCATATCGCCTTTTACAACGCGGGCCTTACGCGCACCGACCGCCATCGCGTAGAGGAGGCGTTTCGTGACGGATGCCTCAGCTGCATCGTCTCGACCTCTGCCTTTGGCGAGGGCGTCAACCTTCCCGATATTCGCCATGTCGTGCTCTACCACATGCCGTTTGGCGCGATTGAGTTTAACCAGATGAGCGGCCGCGCCGGTCGCGATGGCCAGCCCGCCGTGATCCACCTGCTCTATTCGTCGCGCGACGCCCGCATTAACGAGCGCCTACTCGACTGCTATGCGCCCGAGCGCGACGAGCTCGTCACGCTCTATCGCGCGCTGCAAACCATGTGGCGCTCCAACCGCGGCAAGACCGGGGACGATTCCTTTAGCGCGAGCGATATCGACATCGCGCAGATGTGCCTTGCCATCGATGCTCGCACGCCGGTCGACGAGCGCTCGGTGGAGAGTGGCCTGGGAATCTTCGAAGAGCTTGGTTTCTGTCGCGTTTCGGGGTTTGACGACACCCGTCGCATCGCGATGGCCGAAAACCCCGGCCGTGTGCAATTGAGCAGGTCAATTCGCTATTTGGAGGGGTTGCGTTCGCGCATGGAGTTCTCGGCTTTCCGGAGTTGGGCGCTCGATTCGTGCGCTTCTGATATGCTAGCCAAAGTTAACCGCCCGATCGTACCGCGGGCCTAGGGGAAGGGGACCTCGATGGATGCCGCAGCCCGTACCGCCCATGATTCCACCCTCCAGCCGTTCTCGGAGATGGAGCACTATAAGCATGCCGATGAGCTGCCGCCCGAGATTATGGCGGACAGCTACGACAAGCTGGAGCGCCTGTGCCTCAAATATATGAATGAGGACGACTTTTCTAAGGTGGAGCAGGCCTATTGCTTTGCTGCCGAGAAGCACTGCAACCAAAAGCGCCGCTCGGGTGAGATGTACATCAACCATCCCGTCGAGGTGGCCATCATTTTGGCCGATCTCAAGATGGACTGCGATGTGGTGTGCGCCGCGCTGCTGCACGATACCGTCGAGGATACCGAGACCTCGCTTGCTGATGTTTCCGGCCTGTTTGGCGATACGGTGGCCGAGCTCGTCGATGGCGTGACCAAGCTCACCAACATCGAAGTCGACAGCATGGACGAGAAACAGGCGCTCACGCTGCGCAAGATGTTCCTCGCCATGTCCAAGGACATCCGCGTTATCATCGTCAAACTCGCCGACCGCCTGCATAATATGCGCACGCTCGCCGCCCTGCGCGAGGACCGTCGCCTGTTTAAGGCACGCGAGACTATGGACGTGTACGCGCCCCTGGCCGACCGCCTGGGCATGAGCTCTATTAAGTGGGAGCTCGAGGATCTGTCCTTCTTCTATTTGGAGCCCGACGCCTACCAGCGCATCGCGCGCATGGTGGCAGAGTCGCGTGAGGTTCGCGAGCGCTATCTGGCCGAGACTATCAAGACGCTCACCGATGAACTCAACCGCATTGGCCTGGAGGGCTTCCAGATCAACGGCCGCTCCAAGCACTATTGGTCCATCTACCAAAAGATGAAGCGCAAAGGCAAGGAATTCTCCGAGATTTATGACTTGGTGGCGCTGCGCGTCATCACTCATTCGGTGCGCGATTGCTATTCCACGCTCGGTGCGGTGCATACGCTGTGGCACCCCATGCCCGGTCGCTTTAAAGACTATATCGCCATGCCCAAGGTCAATAACTATCAGTCGCTTCATACGACGGTTATCGGCCCCACGGCCCGTCCGCTCGAGATTCAGATTCGAACCTACGAGATGCACGAGCAGGCCGAGTACGGCATCGCCGCCCACTGGCTGTACAAGAAGTCGGGCGGATCGTCTGCTTCAAAGACCAATGATGCCCAGCGTCTGGACGACCAGATAAACTGGCTCAAGCATTCGCTCGATTGGGCAGCGTCTGATGAGATTGCCGATGCCAAGGAATACCTGCACTCGTTGAAGGTCGACCTCTTCGACCAGGAGATCTTTGTCTTTACGCCCAAGGGCGAGGTCATGGCGCTTCGTGCCGGCTCCACGCCGCTCGACTTTGCCTATGCCGTTCACACCGAGGTGGGCAACCACTGCGTCGGCGCTAAGATCAACGGTGCGGTCGCGCCGCTCACGCATGAGATCAAGACGGGCGACCGCGTTGAAATCCTGACCAATAAGAGTTCCAAGCCGTCGCGCGATTGGCTCAAGATCGTCAAGACACCTTCGGCCAAGTCGAAGATTCGCCGTTACTTCGCTGCCGCGACCAAAGACGATGACGCTGCCGCCGGCCGCGATATACTGGCCAAGGACCTGCGCAAGCGCGGGTACGGCATCTCTACGCCGCGATCTACGCGTGCGCTCAATGCCGTGGCAGAGCAGTTTAACTACAAGCAGCTCGAGGACCTGTTCGCAGCCGTTGGGGCGGGCAAAGTCGCCCCGCGTGCCGTGGGCAACAAAGTCGAGCAGATCTTGGATCCCAAGCCCGAGGAGCAGCTCGCCAAGGCCGAGGCCATTGCCGAGGTCGTGAAGCAGCCCGCGCGCGGATCCAACCGCAAGCCCCAAAAGCGTGGCAAGAGCGCCAGCAACGGTATCATCGTCAAGGGCGAGAGCAACAGCGGCTTGCTGGTTCGTCTGGCGCATTGTTGCAACCCCGTGACGGGCGACGATATCGTGGGCTTCATCACGCGCGGCCGCGGCGTCTCGGTGCACCGTGCCAACTGCCCCAACGTCAAGGGTCTTATGGAACACCCCGAGCGCATGATTGACGTTGAGTGGGACGGCGCTGCCGATACCCTGTTCCAGGTTGAGATCGTGGTCGAGTGCCTGGACCGCATGGGCCTTCTCAAGGATGTCACCATTGCCATTGGCGATGCGGGCGGCAATATCCTTTCTGCCGCCACGTCGACCAACCGCGAGGGTATTGCAACCCTGCGCTTTATGGTCGAGATTTCGGACGCGAGTGGTCTGGATCCGCTGCTGGCTTCCATCAGCAGTGTCGACTCGGTCTATGACGCACGCCGTCTGATGCCGGGTGAGGGTGGAGCTCAGCTCAAGCGTCGCGTTTAGTCGCGACGAACGTGCCACATTATCGATATTCGCTACACTCGAGGCATCGTTTGATGCCTCGAGTTCTATAGAGAGGAGAGGGGCATGAGTGCTGTGTCCTTGGATTTAACTCCCAAGGGATCGGTCGAGATCGAGACGCTCGTAAACGGTCCCATTCAGACCAATAGCTATGCTGTCATTTCGGACAATGAGTGCGTGATTATCGACCCCGCATGGGAAGGCGAGCGCTTGGTGGAGCATATTCGAGCCGAACACCCCGATGTGCAGGTGCTCGGCGCCGTTTGCACGCACGGTCACGCCGACCATGTTGGCGGTGTCGCTGGAGTTCGGGCCGCCGTTGGCGCCGACGCCCTGTACGAGCTGTGTGGCAAGGACGCAGCAGTGCCGCATGCGAATATCGAGGAGCAGCGAGCGATGTGGGGCATCGAGACGCCCGATCCAGGTGAGCCGACGCGGCTGCTTGCCGAGGGCGACACCATTGAGCTGGGCGACATTTGCCTGCAGGTAATTGAGGTGCCCGGGCACACACCGGGCGGCATCGTTCTGTTCGCCGCCACTGAGCAGAGGAACATTGCCTTTGTGGGCGACACCCTATTCCCGGGCAGCCACGGCCGCACCGATCTTGCCGGTGGCGACGAGGCAGCGATTCTGCGCTCGCTCTCCAAGCTCGCCCACATGCTTCCACCCGATACCGTTTGTTTGACTGGCCACGGTCCCTCGACCACTATGGCGCGTGAACTCATGTGCAACCCGTTCATGCGCTAGACAGTTTCCGTTTCCACCCAAGAGACTTCCGACTTCTGGGGAAATCGGGATTGTGGAACACCTTTCATAAACCTTGTATCTTTCTAATTGTCGGATAGATACGGGGAGGTGAAACGTTGGTGTTAGATTCACAGGTTCAAAAAGTACTTGACTACATAGAGGCTAATCACGATGTTTCGCCCGCTCGTCTTTGCGAAGAGTTTGGCGTGAGCGATCGCACGATTCGTACTTATGTCAAGAAGCTCAACGCTGTCCTCGAGCCTCAGGCCCATATCCATAAACACCGTGGCGGGGGTTATACCCTCAATATCAGCGATTGCGACGCATACCGCTCGATCAAGGACGATGCATCCAATGGGGGTCTCAAGTCAATTCCCTCTACGAGCGAGGGGCGCGTTGAGTACTTGCTGAACGACCTGTTGAGTCGCGTCGACTGGATCACCCTGGACGATCTTTCGGAGATCCTCTATGTATCCCGCAATGCTATTTCAGGCGATCTCAAGCGGGTTGAGGCACAGCTGGCCAAGTTCGATCTCAAGCTTGAACGGCGTCCTCATTACGGGATTCGCGTGAGCGGCTCGGAGATGTCGCGTCGCCTCTGCTTGGCAAGCATTACGCTCGACAAGCTTGCAGAGCATCGTGAGAGCGATTCTCAGAACCAGGTGACCCTCGACACGATTGCCACCTGTGTGAATGAGGTCATTGCCGAGGAAGGCTTCCAAATCAACTCAGCGGCCTATCAAAACTTGCTGGTTCATATCGCGGTCGCCATTTGGCGAATCCGCGAGCAGTGCTACGTCCCGCTCGAAGCCGAACATATTGAGAAGCTGCGTACAGCGCGCGAGTTTGCGGTGGCCGGTTGTGTGGCTTTGCGTATCGAGAAAGCTTTCGACATTCGGCTCCCAGAGGAGGAGGTTGCCTACATCGCCATTCACCTTGCGGGAAAGCAATCTCTGTATGCTAGTTCCGACGGTGCAGATGAAGGTCTCGTAATTTCCGACGAGGTTTGGGATGTGGTCACTGAGATGCTCGAGTGCATCTGGGATTCCTATCACTTTGATTTTCGCGGCGATCTTGAGCTCCGCATGAACCTCGCGCGTCATATCGTTCCGCTTGCCGTGCGTCTCAAATATCGCATGCATATCGATAATCCGCTGCTTGCCGATATCAAGGAGAGATTCGCGCTCGCGTATTCGATGGCACTCGATTCGTCGGTCATCCTTGCCGAGCACTACGGTAGTCGTCTTTCGGATGACGAGATCGGCTATATCGCACTCGCCTTCGCCTTGGCGCTTGAGCGCCAGAAGAGCGAGGTCCCGCGTAAGAATATCCTCGTAGTGTGCGCGAGCGGACAGGGAAGCGCCAAGCTCCTTGAGTACCGATACCGCCAAGAGTTCGGTGCTCTCGTGGACAAGATTGTGACCTGCGATGCCTCCCATGTCGACAGTATTGATATGACGGGTATCGATTACGTTTTTACCACGGTGCCCCTGCATCGAGCGCTTCCGGTGCCCGTGCGCGAGGTGAGCTTCTTTCTCGATGCCGATGATATGCACGATGTTCGTGAGATTCTTGCCGGTGCAAATGTTACCGGTGACCTTGCACCTTATTTTTCGGCTGACCTTTTTGTCTCCGATATGGTCGCTGCAGACAAGAACGAGGTCATCTCAATTCTATGCGAGCAGGTCGCCGCCATGCGTAACGTGCCTGACGAGTTTAAGCAGCTGGTCATGCGTCGCGAGGAACTCGCGCAGACGAGTTTTGGCAATCAGGTCGCCATGCCCCATTCGGTCAAGGCCGTGACGGACGAGACGTTTGTTTGCGTTGGACTGCTGCGCGAGCCGGTCGAATGGAACGGGCAAGCGGTGCGGGCGGTCTTTCTAGTATCAGTCTCAAAGGCTAAGGACAAGAAGCTTGACCGTTTCTACCGCAGTATGGCCAAGATGCTTACCAGCAAAGAGGCTATCCAGGGGCTTGTCGACAACCAACGATGGGAGACCGTCGTCAAGCTTTTGAATATGTATGGAAAAACAGACAACAACGAGTAGAAGGAGACACCGATGGACGAGAGCAAATATGAAAATGCCCTTCAAATCATCCTGCATGCGGGCAACGCCAAGTCCGCCGCGCTCATGGCAATCGACGCCGCCCATGATGGCGATTTCGAAGAGGCCGAGAAACAGCTCGCCGAGGCGCAGTCCGAGATGAGCGCTGCCCACAAGATGCAGTTCGAGCTCACTCAGGCTGAAGCGAACGGCAATACCGTCGATATCAACATCATCTTGATCCATGCCGAAGACCATCTGACGATGGCCATCATGGCGAGTGATTTTGCCGAGCGCTTTATCGAGCTTTATCGCGATAAGTACGAGGGCAAGTAACCATAAAATACCGAGTTTGGTCAATCGGGCGCCCAAGATGAGCGCTTTTGAAAGGAGTCCGTTATGAACATCATGTTGGCTTGCTGTGCTGGTATGAGCACCTCGCTCGTTGTGAGCAAGATGGAGGAGGCCGCTAAGGCCCAGGGCAAGGATGATTACAAGATTTGGGCCGTCGAGCAAGGCCAGGTTGCCGAGGAACTCGGAAACTTTGACGTTTTGCTGCTTGGCCCGCAGGTCCGCCATCTTCAGCGCAAGCTCACCAAAGTCGTTGACGGCAAAGCTCCCGTTGCCGTAATCGATCCGGTTGCCTACGGCAGCTGCGATGGCGCCAAGGTCCTCAAGCAGGCGGAGGACCTGGTCGCCAAGGCATAAGGGCTCAATAGCCCAAAATCGCCGCTGTGCGACTAGCACTCGACAGCGGTCTACATCCGAAAGCACGTCATTAACTTTCGAAAGCAGGTACATCATATGGCTTTCTCCGAGAAATTCGAAGATGTGATGATGGTTGTCGCAGAAAAAGTAGGCGACAACGTATATCTCTCCGCAATTAAGGATGCCTTTACCGCGTTTATGCCCTTCGTTATCGTGGGTTCTATGGGCACGCTGCTCAAGACGTTGGTCTCTTCCACCACGACGGGGCTTGCACAATGGGTGCCCGCGCTCGCGGGGCTTGAGCCGGCATTTTCCGCTATCAACTACTGCACCATGTCCTTCATGACGGTGCCCATCACCTTCCTGATTGGCCTTTACCTGGCCCGTGCCAAGAAGGCTCCGGAGTATCCGACGGCGCTCGTCTCCGTGGCGGCCTACATCTCCATGATTTGCACCTCTATCAAGGTCGACGGTGCCGGCACGGCTCTCGAGGCTCCGGTGTCTGGTCTTCTTACCACTCAGATGGGCGCTCAGGGTCTTTTTGTCGGCATGATCACGGCCGTTGTGTTCGGTTCGCTTTTCTGCTGGCTCTCTAAGATCGACCAGATCAAGATCAAGATGCCTCCTTCGGTTCCCTCTGGTATCTCCCAGTCCTTCAACGTTATGATCCCGGTCTTTATTGTCCTCGTCGTGAGCGCTATCTTCGGCCTTGGCTTCCAGGCCCTTACCGGCTCCTATATCAACGATTGGATCTACGGCCTTATGCAGGCTCCGCTCGAGGCGGCCTTCAAGACTCCGGCTGGCGTTGTCATCATCGTTGTCGTGTCCCAGCTCTTCTGGGTTCTCGGTATCCATGGCGGTCTCATTGTTTCCCCGGTGCGCAACCCCATGTTCAATGCCGCAATCGCCGCCAACACCGCCGCCCTTGCCGCTGGCACCATGCCCGATTCTCCGTTCACCATGGGTTTTTGGAACTGCTTCGTTGCTCCCGGTGGCGCCGGTATGACCCTCTGCCTCATCATCGCTATTTTCCTGTGCTCCAAGCGCGATGAGGAAAAGGCTATCGCCAAGCTCGGTTTCCTGCCTGGCATCTGCGGCATCTCCGAGCCCGTCGTCTTCGGTATCCCTCTGGTCTTGAACCCGATCTACGCGATTCCGTTTGCCTTTGGTTCCGGTATCTGCGTCGCCATCGCCATGTTCGCCACCTCTATCGGCTTCCTTCCCTGCAACACCGTTGACGTGCCCTTTGGTGTGCCCATCCTGCTTAATGCCTTTGTTGGCCATGGCTGGCAGGGTGTTGTGGTCCAAGTCGTCGAGCTTGTCGTGGGCGTCCTTATCTGGATCCCCTTCGTCCTCGCCAACAGCAAGCTGGCCAAGAAGGAGCAGGAAGAGGCTGCTCAGGCCTAATGGCTACACCTATCGGCTGTCCGATAATATGCCTGTAACTTCGAGGGGCGCGGTGCACGGGAGCGCCGTGCCCCTCTTTTTAACTAAGGAGATAACTATGAGCTACGTGTTCCCAGAAGGCTTTTTGTGGGGCGGTGCCACTGCCGCCAACCAGTGCGAGGGTGCTTGGGATGTGGATGGCAAGGGCCTTTCGGTCGCCGACTGCACCACCTATAAGCCCAAGGTCGACAAAAAGGACTACGCGGCCCTTCACGGCATCACTGACGAACAGATCAAGGAGGCCGAGGCTTCGACCGATATCCACGTGTACCCCAAGCGTCACGGCATCGACTTCTTTCATCGCTACAAGGAGGACATTGCGCTTTTCCAGGAGATGGGCTTCAAGACGCTGCGCGTATCCATCCAGTGGACTCGCCTGTTCCCCACGGGTACAGAGGAAGAGCCGCTCCAGGCCGGCATCGACTACTACCGCGACCTGTTCCGCACCATGAAGGATGCGGGCATTGAGCCACTTGTGACGCTTCACCACTACGAGATGCCGCTCTATTTGGCAAACCACTACGATGGTTGGGGCAAGCGCGAAGTCATCGACTTCTTCTTGCGCTTCTGCGAAGTCTGCTTCCGCGAGTTTGGAAAGTACGTTACCTATTGGCTCACATTCAATGAGATCGACTCTGTGTTCCGCCACCCCTGGACCACGATCGGCGTTTGCACCGAGCGTTATCCCGAGGATAAGCGCGAGGAGCTTATCTACCAGTGCGTGCACAATCAGTTTGTGGCGAGCGCCCTTGCCACCAAGATGCTGCACGAGATGGTTCCCGGTGCTCAGATGGGCTGCATGGTCACGCGCACCCTCACCTATCCCGAGAACTGCAATCCCAAAAACATGCTGCTTGCGCAGAAGGACAACCGCGATAACTACTTCTATAGCGATGTCCAGGTACTTGGCGAGTATCCGCAGCATGTGCTCAACTATTGGAAGCGCAAGGGCATCCACGTCGAGTTCGGCATGGGTGACGAGGCCATTCTCAAGCAGTATCCGGTCGACTTCGTCTCGTTTTCTTATTACATGTCGATGGTTGACTCCATTGATGCGGACAAGCGCGAGAAAGTCGGAGGAAACCTTGCTACCGGCGTCAAGAACCCCTTCCTGCCCATTTCTGACTGGGGTTGGCAGGTCGACCCCGATGGCCTCACCTACGCGTTGATCGATATGCAGGACCGCTACCATAAGCCGCTCTTTATCGTCGAGAACGGTCTTGGCGCCTACGATAAGGTCAACGAAGACGGCACGATTGACGATGACTATCGCATCGACTACTTCCGTGAGCACATTAAGGCCATCGGCGCTGCTATCGAGGAAGGTGTCGACGTGATGGGCTATACCCCGTGGGGGTGCATCGACCTGGTCTCGATGTCGACGTGCGAAATGGACAAACGGTACGGCTTTATCTATGTTGACCTCGACAATGAGGGCAACGGTACCTATGCACGCTCTAAGAAGAAGAGCTTCGATTGGTACCAGAAGGTTATCGCCACCAACGGTGCTGACCTCGACTAGCTTTCATTCAACAAGTGTGAGGGCCGTCGCGATGACGGCCCGTTTCCTATAGAAAAGAGGACGACCATGGGTGTTTTTCCAAAAGACTTTCTTTGGGGCGGCGCGACTGCTGCCAATCAGTTCGAGGGAGCCTGGGACGTAGACGGCAAGGGTCCGAGTTGCATGGATATGGCCACTAACGGCAACCATCACCACCCGCGCGAGATCACGCCCGAGCTCGACCCCAACAAGCTCTATCCCTGTCACGATGGTGTCGATTTCTACCATCACTACAAAGAGGACATCGCCTTGCTCGCCGAGATGGGATTCAAGGTCTTTCGTTTCTCGATGAACTGGCCTCGCGTCTTCCCAACGGGATTCGAAGATGAGCCCAACGCGGCTGGCCTTGCGTTTTACGATTGCGTGATGGACGAGTGCCATAAGTACGGCATCGAACCGCTCGTGACGCTGAGTCATTACGAGATGCCTTTTGCCATGTGCCAGAAAGTCGATGGCTGGGCTTCGCGCGAGGCTATTGACTGCTACGTGAAGTATGCCAAGACCGTCATGGAGCATTTCAAGGGCAAGTGTCGCTACTGGCTCACGTTCAACGAGATCAATTGCGGCATGATGTCCCTTGGCAACTACATGAGTCTCGGCATTCTGAATCCGGGCTCCTTTGACCTTCGCCATCAGAAAGATGACCCGCAGAAGCGTTTGCAGGCGCTGCACCATCAGTTTGTCGCAAGTGCTCTTGCGGTCAAGGCGGGGCACGAGATCGACCCCGACAACAAGATGGGTTGTATGATTGCCTACATGCTGGCCTATCCGCTCACGCCCAATCCTGCGGACGTCGAGCTTGCCCGCGAGCGTAACCAGTATCGCAACTACTACTGTTCAGATGTCCAAGTGCGCGGCGAGTACCCCTACTTTGCCCAGCGCATCTGGGACGAGGAGGGCGTGACGCTCGATATCACCGACGAGGACCGTAAGATTCTCAAAGAGGGTACGGTCGATTTCTATACGCACAGCTACTATCAGAGCCAGTGCGCAAGCACTGACCCTGCCGAGGAGACGAGCGGTAACCTTCTCGGGGGCGCCAAGAATCCTTACCTCAAGGAGACTGCATGGGAGTGGCCAATCGACCCTATGGGTCTGCGTATCATGCTCAACCAGGTGTACGAGCGCTATCAAATTCCCATTATGGTGGTTGAGAACGGCCTCGGCTGCTGCGACGAGGTCAATCCGGATGGATCCATCGACGACGACTATCGTATCGAGTACTTGCGCGATCACATCAAGGCCATGGCCGAGGCCATCAAGGATGGTGTTGAGGTCTGGGGCTACACGCCTTGGGGCTGCATCGACCTGGTGAGCAATGCCGATGGAGAGATGGCCAAGCGCTACGGGTTTGTTTATGTCGATAAGCACGATGACGGCACCGGTACTATGGAGCGCTCGCGTAAAAAGAGCTTCTACTGGTACAAGAAGGTTATTGAGACCAACGGCGAGGAGCTGTAATGGGAGGAGCGGTTGCCGCGCTTATCAGTCAGATCGTCATCATGTTTATCCTGATGGCGATCGGCTATTTTCTCTACCGCATGAAGATTATCGACCGCAAGGGCACGAGCCAGATGGCCAATGTGGTCATCTATGTGGCGTATCCCTGCATTACGCTGAGAACCCTTATGGTCGACTTCGAACCCAACATGATCCGCGACGCGGGATTTTGCTTTGTGCTTACCGTTGTGGTCACACTAATTTCGATTCCGCTCACGCGTCTGTTTTTTAAAAAGGAGGATGGTGTCGCCCGTTACGGTGCCATCTTCTCCAACAGCGGCTTTATCGGGGTTCCCATTGTTATGGGCGTGTTCGGGTCCGAATACGTCTTCTACCTCTCCATCGGAGTCTCATGCCTCACGTTTTTCATTTGGACGTATGGCGTATGGTTGGTTTCGGGTGATAAGAGCCAGATGTCCTTTAAGAACTGCATTACTAACCCCAATCTCATCATGATCTTGATTGGTCTTGTTTGCTTTTTCTTTTCAATCCATCCGCCCGCGTTGATGGCGACGATTCTCGATGACCTGGGTGCGCTCAATACGGGCCTTGTGATGCTTGTGCTTGGAGCCTATTTGGCGCAGAGCGATATGCGCGCTGTCGTTACGAGCAAAAAGGCCTATCTCGTTAGCTTGGTGAGACTCGTCATCATCCCGGCGATCGTTGTTGGCATATTGGCGCTCTTCCCGTGGATTGATGCCAAGGTTCGCCTCACGATGCTTATCGCTCTCGGTGCACCTGTCGCATCGTTCGCGGCCATCTTGTCCGAGAAATACGGCGGCAACTATAAGTTTGGAATCGGTTTGGTGACGCTGTCCACGATTCTGTCGCTCGTCGCCATGCCCATCATGCTTGAGCTCGCGTCTTTGGTGATCGTATAGCTGGTTGGTATTTGGGGGGTTGACAATAACGTCAACCCCCCAAACTCGTCAACGGCCGTTCTGAGGCGGCAGGCGGTATAAAAAATCGCTAAAGTACCCATATTCGTGAACAAACGAACGTTTATGCCCGGGTGCGCCGTGGTAAAATCTCAGGCGTTATCGGAGCAACCTTACAGGAGGTTTCTTTTATGCTCGTCAACGCAGCAGACATGCTCAAGAAGGCTGAGGCCGGCAAGTACGGTCTCGGTGCCTTCAACACCAACAACCTCGAGTGGACCCTGGCTATTCTCCAGGCCGCCGAGGAGGCCAAGTCTCCGCTGATCCTTCAGTGCACCGCTGGTGCCGCTAAGTGGATGGGCGGTTTCAAGGTCTGCGCCGACATGGTCAAGGCTGCCGTCGAGGCCACGGGCGTTACCGTTCCCGTCGCCCTTCACCTCGATCACGGTTCTTACGAGGACTGCTTCAAGTGCATCGAGGCCGGCTTCACGTCCATCATGTATGACGGCTCTCACGAGGAGACCTTCCAGCTTAACCTCGACCGCACCAAGGAGCTCGTTGAGCTTGCCCACTCCAAGGGCATGTCCATCGAGGCCGAGGTCGGCGGCATCGGCGGCACCGAGGACGGCGTGACCTCCAGCGGCGAGCTCGCTGATCCTGCTGAGTGCAAGCAGATCGCTGACCTGGGCGTCGACTTCCTCGCCTGCGGTATCGGCAACATCCACGGCGTGTACCCTGCCGACTGGGCTGGCCTTTCCTTCGAGCGTCTGGGCGAGATCAAGGCCCAGACCGGCGATCTGCCCCTCGTCCTGCACGGTGGCACCGGCATCCCCGAGGATCAGATCAAGAAGGCCATTTCCCTGGGCATCTCCAAGATCAACGTCAACACCGACCTGCAGCTCGTCTTCGCCAAGGGCGTTCGCGAGTACATCGAGGCTGGCAAGGATCAGCAGGGCAAGGGCTTTGACCCCCGCAAGCTCCTCAAGCCTGGTCGCGACAACATCGTTGCCCGCACCAAGGAGCTCATGGAGGAGTTTGGCTCCGTCAACAAGGCGTAAGTAGCGGTTTAACTTCCCGCCGGAGGCCCCGTTTCCCCTACGCTGTTTCCCTCGCGCTCACCTGGCTTCGCCAGAAGTCGCGCGACGGAATCAGCTCCGGGGAAACGGGGCCTCCTTCGTTAACTCGCTACAGGGTTACTGGGCTAAATTAAGATGGCTACTGGCTTTGCCAGAAGTCGCGCCAAGGAAACAGCTCCGGGGGACGGGGCTTCCTTCGTTTAACGCCGCAGGGTTACTGGGCTGAATTCATTTTTTATAGGCACCGTTTATCAGTGTTGGGGGCTCCTTAATTGGGGCTTTCTTTTTTATCTCGCTACAATGGGCTTCAAGCGTTCTAGTGACTTGGAGTTTTGGTATGGCTGTTATTAATGTGCTGCCTTCGGATGGGAAGGTTATTGACGAGGGCCCAGTTGGTTGCTCTGCTGATGTTCACTGTGATGACTTTCGTCATCTCGATGTTGGACTGCCGCCCGAGATTCTTCGTCTTAAGGATGCCGGGTATTTGACGCAGGCTGTTGCTGCCTGCGATCGCCTTTTGGAGCAGAACCCCGAGCCTTCGCTGGCTGCTTGTGTTCGTGCCGAGCGGTATCGCATGCTCGAGACGCCGCTTCATTTTTCGGTGTCGCGCGATCAGGCTATTGCGATGATTCGCGAGGAGTGGCCAGAGTTTATCGAAGAGCAGTTTGATGACCTGATTAATCGTAAGCGTATTGACTGGCGCTTTATCGATGGCGAGCTGTTCGTTCTCGACAACTTCCTTGATTCTTTGCGCGTGTATCCCAAGGAGGTTCCGGGTCTGCGCCCCGATTCTACGGATGGTATGGCGCTGCGCAATCAGATGCTTAAGGAGATGGAATCGCAAGGCGGGCTGTCTCGCGCCATTACGCTCAAGGCATGCGTGTCTGTTCCTGGTGCTCTGGAGGGAGAGACTGTTCGCTCGTGGCTACCCGTTGCCGCCGCCTGTCGTCAACAGTCTCATATCGAGGTTCTCGATATGACGCCGGAGGGTGCTGTTGCCCCCGCGAATGCTTCGGCGCGTACCGCCTCGTGGTCTTCTTCGAGTGAGCGCTCATTCTCGGTGACCTATCGCTATCAAATTGATGCCGCTTATCGTGATGTCTATGGGGGTGCGCTTCCGGTGCATCCTTGCATGGACGTGCCACTGCCCGTGGACACCTCCGAGGACCGTCCGCACATTGCATTCACGCCGTATCTGCAGCAGCTGACGGCCCGTGTCATTGACGGGCTCGAGGATCCGCTCGATCGCGCCCGTGCTATCTATGATTACCTGACGCAGCATATCGACTATCGCTATCAGCCGCCGTACTTGCTTTTGGGATCTATTGCCGATGACTGCGCGCATTCGCTCCGCGGCGATTGCGGCGTTATGGCGCTCACGTTTATCACCATGTGCCGTATCGCGGGCGTGCCTGCCCGTTGGCAGAGCGGCCTGTATGTTACGCCCGATTCGGTGGGGTCGCACGACTGGGCAGAGTTCTATACGCCGCAGACCGGTTGGCTCAACGCCGACGTATCATTTGGGTCTTCTGCTCGCAGGATGGGGGAGGAGTGGCGCCGCCGTCACTACTTTGGCAATCTCGACCCGTGGCGTATGGTGGCCAACAATCGATTCCAGGCAGAGTTTGAGCCCTCTTTCGACGGCATGCGCGAGGACCCTTACGATAACCAGATGGGTGAGGCTTCGGTCGACGGTCGCGGATGCCGTCGGCGCGAGATGCTCCGCACGGTCGAACTCATCGAAATGCTCGAAGTTCCATTTTCGGACTAATCGGTAGAAAGCTGTGATAAACTAACTCACGCATTGCGTGCCCGAGTGGCGGAATTGGCAGACGCAGTGGACTCAAAATCCACCGTTGGCAACAACGTGCGAGTTCGAGTCTCGCCTCGGGCACCATACATGCAAGTGAGCGTTCAAGGGGGTTGCGGCCCCCTTTTTCGTGCCGAACTCGCGTGAGCGCGCGGAGCGTTAAGCAAACAGGCCTGTGGCCTGTTTGTAGCGGAGCGCGGCGAGGGCGCCATGCGCCCGAAGCCCGGGGCTTCGCGAAGCGAAGGCCCTTCGAGTCTCGCCTCGGGCACCATACATGCAAGTGGACGTTCAAGGGGGTCAAGGCTCCCTTTTTCGTGTACGTAATGTGATAACGCGCGGTACGTGTTATTATCGCCAAGGCGTTGTCCCCGCAATGCCTTAAAGAGGAACCCGAGGGTTCCCACCTTTTGGCGCCAATGAGCAGCTGACTGGTCATACAACTTAGATTCCCTTCCTCAAATCGAGGAAGTCTATGTGTACGACCTGGTTGCTGAGAAGCGCCGGGTTATTTTTTTATGAATGGAGGTAGGGAAAATAGCTAAGTCTGATGACACCCGCATCAACGACGAGATCACTGCATCTTCGTGTCGTTTGATTGGCGTCGATGGCTCTCAGCTCGGCCTGTTCGCCATCCGCGATGCCCAGCGCGTCGCCGACGATCAGGGTCTCGACCTAGTCGAGATCGCTCCCAACGCGGAGCCGCCGGTCTGCAAGGTCATGGACTACGGTAAGTTCAAGTACCAGCAGGCCATGAAGGCCAAGGCTGCTCGTAAGAACCAGTCCAAGGTCGAGGTCAAGGAAATGAAGTTCCGACCCAAGATCGACGTTGGCGACTACGAGACCAAGAAGGGCCACGTTCTGCGTTTCCTCAAGAAGGGCGCACGCGTTAAGATCACCATCATGTTCCGCGGCCGTGAGATGGCTCACCCGGAGCAGGGTCTTAACGTTCTCGAGCGTCTCGCCGAGGATCTCAAGCCTTACGCTACGGTCGAGTCCAAGCCTAAGATGGAAGGCCGTAACATGCTTATGCTGCTCGCCCCGATTAAGGGCGCCTTCGATGAGGATAAAGCGGCAAGCGATACCAAGTAACTAGTGTTCTGTAACCGATTAAGGAGTATTTCATGCCTAAGATGAAGTCCCACAGCGGCACCAAGAAGCGTTTCCGCAAGACTGGTACCGGCAAGCTTATGCGCGCCAAGGCTTTCAAGAGCCACATCCTGAGCAAGAAGTCCACCAAGCGCAAGCGTGGCTTCCGTCAGGAGACCGAGATCGCCGCTGCCGACCGTAAGGTCATCAAGTCGCGTCTCGCCTAAGTTCGCGTTCCCGTTTTTCGTTTTACCGTCTAGGAGTTGATAGAACATGGCACGTATTAAGCGCGCTGTTGCCGCCAAGAAGAAGCGCCGTACCGTTATGCACCGTGCGAAGGGTTACTACGGTGCCGCTTCGCGTACTTACAAGCATGCTAAAGAGCAGGTCCAGCACTCCCTGCAGTATCAGTATCGTGATCGCCGCAACAAGAAGCGCGAGATCCGTTCTCTCTGGATCACCCGTATCAACGCCGCCGCTCGCCTGAACGACATTTCTTACTCTCAGTTCATGCACGGCCTGAAGGTTGCCGGCATCGAGCTCGACCGCAAGGTCCTGGCTCAGATGGCTTACGAGGACATCGAGTCCTTCAACGAGCTGGCCACCATCGCCAAGAAGGCTCTAGAGGCCTAATAGATTCTCTTGAATCGCTAGGGGAGTGTCGCGTTGTGCGCGGCGCTCCCTCTTTTTATCTGAAGCGCGGTTTACATTGCTAAAAGCGCGGGTAGATAAACACTTATAGGTGACCGATCTCTATATATTCCTGAACCAAAGGGTCATCATCTGATACGTGCGGAAGATCCGCACCAGTCTTTCTATTACCTATAGAAAGCAATATGTTGTGTAGGACTTGTGAAGAGTGGAATTGACGTCCCACAGGGCTTCGCGGTCTGGCAATATATCTCCTTGCCGCGCGGCCCGGTCGGACCGGATCAGCCGCA
>UQTW01000007.1 GCA_900544115.1 uncultured Collinsella sp. | reverse complement strand
CGTCCTCCGATCTCCCGGGGCCGGCCGGTCCGGCCCTCAGGGTATCGGATTCCCATATTCATCCGTACATGTACGGATGAATATGGGAGGTGTTCGGATGAAGTTGCCAATCAAGGCAGATTCGTGTCGTTCCGAAAAGACCGTGAACCTTTTGTGGGACGCGCGGCGCCGTGGTACCATAGCCGAGTTTGTTGTCTTGGTCGGAAACCAAGACGCCTTATGCGCTGATCGGTAACCAGCGCCTGACCAATAAGGAGTCCTACCATGAAGCAGGGTATCCATCCCCAGTATGTCGAGTGCACGGTGACGTGCTCCTGCGGCAACACCTTCAAGACGCACGCTACCGTGTCCGAGATGAAGGTCGAGCTTTGCAACGAGTGCCACCCGTTCTACACCGGCCAGCAGAAGTTCGTCGACACCGGTGGACGCGTCCAGCGCTTCGCCGACAAGTTCGGTGGCGCCGCTGCCGCCCAGCTCAAGAAGGCTGAGGAGGCCAAGGCTGCCAAGGCCGCCAAGGCTGCTGAGGCCGAGGCCGCTCGCAAGGCCGCCGCTGAGGCTAAGGCTGCCGAGAAGGCTAAGCGTGCTGCTAAGTTCGCCGAGGAGGCTGCCAAGCAGGCCGCCGAGGCTCCCGCAGAGGCTCCCGTCGAGGAGGCCGCTGCCGAGGCCGAGACCACCGAGGCTGCTGAGTAAATAGCTCGCCGCGGAATCGCTCGCATTCATGGCATAAGGGCCGTGCATCCATTTGGGTGCGCGGCCCTTTTCTTTTTATTGGTGCAAGCTAACCTGTCCCCGTGGCACCAAATGGCAGAGAGACGGCGTTTGCTCAGATAAAACTTGCCAAAATAAACCTGTCCCATTGTGGCAGGTTGGTCATAGTTATTACGTGGCGGTCGAGGTCGACCGTATAGGCCGCGCCTTGTTTGGCTAAAGTACAATCATCTGTGTTTAACTCGCCCGCAGCTGCACGGCGTGGGCGATGGCCAAAAAGGAAAACCACATGGGATTCATGTCAAAGCTGCTGTCCTTTGGATCCGATAAGGACCTTAAGCGCTACTACAAGATCGTCGACCAGATCAACGGTCTTGAGCCCCAGTTTGAGAAGATGACCGAGGAGGAACTCCGCGGCCAGACCGATAAGTTCCGCGAGCGTTACGCCAACGGCGAGTCGCTCGACGACATGCTCCCCGAGGCTTTTGCCACCGTGCGCGAGGCTTCCAAGCGCATCACGGGCATGCGTCACTTTGACGTACAGCTCATCGGCGCCATGGCGCTGCACGAGGGGCATATCGCCGAGATGAAGACCGGCGAAGGCAAGACGCTCGTCTCCACGCTGGCCGGCTACCTCAACGCTATTGCCGGCAAGGGCGTGCACGTCGTTACTGTCAATGATTACCTTGCCAAGCGCGACTCCGAGTGGATGGGCCGCATCTACAAGTACCTGGGCATGACCGTCGGTCTGCTCCAGAACAACATGCCGCTCGAGCTCAAGCGTCCGGCCTACCAGGCAGACGTCACCTACGGCACCAACTCCGAGTTCGGTTTCGACTACCTGCGCGACAACATGGTCACCCGCCCCGAGCAGCGCGTACAGCGCGGCCACAGCTACGCCATCGTCGACGAGGTCGACTCCATCCTGATCGACGAGGCACGTACCCCGCTCATCATCTCGGGCGCCGGCACCAAGTCCGCCAGCACCTACAAGGACTTCGCGCGTGCCGTGCGCGGCCTTGAGCGCGGCGAGGACGTGTCGCACGACATGCTCACCGCCACCGAGGACGTTGAGCCCACGGGCGACTACGTCATGGACGAGGCCAAGCACACTATCGCCGCCACCGAGCGCGGCCTTAAGAAGATTGAGCGCCGCTTGGGTATCGATGACATCTATGCCGATCTCTCCGGTCAGCTGGTCAACCACCTGCAGCAGGCGCTGAAGGCCCAGTACATGTTCCACCGCGACAAGCAGTACGTGGTCACCAACGGCGAGGTCAAGATCGTCGACGAGTTCACCGGCCGCATTATGGAAGGCCGCCGCTACTCCGAGGGCCTGCATCAGGCCATCGAGGCCAAAGAGGGCGTGCTCGTGCGCGAGGAGAACCAGACGCTGGCCACCATCACCTTGCAGAACTACTTCCGTCTGTATGACAAGCTCTCCGGCATGACCGGTACGGCACTCACCGAGGATGCCGAGTTCCGCGAGATCTACAAGCTGCCCGTCGAGGTCATCCCCTCCAACAAGCCCGTGCAGCGTGTTGACCACGAGGACCTGGTGTACCGCACCATCCAGGCCAAATACAACGCCGTTGCCGACGACGTCGAGCGACGTCACGCCAAGGGCCAGCCGGTCCTGGTGGGCACCGTCTCCATCGAAAGCTCCGAGAAACTGTCGGCCGCCCTTACCAAGCGCGGCATCGCGCACGAGGTCCTCAACGCCAAGCACCACGAGCGCGAGGCCCATATCGTTGCCCAGGCTGGTCGCTATGGCGCCGTGACCATCGCTACCAACATGGCCGGCCGCGGTACCGACATCTTGCTGGGCGGTAACCCCGACGAGCTGGTGCGCGAGCGCCTGGAGTACGAGGGCCTGACCATGGAGGACGTAACGCCCGAGCAGCTTGAGCAGTTTAACGCCGAGGCCAAGGAGACTTGCAAGGCCGAGCGCGAGCGCGTTCTTGCCGCCGGCGGCCTGACCGTTATCGGCACCGAGCGCCACGAGTCCCGCCGTATCGACAACCAGCTGCGCGGCCGTTCCGGCCGTCAGGGCGATCCGGGCGAGACCCAGTTCTACCTGTCGCTCGAGGACGATCTCATGCGTCTGTTTGGCGGCGACAAGATGGACCGCGTCTCCAAGATGATGGTCACGGCTGACATGGGCGACGATATGCCCATCCAGCACAAGATCATCTCCAAGGCTGTCGAGAGCGCCCAGCACAAGGTCGAGAGCATCAACTTCTCCATGCGTAAGAGCGTCCTTGAGTACGACGACGTCATGAACAAGCAACGCCAGGTCATCTACGCCGAGCGCAATAAGATTCTGGACGGCAAGGATCTGACCGACCACATCACCGAGGTCATGCACGATACCGTGTACCGCTGCGTGCAGGAGTTCTGCACCAAGGACAGTCACGATGGCGAGCGCGACCTGGAGGGCCTGCGCAAGTGGGTTGTGGAGCTCACCGGCCACATCGATACGCCGAAGTTCCCCGACGAGGATTATGAGGCCCTAGCTGCCGATGTCCTGGCTTACGTAGAGAAGTGCTACAACATGAAAGCCGAGCGCTTGGGCGAGGACCTGATGCGCGAGCTCAACACCCAGGTCATGCTGCGCGTCATCGATACCCGCTGGATGAACTACCTGCAGGAGATGGACTACCTCAAGACCGGCATCGGCCTGCGCGGCTTTGGCCAGCGCGACCCGCTGGTCGAGTACAAGACCGAGGCCTACGGCGCGTTCCAGATACTCGTCGACACCATGTACGAGGATTACCTGCGCACGGTTCTGCGCATCGAGATCAAGGCTGCCCCGCGTGTCGTGGAGCACAAGGAGGAGCCCGCGCTCGAGGGTGCGCACTTCTCCGGTCCTGCCGAGGTCGATGGTGACAACGGCGACTCGGTGCTGCGCAAGCAGGCGCAGGTGCAGGCCCGCACGGCTGTCCAAGGCGGACCGGCTGCCGTCAACAACGGTGGCAAGGTGACGACCTACCGCAAGTCCGAGAGCGACGATCCGTACGTCAACGTGGGCCGCAACGACCCGTGCCCTTGCGGTAGCGGTAAGAAGTTCAAGTACTGCCACGGCAGGAATCGTTAATGGCTGAGGCTTTAGAGGTAACGCCCGCCGAGCTGGACGCGTTTGCGGACCGGCTCGGTGAGGTTGAGTCGTACCTCCATTTGGACGAGAAGCGCACCCGCGTAACGGAGCTCGAGGCCAAAAGCGTCGCCCCGGGCTTTTGGGACGACGCCGATGCCGCTCGCGCCACGATGGAGGAGATCGCGCGCACCAAGGAAGATATCGCTGCCGTGGATACCGCGCGCGGCGAGCTATCTGACGCCCGCGCGGCGCTGGAGCTTGCCGAGGAGATGGGCGACGACCCCGATGCCGCCGCATTGCGCGAGGAGGCTGCCGCTACGGCAGAACGCCTGGCCCGCGCTATCGACGAGCTCGAGCTTTCGAGCTGGTTTACCGGTGAGTTCGATCACGGCGACGCGATTGTGACCATCAAGCCCGGACAGGGTGGCCTGGAGGCGCAGGACTGGACCTTCATGCTCTTTAAGATGTACATGAAGTACTGCCAGCGTCGCGGCTGGAAGGTCACCATTAACGACTGCCCCGCGGCTGAGGTCATCGGCATCGACCGTGCGACCTTTACCGTCGAGGGCAAGGACGCGTTTGGCATGCTGCGCGCCGAGGCCGGCGTTCACCGCCTGGTACGCATCAGCCCCACCGATGATAAGAAGCGCCGCCAGACCACGTTTGCCGGCGTCGAGGTCATTCCCGTGTTGCCTGACGATATCGACATCGAGATCAGTCCCGACGATATCCGCGTGGACGTGTATCACGCGAGCGGTCCGGGCGGCCAGGGCGTCAACACCACCGACTCTGCCGTACGCGTGACGCATTTTCCCAGCGGCATCGTTGTCACTTGCCAAAACGAGCGCAGCCAGATTCAAAACAAGGCCGCGTGCATGCAGATTCTCAAGGCCCGTCTGTACGAGATCGAGCTCGAGAAGCGCGCCGAGGCCCTGGATGAGATTCGCGGGCCCAAGACCACGATCGGTTTTGGCAACCAGATTCGCAGCTACGTGCTCTACCCGTATCAGATGGTCAAGGACCTGCGCACGGGCGTGGAGACCAGCAACGTCGAGGCCGTTCTCGACGATGGCGATCTGGATCCGTTTGTGATCGGCTACCATCGTTGGGCAACCGGCAACGCCGATGCGGAAGCATCGTCTGCCTAGGCACATGATTGGCTCCGGGTCGATGCAAACACTGCGCAGGGGTGGTATTTGCCCGGTGAATCGGTAGAATCGAATACAGCAAGAAGTTCAAAGCGCACTCGTTTGGGTGCGCTTTTTTGAGGGAGGCAGCATGGCATATCGTCTGGACATCAAGCGCATTCTTTCGATGAACTTCTTTCATGACTTGCCCAAGATTATGTTTGGCTGCGCCCTGGCAGCTATCGCGACAGACTTGTTTTTGATCCCCAACGGCCTTGCCGCCGGCGGCGTCACAGGCCTTGCCACCATTATTCAGGCGGTCGGCGCCTCGCATGGCATATCGCTTCCCGTCGGTATCCAGACCATCGTGATGAATGCCTTGCTGCTGCTGGTTGTTATGCGCGAGGGTGGCATGTTCTACGTGGTGCAGACGGCGACCGGTTTTGTGCTGCTGGGTTTTTTCACCGACCTGTTCGCTCCGTTTGTGGCGCCGCTGGCACATGCCGACCTGATGCTGCCCGCTATGTGGGGCGGCATTATCACGGGCATCGGGTATGGCATGGTGTTGCGCGCCGGTGCCAACACTGGCGGCTCTGACACGATCGGCCAGATCATCTCGCGCAACACATCGCTGCCGGTTGGCTCGACCGTCATGGCGATCGATGTTGCCGTGTGCGCGCTGTCGGCCCCGGTCTTTTCGGTCGAAAACGCGCTGTATGCGGGCCTTTCGATGGTCATTAGCGGCTACGTGATCGATGCCGTGGTCGACGGTGGCAACAGGCGCCGTATGGTGCTCATCATCTCGGACAAGTTTCCCGATATCGCGGCCGACATCATGTATGGCCTGGGCCGCGGCTGCACCAAGTTTAGGGCGACCGGCATGTACTCGGGTGCCGAGAAGCCGGTGATCATGGTCATTGTGAGCCGCCGCGAGCTCAACACCCTCAAAACGATCGTGCGCGAGCGCGATCCTCACGCCATTGTGACGGTCGCCGACGTTACGGAAACCTTCGGTGAGGGATTCAAGGACATTAACGCGTAGGGCCGACTGCGTTCCATCCAAAAGACGTTCACATTGATAAACCGTTTCATCAGCGGTTCTGCCTGCTCAATTGTTCAAATAATGATAAATACTCTGGTAAAGCTTCCAGTTTCCAGCATAATGAATGACGTACGTGCATCGCGGCTGTGTTGGGACTACCTTTCCGTGCCGTGCGCATCTTGTCTTAAGAGGATGAAAGGAAGGCACAATGAGCGACGAAGAGCTCAAAAAGGTTGCCAACGAGGTAAGGAAGGGCATCGTCACCGGCGTGCACGCTGCCAAGTCCGGCCATCCGGGCGGTTCGCTCGGCGCTGCCGACATCATGACCTATCTGTACTTTGAGGAAATGAACGTCGACCCGGCCGACCCCCGCAAGGCCGACCGCGATCGCTTCGTGCTTTCCAAGGGTCATTGCGCGCCTGGTCTGTACGCTGTGCTCGCCGAGCGCGGATTCTTCCCCAAGGAGGATCTCGAGACGCTGCGCCACATCGGCAGCCACCTGCAGGGTCACCCCAACATGAACGACACCCCGGGCGTCGATATGTCCACCGGTTCGCTCGGCCAGGGCATCTCCGCCGCCGTGGGCATGGCCGTTGCCGCCAAGCACTGGGGCGACGACTATCGCACCTACGCCCTGCTGGGCGACGGCGAGAGCGAGGAGGGCCAGGTTTGGGAGGCCGCCATGTTTGCCGGCAACCAGCAGCTTGACAACCTCTGCGTGATCGTCGACCACAACGGCCTGCAGATCGACGGCCCCGTCGAGGAGGTCAACGACCCCATGCCGCTCGCCGACAAGTTCCGCGCCTTCAAGTTCCACGTGGTGGAGCTCGCCGACGGCAACGATTTCGATCAGATCCGCGCCGCCTTTGCCGAGGCCCGCGCCACCAAGGGTCAGCCGACCGCCATCATCGCCGAGACCACCAAGGGCAAGGGCGTTTCCTTTATGGAGAACCAGGTGGGTTGGCACGGCAAGGCCCCCAACGATGAACAGTTTGAGCAGGCCATGGCAGAGCTCACGGCCGCCGGAGAGGAGCTCTAGGATGGCAGACGTCAAGAAAATCGCCACGCGCGTAAGCTACGGTGAGGCCCTCGTCGAGCTCGCCAACGAGCACGATGACTTTGTGGTCCTCGACGCCGACCTGGCCGCCGCCACGCAGACCGGCAAGTTTAAGGCAGCCTGCCCCGACCGCTTCTTCGATGTGGGCATTGCCGAGAGCAATCTGATGGGTGTTGCCGCCGGTATCGCGACCACCGGCCGCGTTGCTTTTGCGAGCACCTTTGCCATGTTTGCCGCTGGCCGCGCCTTTGAGCAGGTCCGCAACTCCATCGGCTATCCGCACCTTAACGTTAAGATCGGTGCCACGCACGCCGGTATCTCGGTGGGCGAGGACGGCGCCACGCACCAGTGCTGCGAGGATATCGCCCTCATGCGCGTCATCCCCGGCATGACCGTTATCGTTCCCGCCGACGACGTGGAGGCTCGTGCCGTGACGTGCGCCGCCTACGAGTGCGACGGCCCCGTGTACATGCGCTTTGCCCGTCTGGCCTCGCCGGTCATCAACGACCCCGAGACCTACAAGTTCGAGGTAGGCAAGGGCATCGTCATGCGCGAGGGCACCGACGTCACCATCATCGCCTGCGGCCTAATGGTCGGCGAGGCCCTCGAGGCCGCCGAGCAGCTCGCTGCCGAGGGCATCGATGCCGAGGTCATCAACATGCACACCATCAAGCCCATCGACGCCGACCTGATCGTCAAGAGCGCCACCAAGACCGGTCACGTCGTGACCGTCGAGGAGCACTCCGTGATCGGTGGCCTGGGCAGCGCCGTTGCCGACGTTCTGTGTGAGCAGTGCCCGACGCCGCTCAAGAAGATTGGCGTCAACGACACCTTCGGCGAGTCCGGCCCGGGTGCCGAGCTCCTGCACAAGTACGGCCTGGACGCCGCCAACATCGTGGCGACCACCAAGGAGTTCTTGGCATAAGGCAAGACGAGGCAAAGTATCGCGTCGACAACCGCAAACAAGCCAGAACAGGGGCGTCCTCAAAGAGGGCGCCCCTGTTTATGCTGAATTTAAATTAGAGTCCTGCCAAGCAAAGTTCCCATGGGGAAACGAGCCCATCCCAGCAAAGTGCAATTCAGACCCTTCCAATTTTGTATGCGCAGCATCTCAAGTTGGTGCGTCGGCCCCATAGTAGCCGCAGGCCGGGCGCAGGGTTACCTCCCAAATCTTTCCGCAGCGCAGGCCGGCGTTTGTCCGCAGCTCCGCAGGAGCAGGACAAATGCCGGCCATGCGCGAGGACGATTTGGGAGGTAACCCTGCGCCCGGCCGGTGAGACCCAAACCCCGCCATGCTTCTTATGTGCAGCAAAGCTAATGCTGCTAAAATACAAAGCGCTCATGTAGTTTAAACGCACGACGATAAGGAGCACCAGTGGGTAACCACTTCCGTACCTCCGGTGCGGGCGATGATGCCCCCAAGACGCAGACAGGCGTCCAGGGCAGTCGTTTCGCCACTCCGGATTCAGAGGGCCAGCTTGTTGCTCAGGCCCCCGCTCAGCCGGCAGATCAGGCACAGCCGGCATCCGATCCCTTTGCCTACAATCCCACCAGCGATGTCGCGCTTTCCGGCACGGCGGGTTTTGAGCCCGTTCAGGCCGTGACCGCTCGCGTGGAGCAGCCTCAGGCTGGCGCTGCCACGCCGCAGCCTACCATGGCCGGCATTCCCGACCCCATGGCCCCTGCGACACCGTCTCCTCAGCCTGCGCAGTCCGGTCTCTTTGCCGCTATTCCCGACCCCACGCAGCCTGCTGCCCCGGTGGTCGAGAGCGATCAGGCGGCCGAGGTCGCAAGCCTCGATAACGCGCTCAACAACCCCGATTTTACGTCGGTGTTTGCGCCCATCGATCCGCAGGCCAGCCGCAAGAAGATGGCCAAGCAGGCCGGTGTCGAGCCCGTCATCCTTATGGAGCATGTCACCAAGATCTATCCGGCACAGCCCAACAAGCCTGCACTCGACGACATCAACATCGAGATCTATCCGGGCGAGTTCGTCTTCCTGGTCGGTCACTCCGGCTCGGGTAAGACCACGCTGCTGTCGACGCTCAACCGCGACGTCAAGCCGACGAGCGGTCGCATCCTGGTTGCCGGTCAGGACCTCATGAAGATCAAGAACCGCAAGGTTCCGTTCCTGCGCCGCCAGATTGGCGCCGTGTTCCAGGACTTTAAGCTCCTGCCGCAAAAAACCGCCTACGAAAACGTGGCGTTTGCTCTGCAGTGCATCGGCAAGCCCAAGGGCGTCATTCGCAGCCAGGTGCCGGAGGTGCTGCGTCTGGTCGGTCTGGCCGATCAGATGGACTCGCTGCCCGACCAGCTTTCCGGTGGCGAGCAGCAGCGCGTCGCCGTCGCCCGCGCTATGGTCAACCGTCCGCCGCTGCTGATCTGCGACGAGCCCACGGGTAACCTCGACCCGGCGATCTCGCTGGGCATCATGAAGCTGCTCGAGCGTATTAACCGCACCGGCACCACCGTGATCGTCGCCACGCACGACCGCGAGATGGTCGATAGCATGCACCGTCGCGTGATCGCCCTCGAGGGCGGCCACGTTATCCGCGACCAGGAGAGGGGAGGTTACGGCAACTATGGCACCAACTAACGTGGGCTACTCCTTCAAAGAGGCAATCAGTCACTTCTTCCGTAACTGGACTACCTCGCTCGGCGCCGTCATCACGATCTTCCTTTCGCTGTTTATCATCGGCCTGTTCATCATGGGCTCCGCGATGCTGAACTCCGTGATCGGCACCGTCGAGGATCAGGTCGTCATCAACGCCTTTATTAGCGATGACGCCGACCAGGCAGATGTTCAGGCCTTTGAGGCTGAGCTCAAGACGTGGAGCAACGTCAAGTCCGTGACGTACAAGGACAAGGACGACGCGCTGGCCGAGTATACGAGCAAGATGTCGGGCAACGCCGACGCCACCATGAGCGCGCTCGATGGCCAGAACCCGCTGCCGGCTTCGTTTGCAATTGAGATGGACGATCCGTCCAAGGTCGAGAGCACGGCCCAGAAGCTCAAGAAGAACGCCGACTTCCAGAAGATCGCGGATGACGGCGACGTCAACGCGAGCGTGCTGTACGGCCAGGAGGAAGTGAGCCGCCTGTTCCAGGTGACCAACTACATCCGCATCGCCGCCGTGGTGCTCGTCGGCCTTTTGACCTTTATCGCATTCATCTTCATCAACAACACGATTCGCCTGTCCATCACGGCGCGTCGTCGTGAGATTGCGATTATGCGTCTGGTCGGCGCCAGCAACGGCTTCATTCGCGGCCCGTTTATCACCGAGGGCGTACTGCAGGCCATTTTGGGCTCGCTGCTTTCCATCGGCGTTCTGGAGCTGCTGCGCAATCTGATGATTCCGCGTTTGCAGGAGAGCATCGGCTGGATGTCGTTTGCCCTGCCGATGCAGTACTACCTGGTGACCTATGCTGCGCTGATTCTGGTCGGCGTGATTATCGGTCTCTTTGGTTCTGCCATCGCCATGCGCCGCTACCTGCGCGTGTAGGCATGCCTGGAATTCATCCCTTCCAACGGGTCGTCTCTTGCGGGGCGGCCCGTTTTTTGATCCCTAGGGGACGGCAGGAAAACGGATCATTTGGGTAGACTCTTTGGAGTTCGCAATCGATAGTTAGGAGGCGCCATGGGGCGCAATAACAAGCATAAGCGTGGAGCTCGCAATAAGCGCGGGCCGGTGCGCAGCGAGCGTCGCCCGAGTCTGACCGGACGCGTGCAGCTCCATGAGCATAGCGCCTACGTTGTAACCGAAAACGGCGACTACAAGGTCATGGGCCGCGGCAAGCGCGAGATTATGGACGGCGATACCGTTGCCGTGAGCATTAAGAACAGCCCGCATGGCGAGCGACGCGCCGTAATCGAGGGCGTCGTCGAGCGTGCAGCCATTAGTGTGGTGGGCACGTACCAGACCGCCGGCCCGCTCGGGGTGATCGAGCCGCTTGATTCTCGCCTTAAGGCCGATTTCTTTATTCTGCCCGAGGATACCTCGGCGGATCGTCTGGGCGTCCACCCGGGTGATGCCGTTGTCGCGCGCATTTTGACCTACCCGACGCGCCTGGAATCGGGCACCGTGACGATCGAACGCCGCATTGGCGGAGATGACGCGCCCGATTTGGGCGTTCAATACGTGATGGCGCGTTACGGCTATACCGATAGCTATCCCGAGGCCGCGCTGGACGAGGCCGAGGGACTTTCACTCTATGTGTCCGCGGCGCTTAAGGACCCGCTCCGCCGCGATCTGCGCGACCGCTTTGTCATCACGATCGACCCGGTCGACGCGCGCGACTTTGACGATGCCATTTCGCTTGAGCGCACGCCCGAGGGTGGCTACAAGCTGGGTGTGCATATCGCTGACGTTTCTCACTATGTGGCTTGGGACGGGCATATCGATCTTGAGGCTCGCCATCGCACGACGTCGGTGTATCTTGCCGATCGCGTGCTGCCCATGTTGCCCGAGCGCCTGTCGAACGATTTGTGCTCGCTGCGTCCCGACGAGGACCGCCTGGCGTTTACCGTCGACATTGAACTCGACGCGCAGGGCCGCGTGCGCCATTACGATCCCTATCCCAGCGTGATCCGCTCGCGCGTGCGCATGGACTACGACGGCGCCGAGGCGCTGCTGGTACGTGCCGGTGCGGTGGAGTATTCGGTGCTGGAGGGTGCCGCCGAGGATGTTGCCGCGGTTGAAGCCTCGCGCGAGGAAGCGCTCGAGCGCGGGCTTGCGTGCGAGGAAACCGCTCGCGGCTATAACGTCGACTTGGGGGATTTCCTCGTAGCTGCCAACGAGCTCGCCGAGCTTCGCCGTCGTATTCGTCGCGCGCGCGGTTCGGTCGACTTTGATACGGCCGAGATCCGTGCACTGTTGGACGAGGACGGCGTGCCCGTGCAGATCGTGGCCCGTGAGCGCTCGTGCGCCACGTCGCTGATTGAGGAAGCCATGCTGCTGGCCAACGAGTGCGTGGCGGAGTGGCTGGCCGACCGCGATATCGAGGCCTGCTATCGTGTGCACGACGATCCCAGTCCCGACAGCTTGCACGGTGCCGCCGTGGCGCTGGCACAGCTAGGCATCATCGACGATCGCCGTGCTGCCGGTATCGCCCTGGGGAGTCCCGATGAGCTACAGGCTGCAGTTGATGCTGCCGCCGGTACGGCCAACGCACCGCTCGTCAACACGCTGCTTCTGCGCAGCATGCAGCGCGCACTGTACAAGCCGCGCAACGAGGGCCACTTTGCGCTCGCCGCGCCGTGCTACTGTCACTTTACGAGTCCCATCCGTCGCTACCCCGATCTGGTGGTGCACCGCGTGCTCAAACTGCAGTTGGCCTATGAGCAGCTCGGCGGCAAGGACGCCCTGGTCCGTACACCGCGGCTGATCGGCAAGGGGCGCGAGTCGCTGCCGCGCATTCTGCCGCAGATCTGCCGCGCATGCAGCGATGCCGAGCGCGCGGCAGATGCCGCTAGCCATGCGACGCAAAAGATCAAGATTGCCCAGTACTATGAGGATCGCCTGGGCGAGCGCTATGCCGGAACGGTCTCATGGGTCAGCAGCATGGGCCTCTTTGTGCGCTTGGACCTGACGCAGGTCGAAGGCTTGGTTTCGATCAAGAGTCTGGGCAACGAGTGGTTCGAGTTCGACGAGGATGCGCTTACGCTGACGGGCGCCGACACGGGGACTCGCTATGAACTGGGCCAGCGCGTGATTATCGAGGTTTCGCGCGTCAATACCACGCGTGGGCACTTGGACTTTAAGCTTATCCATTAGCCAAATCTCGACTCATGGCGGGAGAGCGGAGGGCGGTCTTTCGGGGCCGCCCTCCGCATTTGGATCATGGCTACCTTGCCGTCTGCTCGGCCGCCCGCTTACCTGCTATTCGAGAGGTAAAACCTACCAAAATAAACCTGTCCCTTTTTGGCAGGTTTACAAGAAAGCGGGGATGAGATGGCGACGGTGTATGGTTATGCGCGGGTGAGTTCGCGCGATCAGAATCTTAATCGGCAGCTGGATGCGCTGGGCGCCTATGGCGTGGGCTCGGCGAATATTTATGCCGACCATGCGAGCGGCAAGGACTTCGATCGCCCGAGGTATCGCGAGCTGCTGCACGTCCTGGGAGACGGGGACGTGCTGGTGGTGCTTTCTATCGACCGACTTGGCCGTAATTACTCCGAGATTCTTGAGGAATGGCGACGCATTACCAAGGAGCTCGGGGTTGCCATTGTGGTGTTGGACATGCCATTGCTTGACACGCGCGTCAGGGCCAGCGGCGCGCCGGATGTGACCAACACCCTGATTGCCGATATTGTGCTGCAACTGCTGAGCTACGTGGCGCAGATGGAGCGCGAGAATATCCATCGGCGCCAAGCGGAGGGAATTGCAGCGGCGCGGGCGCGAGGGGTCCGTTTCGGTCGACCTCGCAAGCCGTGCCCTCCTCAGTTTGATCTGGTACGGGATAGCTATGAGGCGGGCGATATTACCCGCAGCCAGGCAGCAAAGTGCCTGGGCGTGTGCGTGGGGACGTTTGATCGCTGGATGCGCGAGGCGGGGTAGGGGTTTGCGTCGCTTTGTCGCTTCCTGTTGCGATTCAAATTTTGATACGGTGACGATGTCATTTGGGGCTACACTCGCTGATATTCAAAAAAGGAGGTAGGCCCTTGGCGCGCGTAAAACAAATAATCGGATGGACCGCGATCATTCTGTTCGCTGCAACGCTGGCGGGCATCTGGGTGCTGACGGAGCAAAATGCGGTGGAGACGTCGTTGCTGAGCGAGTCCACCGCGCGCGTGGTGGAGGGTCAGGCTACGGGCGTTCAGGCTGCCGATGCCACGGGTGAAGCTCAGACCGAGAACGGGATGACCGGGGGCATCGATTCGGCTGCCTCGAATGTCCGGTCTGGCCGACTTGCTTCCATTCGCATGTGGGTGGGCACGAACGTCCGTCGCGTTGCCCATACCGTAGAGTTTTTCTTCGTCGGATTGTTCGCCTCGGTGGCCGTGGTTTGCTTTTCCAGGCGTCCGTGGAGCGTTTGCTCCCGTTGCGTGCCCGTGTTGCTCTTTTGCGCCGTCTGCTCCGTTGGCGATCAGGTACATAAGATCTTTGTTCCCGGCAGGCATTTCGACGTTATCGATTTAGGATTCGATGCTGCGGGCTATGTCACCGCGATGCTGTTGGTATTGCTGGTCTCCGCATGGGTGCACCACGAGACGCGCCCCATCGGCGCCCATGCGAGGCGCTAGCCGGTAACAAACCCGTTTCTGATCATGCGACCTTGTTGAATTATTTTGTGTCGCGCGTATTTCCGAGCGGTCGGATTTGAGGGGCGAGCGGTAGAACGCTCGTCCTTTGTGCGCCACGATGCGGCACAATGTACCGTAAAAGCTGTTTGTATCCGGTACGAATCGTTCGTTGGTCTTTAATTCTTCTCAACGGAGGTGTTTGAGATGGCAAACGGATTGCTTTTGCGGCTTCGCGAGCGTGAGCTCAGCGCGAGCCCGGCGGAACGCAATGTCATCGCATATGTGAGCGCTCATCCGCACGAGGTGGTCGGGCTGTCCGTCCGCGGTCTTGCCGATGCCACGTTCTCCTCGCCCTCGAGCATTTTGCGCTTTTGCAAGCGTTTGGGTTTTGCGGGCTACAAGGAGTTCCAGCGCGAACTGATTGCCGAGCTGGCGCTCTTAGGTGACAAGAAAGACGTAGCCCTCGAGGACATCTCCATGGATGACAGCGTCGAACGTATCGTGGGGAAGGTGATGAAAAGCAACGTGCGCACGATCGAAGCGACGGCGCGAACGCTCGATTACACCGTCTTGGAGCGATGCGCGGCCTATCTTAAGCGGGCGCGCGCAGTCAATCTGTTCGGTATCGGTGCCTCTCGTTTGGTCGCGCACGATCTGGCGCAAAAGCTCATGCGTGTCGACAAAGAGTGCCATCTGTACGACGACTGGCATGATCAGCTCTTGTGTGCCAAGAACATGCATGAGGGCGATATGGCAATCGCCTTTAGCTACTCGGGCTTGACGCAAGAGGTGCTGGACTGCACCGCCGAGGCCCAACGTCACAACTGTCCCGTTGTGGCCGTTACCAAAGTAGATGGATCATCCAAGCTTGCCACCGTGGCCGATGCCGTGCTCGGCGTCGCTGCGAGTGAACCCTTGGTCCGCAGCGGTGCCATGGCTTCGCGTATGGCCCAGCTTATGGTTGTCGATGCCCTGTACGCTGCTTACGTTGCCAGCGACTACGAACGGGCGACGCATGTCATTAAGCAAAACTACATCGAGAAACAGGAAAGATGAGGTGAATGAAATGCTCGATTTAACAAAATTCACGACCGAACAGCGTAATCAAAGGTCTATGGACCTCGATACGATGACATCGCTGCAAATCGTTACGACGATGAACGATGAGGATCTTCGTGCCGTCCAGTCGGTCACAAAAGTGCTGCCCCAGGTTGCCACAGCAATCGACTGGGCTGCTGAGGCACTCGAGCGCGGCGGGCGCGTCTTTTACATGGGCGCAGGCACCAGCGGTCGTCTGGGCGTACTCGACGCTTCGGAGTGTCCGCCCACGTTTGGCGTGTCACCCGATCTGATTGTCGGGCTCATTGCCGGAGGCGAGACGGCGTTTATCAAGGCTGTCGAAGGTGCCGAAGACAGCGAGGAGCTTGGCGCGAGCGACCTGCGGGGGCGTGGACTCTCGGACAGGGATCTTGTCGTTGGCCTGGCGGCAAGCGGTCGTACTCCCTATGTGGTGGGCGGCCTTATGTACGCCAAGGCAACTGGGTGCAAGACCATTGCAATTGCCTGCAACCAAGGGTCGAAGATCGGGGAGAGCGCAGATCTTGCCATTGAACCCGTGCCCGGTCCCGAGGTACTGACCGGCTCAACGAGGCTCAAAGCGGGAACGGTTCAAAAGCTCATTCTCAACATGATTTCGACCGGTGCCATGGTCAAGATCGGCAAGGTATACCAAAACCTGATGGTCGATGTGCAGCAGACGAACGAGAAGTTGGTGGTGCGCGGCCAGAACATCGTGATGGAGGCGACCGGCTGCACGCGCGAGCGCGCTATTCAGGCGCTTGCAGATGCCGGCGGCCACGTAAAAACCGCTATTGTCTCGGTACTGCTGGACTGCGATGCCGAGCAGGCTGCGGTAGCTCTTGAGCGAGCGCGAGGCCATGTCCGTGCTGCGGTGAGTGGCCATGAGAAGAGCAATGCCGATGCCCAATAGGTGCGCGGCGTGAGCTGATAAGACATCCAGACGAGATACCCAATACAAGGAGGAGTTATGACGAACAAAGAGCTGGCTCAAAAGCTGCTGGACCTTTTGGGCGGTAAAGACAACGTGCTCGCAAACGCGGCGTGCATGACGCGCCTGCGCGTGACCGTCAAAGACACGGGCAGCGTCGACACGGAGGGTATTAAGGCACTCGACGGCGTGATGGGCTTGGTCGAGGACGACACGATGCAGATCGTGCTGGGGCCGGGCAAGGTGAATAAGGTGCTCGAGGAGTTCTCCAAGCTCACCGGCCTTGCGAAAGGCGTTGCTGACGAGAGCGTGGTTGACGCTGCGGCCACAAACAAGGCCGCGCAGAAGGCCAAGTACGAGTCCAAGCCGGTTCAGGCCTTCCTCAAGAAGATTTCCAATGTCTTCGTCGCCCTGCTTCCCGGCATCATTGCGGCTGGCCTCATCAACGGCATCTGCAACGTCATTAACGTCTCGACGGCAGGCGCGCTTGCAGGCGAGTGGTGGTACCAGGGCATTCGTTCCATGGGCTGGGCCCTGTTTGCCTATCTGCCCATCTTGGTGGGCTATAACGCGGCACGTGAGTTTGGTGGCTCCGCTGCGCTGGGCGGCATCGCCGGCATGATGTGTATTGCCAACAGTGCCATGCCCCTGCTTGCGCCTGGCGCGGCTGATCCTGCCACTGCCATTCTGCTGCCGCTCACCAATGCACAGTACAACCCCGCAGCGGGCGGCATGATCGCGGCTCTTATCGCTGGTGCATTTTTTGCCTGGATGGAGCGTCAGATTCGCAAGGTTATGCCCAACGCACTCGACACGTTCCTGTCCCCGCTGCTGGTGCTCATCATCGGTGCCTTTGCTCTGATGCTCGTCATCCAGCCGGTTGGCGCATGGCTGACGACTGCCATCTTTAGCGTTTTGACCTTTATCTTCGAGAAGCTGGGCGTCCTGGGCGGCTATATCCTGTCGGCAGGCTTCTTGCCGCTGGTGTCCGTCGGCCTGCATCAGGCGCTCACGCCGATCCACGCTATGCTCAACGATCCCGACGGCGCTACCAAGGGTATCAATTACCTGCTTCCCATCCTTATGATGGCTGGCGGCGGCCAGGTCGGTGCCGGTTTGGCGCTGTACTTTAAGACCAAGAACGCCAAGCTCAAGAAGTACGTCGCAGAGTCCATTCCCGTTGGAATCCTGGGTGTGGGCGAGCCTCTGATGTATGCTGTTACGCTGCCGCTCGTTCGTCCGTTTGTGACGGCCTGCCTGGGTGCCGGATTTGGTGGCGCGCTCGCGGCGCTGCTTCACATCGGCACGGTTTCTCAGGGCGTTTCCGGTCTGTTTGGCCTGCTGATCGTCGTTCCTGGCCAGCAGCTCGGCTACGTTGCCGCTATGCTGCTTGCCTATGCCGCCGGCTTTGTCCTGACGTGGTTCTTTGGCGTCGACGAGCAGAAGATCAACGAGTTCTTTGGCGAGTAGTTTGATATCGCGAGCCGTGTTGCTCAGAGCTCGCGGCGCGCGGCAGATTTCTTGATGCTATGGTTGTGCCGGCGGGGCTAACTGCTCCGCCGGCCTTTTTTAAAGGAGCGTTGAAGCGTGAAAACGGGTATTTCGATTTATCTTTCCAACCCTCTGCAGGATATTGAGCGGACGATTGAACACGGTGCCGCGGCGGGTGCGCGCTATGCGTTCACCTCGCTGCATATTCCCGAGGATGGGGGAGCGGCGTATACCGATAAGGTCCGTCATGTGCTGTCGCTGCTTTCCGCCCGCGGCATTGCGCTCATTGCCGATGTGGGGCCGCGCACGTGCGATTTGCTCGGGCTTGAGCGCATCGAGGACCTGCGCGATCTGGGGTTGGAATACCTTCGTTTGGACTATGGCTTTAGCGCCCGGCGGGTCGCGGAGCTGTCCGGTGTATTTCGCATTGTGGTCAATGCATCGACGGTGAGTTCTGATGAAATCGCATCGTGGCGTGAGGCCGGTGCCGATGTGACTCGTTTTGCCGCCTGCCACAATTTTTACCCCAAGCCTTATACCGGTTTAGCTCTGGAGGACATTGCTCGGGTGAATCTTCGTCTTGCGGCGCTTGGATTCGAAATCATGGCTTTTGTGCCGGGCGATGCCAGCGTTCGCGGGCCGGTATTCGAGGGACTGCCGACGGTCGAGACGCAGCGCGGTCGCGCGTCAAAGGTTGCCCTCAATATGCTTGAGCTTGCACATGGCGCCGATTGCGACATTGTGTTGGTCGGCGACCCCGATCTTTCCGATGCGGGCTGGGCGCAGTTTGCTCAAGTTTCCGCCGGATACGTGGACCTGCAATGCGAGCTTGAGCCCGGTTATGCCTATGTGCGCGGGCAGATTCATCACGACCGGCCCGACTCGAGTGTCCTCATCTTTAGGTCTCAGGAGTCACGTACGACGCATAAGCCGGATTCCGTGCCGACGGATGCCGGAGCCGGCCTGCCGCGAAAGGCGGGGTCGATCGCTGTGAGCAATAGCGGATATGGGCGCTACGAAGGCGAGCTTGAGATTGCGCGGGTCGATCTTCCCGGTGACGAGCGCATGAACGTTGCGGGCCATATCACGCCCGAGGCAATGGAGCTGCTGCCGTTCATCAAACGCGGATTCGGGGTACGGTTCGTTTAGCGTGTGACCCGTGGGCTACAATTGGCCCATCATACGAAGGCGCCTCGTGTGGCGTGTGCCTGCGTTGGCCGATCTATATTCGGAGGATTCCCATGACCGTACTGTTTGTTGAATATCCCAAGTGCTCGACCTGTAAGAAGGCCAAGGCATGGCTGGACGAACACGGGGTAGAGTATATCGACCGCGATATCGTTTTGGACAATCCCACGGCTGATGAGCTTGCGACCTGGATTGCTCGTTCGGGACTGCCGGTGCGGCGCTTCTTTAATTCGTCGGGCATGAAATATCGAGAGCTGGGCCTGAAGGCGCGTCTAGATGCGGGCATGACGGATCGGGAGTGCTACGAGCTGCTGGCGACCGACGGCATGCTGGTCAAGCGTCCGCTGTTGGTGGGCGACGACTTTGCGATTCCCGGCTTTAGGGAAGCAGCTTGGACCGAGGCGCTGCTGTAGCGGCTGCGGAAAGTGCGACCCGTTTTGAGCGCTCGGGGTGGGACGTGTTTTCCATCGGAGGGCTCGCTCGGCTCAATCCTTGAGCTGCGCCCATTCGTGCGGATCGTAGACCTTTACGTGCTTGTTGGGCTTGCCGCTCCAGTACTCCTCGTCCATAAAGGGCAGATATGCCTGAACGCCGGGGCAGATAAAGGGAATCCGCTGCTGTTGCAGTCGCTCGCGCTGGCGCTGCTCCAGGTGCGCCTCGGATATGACGGTCGGCATGCCGGACAGCTCGACGAGGCTTGCCTGGATTCGCCTAAGGTCGGGGAGTCCCGCGTGCCATGACATCCGCATGATCAAAAAGGATGCACGGCGGTATTTTGCCTGCATCACCGTGATGGCGGGGCGCAAAGTGGGATGGATTTTGTCCCGTTCGGGCCAAAGGTCAGCAGTGATCTCGAGGCCCAGGGTCTCCCATAGGTAATCAAGCTCTTCGTCCATGGCGCCTCGATATCCGTGCAATGATGACGGTTCGATTGTGCCATCAGCCGTGAGTGCTGCATTGTTGTAATCTACCAGCGGTAGATGCGGGATGTTTTACGGGCTTTGGCGCCGTACGTGTCGCTGGCGCTTCACAGGTCCTTCACGTGTTGGCCGTATTTGACTGAATTTCAAAAAAGTCAAAATTGGGGCTTGCGTCACGGCCGGACTTCCCGTATATTTCTTTCTTGCGCAAAGGCACAGCCGAGCGCAGCGATGCAGTCATTGGGATGTCGTCTAATGGCAGGACAGCGGATTCTGGTTCCGTCAATGGGGGTTCGACTCCCTCCATCCCAGCCATTGCATTTGCTACATATGGCCCGTTCGTCTAGCGGTTTAGGACGCCGCCCTCTCAAGGCGGAGATCACCAGTTCGAATCTGGTACGGGCTACCATGAATCTGAGACCCGGACTTCCCACGGAAGCCCGGGTTTTTTATTTCCGAGCAAACCATCTGCAATTCCCATTTGGCCCATAGCTTTACGTTCTGCTTGTGGCCCTTGCGGGTACAATATGCAAGATATTTGGACGGTCAGAAGGAGCCTCATGACGGAGTCCTCTCAGCATACATCTAAGCCCCAGGTCGAGGTTGAGGCCTCGGGCGGCGATGACAACAAGGGTGCACGCCGCGGTGCCATTTTTATCGGCGTCGTGCTGGTTGGCTATATCGTTTATCTGATTGTGACCGGTCAGATGGGACAGTTCTGGGCTGCCATGTCGAGCGTTCAGGCGCCGTGGCTCGTTGCTGCATGCTTTTGCATGTTCCTGTACCTGTTCTTTGGCATCGTCGCCTATGCGATCGCCGTCTGGCTCGATCCCAATTCGCCCGTCGGCATCCGCGACCTGATCTCGGTCGAGGCGAGCGGTATCTTCTTTGGCAACCTGACGCCCATGATGATGGGCTCTACGCCCGCCCAGATCTACCGCCTGACCAAGGCAGGCCAAAATGTCGGCGAGGCCGGTGCCACGCAGTTCACGCGCTTTATCGTGTATCAGTTTGGCCTCGTTGCCTGGGGCGCCATTCTGCTGCTTGCCCGAATGCCGTTTTTCGCCGAGCGCTATGGCGACATGACGCTGCTGTGCGTCTTTAGCTTTGGCGGTCACTGTTGCATTCTGCTTGGCATCTTTGCCGTCGCGCTCATGCCCAAGACCGTCACGCGCGTCGCGCACTGCATCATCAATTGGCTCGAGCGAATGGGCGTCTCGGCCACCAAGATTGAGGGCTGGCGTACGTTTGTCGACGGCGAAATCTACTCTTTCTCCGAGAAGTTCAAGCTTTCAGCCGGCCACTTTTCGTCCATGCTGCTCACGGTGGTCATCACCATGTTGCAGCTCGCGTTTTTCTACCTCGTGCCGTATTTCCTGATGCTTGCCTTTGGCCACCACGAAGTCGACTTTTTCTCGGTCATGGCCGCGAGCGCCTTTGTTCAGCTCCTGAGCTCTGCTGTTCCCCTGCCCGGTGGCACCGGCGGTGCCGAGGGTGGCTTCGCGCTGTTCCTGGGTCATTTCTTTGGGTCGGCGTCGACCGCCGGTTATCTGCTGTGGCGCCTCATTACGTTTATCGCGCCGACGATTTTGGCCGCGCCCCTGCTGGGTCTTAAGAGCGCTCACAACGAGAGTATCCACTCACGCTGGGATCGCGCGATGCGCAAGCTCGGACGATCGCCTCAGACGTCCTCTAAGCCTGCAAAGCCCCATCCTGTGAATGCGGTTACCGTGGATCCCAATCAGCATGCTCAGAAGGCTTCTGGGGCCGCCAAACCCTCGCATAAGGCCTATGTGCGCCAGACAGGTGACGGCATTCGTGTGTCCCCGGCTGCTTTGAACAAAAAGAAGCTCCCTAAGGCGTAACAGTTGGTCGTGCGTTCTTCATGTTGCCGGGCTTTTTTGTGCCGGATGGGGGATAATCCTCTTACGTAGATTAACTCTCATCTGTTGATGAATGCTCACATTCCGAAGGGACACGTCCATGGACACCAGCAAACCGCGCCTCGACCGCCGCATCGTTCGCAGCCGCAATGCCATCCTTTCTGCGTTTGAGCGCCTGCTGATGGATAAACCGCTTGCCGATATTACCGTGAGTGCCATCGCGCGTGAGGCAAATGTCGATCGCAAGACCTTCTACGTGCACTTTGGCACGGTCGACGGCCTGCTCGATGCCATCGCCGCCGATGTGGTCGAGATGATCGTCGACTCGGTCGAAAAGACGCTTTCCACTATGGGCAGTGACCCCAACGAGCGCGCCCTTGGAGCGGCGGCTACCTTCTTTAAGACCATCAACGAGGCACTTTGCAATAACCTCGTGCTCAATCGCCAGCTGATTGAAAACATCCCGCTCGACGATTTTATGACGCGTTTGCGCGTGCCGCTCGAGCATGAGATTGCCGAGCGCGATCTGCTGCCCCAAGGTCTCAAGGACGAGATGTTCGACTACTATCTGGCGTTTTTGCTGTCGGGTATTATCGGAATCTATCGCACATGGGCGCTGTCTGACGGCTCGGTTCCTATCGAGCGCGTCTCGGAGGTCGCCAACGACCTGACTCTCAATGGCCTGTCGAGTCTGGAATCTCGCTTGGATTAGGCGCAGGCTCGAGTTCGTGAGGCGCTTGTCGGGGTGCAGCCCGATCGATCAGGCGACGAGCATCCCGCCGAAGCAGTCGATGACCGGGCTCAGGTAGACCTTCTCGCCGCCCGGGAGCCTGAACTCGGTGATGTCGGTGAGCCACAGCAGGTTGGGCTCGTCGGCGTGGAAATTCCTGTTTACGAGGTTCTCCGGCGCCTTGTAGACCTCGCCGGCGTAGGAGCTGTAGCCTGAGGATCCTTAAAAGAAAGTCCAGTTTATCCTTTCCACCCCAATTGGGAATCCTCCGATGCGCCTTCGCACGCTCGCATGACCTCGATACCGTGCGAGCGTGCGAACTCGACGAGCTCTGCGTTGCGGGCGTTTATGGTGCCGAAGGCGGCGGGACACACGATAAGGCGCGCGCAGTGGACGAGGAGCTCTTTGGCGCGGGCTATGGTTCTATCCCCGATCGGCTCGAAGGCGCGCTCGGCCACGCATTCCGCCGCCAGGTCGCGCGCGAGCTCGCAGTCGATGTCCCCTTCGTGCAGAACGCCCGTGTAGAACGCCTTGCCCTGCCGGATGAGCTGGCGAAACACAGCCGACCCCGTACCTGCGCCGGCGATGACGAACGTGTGCGCATCGCCGTGCGGGCGTCCAATTTCCACGCTGCCGAAGCGCTCGTTGAAGGTGCCATGTTGAAGGCCGTAGAGCTCGCCAATCGTCTCGCGCGTGAATATGTCCTCGGGTGCGCCGGCGCGGAAGACCCGGCCGTCCTTCACGCAAATCACCTTGTCGGCGCTTTTCTGCGCGAGCTCGAGTTCGTGGATGGACATGATGACAGCCACATTCCGCGATTTCGCAAGGTGGCGAAGTATTCGCAGCAGGTCGATCTGGTAGCGGATATCGAGATATGACGTGGGCTCGTCGAGCACGAGCACACGCGGATCCTGCGCGATGGCGCGTGCGAGCATGACGCGCTGGCGTTGCCCGTCGCTTATCTGCATGAAGTCGCGCTCGGCGAGCTCTTCCACATGTGCGGTTTTCATGGCCTCGTCGACCCGACTATGGTCGTCGGGCGAGAGTGTGCCCATTCGCCCGGTGTAGGGGTGCCTTCCCGCCTCTACGACATCGCGGCAGGTGAGGAGCTCGGTCCGGGGGCGATCTGTCAGCATAACGGCAAGGTTCCTTGCAAACTCCGCCGTCTTCCATCGGGAAATCTCCCGCCCGTCGAGCTCGACCGCGCCGGCAAGCGGTGCCAGATGGCGTGTGATGGTTTTCAAGATGGTCGACTTGCCCGAGCCGTTCGGCCCGATGAGCGCCACGACGTCGCCCGCGCGAACCTCCAGATCGACGCCTTCGACTACGACCTTCTTGTCGTAGCCCGCCGACAGGTCGCTTATGTGGAAAAGCGGCGCTCCGTCAGCCTGCGTTTCGACCGTAGTTTCGAGGTTCGGCTCCGCTCGGAGGAGGCGTTCCGCGCGCAGTTCCGCACGAGCCGAAAGTGCCTTCTGGCGCTTTCGTGCGAGCTCAGGACTGTCTAAGCATGGAATGTCCCCTCCGAGCGTTTTGGGCCGCGGCACGAATTCCCCCATCTACCTCACCCGCTTCTTCAACATGAGCGCGATAACCACCGGAGCGCCGAAGATGGCGGTGACGGCGCTGATGGAAAGCTCGACGGGAGAGAACAGCGTGCGCGCGATCAAATCGCAGCCCGCGCAGAAGATGGCGCCTCCCAAGAAGCACGCAGGAATCACGCGGATGGGCTTCGACGACTTTAGCGCCGACTTCACGAGATGCGGAACCGCGATGCCTACGAACGACACCGGACCAGCGAACGCGGTCACGCAGGCGGAGAGCATGCTCGCTAGAAGGACGAGCACCACGCGGAAGCGTTCGACGTTCACGCCGACGCTTTTCGCGTAGGCTTCTCCCAGCTGGAAGGCGGAAAGGGGCTTCGATATCGCGAATACGCATGCGCTCACGGTGATCACCACGACCGCGATGACCGCGATGTCGTCCCAGCTCGAACCCGAGAAGCTACCCAAAGACCAGTTGTGCAGGTTCACGATGGACTGGTCGTCGGCGAAGGCGATGAGGAAGTTCGTCGCCGCCGAGCAGATGTATCCCACCATGACGCCCGCCACGATGAGCATGGCCATGGAACTTATGCGCCGTGCGATGAGGAGCACGAAGCCGATGGTGATAAGCGAGCCCAGAAACGCTGCGGCCACCATGGCCGGCGAAGACATGGCCATGTTCGCGCCTAGAAGTACGATCATCGTAAGCGCGACGACGAACTTTGCGCCCGAGGAGACGCCCAAGATGAACGGGTCGGCGATGGGGTTGTTGAAAAACGTCTGCAGCAGGAACCCGGAAAGCGAAAGTGCCCCGCCGAGAAGCACAGCTGAAAGCACGCGCGGCAGGCGAATCTCCCAGATGACCTGGCTTTCCATGGAATTGGCCGCGCCGCCCGAAAGGATGCCGGGGATGTGGTCTGCGGGCACGAGCACGCTCCCGATGCACAGGTTGGCCCCGACGAGCACGATGAGGGCAACAGCGAGCAGCGCCGTCACGACGCGACACCGCGCGGCGCGCCCCGATTCGTCGTATGCCATGGAAAGCCGGCTTCTCATGGCGCTAACCGAGCTTCCTCAGATAATGGAAGTCGCTCGCGTCATCGCCGGTGAACGCCCCGTGCAGCTCGTCGATAATGTCGGCGGTAGAAGTCATCTGCTGGTACATGTCGGCGCTTGTGACCCAGACGTTGCCGTTCTTCACGGCTTTGAACTGCGACAATAGCGCGTTTTTGCCTACGAAGTCGTTCAAGGTGGCAACCGATTCGTCGATGGTGCCGTTGTAGACGATGATGTCGGCATCCTTCGCCGTCGCGTAGAAGCGCTCCATTTCGAGCGTTACTGACGAACCTGACGTCGACGCCGTCTGCGCGTCATCGAGCGCATAGCTGCCGCCTGCAAGCTCGATCATCTGCGCCACGTAGTCGCCCGCCCGCCGCGTGACGGCGGTCCCGTTCGAGTTAATGTAGAAATACGCCACGGTTTTACCTGACGACGCGAGCCCCGACGTTTGCTCGACGCGGGCCTTCTGCTCGTTGAACAGGTGCGCGGCCTCGTCTTCCTTGTCGAACAGGACGCCGAAAAGCTTAATCCACTCGACGCGCCCGAGTGCTTCGGGCTCGCTCGACGACTGTTCGGTGAGCACGACGAGCCCGAGCTTCTGCAGCTTTTCCTTCACATCGGGCGTGTGGTTGATCATGGTGTTCTCGATGGCGAGCGTACAGCCCGAGGCCGATATTCGCTCGTAGTCGGGCGCGCTGTACTTGCCGCCGTAGGCGATCGCCCCACTTTCGAGTGCGCTTTTGAAGCCCACGACCGAGCAGTCGTCGGCCTTCGTGCCCGACATGATGATATTGTCGTTCGCATCGAGCGCGTCGACTAGGCACATCGTCGCCGACGACACGAGGCACAACTTGTTGGCGGGGCGCCTTATGACCGCGATGTCGGAGCTTAACCCATCAGGTACCTTCGCATCTTGCGGCAGCACGAGGAAGCGCTCCCCGTTCGAAACGCAGATAAGCCGCAGGCCGCCTTCGAACTCGTCGACAGTGAAGTGCTCGGCGTATTCAAGCTGAAGCGCTCCCGTCGGCTCCCAGCCGCAGCCCAAATCGGCGTTGTGGAAGTCGGCCGCGGCGCTTGAAGCCGTTCCCGCAGGGGAGCCGCCGCTTGCATCGTCGCCCGATTTCTCCTTCATGGTGGATGAGTCGAAGTGGAGCGTGTAGTCGATGGTGTGCGGCGTCGACATGGCGACGGTCTCGGCCGACACGGCGATGTCCTCGTCGAGCGTGACGGGTATCTCGAACGTGGAGTTGCCGCCGTCGTTTACGGGCGCGTAGTTCACGCCGTCGACGGTCATCTTGTCGTAGTTCGAACTCGACCAGGTGATGGTCGCGGTGTAGGTGTCGCCATCCTTCACAATTGTGGTGGGTGAGGCGATGCTTGCGCGCCCTGACCCGCCGGAAAGCGAGACGCTCACCGTGTATTCCTGAGAGCCCGCCGTGCCACCGGTCGCGTTCGGGCTCGCACTGCACCCCGCGAAGGGAAGCGCGAGCAGGGCGACGAGAACGCAGGCGATCGCGCGCGCCGCGATGCTGTGGAGCTTCCTGTTTTCCCCCTTGGGAAGAATCGACCGCATGGCGTTACTTCAGTGCGTCGGCGCGCAGATCGACGCCGGCGGATTCGAACACAAGTGTGCGGTCGTACCACTGCTCTTTTCTAATACTCCACGCGGCACAGGCGGTGTCCTCGTCGAGCGCATCAACGGGCACGTCGTAGGTGTACTTGCCTTCCGCGTTTTCCACATAGGGGATGAAGTCGGCCTCGCTTGCGGCGGCAGCCTCGTCGCCCGTGCCCATGAAGAGCTTGCCGTAGCCCGTGCCGGAAAGCGTCATCACGCAGTGCATGGAGCCGTTTTCCACGATGAGCTGGGCGTCCACGATCCTGAACATGTTCGAGCTGGAATCTACGGTGATTGGATAGGTGCCGTCGGCCACCTTGTCGGCGGTGATGGGGGCAGCGCTTGCGCCCGCGGGCGCATCGGCCGCCTGTTCGGTCTTTTCCTGGGAATCGGCATCGCTTGCCTTTGCGCTGTCGTTTGAATTTCCGGCGCAGCCGGCGAGCGAGAACGCGCAAAGCGCCGCCGACAGGGCGAAGACGAGGGTTTTCTTCAACATGGAGGGGGTTCCTTTCAATCGCTTCGACCGCCCGTGCCGTGCGGTGGGCGGTCGGGATGCGAATGCAACGGGCATGCGTCGTCAGTCGGGGAAAGGCGCATGCCCGTTGCACGGGGACGCGACCGGCGCCCCCGTGCGCGGCGAGTTTACAGCTTGGCGATGGCGTCGTCCACGTGCGAGACGTAGATGTCGTCGACCGCGACGTTCTGTCCCAGACCCTGGAGCAGGCACGTCACTTCGAAGCCGGCGGCCACGAACTTCGCAGCCCAGCTGTCGGGGTCGGTCTCGTCTGCCATGTCGTTGTTCGCGTGGTCGCCCGCGACCACCATGAACGGCGCGAGCACGGCCTTCTTGTAGCCTGCGGCGCTCGCGGCGGCGATAACATCCTCGCAGGTCGGTTCAGCCTCGACGGTGCCGACGAAGAACTGCGTCAAACCCTCGTTCTTGAACACTTCCTGCATCTTGGCATAGTCGGCGTTGGAATCGGCTTCGGTGCCGTGGCCCATGAGGCACAGCGCCGTCTCGCCGTCGTCGAAGGACGCCATGTTCTCCTTAATGGCTGCGGCCACCTTTTTGTAGTCGTCGTCGGAGGTGAGCAGCGGGTCGCCGAGCGAGATCTTGTCGAACTTGTCGGCGTACTTGTCGAGCTCGTCTTTCACGTCGGCGTATTCCAGGCCAGCCATGAGATGCGTCGGCTGCACGACGATTTCCTTCACGCCGTCTTCCACGCAGCGGTCGAGCGCCTCGGTCATGTTGTCGATCGTGATGCCGTCGCGCTTCTTCAGTTTGTCGATGATGATCTGCGCGGTGAAGGCGCGGCGGATGTCGTAGTCCTGCCAGTACTTCTCGCGGATAGCGTCTTCGATGGCGCCGATGGTGATGTGGCGCGAGTCGTTGTAGCTCGTGCCGAAGCTCGTGACGAGGATGACCGGCTTCGCGGCCTTCTCCTTTTCACTAGATTTCTCGGAACTCGCGGAGGTGTTGGAGCAGCCCGCGAGCGCGACTCCGGCGAGCGCGACGGCTCCGGTTGCTGCGGCGCCCATGAAGCCGCGGCGTGACATCTGGTCGGACATGGTTTTTCCTTTCCTCGGTTTGCCGGTCCCCCGGCGACAGTTGCTTGTCGGCACAAGCGAAAGAAAAGCGCACCCCTCGGGGTTCACAAGGAGCTAACGCCACGGCGATGCCGTGAGGAAAAGGCGAAGCAGTCTGGCTTGGGGCGCGAGGCGGTTCGCCCGCGCGTCCTATACAGTAATGTCCCTTGCCCAGGATTCCCACCTGGTTCCCTCCGCAAGCCAGCGCGGGCTGTGCAGGCGCCGCGCCGGTCATTTCCTTTTATCCGATTGTCATATGCTCGTTGCCGAAACTTTTACTATGATAGTGGGCACTTGTGAACGTGTCAAAGCCAGCGCGGGCGGCATTGCGCCTCCTGCCTGCGTATTTGCGCCGATTGCTGCCGCAGGCGCCGTGTTTTGCCCGCTGCGCGAATGGCGGCGTAAACGGTTGCGATGAGAAACGGGAAGGGAAGGCTCGGATGATTCATATCGTTGGCGCAGGCTCGGGCGCCGCCGACCTTATCACGCTGCGCGGGGCGCGCCTTCTGCGCGCGGCCGACGTAGTCGTTTGGGCGGGAAGCCTTGTGAATCCCGAGCTGCTCGCCGAGTGCAAGGAATCCTGCGTCGTCTACGACAGCGCGCACATGACCTTGGAGGAAGTGCTCGACGTGATGTGCGCGGCAGATGCGCGGGGCGAGGAAGTGGTGCGCCTGCACACGGGCGACCCGTGCCTGTACGGCGCCATCCAGGAGCAGATGGACGCGCTCGACGCGCGCGGCGTGGACTACGAGGTGGTGCCCGGCGTGTCGAGCTTTTGCGGTGCCGCGGCGGCGCTTCGCCAGGAATACACGCTGCCGGGAATCAGCCAGTCGGTCGTGATCACGCGGCTTTCCGGACGTACCCCCATGCCCGCGGGCGAGGGCATGCGCACCATGGCGGAAAGCGGCTCGACTATGGTCATCTTCCTGAGCTCGGGTATGCTCGCCGAGCTTTCCGCCGAGCTTTTGGCCGCGGGCCGCAGCTCCGACGAGCCGGCGGCGCTCGTGTACAAGGCGACCTGGCCTGAGGAGCGCGTGGTGCGCTGCACAGTGGGCACGCTCGCCGATGCGGGCGCGCGAGAGGGCATCGACCGCACGGCGCTCGTGGTGGTGGGCCGCGTGCTCGGAGCTCGTGGCGGGCTTGCGCACAACGGCGCGCAAGCGGAGTCGTACGAGCGCAGCAAGCTTTACGACCCTTCGTTTGCCACGGGGTATCGAAAGGCGAGCAGCTAGCGTGGCCTTCGAGCACTACATATATACCGGGACGACCCGCCTGCGCTGCGGCTACACCACGGGGAGCTGCGCCGCGCTCGCGGCGAAGGCGGCCTGCGAGATGCTCTTGTCACGAAAGCCCGTCGGCCGCGTGTCGATCGTCACCCCCGGCGGGCTGCCTGTCGAGACGGACGTGGTTGACGCATGTATCGGCGAGGGGTGCGCCCAGTGCGCCGTGCGAAAGGACGCAGGCGACGATGCCGATGTGACCGACGGCGTGCTCGTGTACGCGCGCGTGGAACATGCGGGGTCGGGCACGGGCGCTGCGGGCAGCAAGGGCGTGCCCGCGCGCGAATCGGAAGTTTCCGTCGATGGCGGCGTGGGCGTGGGGCGCGTGACGTTGCCCGGGCTCGAGCAGCCGGTGGGGTCGGCCGCTATCAACGCGACGCCGCGCGCGATGATCACTTCGGCGGTGCGCGAGGTGTGCGCCGCGCACGGCTTTTCTGGAAATATTGCTGTGACGATTTCGGTACCCGAGGGTGTTGCCCTTGCCGAAAAGACCTTCAACCCGCACCTGGGGATAGAGGACGGCATCTCCATCCTGGGCACGACGGGCATCGTCGAGCCGCGCAGCCTCGCTGCCTTGCGCGACAGCATCGAGCTCGAGATCCGGCAGCATGCGGCTATGGGGCGGCGCGGAGTCGTGCTCACGCCCGGCAACTACGGCGCGCAGTTCATCTCGGGGCATTTCCATCTAAACGGTGCGCCGGTGGTCTTCATTTCCAACTTTGTGGGCGATGCGATTGATTGCTGCGTTCGCGAGGGATTTACCAATGTCCTTCTTGTGGGACACATCGGCAAGCTGGTGAAGGTCGCGGGCGGCATCATGGACACCCATTCGCGTACCGCCGACTGCCGCGCGGAGATTCTGGCCGCCCACGCGGCCTTGGCCGGCGCGGGCGCGAAGACCGTGCACGAGATCATGTCGTCGGTCACGACCACGACGGCGCTTGAGGTAATCGAGGCCGCTGGCGTGGGGGACGCTGTGCGCGCCTCGCTCGCTGCGGCAATCGAGGACAGGTTGCGCCGCCGCGCGGCGGGCGCATGCGACATCGCCGCGGTCGTGTTCGACGCCGGGCGCCGCGAGCTTTTCCGCACGTCGGGCGCCGATGCTGTTATCGGGGAATTGGGGGCGACGTATGAGTAAAGGCGTGCTGTACGGGGTGGGCACGGGGCCTGGCGACCCCGAGCTGCTCACGATCAAGGCCGTCCGCACAATCGAATCGTGTCCGGTCATCGCCGCACCGCAAACGGCGGACGGGGTCATGGTCGCGCTTGACATTGTGCGCGGCGCCGTCGACCTTACAGGCAAGACGGTGATCCCCGTGCGATTCTCGATGACGCGCGACGCCGAGCGCCGCGCGGCCGAGCATGCCTCGCTTGTTCACGAGCTTGTCGCGCACCTGGATGCGGCCCGCGACGTCGCGCTGCTGAACCTGGGGGACCCAAGCATCTACGCCACCTTCCAGCGCATAGCGCCCGACGTGCGCGCCCGCGGGTTCGAGGCGCGCGCCATTCCCGGCGTGCCGAGCTTCTGCGCGGTCGCCGCAGCGCTCGAGCGCGACCTCACGCCCGAGATGTCGTTGCCTCTGCACATCGTGCCCGGCGGCTACGACGACGTGCGCCGCGCAATCGGCTGGCCGGGGACGAAGGTGGTCATGAAGGCGCGCCGCTCGCTTGCGGACACGAAGCGCATCCTTCGCGAGGAGGGCGCCTTCGACGGTGCCGAGCTCGTAGAGGACTGTGGGCTTCCGGGCGAGCGCGTGTACCGCTCGCTCGACGATGTGCCCGATCGGGGCAGCTACTTCTCGACGATGGTGGTGCGCTAGATGAGGGTTTCCTGCATAGCGTTCACCGAGAGGGGGCATGCGTTGGCGGAGCGCACCGCACGCGCGCTTTCCGATTGTGCGCAGACAGGTGAAGATGACCCTGGCTGGGACGTTTCCGTTTCGCGCGGGTTCGGCGAGGGGAAGGCCGACCTGCGCGCATGGACGGCGCTCGCGTGGGAAGCGTCGGACGCGCTTCTGTTCGTGGGCGCGGCGGGCATCGCCGTGCGGGCGATCGCGCCGTATGTCGCCTCGAAGGCAAACGATCCCGCGGTTGTGGCCATCGACGAGGCGGGGCGCTTTGCCGTCTCGCTTTTGTCGGGGCATTTGGGCGGTGCGAACGAGCTTGCGCAAACTGTGGCACGCGCGGCAGGGGCCATCCCCGTCATCACCACGGCGACCGACGTCCGCGGCGTGTGGGCGGTGGATACGTGGGCGCGCCGTGCGGGGCTCGCCGTTTCGAATCCCGAGGCCATCAAGCGAGTGTCGGCGCGGCTGCTTTCGGGCGGGCGCGTGGCGCTCTATTCCGACATGCCGATTTCGGGACAGCCGCCTGAGGGGGTTGACTTTGCGTCCGACCGCGCTCGGGCCGATATCGTCGTGTCGCCGTTCGCTGGCGCGAATGCAGGTGCGTCCGTTCGCGCGGCGGAGACAACGGGCGAGGTCGTGCCCGCCGGCGAGACGGGGAAGCCGGCGGGCGTGCGGGCGCAGGCGCCTGCGCCGGAGTCGCTTCGCCTTGTCGTGCCCTGCATCGTTGCGGGCATAGGGTGCCGTCGCGGTGCGTGCGCCGAAGCGATCGGGGAGGCGTTTCTTCTCGCGTGCGGGCAGGCGGGTATCTCGCCTTCGGCCGTGCGCGAGGCGGCGACGATCGACGTAAAGGCGCACGAGGAGGGTCTGCTCGCCTTCTGCCGCGCGCGCAATATCCCGCTCGCGACGTATTCCGCAGAGGAGTTGTCGCAGGTCGAAGGCAGCGTTTCGCCATCTGATTTCGTGCGCGCGACGGTGGGGGTCGACAACGTGTGCGAGCGCGCGGCGCTCGCGGACGGGGGCAAACTTATCTTCCCGAAGCTCGCTCACGGCGGCGTGACCGTCGCGTTTTCCAAGGTAACTATCGAACTTTCGTTTAAGGAGCGGTGATGGGAAAGCTCTTCGTGGTGGGGATCGGCCCGGGCGGCCCCGACGGCATGACGATTGCGGCTCGGCGCGCGCTCGAGGCGGCCGACATCGTTGTGGGGTACACGAAATACGTGGAGCTCGCGCTCGCCGCCGTGCCCGACGCGGCGCATCTCGCAACGCCGATGATGCACGAGGTCGAACGGTGCCGCCTGGCGCTTTCGCGCGCGCAGAGCGGAGAAGCCGTGGCGCTCGTGTGCAGCGGTGACGCGGGCGTGTACGGCATGGCGAGCCCCGTGCTGGAGCTTGCTGAGGACTACCCCGATGTAGACGTGGAAGTTATCGCCGGGGCCACCGCGGCTCAGAGCGGGTCGGCGGTGCTCGGCGCCCCGCTTGCCCACGACTTCGCGGTCGTGTCGCTCTCCGACCTGCTCACGCCGTGGGAGGTCATCGAGCGCAGGCTCGCCGCCGTGGCGAGCGCCGACTTCTGCATCTGTTTGTACAACCCGCGCAGCAGAAAGCGCGCCGACAGGCTCTCGCGCGCGGCGAAGATTATGCTCGAATGGAAGGCCCCCGACACGCTCTGCGGCTGGGTATGCAACATCGGGCGCGAGGGGCAGCAGTCGGGCATGTGCAGGCTCTCCGAGCTGGGGGAGTTCGACGCCGACATGTTCACCACCGTGTTCGTCGGCAACGCGGACACGAAGCGCGTAGGCGGCCGTATGGTCACGCCGCGCGGGTATCGGGAGATTCCATGCGAAAGGTAACGATCATCGGGGCGGGGCCCGGAAACCCCGACTTGCTCTCGCGCGCGGCGCTCGACGCGATCGACATCGCCGACGTGGTCATCGGCGCTCATCGCGCGCTTGTCAGCATCGACGTGCCGCCCGACGTGGTGAGATGCGAGCTCGTGAAGACGGCGGACATCGTCGCCGCGCTCACCGATGCTGCGTCGTGGCAGCGCGCCGTGGTCGTGATGACGGGCGATGTGGGGCTGTTCAGCGGCGCGCGCCGCCTGGTGGAGGCGCTCTCCGGCGACGCGCAGGTGGACGTGCGCGTCATTCCCGGCATAAGCTCAGCGTCGTATCTCGCCGCGCGCCTCGCGCGTCCATGGCAGGATTGGCGCTTCGCGAGCGCTCACGGCGTGGCGTGCGACATCGTGGCCGAGGCCGAGCGCGCAGGTGAGCTCTTCCTCGCCACGTCGGGCGGGGAAGACCCCTCGCGGCTTTCGGGCGAGCTTGTGCAGGCGGGCTTCGGGGACGCGCGCGTGACGGTGGCCGAGCGCCTGTCGTACCCCGACGAGCGCATCACCTGCGCGACCGCAAGTGAAATCGCAGGTCAGACGTTCGACGACTTGAACGTGATGCTTATCGAGTTCGCAGGCTGCGCCGGGTCGCCTGCGGGCTCTAGCGCAGCCTCCGAGGCGCCGGCCGGCGCGTCTGCGCCCGCGGCTGCTTCTTTCGCGGCGGACTCTGCGGGCGCATCCCGCGCCGCGAGCTCCCGCTGGCCGTACGCTTCCTCGGGCATTCCCGACGAGCTCTTCATCCGCGGCGACGTTCCCATGACCAAGCAGGAGGTGCGCGCCGTCGCGCTCGCGAAGCTGCGCCTTACCGCGACCGACACCGTGTGGGATGTCGGCGCCGGCACGGGGAGCGTGTCGATCGAGGCGGCGCTCGTCGCGCGAGCGGGGTCGGTATGGGCGGTCGAGCGCAACGCGGCCGGCGTGCGGCTCATCCGAGAGAACGCGGATGCATTCGGGTGCGGCAACGTGCATGCGGTCCCCGGTGTCGCCCCCGAAGCGCTCGCGAAACTGCCTGTCCCCGACGCCGTGTTCGTCGGCGGGAGCGCGGGCGAGCTTCCCTCCATCGTGGAGGCGGCGCTCGAGAAGAACTCGCAGGTTCGCCTGTGCGTGCCATGCGTCACCGTTGAGACGCTCACCGAGGCGTGCGCGCTCCTCTCGGGTTCGCGCTTTAAGGGGTTCGAGGCGTGCCAGGTGTCGGCCGCCCGCGCTGAGGCTGTAGGCTCGCACCATCTTATGAAGGCGCAAAACCCCGTGTTCCTCGTCAGTGCGCGCGGTGCGAGCGCGGATGCCGAGGAGCTTGCCGAAGTCGGCGCGCTTGCTGAGTCGCCTTTCGGGGAGGACCCCTCTGTCGAGGGGAACCCATCCGTTGAGGTGGTCTCGCTTGCTAACTGCAACGCCGCAGGTGGGGAAGGCGGTGCCCGGTGAGCACGTCCATCCCGCGCTTCATGGTCGCTGCGCCCTCGAGCGGGAGCGGCAAGACGGTCGTTACGTGCGCGCTCCTGCGCGCGCTCGCGCGCCGCGGCATCGCATGCGCGGCCTTCAAATGCGGCCCCGACTACATTGATCCGCTCTTTCATCGCCGCGTCGTGGGCGCGCGCTCGGGCAACTTAGACGGCTTCTTCACCGACGCCCCGACGCTGCGCGCCCTGCTCGCACGCGGCGCCGCGGGCGCGGATATCGCGGTGCTCGAGGGGGTCATGGGCTTCTACGACGGCATGGCGCCCGGCGTGGCCGACGCGAGCAGCTACCAGGTTGCGCGCGACACGGAAACGCCGGTCGTTTTAGTGGTGAACGGGCGCGGGGCGTCTTTATCGCTCGCCGCCGTAATCCGCGGCATCGCCGAGTTCCTGCCTTGTGCGAACGTGCGCGGCGTCGTGCTGAACAAGACGAGCGCCGCTGCCTGCGCCTACGCGGCGCCTGCGATCGAGAAGCACACGGGCGTCGCGGTTTTGGGGAATATCCCCGCCGACGAGGCGTTCTCGCTCGAAAGCCGGCATCTGGGGCTTGTGACCGCCGACGAGGTCGAGCAGCTCTCCGCGCGCATCGACAAGATGGCCGAGCTGGTGGAAAAGAGCATCGACGTCGACCGCTTGCTCGAAATGGCGGCGACGGCACCCGATATCCGCGAGGAACCTTACCGGTTGGAGCCGATCGCGGGAGCGCGGCCCATCGTCGCCGTCGCACGTGACGAGGCGTTCTCGTTCTACTACGAGGAGAACCTGCGCGCGCTCGAGGATCTGGGTTGCGAGCTGGCCTTTTTCAGCCTCCTGTGTGATAGCGAGTTGCCCCGGGGGACAAGCGCCCTCTATCTGGGGGGCGGCTACCCGGAGCTCCATGCGCGGCAGCTCTCCGAGAACGCGCCGATGCGCGAGGCGGTGCGGCGCGCGGTGGAATCCGGCATGCCGACGGTCGCCGAATGCGGTGGGTTTCTGTACCTGCAGCGCGAAATCGCCGATAGCGAGGGGCGGCGCTGGCCTGTTGCGGGCGCCCTTGAGGGCGCAAGCGAGAACGGGGGAAGGCTGTCCCATTTCGGGTACGTGGAGCTTACTTCCCAACGCGACGGGCTCTACGGGCCGCGCGGCACACGCATCCGCGCGCACGAGTTCCACTACTGGCAGTCCACCTGCCCGGGCGGCGACTTTTGGGCGCAGAAGCCCCGGCGCGACAAGGGCTGGCCGTGCATGACGACCACCCCGTCCCTGGTGGCGGGCTTCCCGCATGTGTACTATCCTGCGAACCCCGACGTTGCGCGCGCGTTCGCGTCTGCCGCAGCGTCGTTCGCAGAGAGGAGGCGGCATGGCTGAAGCAACCGAAACCGCGCTTGCCTGCATCCGCGAGGAAGTCGAGCGCGCGTTCTCGTCGGCGCCGGGCGCCGTGCTCGAAGCCGCGCTTTCCCGGATCGCGCCCGCAGACGAGTGCGCCCGTGCCGCCGCGTACGCCGCGTGGGACTCCATCGCGCACCCCTTGGGGGGATTGGGCGACTTTGAAGACGCCGTCGCGTGTATCGCCGCAGCTCAGGGGAGCGCCGAGGTGGCCGAGTTTCCCCGTGCGCTCGCGGTATTCTTCTCCGACAACGGGGTCGTTGCCGAAGGCGTGTCGCAAAGCGGGCAAGATGTGACGCGAGCCGTCGCGCGCAACATGTGCGAGGGGGCCGCGAGCGCCTGCCGCATGGCGGCGTTCGCGGGTGCCGAGGTCGTGCCCGTCGACGTGGGTATGGCCCGGGGCATAGAAGACGCGCGCATGGTGCGCGCGAACGTGCGGCGGGGGAGCGGCAACATCGCTCACGGCTCCGCTATGTCTCGCGATGGGGCCGTGCGCGCGATCGAGGTCGGAATCGCCGTCGCGTGCGGGCTTGCCCGCTCCGGCGTGCGCCTTCTCGCCGCGGGCGAGATGGGCATCGGCAACACGACCACCTCGGCGGCGGTGGCCGCAGTGCTCATCCGGGCGGACGCGCGGAGCCTTGTCGGACGCGGCGCGGGGCTCTCGGACGCCTCGCTCGCGCGCAAGCGCGACGTGGTCGAGCGCGCTATCGACGCGAACTCGCCCGATCCCGCCGACCCGATCGACGTGCTCTCGAAGGTGGGCGGCTTCGACATCGCGGCGATGTGCGGCTTCTACCTGGGGGCCGCGGTCTCGAAGGCGCCGGCGCTCCTCGACGGGGTCATATCCTGCACGGCGGCCCTGTGCGCGGCGCGCCTGTGCCCCAACGCCTTGGGCTACCTCGTGGGCACCCACGCATCAAGCGAACCCGCAAGCCGGGAGCTCCTTCGCGAGCTCGGCATAAAGGCGCCCCTCGACGCAGGCATGCACTTGGGCGAGGGCGCGGGCGCCATGGCGTATCTGCCCCTTCTGGATTCGGCGCTGCGCGTGTACCGGGATGGGAAGACGTTCACGGCGACTGGCATGGCTGCTTACGAGCATTTCGAGGCCGGGAAATGACGGTGACGCTCGTCATCGGCGCCGCTGCGAGCGGCAAGAGCGCCTACGCCGAGTCCCTGTGCCTCGGGCACGACGGCCCTCGCGTGTACCTGGCAACGATGGAGCCCTTCGGGGAAGAGGGCGCCCGCCGCATCGCGCGCCATCGGGCGCTGCGCGAAGGCAAAGGGTTTTCCACCCTCGAGTGCTCGCGTGACGTGGGCGCCGCAGCGCCCGGGCTTCCGCGCGGCTGCACACTTCTTTTGGAGGACGTGGGCAACCTGGTTGCGAACGAGCTCTTCGCGGAAGGCGGCTTGTCCCCGCGTGACCCCGACGCTGCGGCGCGCGAGGTACTCGGAGGCATCGAACGGCTCGCTCAGGCCGCTGCGTATACGGTGGTGGTCACCGTCGACGTGTTCGCCGATGGGATGCGTTACGATGAAGGGACCGAGGCATGGAGGCACGCGCTCGCGCGCGTGAACGCGGGCGTGGCGGCGCTGGCCGACCATGCAGTCGAAGTGGTATGCGGGATTCCCGTGTGGATGAAAGGCGAAGGACCTACAAGGTGAAGATAGCAGAGGCAATCGGCGCGGCGTTCGGAACGTTCTCGCGCATCCCCGTCCCGAAATCGGCCTGGACCGATTTCGGGTCAACCCATGCACTTGCCGCGTTTCCCCTGGTGGGCCTTGCGGAAGGCTTCCTCATGACGGCGTGGGGGCACGTGGCGAACCTGCTCGGCGTGCCCGCGACCATCGTCGCGGCCGTGCTCGCGGCGCTGCCTGTGGCGGTGACGGGAGGCATCCACCTAGACGGGCTCTGCGACACCTCCGATGCGCTTGCAAGTTGGGCCCCGCGCGAGCGAAAGCTCGAGATCATGCACGATCCGCGGGCGGGCGCCTTCGGGGTCATCGGTGTTGTTGTGTACCTTATTCTGCAGTTTTCCCTGTTCACCGCGCTGCCGCTTACGGCGGGGGCGTTCCTCGCGCTTCTGTGCTCGCTCGTGTTCTCCCGCGCGCTTTCGGGACTCGCCGTTGAATGCTGGCCTGCCGCGCGGGCGGACGGCATGGCCGCGGGGCTCTCGCCTGCGAAGAAGCGCGCGGCGATCGTCGTGCCGCTTTGCGCTTTCGCTGCGGCTTCGGCTGCAGGGATGGTCGCGTGCGCTCAGGCCGTCGGCGCCTTTATGGCGGTGGCGGGGCTTTTGGTGCTCGCGTGGTACCGCCATGTTGCCCTGTCCCGCTTCGGCGGGGTGACGGGGGATTTGGCCGGATGGTTTCTGCAATGGGCCGAGCTCGCGATGCTTGCCATGCTGGTGGTGGGGGGCATGCTCCTATGATGCTCGTGGTAGGTGGCGCGCATTCGGGGAAGAGGACCTTCGTGCGCGAAAAACTCGGGTTCGCGGCGGACGATTTCGTCGACGCGGCGCAGCTTGCGGAGGGCGGCGTGCCCGCGGCTTTTGCCGGCCGCGTCGCATACCGTGCTGAGGAACTCGTACGCGCGCTCGACGCTGACCGGGCGCTCGAGCGGCTGATCGGCTTCGACGCAGTGATTCTGCCCTTGGTCGGCTCGGGGGTCGTCCCCATGAGTGCGGAAGACGCCCAATGGCGCGAGCGCGCGGGGCGCCTGGGATGCGCGCTCGCTGCGCGCGCCGACGTCGTCGTGCGCATGACGTGCGGGATTCCCCAGGTCATCAAAGGAAACCTTGCCGATGCACCTCGAGGGACGCAGGGCGCGGGTGCGCCTTTGGAAGTCGTCTTCGTGCGCCATGGTGCCACGGCGGGCACGGAAGACCATCGCTACAGCGGGGCGGGCACCGACGAGCCCCTGTCGAGTGCGGGCGAGCGCGCTTTGCGCGACCTCGCGTGCGATCGTGACGTGTTCCGTGTTATCACGAGCGGCATGGCCCGCACCGACCAGACGGCGCGCATCCTCTTCCCGAACGCGGAGCTTATGGCGTGCCCCGGTCTGCGCGAGATGGGTTTCGGCGACTTCGAGGGGCGAAGCGCCGCCGAGCTTAAAGAGGATGCGCGCTATCGCGCCTGGGTAGACTCCTGGTGCGAGACGCGCTGCCCGCATGGCGAGGGCAAGAGCGATTTCACCCGCCGCGTCATCGCGGCGTTTCGGGAGGCGTGCGAATCGGAGCGCGCCCAGGGGAGTGGGCGCGCCGTCTTCGTCGTTCACGCGGGTACCGTGAAAGCGCTGCTCTCCGAGCTAGCTGTCCCGAAAATGGGATACTTCGACGTGCATACCGAGCCGGGCGGCGCATGGGCTGCCACTTGGGATGGGCGCTGCCTTCGCGACGTTCGCCCCGCTTCGGGGGGCGATGCCCGGTGATGACGATTCTTGCCGTCGCCGCCGGGTTCGCGGCCGACCTTGCCTTCGGCGACCCGCGCTGGCTTCCCCATCCCGTCGTCGCCATGGGGCGCGCGATCACGTGGGCCGAAGGCCGCCTGCGGGGCGCATTCCCGCAAACGTCCGCGGGTACGCGCGCCGCAGGGCTTGTGCTCGCCGTGGCGCTTCCGCTTGCGTGTGGGCTTTTGACCTGGGGAATCCTGCATCTTTGCGGCATGGTTCACTCCGGCTTGCGCTTCGTGGCCGAGGCATGGGCGAGCTATCAGATTCTCGCGGCATGCGAGCTGCGCCGCCAGAGCCTGGCCGTGGCCCGTGCGTTCTCGAGGGGCGGCCTTGTCGCGGCGCGTGAAGCTGTCGGGCTCATCGTGGGACGCGACACGTCTGTTCTCGACGAGCAGGGCGTCGCGCGCGCCGCCGTGGAAACGGTGGCGGAGAACGCGAGCGACGGCGTCATCGCGCCGCTTTTCTACCTTATGATCGGGGGTGCGCCCTTGGGCATGGCGTACAAGGCGGTGAACACGCTCGACAGCATGGTGGGCTACAAAAACGAGCGCTACATCGACTTCGGCTGCGCCTCGGCGCGCCTCGACGATGCGGTGAACTGGATTCCCTCGCGGTTATCGGCCCTGTTCATGATCGCCGTGTGCCCGATCGTCGGGCTCGACGCGCACGGGGCGGCGCGCATCTGGCGCCGCGACAGGCGTCGCCATGCGAGCCCGAACGCGGCGCAGACCGAGTCGGCGTGCGCGGGTGCGCTCGGACTGCGCCTGGCAGGACCCGCGGTGTATTTCGGTAAGCTCGTTGAGAAACCGACGATAGGCGACGCGTCCCGCGAAATCGAGTGGGGCGACATCGCCCGGGCGACAAGGCTCATGCTCGCCGCGTCCGTATGCGCGCTCGTCGTCTTCGTCGCCGCGCGCGCGGCGGTCGTACTCGCCGTGGGGGCGATGGCATGAGGAAAGACCACGCCGCGCCCCGGGCTGCCGGGGGAATCCTGCGCGCCCGCACGCATGGGGGCAGCGCGCAATCGCTCGGCATCGCTTGCGAAGGGGGTGCCTCCGACCTCATTGACTTCTCGGTGAACGTGAATCCGGCAGGCCCCTCGCCGCGCGCCGTCGCCGCAGCTTGCAAGGCGCTTTCTCGAATCGACGCCTACCCCGATAGGGAAAGCCTCGCCCTCGTTCGCGCGCTAGCGCGCGACCAGGGCATTCCCGAAGATACTATCGTCTGCGGCGCGGGCGCGTCCGACATCATCTGGCGGCTCGCAGCGGCGGTGCGCCCGAAACGCATCGTCGTGTGCGCGCCGACGTTCTCTGAATATGCTGAGGCGGCATCGTACTACGGCGCATGCGTGCAGGAGTTCCCGCTCTCTGAAGCGGACGACTTCGACGTGCCCGCCTCCTTCGCCCGCGCGATCGAGGGGCCGGGAGACGTGGCGTACCTCTGCAATCCGAACAACCCGACGGGGCGCCTCGTCGACCCCAGCGTGATCGAGGCCGCGGCTTGCCGCTGCGAGCAGGTGGGCGCGCTGCTTGTCGTGGACGAGTGCTTCCTCGGATTTGCGCCCGACGCCCGCGAAAGGAGCGTGGCCGCACGCGCCGCGTGTTCGCGCCATGTGGCCGTGCTCTCCGCGTTCACCAAGCTCTACGGAATGGCGGGGTTGCGGTTGGGATATCTGATCAGCGGAAACGCCCAACTCATCGAGGGGATTCGCCGGGCGGGGCAGGCGTGGCCCGTCTCCTCGGTCGCCGAGGCCGCGGGCATCGCCGCCCTGGAAGACGTTGAATACGTCTCGCGCACGCGCGACGTATTGGCGGGCGAGCGAGCGTGGCTTTCCCACGAGCTCTCCTCGCTCGGGCTTTCCGTCGTGCCGTCGGATGCGAACTTCCTTTTAGTCCGCACGCCGGCGAAAGACATCCCCGAGCGCCTGTATAATCAGGGTGTTTTGGTCCGCACGTGCGACTCGTTTTCGGTACTGTCCCGTTTCTGGTGCCGCGTCGCGGTGCGCACGCACAGGGAGAACGCCCGGCTTGCGATGGCGTTCAGCCGCGCGCTTCGGGCGGAAGGTGCATCGGGCGAAGGCGAACCCGACGAACGGGGCGGCGCTTCTTGCGGCGGCGCTATGGCGGGCGCGGATGGCCGAGGCTTGGCGAAGGAGGTCGATACCCGTGGGTAGGGCCAAGCCCATCATGATCCAGGGCACCATGTCGAACGCGGGGAAGAGCCTGCTTGCGGCGGGGCTGTGCCGCGTGCTTTCGCAGGACGGCCTGCGCGTGACTCCCTTCAAGAGCCAGAACATGGCACTCAACAGCGGTGTCACGGCCGACGGGCTCGAGATGGGGCGCGCCCAGATCATGCAGGCCGAGGCGTGCGGCATCCCGCCCGACGTGCGCATGAACCCCATCCTGCTCAAGCCTGAAAGCGGCCACCGAAGCCAGCTCATCGTGGCCGGCAAGGCGCAGGGAGCCTTCGCTGCGAGGGACTACTTCGCGCGAAAGAAGGCGCTCATGCCGCAGATTTTGGAGGCGTTCGATTCGCTCGCGGAGGAAAACGACGTCATCGTCATCGAGGGCGCCGGCAGCCCCGCCGAAATCAACCTTGCCGAAAATGACATCGTCAACATGGGGCTCGCGCGCGCCGTGTCCTCCCCCGTGCTGCTTGCGGGCGACATCGACCCGGGCGGGGTATTTGCCCAGCTCTACGGCACGGTCGCGCTCCTTGCGCCCGAGGACCGCGCGCTTTTGCGGGGGCTTGTGGTAAACAAGTTCCGCGGCGATGTGGAAATCCTGCGCCCGGGTTTGGCCCCGCTCGAGAAGATGTGCGGAGTTCCCGTCGTGGGTGTCGTGCCGTATCTTACGCTCGACCTTGACGACGAGGACTCGCTCGCGCCGCGCCTATCTGCCCGCGAGGCGCGCGGCGTCATCGACGTCGCCGTCGTGCGCCTTCCGCATTTGTCGAATTTCACCGACTTCGACCCGCTTTCGCGCGTGCCCGGCGTGGGCGTGCGCTACGTTTCCTCGACGACCGATCTGGGCCGACCCGACCTGGTGGTGCTTCCCGGCTCGAAGACTACGCTCGACGACGCGCGCTGGCTTGCGGCTAGCGGCATCGGAGCCTGTGTACGCGCGCTTTCGGGCGCGGGCACGCCGGCGCTCGGCATATGCGGAGGCTACCAGCTTTTGGGAGACGAGCTTTCCGACCCGCACGGCAGGGAAGGCGCTGGCACCGCGCGCGGGCTCGGGCTCATCCCTGCAAGTACGGTGTTCAAGGAGGAAAAGCGCCTCGCCCAGTCGGAGCTGCGCATCACGGGCGCCCAAGGCGCGTTCTCGGCGTGGAACGGCATGACGGCGCGCGGGTACGAGATTCACGACGGCGAAACGACCGTCTCCTGCGCCCCTGCGGGCACAATTGGCGGCAAACCAGAAGGCGCGGCCTGCGGAAACGTGTTCGGAACCTATCTCCACGGCCTGTTCGACGAACCGGGGGTTGCGCTCGCCCTCGCGCGCTCGCTCGCGCGCATGCGCGGCCTGCCCGAGAGCGTCGTGGGTGCTGCGGGCGCGGCGTCCACGGCCGATCACCGTGCGCGCGAGTTTGACCGCCTGGCCGACGTCGTGCGCGGGGCGCTCGACATGGAGTATGTCTACCGCATTATCGAGGAGGGCGTATGATCCACGTGTATCATGGCGACGGCAAAGGCAAGACCACGGCGGCGATGGGCCTCGCCCTTCGCATGCTCGCTGCAGGCCGCCGCGTCGTCGTCGTGCAGTTCCTGAAAGACGGCGAAAGCGGGGAGGTGCGCCTGCTCGCCGAGCATTTCGGCGTGCCCGTGTTCGCGGGGAAGGTGTCGGACAAGTTTACCTGGTCGATGACGTCGGAAGAACTTGCCGCGACGTGCGAGCTGCACGATGGGAACCTCGCTTCTGCGCTCGCCGAGCTCGAGGGCGCGCAAGAGGGACTGCTCGTGCTCGACGAGGCGCTCGACGCGCTTTCGAAGGGGCTTGTCGACGAGGCGCTCGTGGACCGCGCGCTCGATATGTCCGCGCGCGGCGTCGAAGTAGCGCTCACCGGGCGCGCGCCTTCCCGCAAGATCGTGGAGAAGGCCGACTACATAACCGAGATGCGGTGCGAGAAACATCCCTACGAGCAGGGGATATGTGCAAGGGAAGGAGTGGAGTACTAGATGGATTCCAAGGAGATGGCGCCCGGCGACATCGAGCGGCGCAGCTTCGAGATCATCACCGAAGAGCTCGGCGGCACGTTCCCGCCGCTCGAAGAGCCCGTCGTGAAGCGCGTCATCCACACCACTGCCGACTTCTCGTACGCCGATTCTCTCGTGTTCACCCATGACGCCGCGCACTGTGCGCTCGACGCACTGCGCGCAGGGGCCACGGTGCTCACCGACACGAACATGGCGCTTGCAGGCATAAGCAAGTCCGCGCTCGCGAAGCTCGGCTGCAAGGCCGTGTGCTACATGGCCGACCCTGATGTCGCCGCGGCTGCGCGTGCCGCGGGCACGACTCGCGCCGTTGCGAGCATGGACAAAGCTTGCGGCATCGAGGGTCCGCTCATCGTGGCCGTCGGCAACGCTCCCACAGCACTTCTGCGCCTCGCCGAGCTCATGGACGCGGGGAAGATCGCGCCCGCGCTCGTCGTTGGGGTGCCGGTCGGGTTTGTGAACGTGGTCGAGGCGAAAGAGGAGCTACTCGCGCGACGCGTGCCGGCCATCGTCGCGAGGGGTCGCAAGGGCGGCTCGACCGTGGCGGCCGCCATTATGAACGCGCTGCTCTACCAGATCACGCGCACAGGCGGCCCGAAGTGACGGCGCCCGCATCCGCGCCGGCGCTGCGCATCTTCGCCGGCACCACCGAGGGCCGCCTTCTGTGCGAATGGGCGAGCGGGGCGGGCATCCCCGCCCGTGCCTACGCGGCAACCGAGTACGGAGGCGAGCTTTTGGGCGAGCTTCCGGGCATCGAGGTACATGCGGGCAGGCTCGACGAGGCCGACATGGAGTGCGAGCTTTCTGGCGCGCGCATCGTTGTCGACGCCACGCACCCCTTCGCTACGCTCGCAAGCGGCAACATCCGGGCCGCTTCGCTCGCCGTGGGTGCACGATGCCTGCGCCTTGCGCGCCCGGTCGAGGCGCTGCCCAAAGGCATCGTGTCGGTCGCGTCGATCGCCTGCGCGGCGCGCTTTCTCTCCGAGAACCCGGGTCGCGCTCTTCTCACGACGGGGAGCAAGGAGCTTGCTCCCTACACGCGCGTCGCCGATTTCGCGGAGCGCTTCTTCGTGCGCGTGCTCCCGCTGCCCAGTGCTATAACGAAGTGCATCGACGCGGGGTTTTCGCCGTCGCACGTCATCGGCATGCAGGGGCCCTTCACCCGCGAGCTCAACGAGGCGATGCTTCGGCAGGTGGGCGCCCAGTGGCTTGTGACCAAGGACTCGGGAACCGTAGGCGGCACGGCCGAGAAGCTCGCCTCCGCGCGCGACGTGGGAGCGCACTGCATCGTGGTCACCCGTCCCGCCGAGGGCGGCGGGGCCCTTTCGCTTCGGGAAGTGGAAGACGCGCTCTTACGGGAGTTCGCGCGCTAGGCGCTTGCCGCGCCTGCGCGCCCTCCCGCCCGCGAGGAGGAGCGTCCCGAGCAAGCTTGACCCGTACAAGCCCGTCATCCATCAATAGCTCGAGGACGACGCCCAGAACTGGCGCAAACAGCCCTTCAATAAGTTGCGGTGAAATAGTGTCTGTTTTTGCTGCTAGATAGCATATTCAGTCCCTAATTCACCGCAACTTGTTGGTGGTGGCTTACTGGTAGCTGGTGGTGGCTTACTGGTAGCGTAGGCACTCCACCGGGTTGAGCTTTGCCGCGCGGCGAGCGGGGTAGAAGCCAAAGATTACGCCGATGCCGACGGAGACGCCGAAGGCCAGCAGCACCGTGGCGATTGAAAAGCTCGGTGTGATCTCCCCACTGGCACCGAGCTCGTTGAGAACCCCTGATCCTGCGGCAAACATCGCGAGGCCCCAGGCCAGCAGATAGCCAATCAGGACACCCAGCAGGCCACCGGTGACGCACAGCGCCGAGGACTCGGCCAAAAACTGCGCGGTGATATCGCGGCGACTGGCGCCCAAGGCACGGCGAATACCGATCTCGCGGATGCGCTCAGTCACGTTGGTAAGCATCATATTCATAATGCCGATTCCGCCGACAAGCAGTGAGATACTGGCGACAGCGCCCATGATGAGCGAGAAGGCGCCCATAAACGAGTTGAGTGCATCGATGGCGCTTTTCATGGAGGTCGCCGATACGCTGTCGTACTCATCATCCTCCGAGATGCCCTTCATCGCGCGCACCTTAGACTCGATGGTCTTGCAGAGCTCGTCCATGTCTGTGCCCTCGGCGGCAAGTGCCGTCACGCTGGGAAATGAAGGATTCTCGTCGCCAAACAGGCCGGAGATGGTTTCGCGTGGCATATACAGCGTGAGCGAGCCCATGGAGTCGCTGCCGCCATCAATCACGCCTACAATCTGCACCTCGCCGTTGGACACCTTGATGGTTTTCCCCAGTGCGTCCTGTTCGTTGCCGTAAAGCTGATCGGCGCCGCCGCGGCTGATGAGCGCCACGCGCGAGCCTGATTGAGACTCTGCCTGTGAATAGACACGTCCCGCAACGAGCTTGCTGGCGCCCACGGCATCGAGCATGTCGCTATCGACGCCGTGTGCCATGACGGTATAGCTTTTATCCCCGACCTTGTACTCGGAATAGGCGCTATCGACGATGCCGATCTGCTCAATCTGCGGCACCAGTTTGCGAAGCTTTTCCACATCCGAATCGGTGAGTTCTTGGGACGAATAGATCTCTACCATGCGGGCTGCATTGAGGCCCAGGCTGTTGACCAGGCTGTTTTGGATGCCGCCGATGAGCGAAGTCATGGCGATGACCGAGGCGATGCCAATGACGATGCCAAGGATGGTGAGCAGGCTGCGTCCCTTGTTGGCCTCGAGCGAGTGAAGGGCTTCTTGGACAAGATCGCGGGTGCTCATGCCTTCGCTCCTTTCGGCTGATTGGTGGTTGCAGAAATCGCGGGCAGGTTTTTGACGGCCCCGCGTAACGTATTCGGTGTATGCGCGACATATGCGCCGTCATGGATTCGCCCGTCACGGATGGTTACGGCTCGATCGGCCTCGGCGGCGATGCCGGGGTCATGCGTGATGAGTACGATGGTCTTGCCGCGTTTCTGGAGCTTGTGGAAGGTTTCCATGACGAGCGCCCCGGTTGTCGAGTCTAGATTTCCCGTTGGCTCGTCGGCCAAAATGATGGGCGGGTCGTTGACGAGGGCGCGCGCGATGGCGACGCGCTGCATCTGTCCGCCCGACAGCTCCGATATACGATGGTCCCAATGGTCGACCGGAAGCGTGACGGCTTGCAGCGCGTGCACGGCGCGCATCTCACGCTGGCTGCGCGGCACATTGGTGTAGGACAGCGGCAGCATGACGTTTTCGATCACCGTCAGGCGCGGCAGCAGATTAAAGCTCTGAAAGACAAAGCCGATGCTCAGCGCTCGCACCTCGGTGAGCTCATCATCGTCGAGCTCGGCGACGTTGAGCCCTTGCAGGAAGTAATCGCCCGCCGTCGGTTTGTCCAGGCAGCCCAGGATGTTCATGAGCGTCGACTTGCCTGAGCCCGAGGGGCCGGTGATGGCAACGAACTCACCGGGATCTACTGCCAGGCTCACGTTATGCAGGATGTGGGCGCAACCGGCCTCGCTCTCAAAGATGCGGTGCACGTTGCGGATGTCGATGACGGGACGCATTACTTGCCCTCGTCGGCAGGCATGTTGTCGCCGCCGTCTGCCGTCATTCCTGTGCCGGTATCCGTCACGATGGTGTCGCCGTCGCGTAACTTGGTAACCGGGACGTCTGGGTTGATCTCGTTGCCCTGGTCGTCGCGCTTGACCTGCGTCTTACCGACTACAGCCTCGTTGTCGTTTTGCGTCACGACGGTCACCTTCACGCGGCGCGTCTTCTTGCCTTCCGAATCGGTGGCCAGATTGACGTAATAGTGCTCGCCGTCTTCGGTCATCAGCGCCATGGTCGGCACCATAACCACGTCGTCGAGCTTCTCGGTCACTACCGAGACCTCGGCAGTCATACCCGGCTTAAGGCGACTGTCGGGTGCTTCGATGAGGATGTCGACGTTAAAGGTCACACTGCCGCCGCTCCCGGAGGAGGAGTCGGAGTTTGCCACCGAGGCGATAGCCGTGACGGTACCTTGGCTCACAATATCGGGAAACGCGGGATAGGTCACGTTGGCGCTCTGGCCCACGGCGATCTTGGCGATATCCTTTTCGCCCACCTGAACCGTTACCTTCATCTTGGAGAGGTCGGCGATCTGCATGCACTGCTTGCCGCCGCTCGTATCGCTTTCGCCCATGATCATGCCGCCTGTTACCGTAGCGCCCACCTTGGCGTTGAGCTCCACGATGCTGCCCGAGCTCGGCGCCGTAACCGTGCGCCCGGCGGCCTTGGCGTTCGCCTGATCGAGGTTTGCCTGGGCTGATGCGAGGCTGCGCTGCGCGGCCGATACGGCGTTCGTGTCCGCTGATGCGGCGGAGATGCCAGCCGCTGCGGAACCTCCGTCGACGTCCGTCGTTGGGTTGGCCTGCGCGGCAGCTGCGGCTTTCTTCGCGTTGGCGAGGTCTTCTTGAGCGGCTGCAACTGCACGCTGCGCCTCGGCAACGTTGCGATCGAGCTCGTCGTTTTTAATGGTCATAAGCACGTCGCCCTCGTTGACGGATTGGCCTGCCTGCACGTTGATCGAATCGACCGTGCCGTCGACAGAAGGGGAGACCACTGAGGACGAAATGGGTTTGAGCTGGCCTTTTGCCTCGACCGTTGTGCTAAACGTGCCCTCGGTCACCATGTCGGTCGCAGGCCCGCTATCGCCCTGTGGCTGCGCATTGATAACCAGGGTTGCAACAATAGCAATGAGCGCGATGACACCCACGATGCCGGCGGCAATGCCGCGTCGAATCAGCTTTTTGCGTCGACGTTCGGCACGTTTTGCCTTGAGCTTGGCATATGCCTCTTCATCGGAAATCTCGGCCGTATCGTTCGTGCATCCGCTCTCCTTGTCGGCATGTACGTCTGTGATCAGAGGAAGCGTTTCGGTGGCACCTTCGGGCGTGTGCTCGGTATCATCCGGGCCCGGGGTGATGTTGGGGACATTCGGCATAGCGTCTCCTTTATAGAAAGAACCTTGATAAGTATATGCGCCCGCCGGTTGGGGCAGGCGCATAGGACTGTATCTTTCGGAATTGTTAGATTGGTCGCAGCAGTTGCATGTTGTATGAATGCGCGCGTTGCACTACGAGTGGACAACCACGCACAGGCCGACTTTGATGCAATCGTGCAGCGCCTTGGCGTCGGCCAGGCGAAGGTTGATGCATCCGTGGCTGCCGCACCACTTGTAGGAGTTGGGATCGTCGAAACTCTTGTCGTTTTGCCACGTTGCATCGTGGAAACCGACCATGTTGCCCTCAAACGGCATCCAGTAGCTAACCGGGCTCTCGTATTTGGGCTTGCCGGTCTCGGGGTCCTTGGCACCGATGAGTTTGCTGGCGCCATCGTTGCTGTTGATCTGCCATACGCCCTCGGGGGTGGCGTCTTCGCCCGGTTTGCCGGAAATAAAGTTGGCCTCCCACACAATATTGCCGCTCTCGTCGTAGTAGCGCGCGTGCTGCTCGGACAGATCGACATCGACGTATGCCTTCCAGTCAGGCTCTCCCTTTGCGGTAAAGGTGTCGGCCTTCTGGGAGTACTTGATATCGATTTCGCCGGTCTGCTTGTTGTTAATGGCGTCTTCGACCTGCTTGGCGAGCGAGCTGCTGTCGATGGACCAACCAAAGTCGCCGCCTTCGACGGCGCACTGCTTGCCATCGGCGCGCGTCCACCAGCGAGTGGAGCCCACGGTATTATAGCCGTTGGCGAGCTCGGCTGCCCAGCTGCTGATCTGCGACGTATCGAGCGTGGGGTTGGCCGGATCGGCAAAGCTGATCCACTGCAACACGGAGCTGCCATCAACCTTGCCGGCATCCTCGCCGTTAAGCTTGAGGGTCACGTTGACGCCCAAGAAGTTATTGGCGGCATCGCATGCGGCCTGAATCTGATCATCGGTCAGCGTTCCATTGAGCGGCTCATAGGCATCGTTGCCGAGCTTGGAAAGATCTACGGTCTCGGCCAGCGAGGCAAGCTCGAGCTCGGCATACTTAATGACATGCTCGCGGTTGAGTTTTTCGTTGGAGCGCGCCTTCTCGACGGTAAACTTGCCGGCCTGCTCGTCATAGGAGCTATTGGCCTCGAACGTGCCCGAACGGCCCTCGTTAAACTCATCGATGGCGGTGCCCAGATCCTTCTCAAACTGCTTTTGGTCAAAGGTATCGGAGAGCATGGACAGGTCGACGTCTTGATCAAGATCGACTTCGTTGGAGCTAGCGGTTGTTTTGGTCTTGCCGCTTAAGGATTCTACAAGGCGAACCGGCCATACAATGGCTTCGTTGCGGCTGATAATCTCTTTTGCGGCAGCTTCGCCGTCGACAATGGGCTCATCGGACTCGGGCTGATAGGTCCAGCTAAAGTCATCGCCCGTAACGGTGAGCTTATAGTGCTTCCACGCCGAGTTGACCTTGGTGGCGGCAGACGAAGCGTTTGAGAACGAGACGTCGACGCCGGCGATGGTGGTGTTGGGGTAGGCTACCTGCGAAAACGCTACGACGCCTACGATATAGACAATGACGATAAGACCCAGGACGACAAAGAGCGTCGTCTTTTTGCCCGACTTATTGTTCTCGGTGGGTTTGCGCGCGGGGCCGCGATCGCCTCGAGCGTGCGTGGGGGGCTGCTTGGGCGTATTGCCGTTTGCCTGGCGCTGCTGACGTTGCTGGCGCTGCTGGTTCGGGCGTTGCGAAGCGTTTGCCGCACCACGCTGCTGACCGCGGCTCGGCGCGATAGGACGCGGCGACTGAACGCCGCCGGTGTGCCTGCTCGGCTGCTGCGGATCGGGAATCAGTTGAGTTCGATCGTTTTGCGACATCGTATGCATATCCTTCGAATTTCGCCTTGCGGCTCATCGTGTTTTTACTGGGCTTGCATTATAGCGATTACCTAGTTGATTGTGGTACGGAAACGGTGGCATTCAAAAGAGGTGGGACATTTGTCCCACCTTCGAGTCGTTCTTTGTCGCTATCCGCACACACCGCATTTTGCACAGGCCGAAAGCGCGGCCGGAGCCTGCGCGATGCCGCCCTTGGCCGTCTCGCGCAGCGTGGCCGGCAACGCGTGGCCCACCGAGAGCATGACGTGTGCCATCTGGTCAAACGGCACCAGGCTCTTAATGCCGGCGAGGGCGAGTTGTGCGGAGCTAAAGGCGGCTGCCACGCCGATGGCGTTGCGGTTTTGGCAGGGCACCTCCACGAGGCCACCGACGGGGTCACAAACGAGGCCCAGCAGATTACTCAGCGCGATGGAACTGGCGTCGAGCGCCTGCTCGGGTGTGCCGCCGAGCATCTGCACTAGCGCGGCGGCGGCCATGGCGGCCGCACTTCCGACCTCGGCCTGACAGCCGCCCTCGGCGCCGGCAACGCAGGCGCTCGTGGTGAGGTTGAGGCCGATGGCGGCGGCGCAATAAAGGGCATCCATGACCTGCTCGTCGTCCAGCTGCAAATGGTCTGCGAGCGCCAGCACGCAGCCGGGCACAACACCCGCGGATCCTGCCGTCGGAGCTGCGACGATCACGCCCATGGTGGCGGAGCGCTCGAGCACGGCCATGGCGCGGGCCACGGCATTGGTCTGAACGGGGCCCATCAGGCTTGCACTCAAATCGTTGCGGCTGGTGGCATCGACCAGTTTGGCCTCGCCGCCGATAAGCCCACCGAGCGATCGCTGCGGGTTGGCGATGGGGGCCGTGGTCTCCTCGCGCATGACGTCGAGCACGCGGCGCATGGCGGCGACGGCGTGGGCCTCGCCGGTCAGGCGCGCCTCGCGAACGGCCATGACGGCGCCGATGCTGAGCCCCAGTTCCTCGCACGCATCGAGCAGCTGCTCGCCGTCGTCGAAGATTTCCTTGGCCGAGACGCCGGGGGAGAGCGACGAAGCAGAACCGGGGAGCTCGATAAAGGTCGCGTAATCGACATTGTCGAGCTTACGCAGCATCGGGACAACAGTGTCGTCGGGCGCGCCGTCGGTCTCAAAGACGGAGTAGGCCTGGCCGCCCACTTCGGTGCGGTAGGTGCGGCAGAAGGCGATGTTCACGTGTGCGTAGGCGAGCAGGTTGGTGAGCGCGGCGAGCACGCCGGGGACGTCCTTGTGCGCCACGAAGAGCGTTGAGTACATGCCCGAGATGTCAACGCCGACGCCGTTAATGCGGCTGATGCGCATCTTGCCGCCGCCCAGGCTCTCACCGCGGACCTGTGCCGTGGCGCCCGTGTCGTCGACCATGTCAATGTCGACGGTGTTGGGGTGGATGGAGGCGTCGTCGCCCTTGATGTCAAAGTGATATTCGAGGCCCTGCTCGCTTGCGAGGTCGAAGGCCTGCTTGATGTTCTCGTCATCGGTGTCGAGGCCCAGAATGCCCGCGACGAGCGCGCGGTCGGTGCCGTGGCCGCGGTAGGTGTGGGCGAAGGAGTTCCACAGGCCAAAGGTGACTTTGGTGATGCGGCCTTCCAGCAGGCTGGCGGCAACTTGTGCGCAGCGCAGGGCGCCGGCGGTGTGCGATGAGCTGGGGCCGACCATGACGGGCCCCAAGATCTCGAATGCCGAGGTCGTAGCTAGTGTTTGCGGCTTGCCTGCCATATGCGCTCCTGTTCTATCCCGTCGTTCCGAGGGACGGGGCATACTCTGTCCCGCCGTTCCGAGGGCTTTAGTATTTGGTCGCCTGCTCGGACAGTCCTGCTCGCACGGAGGCCACATTAAGTGGCCTCCGGCTCGTGCGGAACTCGCGATCGACCAAATACTAAAGCCCTCGGAACTTAGGATACATGGTTGGAGTCGCTCTGCTGCGAAATTTATAGGCCTATGACCTATTCCATGTCCCAGGTCGGCTCATCTTCACCACCTTTAAATAAAAAAGAAGTACCGGTTGGAGCCGGTACTTCTTTTGGTGCGTTGTTTCTTGGCTGTAGCTTTTGCCGTTAGCTTAAAGTCCGCAGGCTGCTTTGAGTTCTTCGACTCGGTCGGTATTCTCCCAGGTGAAGTCGGCGTCTTCGCGGCCGAAGTGACCGTAGGCTGCCGTCTTTTCGTAGATGGGGCGACGCAGGTCTAGGTCGCGGATGATTGCGCCCGGGCGCAGGTCGAAGGTCTTCTCGACGGCCTCGACGATCTTGTCCTCGGCAACATGCGCGGTACCGAAGGTGTCAACCATGATTGAGAGGGGCTTGGAAACGCCGATGGCGTAGGCAAGCTCGACTTCGCAGCGGTCGGCCAGGCCGGCGGCCACCACGTTCTTAGCGACCCAGCGCGCTGCGTACGCGGCGGAGCGGTCGACCTTGGTGCAGTCCTTGCCGCTAAAGGCACCGCCACCGTGACGGCCGTAGCCGCCGTAGGTGTCGACGATGATCTTGCGGCCGGTCAGGCCCGTGTCGCCCATGGGGCCGCCTACGACAAAGCGACCGGTGGGGTTCACATAGATGTCCGCGTTGTCCCACGGCATGTTCTCAGCAGCCATAACCGGGGTGATAACGTGCTCGATCAGATCGGCCTTGATCTTGCCCATGTCCTCGATTTCGGCGGCATGCTGCGTGGAGATGACGATGGTCGTGACCTCGACGGGCTTGCCATCTTCGTAGCGCACGGTGACCTGGGTTTTGCCGTCGGGGCGCAGGTAGGCGAGGGTGCCGTCGTGGCGCACGGCTGCCAGGCGCTCGGCCAGGCGGCTCGCCAGGTAGTGCGGCATGGGCATGAGGGTCTTGGTTTCGTTGGAGGCATAACCGAACATCATGCCCTGGTCGCCGGCGCCGATCAAGTCGATCGGGTCGCTGGTAGCGCCGGTCTGCGTCTCAAACGACTCGTCGACGCCCTGGGCGATGTCGGGTGACTGCTCGTGAATAAGGCTCATGACGCCGCAGGTATCGCAGTCAAAACCGAACTTGGCACGGTTGTAGCCGATGCGGCGGATGACGCCGCGGGCGATTTCCTGCACGTCGACGTAGGCCTGGGTACGGATCTCGCCGGCAACGATGACGGTGCCGGTGGTCACGAGGGTCTCGCAGGCGCAGCGGACGTTCTCCACGTTGGCGGGCACGCCGTTGGGCGCAATATAGCCCTGCTCCTGGAGCTCTATTTCTTTGGCGAGGATTGCGTCGAGTACGGCGTCGCTGATCTGGTCAGCGATCTTATCGGGATGACCCTCGGTCACCGATTCCGACGTAAACACAAACGATCCGTGTTGGGGCGGGATGGAACGAAGCTCTTCTGACATGATTGTCCTTTCAAAAACGTGTCCCGGCGACCGTTACCATTCCGCCGGGCTCTGTATGCAAGGGCACATGATATCGCGTTAATCGAATATTCACACCCTTTCCGCACCTACTCATTGGTACTCATTGGGGACAGACTTAAATGAGTAGCCGGGTGCTTATTGGCTGGTCATTTAAGTCTGTCCCCAATGAGTGGGTCGGTGCCCTTTGTGCGGAGGTTGCGTTGATGCTTTATACTGGTGCGGTTAGACATCCATCCTGCAATCGAGGAGATTTCCATGGCATCAGACGTTCGCGTCCGCTTTGCACCCTCACCGACGGGCAAGCTGCACATCGGCGGCGCCCGCACCGCTATCTATAACTGGGCTTTTGCCCGCGCAAACGGCGGCACGTTCATCCTGCGCATCGACGACACCGACCCCACCCGTTCCACCGACGAGAACACGCAGATCATTCTGCGCGCCATGCGTTGGCTTGGCCTGGACTGGGACGAGGGTCCCGAGGTGGGCGGCGACTATGGCCCCTATGCCCAAACCGAGCGCTTGGACCTGTACAAGCAGGCCGCCCAGAAGCTTTGGGACGAGGGCAAGGCCTATCCCTGCTTCTGCACCAAGGAGCAGCTCGACGCTGACCGTAAGGCTGCGCAGGAACGCAAGGACCCCTTCCAGGGTTATCAGCGTCGCTGCCGCGATCTTGATCCCGAGGAGGCCCGCCGCCGCATCGAGGCCGGCGAGTCCTACGTCCTGCGCATCAAGGTGCCCGAGGACCGCGGCGACGTCGTCATCCACGACGCCGTCCACGGCGAGGTGACCTTCGACGCCAAGGAGCTCGACGACTTTGTCATCTTCCGCTCCGATGGCACGCCCACGTACAACTTTGCGACCGTTGTCGACGACGCCATGATGAAGATCACCCATGTCATCCGCGGCGACGACCACCTGTCCAACACCCCGCGCCAGGTCATGGTCTACGAGGCTCTCGGCGCGCCCGTGCCCACGTTCGCCCACATCTCCATGATCCTGGGCGCCGACGGCAAGAAGCTCTCCAAGCGCCATGGCGCCACCTCGGTGGAGGAGTACCGCGACGCCGGTTACCTGTCCGACGCCTTCGTCAACTATCTGGCGCTGCTCGGCTGGTCGCTCGACGGCGAGACCACGATCATCCCGCGCGATGTCCTGGCCAGCAAGTTCTCGCTCGACCGCATTTCCAAGAACCCGGCGACCTTCGACCCCAAGAAGCTCGACTGGGTCAATGCCGAGTACATCAACGGCATGTCCGACACCCAGTTTGCCGATGAGATCATGGTCCCTGAGCTGCATGAGGCGGGTCTCATTGAGGGTAACGTCGAGTACGGCGAGGACTGGATCGACGCGCTTGCCGCCATCGTTAAGCCGCGCACCAAGATGCCGGCCGACGCCGTGACTGTCGCCGCTCCCATCTTTGCTACCGCCGAGACGCTCGAGTATGACGAGAAGTCTGTCAACAAGGGCCTGGCCAAGGAGGGCATGGGTTCCATTCTGGACGCCGCCAAGGCCGCGCTCGAGGGCGTGGACGAGTGGACAGCCGCGAACATCGACGCTGCGCTTGAACCGCTGCCCGAGCAGATGGACCTCAAGAAGCGCGTGGTGTTCCAGGCCGTGCGTGTGGCCGTTTGCGGCAACATGGTGAGCCCTCCGCTGGGCGAGACCATGGCACTCGTCGGCCGCGACGACTGCCTGGCGCGCATCGACCGCGCCCGCACGATGGCGCTGTAGTCGCTGCGCAAACGTTTGTATCCGAGCCCCGTTCACCCCGAGCGGGGCTCTTGTTTCTGTACCGATGAGTGGGTTGCTGGGACAAAATAATCAGTAGTGTTTGTCCCATGTTCGAGTGACGCAACGAGCTCGACACTCGTATCGGCCATGGGACAAACTCTACTGATTATTTTGTCCCACCCCTTTCAGGTCCGTTCGTTAGAGGTGGTGTATGGCTCAACAACTGTCGCTGTTTGGTTCGCCGGAACCGGAGGAAGCTCCGGTGAAGCCCAAGCCTGCCGCTGCCTCGGCTCAGTCTAAGCCTGCGCCCGAGCCCCCTGCCGCCTACGCGAGCGTGGTCCTCGACATCCCCACCCGTGCGCTGTCGGATCCGTTTGCTTACGGCATCCCTGAGTCCCTTGCCAACGAGGCGCAGATCGGATCCACGGTCCTGGTCCACTTTGGTAACCGTGCGGCCGCGGGCTATATCGTCGACATTGCGCCTGAGCTGAGCGACCTACAGGGCTACAATGCCCTCGACCCCGCGCGCATTAAAGCCATCGAAGCCATCCTCAGCAAACCCCTCTTTACCGCCGAGGCTGCCCGCATCGCACGTTGGATGAGCCGCGAGTATGTCGCGACGCTTTCCGAGTGCCTGCGCCTGTTCCTGCCCCCGGGCGGCAGTCCGCGCGTCGTTAAGGGCGATGACGGCGCATGGTCGGTTGAGCGCCCCGCCGTCAAGCCTATCCAAAACCGTTGGGTGATGCTTACGCCCGAAGGCTTTGACTATACGCCGCCCAAGACCGCGGTCCGCCAGCGCCAACTCATCGAGGCGCTCCGGTGCGGCCCGGTCACGACGCGCGACCTCAACCTTCTCTATAACAGCATGTCGGCGACCATCAAGGCGCTCAAAAAGCGCGGCGTCGTGGTGGTGGAGGAACGCCGTGCGTGGCGTGGCTGCAGCGAGCAGACCACGCTGTCCTCGGCAAGCGGCAAGGCGCCGGTCTCCCTTACCAACGGCCAGCAACAGGCGCTCGCGCAGATTGAGCGCGCCCGTCTGGACGCTCATGGCGACGTGGTGTTGGTCGACGGCGTCACCGGCTCCGGCAAAACCGAGGTTTACCTCTCCGCCATTGAGCGTGTGCTTGCAGCCGGTCGCTCGGCCTGCGTGCTGGTGCCCGAGATTTCGCTGACGGCCCAGACCGTCGGCCGCTTCCGTTCGCGCTTTGGCGAGACGGTCGCCGTGTTCCATTCGCGGCTTTCGGCCGGCGAGCGCCTGGACCAGTGGGATATGGTTGCCAGCGGTGCGGCCCGCGTGGTCGTCGGCGCACGTTCGGCGCTCTTTTGCCCGCTTGACGACCTGGGCCTCATCATCATTGACGAGGAGCACGAGACCAGCTACAAGCAGGGGTCCAGTCCGCGCTACCATGCGCGCGAGGTGGCAGCCGAGATGGCGCGCCGCTATCGCTGCCCGCTCGTGCTGGGGTCGGCCACGCCTTCTGCCGAGGCCCTCGACCGCTGCCGCCGCGGCATGTATAACGGTGCCACCTGGACGCGTGTCGAGATGCCCGAGCGCCCCGGACACGCCGTGCTGCCTACGGTCCGCATTGCTGACCTGCGTCGCGAGTTCTCGCACGGCAGCCGCTCCATGTTCTCAAAACCCTTGATGGAGGGATTGGAGCGTGTGGTCGGGCGCCGCGAGAAGGCCGTGTTGCTGCATAACCGCCGTGGCTTTGCGCCATTCCTGATGTGCCGCGAGTGCGGCTGCGTCCCCACCTGCAACCACTGCTCCACAGCGCTTACGTATCACGAGCGCACACACACGCTGCAGTGTCACACATGCGGTTCGTCTTGGCGCGTGCGGCCGTATCCCGCGCCCACGAGCCGTTGCCCCAAATGTGGCAGTCGCTACCTGGCAAAAATGGGCCTGGGCACGCAGCAGATCGAGGACGCTCTGCACCAGTTGCTTCCCGAGGACGTTGCCATCATTCGCATGGATGCCGATTCCACGTGTGGCAAGGATGCGCACAAAAAGCTGCTCGAGCAGTTCGATGCGGCGGATTGCGCCGTGTTGCTGGGTACCCAGATGATCGCTAAAGGTCTCGATTTTCCCGAGGTCACGCTCGTGGGCGTGGTCAATGCCGACTTCGCCCTCAAGCTGCCCGATTTCCGCGCAGGGGAGCGCGCCTACGATTTACTGGAGCAGGTCGCCGGCCGTGCCGGTCGCGGCGATCGTCCCGGTGAGGTGATCATCCAGACCTACCTGCCCGAGGATCCGGTCATTCGCGCCGTCGCTAAGCACGACCGTTCGATCTTTACCGACTACGACCTGGACCAGCGCCGCGACGCCCTGTATCCACCGTTCGTGCGTCTGGTCAACATTTTGGTGTGGTCGGCGAACCGAGACGACGCGCAAGACTACATCGGCCGCATCGCCAAGCTCCTCAAGCGTCGCTGGCATGCCGCCGCGCCCGATTTTTTGCGGGCAGGGAGTGCCGTGCCGCAGGTGCTGGGCCCGGCTTCGTGTGTAATCGAGAGAGCCAAGGACCGTTACCGCTTCCATCTGCTTGTGAAGTCGCCCGTGGGGTACCATGTCTCTGATGATATCGACGCCTGCCTCAAAGAGGTGGGCTCCGTGCGCGGCGTGAGCGTGAGCGTTGACGTCGACGCCTATGATTTGATGTAACAACCTGAAAGGATGGCCATGGAAGCCAACGGAATCGTACTGTCGCCCGACCCTCGTTTGCGCCAGGAGTGCGCCGTCATCGAGGAGATCACCCCGGCGATCGAGGCGCTTGCCGAGAAGATGAAGAAGATGATGTTCGAGAACGGCGGCTGCGGCCTGGCTGCTCCGCAGATCGGCGAGCTTATTCAGCTCGTCACCATCGACTGCGACTACAGCGACAAGAACGACTACGACCCGTACGTGCTCATCAACCCTGTCATTGTTGAGCAGAGTGACCATTTGGTGCCGTTTAGCGAGGGCTGCCTGTCTATCCCCGGGATTAGCTGCGAGATTGAGCGTCCCGACCATGTCGTCGTCGAGGCGTATGATCTGGACGCCAACCTGATTCGTTATGAGGCCTCGGGCGATCTGTTCTGCGTGTGCCTGCAGCACGAGATCGACCACCTGCACGGCAACACCATGTTCGAGCGCCTTAAGCCCATGCAGAGGCTCAAGGCCGTCAAGGAGTACCAGGACGCCCTGGCCCGCGGCGCTCGACCGGGCGAGACGGAGTAGGTCCCACCGTCCCCGGGGTGCCGTCGGGCCAGGGATGGGCGTCTTCGCTGATAGGTGCTTTGCTGAAAGAGCTGCTTTTATTGCGGCTCTTTCTTTGGTTTTGGGTATATTTGTTCTTGTTGAAATGTTATTGCGGATGGGCTGGTGACTTGGCTTTCCGCTGTTCTTTGTAGCCGTCTCGGCTTTGGTTGAGAGGAGACGTTCTTTATGCGTATTGTGTTTATGGGTACGCCTGATTTTGCTGTGCCTTCGCTGACTTCGCTTGTGGAGGCTGGGAATGAGATTGCGCTTGTTGTTACTCGTCCCGATGCTGTTCGTGGGCGTGGTAAGAAGCTTGAGCCGTCTCCTGTTAAGGCTAAGGCGCTTGAGCTGGGGTTGCCGGTTGTTGAGGCAAATCGTATGACGCCTGAGGTTGTTGAGGCACTTCAGGCTGCCCGGGCTGACATTTTCTGTGTAGCTGCTTATGGCTGCATTTTGCCCGATGAGGTGCTGCATATGGCGCCGCTTGGTATTGTGAATGTTCATGCTTCGCTGCTGCCTCGTTGGCGTGGGGCTGCTCCTATTCAGCGTGCCATTCTTGCTGGTGACGAGGTCGCCGGCGTTTCTATTATGCGCATTGGGCATGGCGTGGATACCGGCGCCTATTGTGCGCAGGCCTCGACCTCGGTTGCCGGTAAGCATGCCGAGGCGCTGACTATGGAGCTCGCTGAGCTCGGCGGCAAACTGCTTGCCGATATGCTTCCTTCTCTTGCCGATGGCATCGCCGTGTGGATCGAACAGGACGAGGCGCTCGTTACCCATGCTGCCAAGATTTCTAAGCAGGAGATGCGCTTGGATCCGCAAATGTCGGCGCTTGATTGCGTGCGTCATGTGCTGGCCTCATCCGATACCGCGCCTGCTCGTTGCGTGATTGCCGGCAAGACCGTGCGTGTGCTCGATGCTGCGGCGGCTGATGTGTCGCTTGGCGAGGGTCAGGTTCTCGTTCAGGCTAAGCGTGTTTACCTTGGCCTTTCCGATGGCTCGGTTGAGTTGCTCGAGGTTAAGCCTGATGGCAAGCGTGCTATGGTCGCTTCTGCTTGGGCTGCTGGCCTGCAGGGTGCCGATCTTTCGTGGGGTGTTTTGTCATGAGCAAGCTGTCTCCCGCGCGCAAGCTTGCGCTCGATGTGCTGATGGAGGCCGATCGCCGTGGCATGTATGCGCGCGACGTGTTGTCTTCCCGTGCTTCCGCCAAGGCCATTGACCAGCGCGATTCTGCGTTTGCCGCTCGCTTGGCGCTCGGTGTTGCCGCCACGCAGGGTGTTTTGGACGAGCTGCTCGATCAGTTTCTCGATAAGCCCAAAAAGGTTGCGCCGCGCGTTCGCATGGCGCTTCGTATCTCGGCCTTCGAGATGCTCTACCTGCATACGCCGGGCCGTGTTGCCGTAAGTCAGGGTGTTGAACTGGTTCGTTGCGGTGCTAAGTCCGCCGCCGGCTTGGCCAATGCTGTACTGCATAAGGTTGCGGACAATGTTGAGGACTTTGCCACGGCATCCGACATGGATGAGTCCGAGCGACGCTTGGTTCGTCTGTCGCGCCTTATGGGTCTTCCTCGCTGGCTGTGCGCTCGCATTATGGCGTCGTTTGACACGCCCGAGGGTGCGCTTAACTTTGCCGGCAATCTGGCCCCCGCGCCGCTGGCCCTGCATGAGAACGCCTTTGCGACTAAGCTCGATCCGTATATTTCGCAGTTTGTGGCACCCGTGTTCCCGGGCTGCCATGCCCCGGTTGATGCCCAGGTTACCGTTGCTTCGGGTGTGTTTGAGCGTGCTGCCGCGGTGGCATCTGATCTCAACGCGCAACTTATCGCCACAGCTGCCACGCGCCCTGGTAGCTGCCTTGAGATTGGTGCTGGTCGTGGCACCAAGACCTATGTGATGATGTGCCAGGCCAAGCGTGCGGGCTATGAGCGTCAGCATACGGCGCTCGATCTGCATGATCGCAAGTGTGATCTGAATCTCGCTCGCCTGCATAAGGCCGGCATTCAGGGCGTTCGTACGGTTTCGGGTGATGCTTGCGAGCTTGATGAGGTGCTCACATCATTTGATGCCATGCTTGGCGAGCCGGTTAAGTTCGACACGGTCTTTATCGACGTGCCGTGCTCTGGCACCGGCACTATGCGCCGTCATCCCGAGATTCCGTGGCGTCTGACCGAAAAGGATGTGACGGTTGAGCTGCCCAAACTGCAGCTGACGATGCTCAAAGAGGCTGCCGCGCGCGTGGCTACTGGCGGCGAGCTCATCTATGCGACGTGCTCGGTCTTTGACGAAGAGAACACGCAGGTCGTGGATGCTTTCCTAAACTCTCCCGAGGGTACCGGTTTTAGCCTGGAGCCGCTCTCCGAGGCGCAGATCCTGCAACTGCCCGATTTCGAGCAGGCCAAGAAGCTGGTAGCCGTCCGTCAAAACGACCGTGGCCTCTTCCAAAGCGTGCCGGTAAACGCTGACTCCTACGACGGCCACTTCTGCGCCCGCCTGGTCCACAAGTAACGACTAAGTTGCGGTGAAATAGGGATTGAATAGCGGCTTCTGCCCGCCAAACAGTCCTTATTTCACCGCAACTCATAAGGAAACCTGGGCAGCTAAAGAATCAGCCCCGCGATTGGTGTTGGCGCGGGGCTGATTGGTTTCTAGTGGCTGTGCGGGCAGTTGGCGCAGCAGCCGTTTGTGGCGCTGGTGCTGGAGCCACCGCTTCGCTGGTCGGTGTTGTAGAAACCGCTGCCCTCAAATTTAATACCGCTGGCCGAGAACGTCTTGACCGCCGGGGCACCGCAGCTCGGGCATAGGACCTCGGGGGTCTCGGACATGGGATGCTCAACCTCGAACACGTTGCCGCAGCTCGAGCACTTGTAATCGTAGCGCGCCATAATACTTCCTTTTCAGCACAAAGCGGGCAGATCGCTCTGCCCGCAAAAATTCAAACAGCTGTAACTGTACCCTATATCGGGGGTTTTATCACGCTTCGCCCCAGAATCTATGGGTGTTGCGCAGGAGCTGCGAAGTTTTGCCCTCGGCGGCCGCAACATCGGTTTCGTCAGCCTGCCAGGTCCAGTTGCCCGTGGCCACGCCCGGTACGTTCATGCGCGCGTCGTCGCCCAGCCCCAGGACATCCTGCAGCGGCATCATCACCAGGGGAGCGTCGCTTGCCAGCGCATCGCTCATCAGCTTGGCCGCCACCTCAACACCGCTCGGTTCGTCGCCGCCCGCAAAGGAACGCGTACACCAACCCGCGAGCGTCGACGTGTCGTGCGTCGAGGTATACAGGATCTTTCCTGGCGTAGGGTGCACGCCGCAACGGACGTCGTAGTCGCCAAACTCCAGCACGTCCATGCCGGGGAAGCCGCAGGTCGAGGCCATGGCGCGAACGCCGGGCGTCAAATAGCCCAGGTCCTCGGCAATAAAGTTGAGCGGACCCAGCTCGTCATAGGCGGTCTGAAACAGGTCCTTGCCCGGTCCCGCCAGCCAGCGACCTTCGGCGCAAGCCTTGCCAGCGGGGATACTGAAGTAGCTGTGGAAGCCCAAGAAGTGATCCAGACGCACGCGGTCGTAAAGTGAGAACGCACGACGTAGGCGATCCATCCACCAGCTATAGCCGTTCTGCTTCATGTGGTCCCAGCGGAACGTCGGGTTGCCCCACACCTGACCCTCGGGCGCAAAGTTGTCGGGCGGCGCACCGGAGATCTCGATTGCCTTGCCGGTATCGGATAGCCAGAAGTTCTCGGGTTCGCTCCACGCATCTGCCGAATCGTCGGACACGTACATAGGAATATCGCCGATGACCTCGATGCCCTTCTTGTGCGCGTAGTTCATGAGCTCGCACCAGGCTAGGTCAAAGCGGTACTGCATGTACGCCTGAAGCTCGGCCTCGTCGTGGAAGCGCTTGTCGTCAATCAGGTGCTCGTTGTAGCGCGCAACATCTGCCGGCCAATCGTGGCGCGACTCGCCCTCAAAGTATTTCTTGACGGCCATGTAGACGCAGTACTTCTCGAGCCAATCGGCATTGCGATGTTTAAACGCGGTGTACAGCGGATCGGCATCCTCGCCGCCACGGGCCTTCCAAGTTTCAAAGTCGGCCGCCAGCTCCTCGTGGCTTTCGGGCAGCAGGTCGATATTACCTGCAAAGGCCGAAGGACCGGCGTAAGGGGAGCGGAAGAAGTCCGTCGGGTTGACAGGCAGGACCTGCCAGTAGCGCATGCCCATAGCGGCCAGATGGTCGATAAAGCGACGCGTGGGTGCGCCGATCGTACCGGGCTTGCCGTCATCGGTCGGTACCGAGGTGATATGGCACACAACGCCCGCACCATGATCGAGCGGCTCTTGCAGACGCTGCTCGGCGTGGTGATAGATGATCGATGAACCCAGCGGATACAGATCGAGCGTGACGGTGCCGTTGTGGATCTCGCACTCGTGACCGCTGATCACGTCACTCGCGCATTCGTCGAGCGCCGGAATCGTCACGCGGTGCGAATTGCGCAGACTACGGTTAATGATAACCGTCGCGGACTCGCCATCCCTGCCCGTGCGGTTGTATGCCAGCACCTCGTCGTTGAGCGCGAAGGCCTTGATCTCGCCGTCGATCATAAACGGCAGTGCGCGGCGTACGGCGGAGGCGTTTTTGACAATAGCCAGCGTGTCGAAGTCGTGCAGTTGGTCCTTGGTCGGCAGGGTGCGGCGGTTGCCCGGATCGGTTAGACCCTCCAGGCCGTATTCGTCGCCGTAGTAGATCGAAGGCACGCCGGGGAAGGTCATCTGCATGAGCGTGGCGAGCCAAAAACGGCTCTTGGCCAGGCCCATCGAGTTCTCGTCCAGGCGCCATTTGCTGCGCTCGCACTCGGGCAGCTGCGACTCGTCGGGGCCGCCGCCGAGCACCGAGATAATGCGCGGACGGTCGTGGCTCGAAAGCAGATTAAGTGCGCAGGACAGGGCCTCACGGGGATAGTTCTCGCGCAGGGTTTCGATTTCCTCGGCTGCCTGGTAGGCGTTCTTGTAGCCCATCAAAAAGCCGATGACCATGTCGCGGAAGGGGTAATCCATAGCAGAGTCCAACTCGGAGCCCTGTAGGTAGCGACGCAGATGGCCGTAGCTGATCTTGTTGGAGGCGTCTTCCCAGACTTCGCCGAGCAGCAGTGCGTCGGGTTTTTCCTCGAGCACGGCGGTCTTGATCTCGGCCAGGAAGTCGTCGGAAAGCTCGTCAGCGACGTCCAGGCGCCAGCCATGAGCGCCGGCACGTAGCCATTTACGGATCACGCCGTCCTTGCCCAGAAGCCGCTCGCGTACCAGCTCGGAGCTCTCATTGATGGCGGGCATGTTGCCCACGCCCCACCAGCAGTCGTACGAGCCGTCCTCGTGGAAATAAAACGCATCGCGCCACGGCGAGTCCTCGCTCTGCCACGCGCCCACGCCGGGGTAGTTGCCGTAGCGGTTGAAATAGATGGAGTCGTCACCCGTATGGTTAAAGACGCCGTCCAGGATGATGGAGATGCCCAGCTTCTCGGCTGCCTGGCACAGCTCGGTAAAATCCTGCTCGGTGCCCAGGATTGGGTCGATCTTGGTGTAGTCGGCCGTGTCGTAGCGGTGGTTGCTCGCGGCCTCAAAGATGGGGTTGAGGTAGATGGCCGTAAAGCCCAGCTCGGCGATGCGGGGCAGGTCATTTTGGATACCCTTGAGCGAGCCGCCGTAAAAGTCCCAGGTCTTGATGGATCCGTCCTCGGCACGCTCGTACACGGGCGGCTCGTTCCAGTCCTCGACCATGCGGCGCTGGATTCCGTTGCGTGGCTTTTCGACTTCGGCCAGCGTGCGCTCGCGCCAGTTTTCGTCGCGAGCATAGCGATCGGGGAAGATCTGGTAGACCATACCGCGCTCGTACCAGGTGGGACGGTTCTCGCGGTGCTTGTAGACGGTGACCTGGAACGACGGCACTTCGGCGTAGTCGTAGGTTACGCCCTCGCCGCCGGTGCGACCTTGCGGCGCGCCTAGGCGAACCTCGGGCTGGCCCTCGATATTGCAGATAAAGCTGTACCAGATAAGACAGGGCTCGGTGCACTCAAGCTCTGCAGTAAATATGCCGTCGCCCTCGTGCGTCATGGGATACAGAGACTCACCGATTTCATCGACCCAGGTGCGCAGCGTAAGCGTTGCCTGGTTGGGGTCGGCATCCTCCAAAATCACCAAGAGTGCAACGGAAGTTCCAGTGGTCACAGCGCCAAACGGAGTGCGAAACTGCGGAAGACGGCTGTTGTGTATCAATCTCATAATACGGTCCAGTTCAATAGAATCACGGCCTGCGGGCCATGGCTTTACGCACAAGTTGTAAGTATATCTGTTGTACACAGGCTGTATAAACAACATCCGTTTACCATCGGCGAACGGTTGTCCTAGAAAATCGTTTTACCACTACCTACAGAGAAGGGGCACCCAGTTGGAGCGCCCCTTGCTTAGGGTTTGATGAGGTTTTGAATCGTCTGCGTACTAGCGGCGCTTGCGGGTGGCAGTTGCCTTGCGGACGGAGGTCTTCTTGGTCGGAGCCTTTTCCTCGGCCGGAGTGGCGGGGGAGACCGGAGTCTCCTTGGCAGGCTCGGGCTTAGCCTCTGCCTTCGGTGCGGCCTTGACCTCAGCGGCCTTCGGCGTCGGCTTGGCCTTTACCTCGGCCTTGGGCTCCTCTTTGGCAGCAGCGGGCTTAGTCTCTGCTTTGGGAGTTGCGGTCTTTGCCATGGTCTTCTTGGCTGTCGTCGTGCGCTTGCGCGAGGTGGTCTTGGCGGCAGGCTTGGCCTCGACGGTTGCCTCCGCCTTGGACTCGGCAGGCGTCTCCTCGACCTTGGCGGCCGGCTTTGCGGCAGCCTTCGTTGCAGTGGCCTTGGTAGCTGTAGCTTTCTTGGTGGCAGGGGTCTTGGTTGTGCTCTTGGACGCGGTCGTCTTCTTGGCGGCGGTCTTGGCCGGAGCCTTTGCCGCGGGCTTAACCTCGGCTGCAGCGGTCTCGGCCTTTACCTCGGGAACGACCTCGGCCTCGGCGGCCTTCTTGACAGCTGCGGTGGTGCGCTTGCGCGTGGTCGCTGCCTTGGCGGTAGTTGCCTTGGCAGTGGTGGTCTTGCTCGCAGCGGCCTTTGTTGTCGTGGCCTTTTTAGTCGTCGTCTTACGAGTCGTGGTCTTCTTTGCCGCAGGCTTCGCAGCCGGCTTCTCCTCAGCCTTGGGCTCCTCAGCAGCAGCGGGCGCCTCAACAACCGACTCGGCCTTGGGCTCGGGCTCGGCCTCAACTTTCTCAGCCACAACCACAGGCTCGTCGACAACAGCCGCCGGCCGCTCAATCTCCGGATGCATAAAGAAGTACAGGTCCAGATACTTGTCAGCCGAGCGCGTCCAGCTAAAGTCCTGGCTCATGGCCTGCGTGACCAGCTGGTTCCAAGCGTCGCGGTTATCCCAGAACAGGCGCGCCGCGCGGAACACCGCGTCGCCCATCTCGTCGCCGTTAAAGTTGCTAAACGAGAAGCCCGTGCCCTCGCCGGTAAACTCGTTGTACGGCTGCACGGTGTCCTTCAGGCCGCCGGTCTCGCGCACGATGGGCAGGGTGCCATAGCGCATGGCGATAATCTGCGACAGGCCACAGGGCTCAAACTTCGAAGGCATCAGGAACATGTCGGCGGCGGCATACATGCGCTGCGACAGCGCCGGATCGAACTCGATGCGCGCGGCCATGGTGCCGGGGTACTTGTCCTGGAAGTAGCGCAGACCGTCCTCGTAGTCGCGGTCGCCGGTACCCAGCACGGCCACCTGCACGCCGCCGGCCAGGATGCGGTCGAGTGCGTACATGACCAGGTCCATGCCCTTTTGGCGCGTCAGGCGCGTGACCATCACCATGAGCGGACGGTCGTCGCGAACCTCGAGCCCCAGCTCTTCCTGCAGCTTGGCCTTGCACACGGCCTTGCCGGAACGGTCCTCGACGGTGTAGTTGGCGGCAATGCGCTTGTCGGTCGCCGGGTCAAAGCCCGCCACGTCAATGCCGTTCAAAATGCCCTGCAGCGCATAGGAGCGCTCGCGCAGAACGCCGTCCAGGCCCTCGCCAAACTCGGGCGTCTGGATCTCGTTGGCATAGGTGGGGCTCACCGTGGTGATGGCATCGGCATAGCGCAGCGCGCCCAGCATGTAGTTGATGCTGCAGGCATCGCAACGCAGCTGCGAGGCGGCCGCCGGAATATGCGCCACACCCAGAATGTCCTCCATCACGGTGTCGCTGAACTGGCCCTGGAACGCCACGTTGTGGATCGAGAACACGGTCTTGACACGGTCGTACAGCGGCAGGCCCTGGTAGAACTCGCGCAAGAACACGGGCGCCAGTGCCGTCTGCCAGTCATTGCAGTGGAGGATGTCACACTCAAAGCCGGCCGGCAGGTGCTGCAGGCTCTCGGTGATGGCCTTGGAGAAGAACGCAAAGCGCTCGCCGTCATCAAAGAAGCCGTACGGATAGTCGCGCGCAAAGTAGCGCTCGTTGTCGATGAACATATAGGTGACGCCGTCGTGCTCGAGCTTCTCGAGCCCGCAGTACTCATTGCGCCAGCCAAGGCTCACGTAAAAATCGGAGAAGTGCTCCATCTGTGCCTTGTACTCATCCTTGATGGTGGCGTACTTGGGCACCATCACGATAACTTCGGCGCCGGCGCGCACTAGCGCCGCAGGCAGCGAACCTGCCACGTCACCCAGGCCACCGGTCTTTACAAACGGTGCGCACTCGGCCGAGGCAAACACGATCTGCATCTTTTTGCTGGAATCAGCCATATTGTCTCCCATGTTGCAATTCGAGAATAGCCGCCTGGCGCTAACCGGGCGGCTATTCTACATGTTACGAGCGATGTTGCGGTGCCAACGTTAACGTACGATGGTGGTATCGGAAGTTAACGGAGCCTTGCCCAGCACCAGGATGTTCTCGGGCGTGCCGCGAAGCTCGGTGTTGGTGGGGACCACGTTGTTCTTGTCCAGGATGGCGTTCTCGACGCGTGCGCCGCTCTTGATGATGCAGCTCTGGTTGATGATCGAGTTGGTCACCGAAGCTCCTTCCTCGACCACGACGCCGCGTGACAGGATTGAGTTGCGCACGGTGCCCTTGATGATGCAGCCGGCCGAGATGATCGAGTTGCACGCGTGGCTGCCGGTCGCATAGCGCGAAGGCGGCACGTCGTGAGCCTTGGTCAGAATCGGGCGCTCGGGGTCAAAGAGCTGGTCGGCCACGGTCTGGTCGAGCAGGTCCATGCTGCGGCGATACAGCGACTTCTCGCTAAACACGCCCACGACCTCGCCCTTGTACTCGTAGCTGCACACGTCGATGTTGCCAAAGTCGCCCTGGAGTGCCTCGAGCAGGTCCAGATAGTCGGCGGCCTGGTAGTGGTCGATGATCTCGAGCAGCGTCTCGCGGTTGACGATGCAGCAGTCCATGGACGCGTTGTCACCGTACACGACGCCGGCGCTCACGCCCGTCAGGCGGCCGTTCTCGTTAATCTCGAGCTTGGTCTCGTCATCAACATTGCGCGTGGCCTTGCAGTACACCACGGTCATCTGGGCGCCAGAGTTCTCGTGCGCCTCAATGATGGTGTTGAGGTCCATGTTAAAGATGATGTTGGTGCCCATCATCACGACATAGGGCTTCTCCGAGCGCTGGAACAGCGTCTTGTTGGAGATGATGTCGCGCAGCAGGAAGCGCATGCCGCCCTTGGTGGTGCCATACGCGTTGCCGGGGACCATGAACAGGCCGCCCTTCTTGCGGTCAAGGCCCCAGTCCTTGCCCGAGCCCACGTGGTCGATCAGCGAGCGGTAGTTGCCCGGCATGACGACTCCAACGGTCTTGATGCCGGCATTCATCATGTTGGACAGCGGAAAGTCGATCAGGCGGTAGCGGCCCAAAAACGGAACGGACGCGATGGGGCGGTCCTTGAGCAGGACACTGCCGTAGGACGAAGAGTAGTTAGCGGTGATATAACCGATGGCCTTGCGATTGATCATCGGATCATTCCCCCTTCCCGATAACGACGTCATTTCCAACGACGGCCGTATCCTTGGTGGTATCGACAGAGCCGAGCTTCACGCCCTCTTCGACCGTGGAGTTCTCGCCCAAAATAGCGCGGCAGATGTGCGCGCCGCTCTTAACGTGCGCACCCGGCAGCAGCACGGAGTCCTCGACCACGGCGCGCTCCTCGATGATGACATCGGTCGAAAGGATCGAGTGGCGAGCGGTGCCGTAGATCTTGCAGCCGTTGGAGACTAGGCAGTCGTCCAGACGGCCGTCCGGGCCAATGTAGTGCGGCGGACGCGTGGTGATGTTGGACATGATGGGGAAGTTCTTGTCGAACAGATCGAACTCGGGGTTGTTACCCAGCAGGTCCATCGAGGTCTCATGGAAGCTGGCGATGGTGCCGACGTCCTTCCAGAAGCCGTGGAACTCGTAGCTGTACAGGCGCTTGTTCTCACCGAGCAGCTTGGGGATGATGTCCTTGCCAAAGTCGTGGCTCGAGCGCTGGTCCAGAGCGTCCTCCTCGAGCGCCTCGATCAGCACGTCGGCTGAGAAGATGTAGATGCCCATGGACGCAAGGTTCGAATCGGGCTTCTCGGGCTTCTCGGTGAACTTGGTGATGCGGCCGTCCTCGGGGTCGGTGGTCAGGATGCCAAAGCGGCTGGCCTCCTCCCACGGCACGGGCATAACGCTCACCGTGAGGTCGGCGTTGTTCTCAATGTGCGTCTTGAGCATCTTGCGGTAGTCCATGCGATACAGGTGATCGCCCGAAAGAATCAGAACGTACTTGGGGTCGTTGGCCTTGATGTAGTCGAGGTTCTGCGTAATGGCGTCGGCCGTGCCCGCATACCAGGCGCCGCCGGTTTGCGTCTCGTACGGCGGCAGAATCGACACGCCGCCGTCGCGGCTGTCCAGATCCCACGCCTCGCCAGAGCCCACGTAGGCATGCAGCAGGTAGGGACGGTACTGCGTCAGAACGCCCACCGTGTCGATGCCCGAGTTGGAGCAGTTGGAGAGCGAAAAGTCGATAATGCGGAACTTGCCACCAAAGCTAACCGCCGGCTTTGCGATCTTTTGGGTGAGTGCCCCCAATCGGCTGCCCTGTCCTCCTGCGAGGAGCATCGCGATGCATTCTTTCTTACTCATCGATTTCTCCTTCTGTCATCGATGTTCCTAAACCCATTAGCGACGGGCGCGGCGCTCGGTCGCGCCCGTCGAGTAATGCCGTGCGGCAAAGGGAGCTCGCGCGCCTTTACGCGTGCCAGATCTCGTCGCGGTACTCGCGAATGGTGCGGTCGCTCGAGAACCAGCCGGAGGAGGCGGTGTTGAGCAGCGCCTTACGGTTCCAGGTCTCCTGGTCGCCGTAGCTGCCGGTGAGCTTCTCCCACGCATCCACGTAGCTGCGGAAGTCGGCCATGACCAGGTCGGGGTCGTTGTTGTTCATGAGCTCGTTGTAGATGCTCTCGAAGTTGCCCGAAAGACCCGCAAAGGTGTTGTCCTTGAGCTCGTCCATCACGCGGCCCAGACGCTCGCGATCGTTGTTGAGCGTATCCCACGCAAAGTAGCTGTTCGACGCCCAGAGCTGCTCGACCTCGGGAGCGGTCAGGCCAAAGATGGCCTCGTTCTCGCGGCCGGCCAGGTCGGCGATCTCGATGTTGGCGCCGTCGAGGGTGCCCAGCGTAATGGCGCCGTTCATCATGAGCTTCATGTTGGACGTGCCCGAGGCCTCCTTGCCGGCCGTGGAGATCTGCTCCGAGATCTCGGCGGCGGGGTAGATGAGCTGGGCGTTGCTCACGCGGAAGTTGGGGATAAAGCAGACCTTCATGACCTCGTTGACGCGGGCATCGTTGTTGATGACGTCGGCAACGGAGTTAATGAGGCGGATGGTCTCCTTGGCAAAGGTGTAGCTCGAGGCAGCCTTGCCGCTAAAGATGAAGGTCGTCGGCGTCACGTGGAAGTTGGGATCGGCGATGCGACGGTTGTAGATGTCCATCACCTTCATGATGTTCATGAGCTGGCGCTTGTAGGCGTGGAAGCGCTTTACCTGAACATCGAAGACGGTGTTGGGGTCGATGACCAGACCGGTCTCGGCCTTAACGTAGGCGGCCAGGCGCTCCTTGTTGGCACGCTTGGAGGCACCCACGGCCTTCAGGAACTCGCTGTCGTTCTGGAACTCCTTGAGCTTCTCCAGCTCAAAGGCGTCCTTGAGCCAGCCGTCGCCAATGGCCTCGGTCACGAGCTTGGCGTAGGTGGGGTTGGCCTCGGCAAAGAAGCGACGGTGCGAGATGCCGTTGGTCTTGTTGTTGAACTTCTCGGGCGTGAGGGCATAGAAGTCCTTAAGCACGATGTTCTTGATGATGTCGGAGTGGATCTTGGCCACGCCGTTGACGCTGTGGCTGCAGATCACAGACAGGTTGGCCATGCGAATCTCGCCGTCCCACAGAATGGCGGTCTGGCGCAGACGCTCCTGCCAGCCCTCCTGCGTGGTGTCGAACGACTCGTGCCAACGACGGCTGATCTCGTCGATGATCTGGTACACGCGGGGGAGGAGCTTGGAGAACGTGCCGATGGGCCACTTCTCCAGAGCCTCGGGCAGGATGGTGTGGTTGGTGTAGCTCACGACCTGCGTCACGATGTTCCAGGCGTCATCCCACTCGAGCTTCTTCTCGTCGATAAGGATGCGCATGAGCTCGGGGCCGCACATAGCGGGGTGCGTGTCGTTGGTATGGATGGCAACAAACTGCGGCAGCAGCTCCCAGTTCTCGCCGTGCTCCTTCTCAAAGGTGTCGAGCAGGCTGTAGATGCCGGCCGAGACAAACAGGTACTCCTGCTTCAGGCGCAGCAGACGACCGTGCTCGCCGGCGTCGTTGGGGTAGAGGATGGCGCTGATGGCCTCGGCCTCGGCGCGCTCGGCATCGGCCAGGGCGTAATCGCCGCGGTTGAAGGCCTCAAGGTCAAAGTGCTCCACGACCGGCTCGGCGGCCCAGACGCGCAGCTTGTTGACGGTCTCGCCGGCATAGCCCACCACGGGGATGTCATAAGGGACGGCCAGGATGTCCTGCGTGTCCACCGTGCGGTAGAACGTGCGACCGTCCTCCTCAAAGCCCTCAACATGGCCACCAAACTTGATGGTCACGGCCTTGTCCTGACGACGGACCTCCCAGGGATAGCCGTGGGTGAGCCACTCGTCGGTGGTTTCGACCTGGCTGCCGTTGACAATCTCCTGCTTAAATAGACCGTAGCGGTAGCGCATACCGTTGCCGTAGCCGGCAATGCCCTCGGCTGCCATGGAATCCAGGAAGCATGCGGCCAGACGGCCCAGGCCACCGTTGCCCAGAGCCGGATCGGGCTCCTGGTTCTCGATGACGGACAGGTCAAAGCCCATGTCGTCGAGCGCCTCGGCGACCATGTCGCGCACGCCAAAGTTGAGCAGGTAGTTGTCGAGCAGGCGACCGATCAAAAACTCGATCGAGAAGTAGTACACGCGCTTCTTGCCCTCGGCGGTGACGCGGGCGTCGCTCTTGGTGGCAACGGTGCGCGCCTTCTCGGCCACGAGCTTGGCCAGGGCGTTAAAGCGGTCGAGGTCGCTGGCGGCCTCGACGCTCTTGCCGCTGATGCTCATGACGGCATCGCGATAGAGCTCGGTAAACTCCTGCTTGTTGTCGAAGATCTTATTCATACGTTCCTTTCCCCCGGGGATGTTTCTCCCGGAACGGTTATGACTTGTATCCTACGCCCCGTCGGGGCGGGTAATTACAGCTGTAACGGCTTTGTTACGCTTCCTTGGCAGACGGCTTAACAGAAGCAGACTTGGCCTTGGTAGCGGCCTTTTTGGTGGTTGTCTTTTTGGCCGTGGCGGGCTTGGCAGCCTTGGCCTTGGTCGTCGTAGCCTTCGCCTTAGCCGGAGCCTTCTTGGCAGCCGCAGGCTTAGGCTTTACCGAGGACGTGCGTTTCTTGGGCGCAGCCTTTGGTGCCTCAACCACCGGCGGCTTATAGCTGCTGGGACCGCGGCGCTTAAGCACCACGCCTGCCAGGCCGGGCACCTTAATCTCAATAGAGTCCATCTGCCCGTTCCAGGGATAGGGCTCGCTCGAGCAGGTGTAGGGCTCCTCACCGGCGTATCCGCTGCCACCAAACTCGGGACGGTCAGAGTCAAAGATGACCTCCCAGTCGCCCTCGCGCGGCACGCCCACACGGAAGCTCTCGTAGCTCGCCGGATCAAAGTTGATCAGGATCACCAGGTCGTCGTCGATGTCCTCGCCCTGGCGCACAAAGCTCACGATGGACTGCTTTGAGTTGTCCGCGTCGATCCAGGTAAAGCCGTCGTCGGTGTAGCCGCGCTCGTACAGGGCGGGCTCGGCGGTGTACAGGTGGTTGAGCGCTTTGATAAACGCCTGATGATGACGGTGGGTCTCATACTCCTCGGTCAGGAACCACTGGATGGACTCGTAGTAGCGCCACTCGATAAACTGGCCGATCTCGTTGCCCATAAAGTTGAGCTTGGCACCGGGATGCGTCATCTGGTAGAAGGCAAGCGTGCGCAGGCCGGCAAACTGGCGCCACCAGTCGCCCGGCATGCGGCCGATCAGCGAGCACTTGCCGTGCACGACCTCGTCGTGGCTCAGCGGGCAAATGAAGTTCTCGGTAAAGGCATACATGATGGAGAACGTGAGCAGCCCGTGGTTGCCGGGGCGCCACGGAAAATCGGTCTGCATGTAGTGCAGGGTGTCGTTCATCCAGCCCATGTCCCACTTGTAGTGGAAGCCCAGGCCGCCGTCCTGCGGTGGATAGGTCACGAGCGGCCACGCGGTGGACTCCTCGGCCATCATCATCACGTCGGGGTAGTGGGCCTCCACAGCGCAGTTGACCTGACGGATAAACGCGCTGGCGTCCAGATCCTCCTCGGTACCGTACTTGTTGAACTTCTTTTGGCCCGGATCGTCAATGCCAAAGTTGAGGTACAGCATGCTGGACACGCCGTCCATGCGGATGCCGTCCACGTGGAAGTTCTCGAGCCAGTACAGCACGTTGGAGACCAGGAAGGAGCGGACCTCGCCGCGGGCGAAGTCGAACTTGTGCGTGCCCCAGTTGGGGTGAATCTCGTGCTCAAACAGCATGTGGCCGTTAAAGGTGGCAAGGCCGTGGGAGTCGGCGCAAAAACCGCCGGGCACCCAGTCCATGATCACGCCAATACCCGCCTCGTGGCATGCATCGATAAAGTGCATGAGCTGCTGCGGGTTGCCGTAGCGCGACGTGGCGGCGTAGTAACCGGTCGTCTGGTAGCCCCAGGAGCCATCGAAGGGATGCTCCATAAGCGGCATGACCTCGATATGCGTGTAGCCCATGTCGCGCACGTAGTCCACGAGCTCCACCGACAGGTCGTCGTAGGTGTAGAACTCGCCGCGCTGCGCGGGGAAGGGATCCATGGGGCCGGGGTAGTTGCCGTACTCGTCCGGCTCGCCCTGCGGCGCATCGCCGTGGCGCTTCCACGAGCCAATATGCACCTCATAGATGTTGAGCGGCTGCGACATGTGGTTATGGCCGGCACGGCGCTTGAGCCACGCGGCGTCGTTCCACTTATAGCCATTGAGGGTCCACAGCACGCTCGCCGTTCCCGGAGGGCATTCGGCCTTAAAGGCGTACGGATCGGCCTTGTAGAGCTTTTCGCCCTCGTTGGTCTCGATGAGGTACTTATAGAGCTGGCCCTGCTCGGCACCAGGAATAAAGCCTTCCCAAATAGCGCTCGTATGTACGGGCACCAGCGGGTTGGCTTCCTCATCCCAATTATTAAATTCGCCAATGACGTGAACGCTCTTTACATCGGGCGCCCAAACGCAAAAACGCCAGCCGCGCGTACGGTTCTGCGTGTCGGGGTGCGCGCCCATCTTTTCCCAGCTGCGCTCCCACATGCCAATGCCAAACAGATAGACATCGTCCTTGGAAAGCTCCGGTGCGTGCGGGGCGGCCGTACGGGTAGCGGGCTTTTTGGTTGCTGGCTTTAGCTTTGTATCGCTCACGTTTGATCCCATCATGACGCGGCAGCGTGTTGCCTTGGTGACTAGATGCGAAAGGTCCAAGGCTGCACGAATCGAAGGGACGGCGATAGTTCTATGATTCGTTCCACCTCGCGTGCTCGGTGGAACTTTCGGCACGAAATACGATAACACCTGTTCGTTACTTTTATGGAGAAAAGTGGATTTGCGGCGGCGTTTAATCGGCGAGCGCCATGTTTATACCACTGGCAGAATTGCGATGGTAAAACTCTTGACAGTTTTACCAAATAGGGTTTCTAGATTATTAGATTGACGTTTGGTAAAACGTTTTTAGCAGGTTGTTTACCATTTGACATCGAAAGGTACGTTTATGTCCCAGACCGCCGCTCCCAATGTTGCTTTTATTTTCGATTGCGACGGAACGCTGGTTAATAGCACCCCCGTTTGGGCCTATGCCCAGCCCGAGTTATTGCGCCGCCACGGGATTGACGTGACCGTGGATGACTTTGCTCAATTTGAGCACCTGTCGTTGGAGGACGAGTGCCAGGCCTACCACGACACGTGGGGCATTGGCGCGAATGGCGAGGAGCTGTATCGCGAGCTGGGCGAGATTTTGATCGATGGCTACTCCAAGGTGCCGCCGCGCGAGGGCCTGCTTGCATTTTTGGAGCAGGCGAAGGCGGCGGGCATTGCCATGTGCGTTGCCACATCCACGCCGGCCGAGCTGGTTACGTCTGCGCTTGCTGGTGCTGGCCTTGATCGCTATATGGAGTTTATTACCACGACGGGCGAGGCGGGGCGCTCCAAGCAATTCCCCGATGTGTACGAGCTGGCGTTGCGTCGCCTGGAAGAGCGCCACGGGCACAAGTTTGATCGCGCCTGGGTGTTTGAGGACGCGGTCTTTGGGCTTAAGAGCTCCAGCACCGCTGGATTTAAACGCGTGGGCATCTATGACCCGCACGGCCGTATGGAGCGCGACGAGGTGCGTGCCAACTGTGACATCTTTATCGATAGTTACGAGGACCTGGACCTGGCCCGCGTGCTTGCATTTGAGGGATAGGCGAGAGCTGTGGCTTGTAAGGTATTGGTTGTTTGCGGCTCGCCCGTGGTGGCGAGTGCGAACCTGCTGCGCCAGCTGGTGGGGGAGTGCGACCACGTTGTCGCCGTAGACCGCGGGCTCGATGCGCTGCTGGGCGCGGGGTTGAGCTGCGACGTATATGTTGGAGACGCCGATACGGTAAGCGATGCGGGCCGCGCGTTGGTCGATGCCGCCGAAGCCTTTGAAGTAGAGCGCCACGACCCGTACAAGGACTATACCGATCTGGCGCTGGCGCTCGATTCCGTCCGTCGTCGCTGGCCGGGTGCCGAAGTAGTTGCGACCTGCGCCACCGGCGGCCGTCCTGATATGGCGCTTTCCGTACTGGGCCTGCTCGCAGGCTACGATGACGCCCCAGTCTGGATTGCCGAGGACAAGGTAGTCTCCCGCATCCTTCGCGCAGGCGAATCGTGGGCCATCGAAGGCGCCGAGGGCCAGACGTTCTCCATCATCGCCATAGCCCCTGGGACGGTGGTAAGCGAACATGGCTTGGAGTGGGAGCTAGACCACAGCCCGCTGGGCTTGTTGGCCGACACGGGCATCAGCAACGTCGTCAGGTCAACAGCCACGATCCAAGCCCACGCCGGCACTGCCATCGCTTACCTATATCAATAGGCATTTATAGTCTGACCCAAAAAAGTCCTTGCACGTCGCGCCAACTTCCCCTATAGTATTTCCTCGTCACGGGGGCGTAGCTCAGCTGGGAGAGCGCTTGACTGGCAGTCAAGAGGTCAGGGGTTCGATCCCCCTCGTCTCCACCATCGTGAATGCAAAGGCCTTCGGTATTCCGATGGCCTTTTTTCATGCTAAAACACCTCGGCACACAAACCGATACCCACACCAACAAAAAGTTGCACAATTTATTTCCCATGTCTGTACATAGTTTGTTATCTAATGGCAATTAACGGTGCAGCTCGCTGCTCCATTTGGGCTTCAGGAACGCTCCCAATTATTGCCAGCACCCCAATAACCTGCGTCAACGTGAACAACATCCCAAAACAACCCCCTTAAGCACGTCAAATGAACGATATGTTGTCCAACGCAGCCCAAATCAGTTTCACTAACAGCTTGTGCTAGGATACCTAACGTTACATGAGTTCAACTGTGCTCGCGGCTCCAGCAAGTTGCAAAGCGCAGGGTCGATCAGCATCCGGCCGTAACGGCGGTGTTAGAAAAACCACGAGCTCCAATATAGAAGTCATGCGACTTTGTTTTTTTGCATCGAATTAATTCGTAGGTGTAAATAGCTATTGTTTGCATGCTAAAGCGTAGCAGTGCTGCAGCTGTTTGCGTGCGTTCCAGTTTTGTACCCGCTTGACTGGGCCGCACGCAGCTAGCTGGAGACGCGTTCATTTTGCGATACACGTCCGCGTCTCTAGCAACTGCGCTTATACATACCGTTCACGGTGGGGCAGAGCCACGTGCTTGTCTAACTGGGCTCAGGGTTTGAATATGCAGCGCCTTCGCGCACAAGCGCCCTGGCGAAGCCATATCCAAATCACGTGAGCTATACGTAAGACAGCAAGAGGGTGGTGCTCGTGTGGTATGTAATCCAGGTCATTAACGGTCGCGAAGACGTAATGCGCGAGCGCATCGAGCGCATGGTGCCGGCTGGCGCCATGCAGGAGCTCTTTTATCCCCAATTTCAAACCGAGATCAAAGTACACGGCGAATGGGCAAATACGACCAAGCCGCTCTTTCCCGGTTATCTGATCTGCGACACGGCAGATCCCCGCACCGTGCAACAGTATCTGCTGCGCATGGACGACTTTGCCAGGGTGTTATCCCAGGACGGTCAGTTTGTGCCGCTGGCAAAAGAAGAGGTCCAGCTTATTGGAGGCTTTACGCATAGGGGAGACCGTGTGGTGCCCATGAGCGAGGCCTTAAAAGACGGCGATCAGGTCGTAGTGACGGCAGGTCCGCTGCTGGGCCACGAGGGCCTTATCAAAACCATTAATAGACGCAAGAGCACTGCTTATTTGGAGCTCAACCTGTGCGGCCGATGCGTAACTACGCGCGTTGGCCTTGCCGTGCTTTCGGCCGAGCAGCGCGTCATGCGCAACCTTAAAAAGGCGATCGCCTAGCTGCGGGCGATCGCTACACAGAACAGGGAGGGTCCCCGACCAAGGGACGAAGTTTTGGAAGAGAACGTGTCGGATAAACCTCAATATGCAACGGATGCGCCCGCGGGGGCGGCGCTCATCGCTCAGGCCATGGACCGGCGTGAGGGCGCCGGCCGCTACAGGGCCATGCAATCCATCATGAACTGGGACCGCTCGCGCCTGGCCTACCGTACCGTGAAGCGCGCGTTTGACATCGTGTTCAGCGGCTGCGTGCTGGCTGTCATCGCCGTTCCGAGCCTGATTTTGGCCGCTGCCATCCGCCTGGAGAGCGAGGGCAACCCGTTCTACAGCCAGATCCGCGTGGGCCAGACCCGCCCCGACGGCAGCCTGTCCACCTTCCGCATGTGGAAGTTCCGCTCCATGTACAGGGACGCCGACGAGCGCCTCGCCGAGCTCAAGGAACAGAACGAGATCGCCGGCGCCATGTTCAAGATGAAGGAGGATCCCCGCGTCACCAAGATCGGGAAGTTCATCCGCAAACACTCCATCGACGAGTTCCCGCAGTTCCTGAACGTGTTCCTGGGGCAGATGTCTGTGGTGGGCCCGCGCCCGCCGCTGCCTAATGAGGTCGCGGAGTACACCGAATACGACCTGCAGCGCCTGGCCGTGAAGCCCGGCATTACCGGATGGTGGCAGGTTACTGATCGAAACTCAACTGGTTTCGACGGTATGGTCCAGCGAGATCTTGAGTACATTGCGAGGCGTGGCATTCTCACCGATTTAAGGATTATCGCCCTCACCGTTATTGAAGTAATCACGGGAAAGGGTGCGTTTTAGTGCTTAAGTCCTATCTTCATTATCCCGAATTAAACCGCGTGCCCGTGATCGATGTCCCGATCACGGGCACCAATATGTCTGAATGCGTCGATTTCATTACACATAATATCGACGATCTGCATGGCGAGTATATTTGCGTCTCTAACGCCCATACGTCGGTTATGGCCCATGACGATCCCAGCTACTGGTCCTGTCAGGCTGAGTCCGTTATGTCCGTTCCCGATGGGAAGCCCCTATCGATTGTCGGTCGAAAGACGGTCGCGTCGATGGGGCGAGTGACCGGTCCGGATTTGATGCGCGAGATTTTCAGCATCTCCGCTCAGTACGGATGGAGCCATTACTTCTACGGCAACGAACGGAAAAACCTTGAGGCGCTCATGGAATCGCTTCAAGAGGAGTATCCGGGCTTGGAAATTGCTGGCATGGAGCCTTCCGTCTTTCGTCCGCTTTCCGATGGCGAGAAACGAGACCTTTCACGACGCATTGCGAATTCTGGCGCCGACTTTGCATGGATTGCACTTGGTGCTCCGCGTCAGGAAGTCCTCATGCATGAGCTTAAAGGCGGCCCCCAGCCACTGATGATTGGTGTAGGGGGAGCCTTTAACGTTCTCGCCGGCGTGGTGCCGGAGGCACCGATTTGGATGCAGAACCTAAGTCTTGAGTGGCTATACCGCCTGATGCAGGAGCCGAAGCGACTATTCAAACGATATCTCGTTACTAATACCAAATTTCTCTTTTACAAGTTCACGGGCGCTAAGCGCAAGGAAGGCAAGTAGATGAAAACCACCACCGCATTTAAAGACAAGACCCTCATGATCACGGGCGGCACCGGCTCGTTCGGCAACACCGTGCTCAAGCACTTCATGAACACCGACCTGGCGGAGATCCGCATCTTCTCGCGCGACGAGAAGAAGCAGGACGACATGCGCCACCGCCTGCAGGAGAAGTCCCCGGAGCTCGCCTCCAAGGTGCGCTTCTTCATCGGCGACGTCCGCAACGCCCAGAGCGTGCGCGATGCCATGCACGGCGTGGACTACATCTTCCACGCCGCCGCCCTCAAGCAGGTGCCCTCCTGCGAGTTCTTCCCCATGGAGGCCGTGCGCACCAACGTCATCGGCACGGACAACGTCCTGCACGCCGCGATCGACGAGGGCGTGGAGCGCGTCGTGTGCCTGTCCACCGACAAGGCGGCCTACCCCATCAACGCCATGGGCAAGTCCAAGGCCATGATGGAGTCCATCATCTACGCCAACGCCCGCAACGGCGCCGGGCGTACCACCATCTGCTGTACCCGCTACGGCAACGTCATGTGCTCGCGCGGCAGCGTCATCCCGCTGTTCATCGACCGCATCCGCAAGGGCGAGCCGCTCACCGTCACCGACCCCAACATGACCCGCTTCCTCATGAACCTGGACGAGGCCGTGGACCTCGTGCAGTTCGCCTTCGAGCACGCCAACCCCGGCGACCTGTTCATCCAGAAGGCGCCGGCGTCGACCATCGGCGACCTCGCCGAGGCCGTGCAGGAGGTCTTCGGGCGCACGGGCACCCAGGTGATCGGCACCCGCCACGGCGAGAAGCTCTTCGAGACCCTCATGACCCGCGAGGAGCGCCTGAGGGCCGAGGACATGGGCGGCTACTACCGCGTGGCCTGCGACTCGCGCGACCTGAACTACGACAAGTTCGTCGTCGACGGCGAGGTGGAGACCCAGGCCGACGAGTCCTACACCTCACACAACACCGAGAGGCTCGACGTGGCGGGCACCATCGCCAAGATCAAGACCGCCGAGTACGTACAGCTGGCGCTCGAGGGCCGCGAGCACGAGGCGGTGCAGTAGGGTGCGCGTCCTCGTCACCGGCGCGAAGGGGTTCGTGGGCAGGAACCTCTGCTGCGCGCTCAAGAACGTCCGCGACGGCAAGGACCGCCGCGAGAAATACCAGTCACTTCTTCCCCTCGAGATCATGGAGTACGACGTCGACTCGACGCCCGAGGAGCTGGAGGACTACTGCTCCCGCGCCGACTTCGTCTTCAACCTGGCCGGCGTCAACCGCCCCAAGGACCAGGCGGAGTTCATGAAGGGCAACTTCGGGTTCGCCTCCACGCTGCTCGAGACGCTAGAGCGCCACGGCAACAAATGCCCCGTCATGCTCTCCAGCTCAGCGCAGGCGAGCCTTTCCGGCCGCTTCGAGGGCTCGGTCTACGGCGAGTCAAAACTGGCGGGAGAGAGCCTGTTCCGCGATTATTCCGAGCGCACGGGCGCCCCGGTGCTCATCTACCGCTTCCCCAACCTCTACGGCAAGTGGTGCCGCCCGCGCTACAACTCCGCCGTGGCCACCTTCTGCGACGCCATCGCCAACGGCCGACCCTACACCGTGAGCGACCCCAGCGTGGAGCTGGAGCTCCTCTACATCGACGACCTCGTCGACGAGATGCTGGGGGCGCTACTGGGGAAGGAGCACCGCTGCGGCTACGAAGGGCTGGTACGCGTCGACGGTGACGGGTTCTGCTATGTCCCTAAGACCGACGTGAAGTCCCTGGGCGAGATCGTCTACCTGCTAGGCCGCTTCCGCGACAGTCGCGAGACCCTCACGGTGCCCGACCTCGCGGATGGATCCTTCTCCAAGAAGCTGTGGAGCACGTTCCTTTCCTACTACGAGCCGGGGCACTTCGCCTACGGCCTCAAGCCCAACGTCGACGGCCGCGGCTCGTTCACCGAGTTCCTGCGCACGCCGGAGCGCGGCCAGGTCTCGGTCAACGTGAGCAGGCCCGGCATCACCAAGGGCAACCACTGGCACATGAGCAAGTGGGAGAGGTTCCTGGTGGTCTCCGGCACCGCGTCCATCAAGCTAAGGAAGGTGGGGGAGGATGTCGGCGGCAACCCGTATCCCGTCGACGAGTACGTCGTCTCGGGCTCGGACATGCGCGCCGTGGAGATGATCCCCGGCTACACGCACTCTATCACCAACCTGTCCGACACCGAGGACCTCGTGACGGTCATGTGGGCCAACGAGCCCTTCGACCCAGAGAACCCCGACACCTACTACGAGGAGGTCTAGCCGCATGGGCAAGGACTATTCCGATATCGCATTCAAGGACGACGGCAGGATGAAGCTGCTCATCATCGTTGGCACCCGCCCCGAGGTCATCCGCCTGTCCGAGGTCATCAAGAAGTGCCGCCGCCACTTCGACTGCCTGTTGGCGCACACCGGGCAGAATTACGACTACACACTCAACGGCATCTTCTTTCGCGAACTGTCGCTGGACGACCCGGACGTCTACCTGGACGCCGTGGGCGCCGACCTCGGCGAGATCGTGGGCAACATCATCGCCGCGAGCTACAAGCTCATGGTGCAGGTGAAGCCCGACGCGCTGCTGATCCTGGGCGACACCAACAGCTGCCTGTCCGCCATCGCGGCCAAGCGCCTGCACATCCCCATCTTCCACATGGAGGCGGGCAACCGCTGCAAGGACGAGTGCCTGCCCGAGGAGACCAACCGCCGTATCGTCGATGTTATCTCCGACGTCAACCTTGCCTACTCCGAGCACGCCCGCCGCTACCTCAAGGATACCGGCTGCGCCCCCGAGCGCACCTACGTCACGGGCTCGCCCATGGCCGAAGTCCTGCGCACGAACCTTGATAAGATCGAGGCATCGAATATCCTCTCCAAGCTCGGACTGGAACCCAAGCGTTACATGCTGCTATCAGCCCACCGCGAGGAGAACATCGACACCGAGGCCAACTTCACGAGCCTGTTTACTGCGATCAACGCGCTAGCCGAGAAGTACGACATGCCGATCCTGTACTCCTGCCACCCGCGCTCCCGCAAGCGTCTGGAGGCCACGGGCTTCAAGCTGGACCCGCGCGTGCGCATGCACGAGCCTATGGGCTTCCACGACTATAACTGCCTGCAGATGAACGCCTTCGCGGTGGTTTCCGACTCCGGCACCCTGCCCGAGGAGTCCAGCTTCTTCGCTGGCGTCGGCCGCCCGTTCCCGGCGGTGTGCATTCGCACCTCCACCGAGCGCTCCGAGGCGCTGGACAAGGCATGCTTCACGCTCGCCGGCATCTCCGAGAAGGGGCTGCTGCAGGCGGTACACACCGCCGTCGAACTCGACGCGGAGGGGTCGCTGCCCGAGGCGCCCGTTCCCGACTACGCCGACGAGACCGTGTCCACCAAGGTGGTCAAGATCATCCAGTCCTACACCGGCGTCGTGGATAAGATGGTGTGGAGGAAGAGTCTGTAATGGTTTCCAGCGACACCAAGACGACAGACGCGCTTGTAGACGAGGCATTAACGTTAGCGGAGGGTCTGTATAGGCCTCTTCGCTACGTCCAGCTTAACAGTTTCTACAACGGCTCGACCGGCTCCATTATGCGTGGGTTGCATTCGCAGCTTTCCTTGCACGGAATCGATTCTTACTGCTTTTGGGGCAGGCGTCATGAGAGCATTGACGACCATATGTTGTGCTGCGCGACCAAACCGGAGGTATATATCCACGGCGTCATGACCCGCCTGCATGACCGCATGGGTTTCTATTCTAGGCGCGATACCGCAAAACTGTTGAAGCGCCTGGACGAGATAGACCCAGATGTCGTTCACCTGCACAACATCCACGGTTACTGGGTGAACGTTGAAATGCTGTTTAGCTGGCTTGCGGCACATCGTTGCCAGGTTAGATGGACATTACATGACTGCTGGGCATTCACCGGCCACTGCGCACACTCAAATTCTTGCCCACAGCTGAACGCATATCCCAAAACTATTTCTAAAGCGAGTTGCGAGAGAAACTTCGAGGATAAGAAACGAATCTTCACAAGTATCCCTCCCGAGCGGATGACTCTGATCACACCTTCGCAGTGGCTTAGAGACCTTGTTGACAATAGCTTCCTGAAGGACTATCCGGTAGAAGTGCGCCATAACACTATTGACGGAACCGTATTCAGGCCAACGCCGAGTGACTTTCGTGAGCGATACGGCATAGGCGACAAGTTCATGATTCTTGGAGTCGCAAGTCCTTGGACCGAACGTAAGGGACTGCGTGATTTCGTTAAAATGGCAGCGGAGCTGGACCTCAATAAGTATGCAATTGTGCTCATCGGACTCTCTAAGAGACAAATCTGTGAAATACCCAAGGGAATTATAGGTTTGACACGTACTGATTCCCCGCAAATGCTCGCCGGCATTTACACGACCGCTGATGTTTTCTTTAACCCGACCGTTGAAGATAACTATCCAACGGTGAATCTTGAAGCCGAGGCCTGTGGTACTCCCGTGATTACGTATGACACTGGTGGCTGTAGCGAGACAATAAAACTTGAAAAATCAAAGCATTGCAGGGATTATTCCGAGGCGATCACATACGTGAAATCGCACCTTAGTAAAACAATGTTGCATTCAATTACCAAATAAGGGCTCGCGTATGTTAGACAAACAAATATACAGGCTGAATGCTTCAGTCATATATTCAATGTTGCTTTATCCTCTTTGCGTTACAGTTCGCAAAGTTTCTATTTTTGATTTTATGGGGAAGGCGGCTCTTGTCGTCATGCTGTTTTCCCTGGTCATCCTATTTTGTATTAAAAGACAGGATAAGAGCAGCTGGCTTATACTTGCTTTAACTGCGGCTATGCATATTTTCGAATTCGCATACCCAGTTTCGCAAAAGGAGAGCTTTACAACTTATTTGATGTATGCGGTTTGGGTCATCTTCTTCTTATATCTTCAAAACAACTACGGTTCCTTTTTTGATGCGGCGAATAAACAGCAAGCTGCTATTAATTTCACTGTTATTATTTGGGAAATTATTGTTATCGTTTCGGCCTTTTTCCCATCTTCTTACGAACACACATGGGGGGAGGGCTCTTACTTCATCTCATTTTCCAATACTTCATTTGAGCTGGCACCTGCAGCCTCTCTAATATTTGCCCTTGTAATATTCTGTTACGCGTGCGACGGAAATGCTAGGAAAGCAGTTTTACTTTCCGCTGTCCCCGTAGTCTGCTCATTTGCTTCTGGATCAAGAACTTATCTTGTTGTAATTGCTCTCGAGGTTTTAATCCTTGCAATGATGATAATTAAATCAAAATTGGATTTAATTGCATTTATTGTAATTGCCCTAATCGTTGGCATCGGGCTATTAAGTATGACAAATATCTGGACAAAGTTCGCTAATGCTTTTCAGTACTCAAACGACTCCAGTTCCTTCTGGTCCGTATTTACAAGTGGGCGAGATGCGTTTTGGAGAGCTGATATGGACGCGTTTGGTAAAGGAGGCATGATTAATCAGTTATTCGGATATGGTTTCTCCTTTGTGTACGAGGTGAATGAATCGTTTTTTGGAAATCGCATATATGCCCATAATGACTTTATCAATATCTTACTTACATTCGGATGGGCTGGATTAATCCCATATTTCTTTGCATTTGGTAAATGCGTTTTGATGTTTGGGCGTCAGATGGAACGTGGTTTCCTCTTTTCCATTTTGGCAATCTGGCTATTTAATGCCGTCTTCAATATGACGTATGTCTATATGAATGCGACTTTTGGCATAGGACTACTACTGATATCTGCAGTTAAATATTGTCAGGATCTAAAAGGGGCATTATCAAAAACTACCGATTCATGAGGAAGCCGATTTGATCCTGAGTTATTTGGTGACACAAATCATTTATCTCTCAATTAGGGGTAGGGATGATCTCTAAAACTTATATTTTTGTAGCTGAAACTGTATATGGATTAGGCGGAAGCCAAAGATATATTCTTGATAAAGCTAGATGGCTAACCGCGCAAGGATGGGATGTCCATTTTGTATATAGCTCGCTCGGAGAAGAGGTTCTAGATTTTAGTTGCGTGACTGCCCATCATTTCCCACTTTTAATGTGCAGGCCCGCTATTGCTCCAAAACGAACTGTTACGAATTTGATTGAGGAATTAAAAGCAAATCTTAATATGGGTGACCTCGTGGTGGTCGAATCGAGCTCTTATGACTACGCGTTTTGGGGTGAGCTGATTGCTAAGGAACTTAAAGCTAAGCATTTAATCTTTGACCTTGACGAAGTACCTCCACGATTGAGCAAGGACGAAATAGAGTTCTTTCGCTTTAAGCTTGAGCGCGGTGAACTTGCATGCATCACCACATCATGCCTCAGAAGAGTCTTTCCTGAAATGACCGAGCAAGAGCTTTGTCAATACATCTTGGTTGCATATATGGGTGACGCAGTCGAGGATATTCCCTTCGATACTACTAGTCTTCCTGAGGCTGACTTTAGGATTGGGCTGGTATCAAGGTTAGACAAAAACTTCGTGCCTAATGTGTTCGATGAGGTGGCACGTTTCAGCAGGGATTTTCCAGAACTACGCATCAGTTTTCTTATCGTAGGAGACACAAACAACGAAGCCCTGTTACATAGCCTTTTCTCTTCTGTTGAGAATATTGACAATCTTGATGTAATACGCTTTGGCTTCATGGCTCCCATTCCGCGTAATCTGATCAAAAGCTTCGATTTGGCTGTGGCAAAGTCTGGCTGTGCATGGGCCTGCGCTCGTAATGGAATCCCTACAGCCGTTTACTCTATGGACACGGATGAAGCAATGGGCATTCTTGGCATAGACTTCGATCACTCTCCTGCACGCTCCGACGGAGAGCCAAAAAATCTGTGTGCCATCATCCAATCAGTTCTCATCGATCGTCTCTGCGATGGAAAAGATATCGTCAGTATGTTGCCTTCTGAAGAAGTCAAATTCGATAAGCACTTCAACTTCCTGAATGCCTCGGTGAAAACAGAGTCTTATTGGGAAGTGAAAAAAATTAAAACCACAGTTCTTAGGCTTTTCACGTCGCTGGCAACGCTCGCGTGCGGAAAATATCCGTTGGATATGGTTTCAAATGTGAAAAGGGTGCTGCGCTTTGTCTAATGAATTGGATTCCTTAAAGAGCGCGACTATATCGTCTTTAATTTGGAAAGTTTTTGAAAAAGGCGGCCGTGCGCTTGTTGAACTTGCCGTGCAAATTGTCATGGCTCGCATTCTTGCTCCCGCAGAATTTGGTGCTCTCGCCATCATGTTGGTGTTTGTGAATGTTGGCAACGTTATCGTTCAGTCTGGATTGAACACTTCCTTAGTGCAATCCGATTGTATTGATGATACTGACTTATCGACTGTGTTTTGGCTCAGCTTTGGAACCTCTGCTGCGTTGTTCTTGGTAGTGTTTTTTGCGGCACCTGCTATTGCAAAATTTTATATGATGCCTCAAATTGTTTGGCAGCTAAGGGCTTTAGGTCTCCTTCTCTTGATTACAGCATTTAATTCTGTGCAAGTTGCTGTCGTTCAGCGAGAATTGCAGCTTCGCAAAGTGTTTAATGCCACCGTTACCGCCGTGACCATCTCGGGTGCTGCCGGAATTGCTTCCGCTCAAGCCGGCGCGGGTTTATGGGCCCTGGTTCTCCAGCAACTAATCTATCAATTTGCTAACTGCATTGTTCTTGGATTTCAAATAAGGTGGTTTCCGCAATTTATATTTGATTGTAAAAAGGCGAGAAAACATTTCAGCTATGGATGGAAATTGCTTCTTTCAGGGTTGCTCGACACTAGCTACCAATCCTTATCTGACCTCCTCATCGGAAAACAATTCAGCGCTTTAAGTCTTGGGCTAGTCTCACAGGGAAAGAAATATCCCCAGGCAATTGGCTCTCTGCTCGATGGCGCGATACAGCCTGTAATGTTGTCGGCTGTATCGCGCATGCAAGATGACCCAACAAATGTAAAGAGACTTGTGCGAAGAGCGTTGAAAACATCGACTTTTCTCATCGTACCCTCAATGACTCTATTTGCTATTGCGGCAAAACCAATAGTGGACATCGTATTAGGTGAAAAATGGTTGCCCTGCGTGCCATTCCTTCAAATGTACTGCTTTATCTACGCGCTATTACCTATACACACAACCAATCTGCAGGCACTTAACGGCATGGGGCGTTCTGATCTGTTCCTGAAGCTTGAACTTATCAAAAAGGCATATGGTATCTGCTTCATTTTGTTTGCGGCCTTTGTATTAAAGGACGTTTACCTAATGGTGGCCATGTATATGATTACCGGCATCATCTCAACTTTTGTTAACGCTTACCCCAATAAGCGCGTTATAGGGTACTCCTATTCTGAGCAATTACGTGACATTGCTCCAGCGTTCGTTATTTCCGCCCTCGCAGGAGGACTCGCATTTTTTTGCGTTTCATTTGTCGCCTCGCCTGGATTTCAAATTCTTGCAGAAGTAGCCGTGATGGCAATTGCCTATTTTGGTATTGCCGCCATTTTTAAACTCGAAGCATTTGAATACCTCATCAATACCGCTAGGGATTTTTTGGGTGCAAAACGTCGTTAAAGGCGTTGCGTCAATACTGTAACCGTTTTAGTCATCGTTCTTTGAAAGCTGCATAGCGAAGGGAAGGTACCTGATATGGGTAACCGCATTCTTGTCACACGATCATCCATGCCTCCTATGGAGGAATACTTTGAAGAGGTCGCACCTCTATGGGAAAGCCATTGGCTTACCAATATGGGTGTTGAGCATAAGAAGCTCGAGGCAGACCTCAAGGAGCGTTTGGGGATCGACAACCTTGCTCTGTTCACGAATGGTCACAATGCCCTGGAGTGCATCCTCGAGGCCATGGCTCTTCCGACCGGTGGAGAGGTCATCACTACGCCGTTCACCTTTGCCTCTACCACTCACGCTATCGTGCGAAAGGGGCTTACTCCCGTATTTGCCGACGTGAATCCCGTGGATCTTACGTTGGATCCCGAGAGCATCGAGCGATTGATCACCCCGCGCACCTGCGCCATCGTGCCTGTCCATGTATACGGTAATCTTTGCGATGTCGACGTCATCCAGGAGATCGCTGACCGTCACGGGCTGAAGGTCATCTATGATGCAGCCCACGCCTTCGGAGTCGAGCGCGTGAACGAGGACGGAAGCAGCGATAGTGCGGCGGCATTCGGCGACGCGGCCATGTTCAGTTTCCATGCGACCAAGGTATTCAACACCATTGAAGGCGGTTGCGTCTGCTTTAAAGACGAAGATCTGTATCCCCTGCTCAATCAATGGAAGAACTTTGGAATCACGGGACCCGAGGACGTTGAGTACGTCGGTGGCAACGCCAAGATGAATGAGTTCTGTGCGGCGATGGGCGTCTGCAACCTTCGTCACCTTGACGCCGAGATCGCTAAGCGCAAGGCTGTCGCGGAACGCTATTGGGATAACCTTGAAGGCACAGCCGGCGTGACCGTTTTCCGTCCAGCCAAGAACATCCGCCACAACTATGCGTACCTTCCCGTACTGTTCGATCCGAGTGTCTTCGGCGCCACGCGCGATGACGTTTTTGATGCCCTGGACAAGTCTGGCGTCGGCGCGCGCAAATACTTCTATCCGCTAGTCAACGATTACGCATGCTATAGAAGCGTGTACTCAAGCGACCGCACGCCCGTGGCAAAGAAGGCGGCATCCCAGGTGATCACGCTTCCCATGTACGCCGATTTGGCATTGGAAGATGTTGACCGCATCTGCCATGTCGTTCTCGATACCGGAAAGACCATTTAGGAGATTCCCATGAGCAACGTTCTCGTCACGTCCATCGGGTCGGTTTCCGCCGACATAACCATCAAGTCGCTCAAGAGACTTGGACATCGCGTCATCGGCGCCGACATCTACCCACGCGAATGGGTAGTGGACGCCTATAATGTCGATGAGTTCTACAGAATTCCATTGGTGAGTGACGCCGACGCTTACCTCTCGGAAGTCCACGAGATCTGTGAGAATGAGCGCATCGATTACTTCATCCCCCTCATCGACCCCGAGGTGGATCTCCTTAACGAGAGCCGTGCCTGGTTTGAGGAACACAATGTTACGCTTTGCATATCGACCAAGCGCTCGCTAGACATCATCCGTAACAAGAAGATCCTGCAGGACTTCATCAAATCTGAAGTCCCCGAGGTCAACGGTATCCCGACTCTCATGGTTGACGCCACGGACAAGCTCCCCTGGGCATATCCTGTCGTGGTGAAGCCGTATGACGGGCGTTCCAGCCAGGGCCGAGAGTACATCGGCTCTGGCGAGGAGTGGCAGACGTATAAGGAAAAGCGCTCGGGCTCGAAGAGTATCGTGGAGCCCTTTGTGAGCGGACCCATCGTAATGGTTGAAGTCATACGACAGGAGTCATCGGGAAGGTGCGTCTGTGTCACTCGTCAGGAGCTCGTGAGTACGCCCCACGGCTGTGGCACGTCCGTGCACGTCTATTCCGATCCCGACCTAGAGAGCGCAAGCCGAGCCCTCGCCGCGAAGCTCGGCGTTAACGGCTGCGTAAATTTTGAGTACATTAAGCACGAGGACGGGCGCCATTTCTTCGTCGAATGCAATCCCCGTTACTCGGCCGGTCTCGAATTCTCCTACCTTGCCGGTTACGACTGCATCGCGAACCATCTCGACTGCTTCGGCGGCCGAATGATCGATGATTTCGAGTTGCACGCCCCGTTCATTTCCGCCCGCAAGTATGAAGAATACGTTACTTCCATCGAAAGGTAATTGCATCTTTTGCTAGGGACGGTATGAGCACGTTCGCATTTCATTAGATTACTGGTTTCGGGCTCAGTACGCGGGAAATTCAATACCTCGCGTACTGAGCCCTTCGCTTCAAAACTAAAGCAAATGGCTTGATTCACTAAGATCGCATATCGGCAGCAGATGGATCTAACATCAGTTTTCGATTTCATTTCAACCGGGAGTAACTGACGGCTGCTTCGCCTCTATGCCATGCTTGGTCTCACTGCCTCATATTAGTTAAGGATTTTCATGAAAGGCATCATCCTTGCCGGAGGGTCCGGCACCCGGCTGCATCCCATAACAAAGGCGGTCAGCAAGCAACTGCTACCTATTTACGATAAGCCGCTTGTCTATTATCCGTTAAGCGTTCTGATGCTTGCGGGCATCCGCGAGGTGCTCGTCATTTCGACGCCGCGTGACCTGCCCGCTTTCAAGGAGCTTTTGGGGGACGGTGCCGAGCTGGGCATGCGGTTTGAGTACGCCGAACAGGCCGAGCCGCGCGGGCTTACCGAAGCATTTACCATCGGGCGCGACTTTCTCGCCGGTGAGCCGTGCGCACTGGTTTTGGGTGACAATATGTTCCATGGACAGGACCTCACTCGCGTACTCACGCGGGCAAAGGAGAAAGTGGAACACCATGGCGGGGCAGTAGTGTTCGGCTACCCCGTACAGGATGCCAGGGCCTTCGGCGTGGTTGAGTTCGATCAGAATCATCGTGTGGTTGGCATTGAGGAAAAGCCCAAGGTTCCGAAGTCGAACTACGCAGTACCGGGTCTGTATTTCTATGACGGACAAGTTTCCGACATCGCAGCCAACGTTAAACCAAGCGCGCGCGGCGAGCTGGAGATCACGAGCATCAACAATGCCTATCTAGAGCATGGTCAACTGTCGGTCGAGCTGATGGGCCGGGGCATGGCGTGGCTGGATACGGGCACGCCCGAGGGGCTTCTTAAAGCCGCTGAATACGTCGAGGCCGTGCAGAGCCGCCAAGGTTATTACATCGCATGCTTGGAGGAAATCGCCTACCGTCGCGGCTTCATCGACTCCGCCGCGCTGCGCAAACTGGGCGAGGCATTGATGAAGACAGCGTACGGCAAGTATCTTCTGAGCGTTGCCGACGAGGTAAAGAGAGGGTAAGCATGTCTAAGATCTTTGAGCCCAAGAATATCATCGTCACGGGCGGCTGCGGCTTCATCGGCAGCAACTTCGTGCACTACGTGG
>UQTW01000006.1 GCA_900544115.1 uncultured Collinsella sp. | reverse complement strand
AGGTCAGAAGTTCAAATCTTCTAACGCCCACCAAATGTTCGCAGCTCAGAGGCTTAGCCTCTGAGCTGTTTTGTTTTGGTCACCAAATCGCCGGCAAAAGGTACCTCGCTTCATGAAAGAGCGGTTCTGAACGTCAGTTTAGCCTTGTCATCTCAATCGAGTGGGGGTTGACCATTTTGAACATAACCGTGCATCTCGTTGACGTTTCTGCGATCGATCCCGGCGAGACCGTTGATATGGCATCAATCGCGGGACGTTATGCCTCGCGTGCCCCCAATGGAGATCTCCCCATTGCGTCTCGGAGGGAAGCTGCGGGCGTGGGTCTGCTGCTTCGCGACGCCCTGGGTGTCTTCGACGACACCCAGCTTGCGCGTTCTGCTTTCGGCAAGATCGAGCTTGCGGATGGGGAGGCCCCCTCTATTTCCATTTCACATGGCGGAAGCGTGGCCGTCCTCGCTGTTTCCGATGTTGCTCGGTCGGTCGGAGGACCTATTGGCGTGGATATCGAGGCGGTCGATGAGATTGTACCTATTGCGGTTGAGCGTATGGCGAGCTCAAGGGAACGGGCGTGGATTGACGCTGCGGCAGATTCGCAGGAACGCGCCTTTCGGCTGTGTCGGGTTTGGACGCGTATCGAAGCCGTCCTGAAGGCGGAGGGGTCCGGCTTTTCAATCGATCCCCGCAAAGACGGGTTGCCGAGCGGATGGTTTACTTCCTCGGTGGTGTTTGGCCAGTGTGTCATCTCTTGTGCAGCGCGTTCTATGCCCCATATCGCCATTGAGGAGCATGCCTTTCGGGTAGCATAGGAGCCAATCGACAATAGGGGAGGCCACTATGCCACTGAACGCTCAAAACGATATTGCTTCACGGATCGAGGATGCCGTCTTTGAGCTCATGGCGGCAACTCCGGTGCAGTCGATTAAGGTGGCCGATGTGCTGAGGCTCGCACACACCTCGAAATCGACGTTTTACCGCTCCTATCGTTCTGTCGACGACGTTGTTAAACGATTTGAGGACGATCTGCTCCAGATCATGCAAGATATTAACGACGTTGCCCTTGAGGCGCGCTTTGGTGACGCTCAGCTCGACCCGACGCCGACAATGATCAGGCGTATGGAGATCCTGCAGCGCAACCGTTCGAAGGTGCTCGCGCTCAACAGCGAAAACGGGGACCCCGTGTTCACGCATAAGGCTACGATTTTCATGCATGAGTATTTTCGCGACCGTCTGCGCTCAACATTTTCTGACGAGACCGATCTTGACCTGTATCTGGCTTTTGCTCTCGCGGGTCACCATAACCTTATCCAGTACTGGCTCGAGGTCCGTCCTGATTTGGAGGCACGTACCGTTGCCGCCGCGCTCAATCGCATGTTCTATGCGCCGCTGTTTGTCGACGACGCCTCGCGCCATTGGCACCCACGTATCCCCGATTTTGAAAAGCCGCTCGGGTGAGCGGCTGTTTTTTAGGGATGAACGGTTGCGCATGCAGTGAACTCAAAGCGTTCCAGCCCTATGAATCGGCTTTAAGCATAGTCATTTATCTGCTATTTGGAACGAAATTAAGCTATATGTACCAAATGATGGGACACATAGTGGCTTTTTGTCCCACGGCACCAAATAAACCACTCTTACACTAAAGCTACGTTCAAAAGAACCACTGCAGTAGTTCAACGTGTGACGGCACAGAAAAGCCGCGAGCGCTCTCTCACCTTCGCTCGCGGCTGGACTGCGCCATCATTTCGTACACCTTCACATGATTAGGATGTGATATTCAGTGGTTACGCTCGGAAAGAACATGCGCAGCGTCTCGATTGTAGGCGTAGGCTGCACCCCGTTCAAGGATTTTGAGGAGCATCCCGAGACCCAGGGTATTGGCGAGGGCGAGGCGTTTGGCTATGCGGCCCTCGAGGCAATTGCCGATGCCGGTCTTGAGCCCCGCGATATCGACTTTTTCTACCACGGCAGCGCCAATCCGTATCTTGTTGGCGATTGCATTACCCCCAACATGCAGGTTGCCGATTGGTTTGGCGTTCGCGCCAAGGGTTCCGTCCATCATTCCGAGGCTTGCTGCACGGGCTACGTCGCCCTTGAGCAGGCCGTGATGGCAGTCGCCTCCGGTGCCTACGATGTCGTCCTTACGGGTGCCTGCGATTTGGCTTCGACTCTTCCCGTTGAGCACATGCCCTCCCATATTCGTCAGGACTTTACGCTCGACGTCATGATTCCCTCGCTCGATAAGATCTATGACCGCGCTTATGGTCGTCCGCTCGATGGCGCCTTCGGCGTGTCGTTCGACAACTGGATCAACGAGTATTCGATGCAGTACGACCTTACTGCCGATCAGATCGATGACGCCCTGAACGGCCTTACCAAGAGCCTTCGCCGCGGTGCCGTCCTGAATCCCCTTGCCTGGTACGAGACCACGGTCGAGGAGGATGCGAAGGCAGCTGGGTTCGATACCGCCGACGAGTATCTCAAGAGCATGTACAACCCGCGCGTTACGCAGTACCTGCGCGTTACCGGCTTTGAGAAGAAGTGCGACGGTGCCGCCGCTGTTGTCGTGATGCCCACGGAGAAGGCCAAGGCCATGGGTGTCCCGTATGCACCTATCGAGGTTCTGGGCACGGGCGCCTCTGCCGTCGAGGCCGGCCTGCTTCACAATGAGCACTGGGCTACCGAGCTTGCCGCCAGGCAGGTCTACGACCTTACCGGCGTGAGCCCCGACGAGATCGACCTGTTCATGTGCAATGACTTCTTCCTGGCTTCCGAGATCGTCTCGGCTGAGGAGTGCGGCTATATTCCGCGCGGCGAGGCTTGGAAGTATGCGATCGATGGCCGCACCGCTTTTGACGGTGATAAGCCCATCAACCCGCACGGTGGCCGTTGCAACTTCGGCCACGCTCATGGCGCATCCGGCATCGCCGATATCGTCGAGGCCGTCAAGCAGATGCGCGGCGTCGCCGGTGCAACCCAGATGAAGAAGATTCCTGAGACGGCCTTCCTGCGCGGTTTTGGCGGTTCTCAGAATGTGCGCTGCCAGATTCTTCGTACCGTCGCCTAAGCGACCGCGGTTTTCGATTTCCCATAAGGAGTATTCTCATGCAACTCAAAGATATGGAGCCCGTGGTCAAGAAGTTCTACACGGGTCTTGAAGAGGGTATCTATTGGGCACGTCAGTGCCCCGAGTGCGGAGCCGTCGAGTTTCCGCCTCACCTTGCCTGCAATGCCTGCGGCTACCACAAGACCGATTGGGTCCAGGTTTCCGGTCACGGCCATCTGATTGATTTTACCCTGCCTGGTCCGCAGAACGACAAGCCCTACCTCAAGGAGTATGGCAAGTACGCCTACGGCGCCGTCGATATTGACGAGGGTTCTCAGTACACCTACGTCATCTACGGCATTACCAAGAAGAAGGCCCCCGAGATCCGCGCCAAGCTCATGGCGGGCGAGACCGTTGGCGTCCATGCCAAGGTCATCGATCGACCGGGTTACAAAGAGCTCACGTTTGAGCTTGACGACTAGGCTTTCACCCTTTTAACAATTCGATTCCTCTCTTAGGCCACGGCGGGACCCATGCCTCCAGCCCGCCGTGGCCGCCCCTCTTTTTATCTTAGAAAGGCACCATCATGAACGAAGAACTCACTCAGCAGATCTGCGATTTTGCCAAGTCCGCTTACAACTACGATGGCGATGTGACCCCCGAGACGACGTTTGAGACCCTGGGCAAGGGCTCGATGAAGATGATCGCCCTGACCTCCATGATCGAGAACGAGCTCGATGCTGAGGTCCCCGTTCGCGAGGTCATGGTCATGAAGACCATCGGCGAGCTTATCGAGCGCACTGCCGAAGAGATGGAGTAGCTGCCATGGACCTGATGCAGACCCTGCGCGAGCAGGCTGCCGCCAAGCCTATGCGCGTTGCTTTTCCCGAGGGCGAAAATGAGACCATGATGCAGGCGGTCGCAAAGATCGCCGCCGAGCATCTTGCCGAATGTGTGCTGGTCGGCGACGGCGGTAAGCTCAAGGAGCTTGCCGATGAGCGCGGCATCTCCCTTGACGGCATCGAGATTGTCGATGTGACCGACGAGGAGGCGAATGCCGCTTGCTGCGAGCGCTGTCTTTCGCATCCGGATTGCAAGTTTAAGCCCAAGGGCGCCGCGCGCCGTATGACGCGTCCGCTTGAGCGCGCCCTGATTTTGCAGGTGCTCGGCGATGTCGACGTAATGTTCGCCGGCATTGATAACGCCACGGGCGATATTATCCTGGCGGGTCAGACCATCGTCGGCCTTGCCGACGGGGTGGACACCGTGAGCTCGTGCGGTATCGCCGACATTCCCAACTGGAACGGCGGCGAAGGTGGCCTTTTGGCTTTTGGCGATTCCGCCGTTTGCGTCGACCCTACGAGCGAGGAACTTGCCTCGATCGCGATTTCGTCGAGCGAAACGGTGCGCTCGCTGACCGGATGGGATATCCGTTGCGCGCTGCTTTCGCATTCGACTGACGGCTCGATGGATAACGAGCTCGTCGACAAAGTACGCCGCGCTCGCGAGATTGCCAACGATCGCCGTCCCGACCTTGCCATCGACGGCGAGTTCCAGTTTGATTCGGCGATTAACCCCAAGGTTGCGGCCAAGAAGGTACGTCGTGAGTCCGCTGTTGCGGGACAGGCCAACGTGGTCATCTGGCCCGATATCAACGTGGGCAATATCGGCGTCAAGATCATCCAGAACCTGACCGGCGCCAATGCTTATGGCCCCATGCTTCAGGGCTTCAAGAAGATCGTGTGCGATTGCTCGCGCTCTGCGCCCGTCGACGAGATCGTCGGCAACGTGGTGATGAGCTGCGTGCGCGCCCAGGCGCTTAAGGAGGCTTAAGATATGTCCGATAAAAAGACTCCCTGGCGCATCCTGGTAATCAACCCGGGCTCCACTTCCACGAAGGTGGGCGTTTTTGAGGGTGATGAGTGCAAGCTCAGCAAGAACGTTGCGCACGACGCGAAGGACCTCGCCCAGTTCGATGGGGTTTCGGCTCAGATGCCGTATCGCTGCGATCTGATTCTTGGAGCACTGGGGGAGGCGGGCCTGAAGCTCGAGGACTTTGATGCATTTGTCGGTCGCGGCGGCGGCTTGCTTTCGTTGCCCGGCGGCACGTATGCCATCAACGAGGTCATGCTCGAGCATGCCCGCATCGGTGCGAACGGCATTCAGCACCCGGCGCAGCTTGGCCCCCAGATTGCCCATGAGTTCGCTTCAAAGACGGGCAAGCCCTCTTTTGTGGTGAATCCTCCCGATACCGATGAGCTGTGCGACCTCGCACGTATGACGGGCATTAAGGGCGTGTATCGAAACGTGCACCTGCACGCCCTTAATCTTAAAGAGACCGCCATCCGCCATGCGGCAAAGCTCGGTCGCCCCTATGATGAGTGCAACTTCATCGTTTGCCATATTGGCGGCGGCATCTCTATCTCGGCTCATCTTAAGGGCAAGATGGTGGACGGCAACGACATCGTCGGCGGCGAGGGCCCCATGGCGCCGACGCGCTGTGGCTCGGTCCCCGCAATCGAGGTCGCGAAGTATACGGCGGAGCATGGTCTCGACGTTGCCCGCGCCCATTGCATGAAGACCGGTGGCTTCGTTGATCTTTTGGGTACGTCCGATGCCATCGAGGTGTGCGAGCGCGCCGCCGCGGGCGATGAGGCCGCGGCTCGCGCCTGGGATGCGATGGTTTACCAAATCTGCAAGTGGATTGGCGAGATGGCCTGTGTGCTGAAGGGCGACGTCGACGGCATCTTGCTCGGAGGCGGCATGGTCCACAGCAAGGAGCTCGTTGCTTCGATTGAGGAATGCTGCTCTTGGATCGCTCCCGTATCGGCTTATCCCGGCGAGTTTGAGCTCGAGGCGATGGCGTCTGGCGCCTGCCGCGTGCTCGATGGTGTCGAGGAAGCGCTCGTGTACAGCGGAGAACCCGTGTTCACCGGATTCAACGACTAATAGTGCTGTGTTTGGGGCGGCCGCTGGTGATGTCTGGCCGCTCCGACCCTTTTCTTTAAGTGTAAGGATGGATCATGGATAAAACCAAGATCAAGTACCTGGTGGGCATTTACGCAGCCGCCATGTGCATCATGGGCATGCTCGTGCCCGTCCCTATCGTGGCCTCTGTTGCGGCGGCATTTCCCAACGAAAACATCGCTGCCGTCCAGATGATCATCGGCATCATCCCGTTGATGATGGCGTTGTCCGCCATGCTCGTCTCTTCACAGCTTGCCTCTCGCGTGTCCAAGAAGAAGACGACACTCGTCGGTCACATTATCGTGATGCTGGCAGGCGCCTCGGTGCTGGTGTTCCACGACTCGCTCGGCCAAGTCTTAGCGGCTTCTGCTGTCATGGGCCTTGGTCTCGGCGCCGTGCAGAATTCAACGGACGCTCTTATCGCGGATTACTTTGGCGGAAAGCAGCGCTCGTTTGTCATGGGCATCTACTCCACTTTTGTTGCACTGGGCGGCATTATCTGGACGATGGTTTCCGGCATCTTGGGTTCTGCCGAGTGGTTCCACAGCTATGCGGCGTACTTCATCATGATCATTTTCATCGTAATCGAGGCTGTTTGCCTTCCTGAGGGTCATCTTGAGCCCAAGCGCAAGGTCAACGTGTTTGCCAATATGCCTAAAGAGGTCGCGATTATCACGCTCATGAGCTTTGTGTTCGTACTTACGTTCCAGCTCTTCAGCTCCAACGTTTCGCTGCTTGTTGTAGGTCGCGGCTTTGGCGGTACCGTGGAGGCCGGTCTTGCCTCTACCGTTATGACCGTTGCCGGTATTGCGGCTGGTCTTTTGGTCGGTCCGCTGTTTGCCAAGTTTAAGAACCTGGCTATGCCGATCGCGTGGGGCGTGACGCTCGTCGGCCTGGGCCTGACGCTGGTTGCGCCCGCCTTTATGGTGCTGTGCGTTGCGGGTTTTGTCGTTGCGCTGGGCAAGGAGACCTACGTGCCGCTGGAGGGCAATTTTGCCGCCGGCAACTCTGCCCCCGAGGGACGTGCGTTTAACCTCGCCATTGGCATGGCAGGTATCAACTTTGGCATGGCATTGTCTCCCATTGTGTTTGAGGCCGTGACGTCGCCGTTTGGTGCAACGATTGACCAGAAGTTCATCGCCGGCATGATCGTCTGTGCGGCTTGTGTCGTCTTTGGCGCCATTAAGTATCGCAAGCTCACCCCGGCCCAGCTTGCCGAGGCCGAGAAGATGGCGGCCGGCGGCGAGGCGGAGTAGCCGCTCGAGTAGTTGCTTTGCCGTACATCATGTTTTATCGGGGCCGCCGACATATGCCGGCGGCCCTCTTTCTATCAATGACTTTGAAAGGCTTACGGCTATGAAGTTACCTGTCAGGCGCGTCATCGGTATTCTCAACGGCTTCTTTAACCCGCTATTGCTCTGCGCGTTTCTCCCCATCATTGAAGGGGCGCCTGGCTTGGATCTGACGGGCCCCACGGGCTTTTGGGGACAACTCATCGTGGCCACGGTGATCGCCGAGGTTCTGAGCGCACTCCCGCTGTTTGGCAAAACGGTTGGTATGTGCCTGGACTTTTTTGGTTTTGAGCAGGGGAGTGCATCACACAAGATCGCCGGTACGGTCATCGGTGCCACGCTCCTTTTTATGGTGATCGGTTTTGGCGAGATTGCCTTCCAAGGAGGATTCGGAACGATTGAAGGCCGTACATTCTTCGCGCGTTGGGCCGGCCTCGTCACAAAGGGATGGGCCTTTGTGGTTATCGCCGGCGTGCTGCTCGATCCCTTTACAGCGGCTCTCGGCCGCATGATAGTTCGCGAAGAGAAGTAATAGATCCTCGCCTATCGAATGCCGGCGGACGGGGCGCCAGGGCTGTAGTCTTCCGAGCGTTTACAGTCCTGTCGCTCCGTCCGCCGACATTCGACCGCAACATGTTGGTCAAGCATAATCTTTTGGATTCTTTTGGCGTGAGCGGCTTGGTTTTGGTAGGATTTGTCAGCGGCTTGACTAAGGGGGTTTTATAACTGCCATGCAGGTAGCCGTGTTGGTAACGTTTTACCGACTTGTCAAATACCCCTCATTTTTAATGCGTCTGCAAAATGACTAATTGCTTTGACCTGCTGAAACACTATATGTTGTGTTTGACCTAAAAAAAGAATACAGGATATAGATGCGTCTTTGTCGTATGATAGATGGCGGACAGAGAACGAAGACCTTAACTGCCTCTTTTGAACGTGTCCTTGAGCCGCTTGATCGGCTCCAGGGAATGTCCGCATGGAGGCTTATGGTTTATCGAGAACAAAGATTGCGCGACGGCGCCGCAAGACAGGGGCAAGCCCTGTCGGGCATCGTTTGGCTCTGAAACGCAATGAGACTACGACGTGAAAGAGGCAAGAGGATGAAGATCATCAAGCGCAGCGGCACCGAGGTTGTCTTTGACATCGATAAGATCGTCAATGCCATCCGCGCCGCAAACTTGGAGGTCGAGGAGAGCTCTCGTCTAACCGACCGCCAGGTGGTTTACGCGGCACAAAATGTCGCCGAGGCATGCGAGAACGCGGGCCACACCGTTTCGGTCGAGGAGATTCAGGATTTGGTCGAGGACGAGATCATGCGTCTCGACTGCTACGAGGTTGCCCGCCACTACATCATCTATCGCTATGTTCAGAGCCTGAAGCGCCAGAAGAACACGACCGACGACAAGATTCTGTCGCTGATCGAGTGCAATAACGAAGAGGTCAAGCAGGAGAACTCCAACAAGAACCCGACCGTCAACTCCGTTCAGCGCGACTATATGGCCGGCGAGATTTCCAAGGACCTGACCCAGCGCGTGCTGCTGCCCCAGGAGATCGTGGATGCCCATAATGAGGGCTTGATCCATTTCCACGATTCGGATTACTTTGCCCAGCACATGCACAACTGCGATCTGGTGAACCTGGAGGACATGCTCCAGAACGGCACCGTTATCTCGGGCACGCTGATCGAGAAGCCGCACAGCTTCTCGACCGCCTGCAACATCGCGACGCAGATCATCGCCCAGGTTGCTTCCTCCCAGTACGGCGGCCAGTCTATTTCGCTGACCCATCTCGCCCCGTTCGTTGAGGTGAGCCGTCAAAAGATTCGCGGCGAGGTCGCTCGCGAGCTCGAGGAGCTTGGTGTCTCGGCATCTGCCGAGAAGGTGCGCGAGGTCGTTGAGGATCGCCTGCGCGATGAGATTCGTCGCGGCGTCCAGACGATTCAGTATCAGGTCGTGACCCTTATGACCACAAACGGCCAGGCGCCGTTTGTGACGGTCTTTATGTATCTCAACGAGGCTCGCTCAGCGCAGGAGAAGCACGACCTTGCCATGATCGTGGAGGAGACGCTTCGTCAGCGCTATGAGGGCGTTAAGAACGAAGCCGGTGTGTGGATTACCCCGGCATTCCCCAAGCTTATCTATGTACTCGAGGACGATAACGTTCACGAGAATTCCCCGTACTTCTACCTGACCCAGCTGGCTGCCAAGTGTACCGCCAAGCGCATGGTGCCCGACTACATCTCCGAGAAGAAGATGCGCGAGCTCAAGCTGTCTAAGGGCGAGACCGCCGGCAACGGCGATTGCTACACCTGCATGGGTTGCCGTAGTTTCCTGACGCCCGACCGTTCGGGCAACGGCTTTAACAATGTCGCCAACGCGCTGAACTATGACCCGACCAAGCCTAAGTACTATGGTCGCTTTAACCAGGGTGTTGTGACCATCAACCTGCCCGATGTCGCGCTGAGCTCGCATCAGGACATGGACAAGTTCTGGAAGATCTTCGATGAGCGCCTTGAGCTGTGCCATCGTGCCCTGCTGTGCCGTCATGAGCGCCTGATGGGCACGCTTTCGGATGCCGCGCCGATTCTTTGGCAGTACGGCGCCCTGGCGCGTCTGAAGAAGGGCGAGACGATCGATAAGCTGCTCGTGGGCGGCTATTCCACCATCAGCCTGGGGTATGCCGGCCTGTATGAGTGCGTCAAGTACATGACGGGCCACAGCCACACCGAGAAGGAGGGCACGCCCTTTGCCATGGCAGTCATGCAGCGCATGAACGACAAGTGCGCGGAGTGGAAGGCCGAAAGCGATATCGATTTCTCGCTGTACGGTACGCCGTTGGAGTCGACGACCTACAAGTTCGCCAAGTGCCTGCAGCGCCGTTTTGGTATTATCCCGGGCGTGACGGACAAGGGCTACATTACCAACAGCTATCACGTCCACGTGTCCGAGGAGATCGATGCCTTCGATAAGCTTAAGTTTGAGGGCATGTTCCAGCAGCTTTCGCCGGGCGGTGCTATCTCTTACGTTGAGGTTCCCAACATGCAGGACAACCTCAAGGCTGTCATTCGCGTGATGCAGTACATCTACGACAACATCATGTACGCCGAGCTCAACACCAAGAGCGACTACTGCCAGGTGTGCGGCTACGATGGCGAGATCAAGATTGTTGAGGACGATGGCAAGCTGGTGTGGGAGTGCCCCAACTGCGGCAACCGCGACCAGGAGAAAATGAACGTCGCTCGTCGTACGTGCGGCTACATCGGTACCCAGTTCTGGAACCAGGGCCGAACCGAGGAGATCCGCGACCGCGTGCTGCATCTCTAATAACCATCCCAGGCTGCCCTGTAGCGAGGCCCCGGACCTTTACTCGCTATTTCGGACAGTCCTGGCTCACGACGGAGGCGCCACTGGCGCCTCCTGTTCGTGCGGAACTCATATCGAGCAAAGGTCCGGGGCCTCGCTACAGGGCAGCCAAGTTGATGTAGCTGAGATGCAGCGCGCAGTCTGCTCACTCCTCGAAGTTCTTAGCGGAAATAAGTCGAGTTGCAGCTGCGATTTACTTGCGATGGTGGTTGAGCCGCAACCCAGTTTTTATTGGACCTCGAACCCTATGCTCGATGTTCGCTTCGTTCATTGAGTTACCCTTTGCATGAGGCCGGGACATATCGTCCCGCCCGCAGTTTCGCAGGCCGCAGGCCGAGAATGTTTGAGGACGGGATGATATGTCCCGGCCTCCCGGGAGAGTTACCTATGAACTACGCGAACATTAAGTATTTCGACATTGCTGATGGAGAAGGCGTTCGTACTTCTCTGTTTGTAAGCGGGTGCCGTCGTGGGTGCAAGAATTGCTTTAACTCTGTTGCGTGGGACTTTGCTGCGGGTGAGCCGTTCGATCGTGCCGTCGAGGACAAGATTATCGAGAGTCTCGATCATCCCTTTATCGATGGTCTGACGATTCTGGGCGGCGAGCCCATGGAGCCCGAGAATCAGGCGGGGCTCGTTGAGTTTGTCGAGCGTGTTCGCGCGGCCTATCCAGTGGGGTCGGGAAAGACCATTTGGTGCTTTACTGGCGACGTACTCGAGGAGCTTATGCCGGGCGGTCGTCATCATACCGAGGTGACGGACCGCATCCTTGCCTGCCTTGACATGCTGGTGGACGGCCCGTTTGTTCAGGACCTGTACGATATCTCGCTGCGCTTTAGGGGTTCGAGCAACCAGCGCGTGATCGATATGAACGCTACGCGCGCCCGTGCTGAGCGCGAGGGCGTTGCGCTTTGTGATGCGGTTGAACTTTGGCGTGATGATCCGGTCTATTCGACCCATACTATGTAGCTTGTGGTCGATGCCGGAGGGCGTGGTACCATAGCGCGAACGTGAAATCGGAAAAGTGAGGCCCAGATGGTCGATCAGGAAAAAGTCGAGGCCGCCATTAAGCTGTTGCTTGAGGGCATAGGCGAGGACCCAACTCGTGAGGGCCTGCTGGAGACCCCGGCGCGCGTTGCCCGTATGTATGGTGAGATCGCCGGCGGTATGGACCAGAGTGCCGAGGAACACCTGTCCAAAACCTTTGCCGTCGCTTCGAACGATTTGGTTATCGAGCGCGACATCACGTTCTACTCGCTGTGCGAACATCATCTGCTGCCGTTTTATGGCAAGGCCGCCATTGGTTATATCCCTAACGGTCGGGTGGCTGGGCTTTCCAAGCTCGCCCGCACGGTTGAGGTTTATGCCCGCCGTCTTCAGCTGCAGGAGCAACTGTGCGCACAGGTTGCCGATGCCCTCATGGATTATCTCGCTCCCCAGGGAGCGATTGTGTTGATGGAGGCCGAGCATATGTGCATGACGATGCGTGGCGTGCAAAAGCCCGGCACCAAGACCGTGACGCTTGCTCGCCGCGGCGTCTTTGAGACCGATCCCGCGCTCGAGGAGCGTTTCTTTAGGATGCTGGGCCGCTAACCATGAGAGTCGTCAACGACTTTACATCGAAGACCGATGAGGGGACGTCGCGTCGCGGCTTTATGGCTTCGGGCCTGGCCCCCTTTGGTGCCATGCCTCGCATTGATTACATTTGTGCCAACGGGCTGTTCCGGCGGCACTTGGGCAACATCGTACAGTTGGAATCGGGGCGCATCTTCTGCCGCCACGGTATTGACCATCTGCTCGATGTCGCGCGCATTATGTGGATCAAGAATCTCGAGGAGCAGCTCGAATTTGACCGCGAGGTCATCTACGCCACAGCACTTCTTCACGATATCGGCAAAGATGAACAGTATGAATCGGGTATATCCCATGATGTTGCAAGCGAACGCGTCGCTGATGCGATTCTCGGCGGCATGCCCGATGACGTGGCGTTTGAGCCGGCCGATGCCGCAGCCATTAAGACGGCCATTCTGGGCCATCGAAAGCTGCGCGTGAACAGCCAACCGCTTGAGCGTCTGCTCTATGCAGCCGACAAAGCGTCGCGTGCCTGCTTTGCATGCCCCGCGCGCAACGCTTGCAACTGGAGCGATGATAAAAAGAACCTGTCGATTCGCGTGTAGTTAGTTTGCGCGGTCGGGGTTCTAAACGAAGGAGACGATCGCGTTGAGTAACAAGAAACTGCCCGAGAATGCAACCAAGACCGAAGGCGCCGAGCTCGCCCGCCGTGGAAGGGGCGAAATATCCACCGCAACGGCGGTGCCTCACGTGAGCTATGACGATTTGCGCCATGCCGATCGTATTGTCATTGACGGCCTGGAGGTTTTTGCCAACCATGGCGTGTATCCCGAGGAGAACGCGCTGGGTCAGAAGTTCATCGTTTCTCTGGTGCTCTATGCCGACCTGCGCGCGGCGGGGGAGCACGATAACCTGGACGCCTCGATTGACTACGGCTCGGTGTGCCACGATGTCGATGGCTATCTGCGCGAGCATACGTTTAAGCTCATCGAGGCGGCAGCCGAGGGGACAGCCCAGATGCTGCTGCGCCGTTATCCCTCGCTGCTTGGTGTGCGCATAAAGCTCGATAAGCCGTGGGCTCCTGTTGGCCTGCCCCTGGCAAGCTGCGGCGTCGAGATCGAGCGCGTGCGCTAGTCGACGCTAGAGCTTGTTGAGGGGTGGCTGCTTGAGCCGCTGAGACAGTGCTCTATTGTTGGGACAGTACGTGTCGAGCAGGGCGTGAAAGCGCTGATTGTGGCTCGGCTCGAGCAGATGGACGAGCTCGTGGGCGACAACCATGTCGAGGCATTCGACAGGGTAGGCGGCGAGCTCGCGCGCGATGCGAATGGCGCCGGTTTTGGGTGTGCAGGAGCCCCAACGCGTTTTCATGCTGCGCACGGAGACGCGGGCCACGGTGACGCCCATTGCGATTTCGTACGCGTGCACGATGTCGCGTAGCGCTGCGGTGACCTCGGACGCGTAGAGCTGGTCGATGTGGGCTTGGAGCTCGTCGGACGTTAGGCCGTCGAGGATTGCGCGCCGCTTGGCCTGTGGGCTTTCGTCCGATTCGTCGGTACCCATAAAACTTGCGAAGGTGGCCTGCTTGGGTCGCGGTGCGGGCGATGCAAAGTTGTGATCGAGTGCGTCCTGTACCGTGATGGGCTTGCCCCAAAGTGCAATGATGGACGAGGGGCTGAGCGGCTCTCGCGCTGTCGCCTGACGTTGCTCACGTTGGGCAAGTCGGCTGATAATCCAGGCGCTGTTGCGCTTCACAAACGCTTCGATGCGCTCGTGGCTGGCGCCGAGCGGTGCGCTGGCGTGGACCTCGCCGCTCGATGTGACGCGTAGGTTAAAGTTCTTGACGCGCTTTTTGGTAACGACGACGGGGATGAGCGTTCCATCCGGTCGGGGTACGGAAATCGTAAATTGCTGCGTCAAATGTGATCCTTCAGATTGGGGACGGGCCGGCATGTCGACCGCTCGGCATGCCGGCCCGCTCAAGGGATGCGAAATTAATTGCGCTCTTAATAGCGCTCGAAGAAGGCGAGCGCGTTGTCGCTGCAGAGCTTCTGCATCACGGTCTTGCCAAAGTGCTTGGAGAGCATGTTCTGGAATTCGGGCATCTTGCTGGCATCAGAGAGGAAGTCGGGTACCTTGGCGCCGTCCCAGTCGCCGCCGAGTGCGATGACATCTTCGCCGCCCAGGTCGAGCCAGTGCTCGATATGTGCCGCCAGCTGGTCGAAGGTGACGTCTGCGGCGGTTTCGTCGGTTGCGTCGTTGGAAAGGAACTCGCTGCAGTAGTTGAGGCCGACGATGCCACCCATGTCGCGAATGGTGCGGAACTGGTCGTCGGTAAGGTTGCGTTTGACGCCGCAAACCGCACGGGAGTTGGAGTGGCTGGCGACGAAGGGACGCGTGGCGTGGGCGACAACCTCGTCAAAGCACTCATCGTTGAGGTGGGAGACATCAAGTACCATGCCGGCGTGCTCCATCTGCGTAAGTGCCTCGATGCCGGCGGCGGTGAGACCGGCGTGGGTGTCGTGGCCGCTCGCGAGCGGTCCCTGCGCGTTCCAGCTGAGTGATGACATGAGTACGCCCAGGCTCTTGAGCACCTCGATCAGCGCGGGGTCCTCGGCAAAGAACGTGGCGTTTTCGATGGTGTGGATGCAGGCGACCTTGCCGTCTTTGAGCGCGGGGCGAATGTCTGCGGCGTTGCGTACGTTGACCATGCGGTCGTGGTTGAGCATTGCTTGGCCGCTCATGTGTGCCATGATCTGCGCCTGGAAGCGCGCGGCGTGGGCGGTGGGAATCTCGTCGGGGACAAACGTGGCGAAGCACTGTGCCCACGGCGTGTTGCCGATCTTTGCGAGCGAGATGGCACAGGCGTTACCCTCGATGAGGTCGAAATCTTGCGGATGCGTTTCGTCGCCGGGGAAATAACCGTCGGTGCCGGCGGTAAAGCGCAGGTCGAGATCGAGCGTGGCCCAGCCGATGCGGTCGGCAGTGTCGCAGTGTAGGTCAAATACAGGATATGCCATGGTTCCTCCGGTTGCAGCGTTTCTTTGCAAACTGTCATTGAATTGTATGACTAGGGTATAGTTAGCGCCATATGTTCACGGCGGCCCGCGTTGTGCGCCGCCCTTATCACGGAGGTTACCATGTCCAACCAGGGCAAGAAGGTCAAGACCCATTATCGTGGCACGCTCGACGATGGCACGCAGTTCGATAGCTCCTACGATCGCGGCGAGCCGCTGGAGTTCACCTGCGGCGCCGGCCAGATGATCAAGGGCTTCGACGCCGCTGTTGTCGACATGCAGGTGGGCGAGAAGAAGACCGTGCACATTCCTGCTGCCGATGCCTACGGCGAGCACAATCCCGAGATGGTTCTGACCTTCCCGGCCGAGCAGGTTCCCAACATCGAGCAGATCGAGAAGGGCATGAAGCTCTTCCTGTCCACGCCGAGCGGCATGCCCGTTCCCGCCGTCGTCATTGACGTGACGCCCGAGGCTGTGACGCTCGACGCCAACCACGAGTTGGCCGGCAAGGACCTCAACTTTGATATCGAGCTCGTTGAGGTCGAGGGTTAGAGTATGCCTGAACGCCTGGTTTCGACGACATGCTTGGGAAATCTCAACGATCCGTCCTATGAACTCCTGCTTCGCCGGAAGTTGGGCGGCGTCTTTGAAGTTGACGAGCTGCTGCTCGATTGGGACCAGGCCGATGTATGCGCGTTTGTGGGCGTGACGGAGCTGGGGCGCACGATTGATGTTCGGCTGGATGCTACCGACGGCGGTCGTCTTGCCGATGGCGACGTGCTCGCCATTGACCGTTCGGGCATGGTGCCCGTGGCGGTTGTCGTGCGCCTGCGCAGCGCCGAGGTTTATTTGGTCGAAGTCGACCGCATGGATCCGATTGCGCTCGCGCATGCGTGCTGGGAGATCGGCAACATGCATGCGCCGCTCTTCCGGGGCGACTCGGACGAGCATACCGTGCGCATGTATACGCCGGTGCAGCCTGTTTTGGGCCGTATGCTCCGGGGTGTCGAGAGTGTTCGGCTCTCGGTGGTTACCCGCGAACTCGATGCGGACCGACGCTTTGCATCGAGCGCGGCGGATGTCGTCGTGAGCATGGCTCCCGACTTTACCATCGTAAAAAAGACGCGCGGCTAAGCGCGCGTATGCGCAAGACGGGCTTTGAGGGGCGACCAATCAAAGTCCGTCTTGCTGTTGATAGGAGGCTTTGGGGGAAGCATATGGGTCTTGAGGGAATCAAGCTGATTGCATGCGATTTGGACGGCACGTTGCTGCATCCGGGGGAGCGCGAGCCGCGTTCCGAGGCCTTTGAGCTCATTGATGAGCTGCATCGTCGCGGTATCGTGTTTATGCCGGCGAGCGGCCGTCAATATGCGAGCTTGCGCTACCTGTTTGCCCCGGTGGCCGATGAACTCGCCTATGTATGCGAAAACGGAGCCCTGGTGATGAGCGAGGGGCGTGCCGTTGTCAAGCGTTCCATGGAGCGTAGCCTTGCTATGGATATCGCGAATGCCGTGGTTGCGTATCCCCATGCCGACGTGACCCTTTCGTGTGAGGGGCACCTCTACACCATGGGCGGCAACGATGCGTTTGTTGACCACCTGCGTTATGAGGTCCACTGCGATGTGGCGGTAGTCGACCGTCCCGAAGACATCGACGAGGACGTCATTAAGATTGCCTTCCAGACGCCCGAGGCGGAGCAGCAGGCGGCGCTGGAGTATTTCGAGCGCCACTTTAGCGATCGAGTCGATGTCATGACATCGGGAACCGAATGGACGGACTTTATCGGTTTCGATTCGGGCAAGGGCTCCGCGCTTGCCGATTACGGTCACGCCCTGGGGATTTCGCCCGATGAGATGATGGCGTTTGGCGACAATGAGAACGATCGTGACATGCTCAACGTGGTGGGCCATCCCTATCTGATGGAGAGCTGCAACCCCAGCATGCGCGGCATCAACGACCGCGTCCGCTACGCGCGCACGGTCGAAGAAGAACTGCGTCGTCTACTTGCTGTGTAGGCATGTCCCAAACATCTACCGGCAGTTGGGGCAGAGGCCCTCGAAGATGGTGTAGTGCGAGGTGACGTCCCAGCCGATTTGCTCGGACGCCTTGTCGTCGAGTTGGGCATCGAAGGGGAGCGGCACGTCGATGACGCGGCTGCACGAGGTGCAGATGATATGTGCGTGCGGCTCGATGGTGCGATCGAAGCGGCTGCCGCCCGGCGTCTTAATAGAGAGAATCTCCCCTGCGTCGGCTAAGAGATTGAGGTTGCGGTAGACCGTGCCGCGGCTGATCTTGTCATCCTGTTCGCGTACGGCGTTGTAGATTTCGTCGGCGGTGGGATGGTTATAGCTTTGGCGCACAGCGTCAAGAACCAGCTTTCGCTGCTTGGTATTCCTTCTTTGCACCGCCATGCGCCTCGCCTCTTTTCTATCAACGGTCGTAGGTAAATGATACCGTATTTAGCACACAATACTAATAACGAGGAATGAAACCGTCTTCATTGGCAAGTGGGGCTCGGGTCTGGGCGTCTACGAGGCGAAAACGCGTTCCCATGCGCTCATAGGAGGCATGAAGCGCCTCGAGATGAGACAGGATGTTTGCCGGAGCTCCCTGTATCTCCATCTCGACTGACCCGTCTTCCATGTTACTCACCCAGCCGGTGAGTGCGCGTGCCTGTGCGAGGTTGGTGTTGGTAAAGCGAAAACCAACGCCTTGGACTTGCCCCTCCCAGCGTAGGAAATAGCGCAGGGGAGTGTCTTGAGTGGCCTCGTCGCTTGCGAGCACAGTAAGCCTGCGGCGCAGCTCGAGCTCGACGTTTGATGGTTTTTGAGGCTCTCGACTGCCGACGGTGACGCTGGAGAAGAACGTATCGAAGAAGCCCATCGCTAGGCCTGCTTGACTGAATCAGCGGGGAAGGTAATGCCGGCCTGCTGGCGCACGGCATCCATGATACGCAGCGAGACAAGCGTGACATCGCGATAGTGGCCAAGCTCATGGCGCCCGGCAGGCGTTTCCCAGATCTCGTCCTTAATGCTATCGATGCCGACGATGGCGGTGATAAAGTCGGCGAGCTCGTACTCCATGGTGTTGCTCGATTTGGGAAGGTCGAGCGCGCGTCCGTTGTCGCCTTGCTCGCGCGGCGCCTCGGTCGCCGATCCGCGCACGACGTCGCCGCGATAATCGATGCGTACGTTGCGGGGCGTGGACAGATGGTCAATCTGGATGGTGCCACGCTCGCCTTCGATCTGCGAGGGCAGCAGGTCATTCGTAATTTTGGAGTGCGCGAGCTCGACGGAGATACGGCCACCGCCGTAGCTGGCGAGGACGGAACCGCAGCCGTCGATGGGGCCGTGCGTGAGCTGTCGCGTGGTGGGGTCGAGCAGGGTAGTCATGCTCGTAAGGCCGGAGGGCATGCCGAAAATCTCGACCATGGGCTCGACGGTGTAGACGCCAATGTCCATGAGGGAACCCGATGCCATATTGCAGTCGAAGATATTGGTGGCGCGTCCCGCGAGAATCTCGTTGTAGCGCGAGGAATATTTGCCAAAGCGCAATGAGGCGCGGCGGATGGGGGCAATCTCGCCCAGGGCGTCCTCGATGGCGTGGAAGGCGGGATCGTGGAGGGGACGCATGGCCTCGAGGGCTACGACACCTGCTGCCTCGGCAGCGCGGAAGACTTCCAGCGCCTGCGCTTCGGTGGCGCAGAAGGGCTTCTCGACGATGACGTGCTTGCTACCGGCGATGCAGGCAAGGGCCTGTTCGTAGTGAAGTGCGTTAGGGCTGCCGATATAGACGGCGTCGACGTCGGCGGCTGCCGCGAGCTCATCGAGTGAAGTAAAGTTTCGCTCGCCACCGCGCTCGGCGGTAAAGGCAGCACCGCGATTGGCGTCGCGTGAAAGCGTGCCCACAAACGCGGCTTGGTCGTTGGCGTTGACGACTTGGATAAAGTCGTCGGTAATCATGGATGTGCCGATGGTCGCTATACGCAGCATGTATCCCCCTCGTACCGTTCGGTTTACAGGATGAGTGTAGCGCGAGGGGAACGCAAAAGCGTGCGAAAACGCCGCTACAGGTCGCTCTCGTTAAAGCCGGTATCGATATCGAGGTTGCTGCCGTCGGCCGCCGTGGTGGCGAGCTCATCGCAGCGCTCATTGAGCTCGTGACCGGCGTGGCCCTTAACCCAGATGAATTCAACCTTGTGCTTGCTTTTGGCGGTGAGCAGGCGCTCCCACAGGTCGCGGTTCTTGACGGGCTGCTTGTTGGCGGTCTTCCACCCGCGCTTTTTCCAGCCGTCGATCCAGTGCTTGTTAAAGGCGTTGACGACGTACTGCGAATCGGAATGGACTTCGACCTCGCAGGGGCGGTTGAGTGCCTCGAGTGCCACGATGACGGCCATGAGCTCCATGCGGTTGTTGGTGGTCTTAGCGTAGCCGCGCGAGAGCTCGGAGGTGAAGGTCTTGCCGGCGGGGTTGGTATATTTGAGTACGGCGCCGTAGCCGCCGCGTCCCGGATTTGATCGGGCCGAGCCGTCGGTATAGATGATGACCTTCACGGGCTTCCTTTCGTTGAGTGCGTTTCATGTGAGTGACCATTGTAGCGCCATGCCCGCCGGGGGCTAGCAATCTATGATTTCTGCCCCGTCTTCCGACAGTTGGTTGGCATGGATGATGCGGTTGAGCTCGTCGAGGTATTGTTGCAAGAGGGGAGAGGGCTTGCGCTCGTCGTGCATGATATAGCCTACGTGCATCGTTGGGGCGTCTGCTAACGGGATCGATGCCATACCCCATTGCATTTCATTGGAGAGGACGCCGGTCGACAGGGTGTAACCGTTCGACGTGATAAGTAAGTTGGTAAGTGTTCCGCGGTCCGAGATTCGTATGTTGCGGTCGCAAGGGATATAGCTAAAAGGTTCCTCGGCGTAATAGAAGGAGTTTGAGGTTCCCTGCTCAAAGCTGTAGCGCGTATAGGGCGTGAGGTCGGCAAGGGACAGCTGCGGGCGGCGTGCGAGCGGGTGGCGCTCGCTAACGAAGACGTGGACCGTCGCGTCGAATAGGGGATGGAAGCTTGCGCGGGCATCGGCGAAGGCCTTCTGCAGAACGCGGGCGTTAAAGTCATCCAGATACAGAATGCCGATATCGCTGCGAAACGCACGGACGTCATCGATGATCTGCGATGTGGTGGTCTCGCGCATGATGAACTCGAACTTGCTGTCGCGGCAGCGCTCGACTACGTTGACAAAGGCCTCGACCGAAAAGGCGTAGTGCTGGGCGGAAATGGCGAGGCGGGCTTGCGGGGTGCCACCGTCCTCGTAGCGTGCCTCGAGCATGTCGGCCTGCTCTACGACCTGGCGCGCATAGCCCAAAAGCTCGGTGCCGTCGTTGGTGAGCGTGACGCCGCGGCTGGAGCGCGTAAAGATCTCCAGATGGAGCTCTTGTTCTAGGCTTTTGACGGCGTTTGAGATGTTGGACTGAGCGGTATAGAGGCGCTGAGCTGCGGCGTTGATTGAGCCGGACTCTGCCACGGCGATAAGAAAACGAAGCTGCTGGAGTGTCATCGGTGCCCGTCCTTTCGATAGCTATCTAAAAAACCGATAACAGGTTAGCGCTTTTAAGTGATTGACCGAGCGAAACAATGCTCGTACTATTCAAAACACACAAAGGCGGTAGGTAATTAAGCCGACCACGGAATCGGGGCGCGAAAGGAGGCCCGCATATGAATTGCTTACCAAGACGAATGCCGGGCTCCTGTTTGCGCCCGTCGGCGTGATCAGGCGACAGCGACTTACTTCTCTCTTTTTACTTACTTTCGTTCGATCAAGGAGATCATCATGAGCCGGTTCATCAACAACCCCGAGCACACCTTTGGTTTCGATACCCTGCAGCTGCACGTTGGCCAGGAGAGCGCCGATCCCGCATCCGACTCCCGTGCCGTGCCTATCTACCAGACCACGAGCTATGTGTTCCGCAACTCCCAGCACGCCGCCGACCGCTTTGGTCTTGCCGACGCCGGTAACATCTACGGCCGTCTGACCAACTCCACCCAGGGCGTCTTTGAGGACCGTATCGCCGCGCTCGAGGGTGGCGTGGCCGGTCTTGCCGTCGCCTCCGGTGCCGCTGCCATCACCTATACCCTGCAGGCTCTTGCCCAGGCTGGTGACCACGTGGTGGCTCAGAAGACCATCTACGGTGGCTCCTACAACCTGCTCGAGCATACGCTCTCCCAGTTTGGCGTCGAGACCACCTTTGTCGATGCTCATAACCTGGAAGAGGTTGAGGGTGCCATCAAGGACAACACCACGGTCATCTATCTCGAGACGCTCGGCAACCCCAACTCTGACATCCCCAACATCGACGCCATCTCCGAGATCGCCAAGAAGCACGGTCTGCCGGTTGTCGTCGACAACACCTTCGGCACCCCGTATCTGTTCCGTCCGCTGGAGCATGGCGCCAACATCGTTGTCCACTCCGCAACCAAGTTCATCGGCGGCCACGGCACCTCGCTGGGCGGTGTGATCGTCGATGGCGGCAACTTCGACTGGAAGGCGAGCGGCAAGTATGCGCAGATCGCCGAGCCCAACCCCTCCTACCATGGCGTCTCGTTTGCCGAGGCTGCCGGTCCCGCCGCCTTCGCGACCTATGTCCGCGCTATCCTGCTGCGTGACGAGGGCGCCTGCATCAGCCCGTTCAACGCCTGGGTCCTGCTCCAGGGCACCGAGACTCTGTCGCTGCGCGTCGACCGTCATGTCGAGAACACCAAGAAGGTCGTTGAGTTCCTGGCTGGTGACAGCCACGTCGCCAAGGTGAACCACCCGAGCCTGCCTGAGCACCCCGATCACGAGCTCTATCAGAAGTACTTCCCCAACGGCGGCGCTTCGATCTTCACCTTTGAGATTAAGGGTGGCCAGGAGGCAGCTTGGAAGTTCATCGATCATCTGCAGGTGTTCTCGCTGCTCGCCAACGTGGCCGACGTCAAGTCGCTCGTCGTGCACCCGGCTACCACCACGCACTCCCAGCTCTCTGCCGAGGAGCTCGCCGAGCAGAACATCACGCCCTCCACGATCCGTCTTTCCATCGGTACCGAGAACGCCGAGGACATCATTTGGGATCTGAAGCAGGCCTTCGCCGCGCTGGACGAGTAAGGCGACTTGTGCAAGGACCCCTTGCGACTCGATAGGTATAACTGCATAAAATGCCTGCTCAAGGCGCCTGCGCAAGCAATGGTTGCGCAGGCGCCTTTTTTGCATAGGAAGGGCGCTATTACAGGGTTTTTGGCATGCTGTATGCATTCGAGTTGTGGAAAACTCCTGTTGAGAGGATGTGAGTTTTACGCAATTGACGTGCGCCTTTTGAGTAAAACCGCAGGTCGCGATTTGCTCGAGGTACTATGCAGCGCGATCGAATCACACGCAGCTCAAACGCAGCAAAAACGCACTACGGAGGTTTCCAGCTACATGAGGATCGATTCACGAAAACCGAAAGCCGCTGCCCTTTCCGCCGCTCTGACCGTGGCACTTTTGGCGGGCGCCGGTGCAACTGATGCCCACGCCGCAACACTGTCCGATACGGTTGGATCTACGCCGTCCGAGACGACGCTGGTACAGCCCGTTGATTATCGCGGCGATGGTTATGGTTCCATGCAGGAGTGGAACGCCTCGATGGAGGCCAAGCGCGATTCCCTTGAGATACGCGCTCAGATTATCCTAAACATGTATGGTGACTATGCCACCGATGACGAGCACGCTGTGCTGCAGGGTTGTATCGATGGTGCGGGCAGCCTTTTGACGATGGGGGAGGTCGACGCGAAGTCGACCGAGCTCGATGAGCTGCGCACTGCGCTTGAGAATGCCAAGCGCGAAGCGCTCGAGGCCGCTGCCGCCGAGGCGGAGGCTGCCGAGGCCGCCCAGGCTTCGTATTACAACGCCGGCTCCGGCTCGTCTTACACGTCTGCTGCGTATTACGCGAACGGCTCGGGTCTGACGCGCTCGAGCGGCGTCAATAACTATAACGGCCGCCGCGAGACTTATTACAGCAGCAACGTGTTGTATCACCACCGCACGGGCGAATGGACGCAGGATTCTGAGGGCTTCTGGCGCGATTCCGACGGCTATTACGTTGTTGCCGCGGGCGATATGGCCCAGGGCTCGACCTTTACGGGCTCCAAGGGTGATTGCAAGGTCTATGACTCCGGCTGCGCCGCCGGAACCACCGACTACTACACCGGTTGGTAATCTGCCATCAGAGCAAAATAGGCACATGATGGGCGGGCGTCTTTACTGAGCTTTTAGGCAACGTAAAGCCGCCCTTTCTTTATGTGCGTTTGAGTTAACAGAGCCCTTACCGTGGCGGTACGCTGGGCGTATGCATGCGGGGCACACTGGTTCATGAGAAATAAGGTCTTTCTCGTGGAGGAAGTGGTCTCATGAACGCTCGAGATATCGCTATCGCCGCCGTCGCATTGGTACTTGGCTGTCTTGGCCCTACAGCTGCGTTTGTCGCAGGCATGCAGGGCTCGTGCGGGGCTGCTCCTATTGTGGTCGGCGCGCTCATCGCATCAGCGCTGCTGGGAAGTGCGGGCGTGACCCTTTGCCGCGATGACGAGGACGAGACGCCGCAGGTGCGGCGCTAGCCGTTGTGAAGCTGGTTTTGCCCATAGATGAAGAAGGAAGCCGCCGCAAGGGGAGTGCCCTTTGCGGCGGTTTTTGATATTGAGACTGTTGGATGCGGTGCGGCGGCGTTACCAGCTTGCCTCGATATCACGGATGCGCCGATAGAGCCATTCGTTCTGCGGCGCCTGGATATCGTGCTTGGCCGCGAGGCGGCGGACGGTGCCCGCGAACTCCTCGACCTCTGTTTTGCGCTGCGCGACGCGGTCCTGCGCCATCGAGGGCATGCCGGCGGGGTCGAGCCCCTCGATGAGATGCACCATTTGCGTCAGGTCTGCCTCGGTCAGCTCAACGCCCTCGGCGTTGGCGACCGCAAGCGTTTCGCGCATGGCGGAAACAAAGCAGCGACGCTGCTCGGAGCCCGGCTCCGTGGCGCTTCCGTAGGTCCCGCCGTAGGCCATGCAGGTCTGGTTGATGCCGTCGTTGAGCATGAGTTTGGCCCACATGCGGTGGGCGATGTCGTCCTCGACGGTATGGGCGATGCCGCAGCGCGTATAGAGCTCGTCGATAGCGGCGACGGTCGCGGGTCCGGTGCCGGCGGCTGCACCAAAGCAGATTTCGCCCGCATTGGTAAAGGTGAGCGCGCCGTTGAGGAATACGGCGTCCATGCCCTGGCAGATACCCAGGACGGTATGCTCCCAGCCAAAGCGTTCGGCAATCTTTTGCTCGCTCGTAATGCCGTTGCACAGCGAGGCGATGAGCGTGTTGGGTCCCACGACACGCTCCATAGTCTTGAGTGCTTGGTCGAGACCGGTGGTCTTGACCGTCAGGATGACCAGATCGGCGGGCGCTGCCTCGCTGGCGCGGACGGACTTGAGTGCACAGGGCTTGCCGTTGATGGTAAGCGCATCGTTTGCGTGACGCTCGAAGCGTGCATCGTCCATGACGTATTCGACGGCGTCATTGCCGAGGGCCTTGGCAATCATGCTGCCGTAGAGCAGGCCGACGCCGCCCTTGCCGATAAAGGCGACCTTGTTGATCTGCATGTGAATCATCTCCCCATATAAAAGGCGCCCGCGTAAGGGGCGCCTGATGGATTGTATGCTGCCAGGGTGATTGGTGGGTGCGCGGGGCGCTGTTATGAAAAAGAAACTATTGCGCTGTGCGCTTATGCCGCGGGGCAGACCGCAAAGACGCGGGCGGGGTATCCGACGCCATCGCGGACCTTGGGGAAGGTGCAGAAGATGACGGCACCCGTGGCGGGAAGCTCGTCCAGATGGTCCATGACTTCGATCTGATAGCGGTCGACCGAGAGGATGTATTGCTCGCCGGGATAGGGGTAGGCGTCCTCGCGTGTGGTCACCGACGCGGGGTCGGTGTCTGCCGGTTCGTGACCGATGGCGCCGATGTTGCGCTCTTCTAAAAGCCATTTGATGGCGTCGAGATCCCAACCGGGGTAGTGGGGCCGGCCGTCCTTGTCCTTGTTTTCGAGGTCGGCGAGCTTGGACCAGTCGGAGCGGAAGGCGACGAAAGCGTCCTCGGGAATACGACCGTGCTCGTCCTCCCAGGCTTTGAGGTCCTCGATGGTCAGGATAAAGTCGGGATTTGCGGCGCACTCCTCGTGCTTGTCGATCACACAGAGCGGATGCATAAACTCGATGGGTTCAATCTCTCCAAGGGAACGACCCTCAACATGGAAATGCCGCGGTGCGTCGACGTGGGTGCCGTATTGCGAGGCGACCGAATACTGAAAGCAGCGCATGGGCGCGAGCATGTCCCCGGGCGTGTCGGGCAGGTAGTCGAAGAGCTTGGTGGACTCAAACGGCTTAAAGCCAAACCAGTGCGGGGTGTCGCACGAGAGCGTGTGGGTGAGGTCGACCCAGCGATAATCGGTGCTTTTGAGCTGGGATGCGAGGTTCCAAAGGTCGAGCGCGGGCATGGGCGACTCCTTTCATCGGGCTTTTTGCTGATGTTAAAGCGGTGCCGTGACAGCGCGATTTCTGCTGCGTTACGATACGTTCTCGATTGCGATTCCGATGTGTTTCGATGACGTGACGGGTTTGTTTCGCCTTGTCAGGACTTCGATGGGAGGGGAGGGGCCGTGCAATATCGCGTTGACCCCAAAAGCGGCAACCGTATCTCGGCGTTGGGACTGGGCTGCATGAGGTTTCCCGGTGCGCCGGGACGCCCGGATGCGAAGACTGCCGACGCCATCATCTCCCGTGCGGTGGAGCAGGGGATTAACTACCTGGACACGGCCTATCTCTATCCCGGCAACGAGGCGTGCGTGGGGGCGTCGCTTGAGCGCCTGGGCTTGCGCGACCAGGTTTTGCTCGCAACCAAGCTGCCGCATGCTTCGTGCAAATGCGCGGAGGATTTCGATCGGTTCTTCGACGAGCAGCTGCGTCGCCTGCGGACCGACCGTATCGACTATTACCTCATGCACAACATTACCTCGCCCGCCCAGTGGGAACGTGTGGTGGCGTTGGGCATCGAGGACTGGATTGCGCGTCAAAAGGCGGCGGGGCGCATTCGCCAGATTGGTTTTTCGTACCACGGCAGCGCGGCGGATTTCATGACGATGCTCGATGCATATGAGTGGGACTTTTGCCAGATCCAGTACAATTACGCTGGAGAGCGATATCAGGCGGGAACAGCAGGACTCATGGCGGCCGCGGAGCGCGGGCTCGCGGTGTTTGTGATGGAGCCGCTGCTGGGCGGGCGTCTGGCGGGCAAGCTACCGCCGCGGGCTCGCGCTGTGCTCGACGACGCCCGTGACCCGCACCTGCGTACTCCTGCCGCCTGGGGGCTTTCGTGGGTGTGGAACCATCCTCAGGTGACGATGCTGCTTTCGGGCATGACCGATACCGCGCAGGTGGACGAGAATTCGTCACTGGCAGACCTCGCGTTGCCGAATTCGATGACTGCCAACCAGCTCGACACGATTGCGCGCGTGTTGATGGAGTTTGAGAAATCGAACCGTGTGCCCTGCACGGGATGTGGCTACTGCATGCCATGTCCCAAGGGTATCAACATTCCCGGCTGCTTTGCCGCCTACAACGCGAGCTATGCGCACAGCTGGTTTACGGGGCTGTCACAATACTTTACGGCGAGTGCGGTGCGCACGAGCGAGTCCAAGTTGGTGAGCAATTGCGTCAAATGCGGCAAATGCGCGCGGCATTGTCCGCAGCACATCGATATCCCCGGGCGCTTGGACGACGTACGCCGCCGTTTTCAGCCTGGTCCCGTGACGGCGGTGCTTAAGGCCTTCGGCAAAACGCGCTCCTCGTGACCCTTTTATAACTTGCGGTGGAATAGTTCCTGCTTGCGGCAGAATAAGGCATCGACAGGAACTATTTCACCGCAACTGAAGGGGGCTGTCGTGGGCCATCGGGATTCATGTGATGATTTGCGTGAGGTTCGTTGGGGCGTTTTGGGCGCTGGACACATTTCGCATCGATTTGCATCGTCGCTCAAGAAGGTCGACGGGGCACGGCTGGTGGCTGCGGCCGGCCGCACTCCTGCACATGTCGAGGAATTTTGCCGAGCGTTTTCGATTGATGTTGCGCATGGCCATGCCTCGGTCGACGATAACGGCGATGCGGCTTATGATGCGCTGATTGCCGACCCCGATGTCGACGCAATCTACTTGGCTCTTCCGCATGGCATGCATGCGCATTGGGTCTGTCGGGCACTGCGCGCGGGAAAGGCCGTACTGTGCGAAAAGCCGGCCGTTTTGAATGAAGAAGAGGCCCATGCGATCGCCTCCGTTTCCCGTGAGTGCGGTGTGCCGTTTATGGAGGCGATGAAAAATCGGTTTTGTCCGATGCGTACTCGCGTGAAGGGCTTGCTTGCGTCGGGCGAGCTCGGCCGTATCGTTTCGATCGAAAGCGTGCAAAAACTCGATTATGGTGAGTCCCCTTCGAGTTATCTACTCGATCCGTTGCAGGGTGGCTGTCTATATGACATGGGCTGCTATGCAGTCGGGTGGTTTGAGGATCTGCTTGCGGGCGCGTGCGATGTTTCGTCTCGTTAAGTTCGCTGGCGTGACGTATCGGGCGGCCGCGTGGATTGGGCCGATGAGATCCATATGAGTGTCGGCGGTATACCCATTCATATGGCGTGTGACGGCAAAGCAGCATATGAAAGCCGCTTAATGATTGCCTGCGAGCGGGGCTCGTTGGAAATCGAGCGCCTCCATCGCCCCGAGCTCGCCCATGTGAGGTACTCCGACGGACGAATGCTCGAAGTAAATGCCCCGTTTGAGGTCGATGATTTCTACGGCGAAATCCAGCATGCGACCCAGCTCATCCGGGCGGGGAAACTCGAGAGTCCCGTCATGCCCCTTGCCGCCACACAGCGCTGCGCGCGCATTATCGATGCAATCCGTCTAGCCCTCTAGGACCTGGCGCTGACGCGTGAGGGATCATGACGCCGGCGCCCGTAGCCGTAGTGCTTGGTGCCCCGCATCTCTGATGCCCCTTTTATAACTTGCGGTGGAATAGTTCCTGTTTGCGGCAGAATAAGGCATCGACAGGAACTATTTCACCGCAACTGATGAGGGGGAGCTGGGGATGCTGACGATCGGGTGTCATCTATCCACGACGAAGGGCTATCGGGCGATGGGGGAGACGGCGTTGTCAATTGGCGCCAATACCTTTGCATTCTTTACACGCAACCCGCGCGGCGGCAAGGCGAAAGACCTTGACATGGATGACGTGGCCGCCCTGCGCGAGCTTATGGAACAGAACGATTTTGGCCCGCTTGTGGCTCATGCCCCGTATACCTATAACCCTTGCTCGGCCAAAGAGCGGGCGCGCGAGTTTGCCTTGGAGGCCATGGCGGAGGACCTGCGGCGCATGGAAGCGCTGCCCGGCAACTACTACAACTTCCATCCCGGTGCGCATGTGGGGCAGGGCTCCGACGCCGGCATTCAGATGATCGTCGACACCCTGTGCCAGGTGATGTTTGAGGGCCAACAGACGACGGTGCTGCTCGAGACCATGGCCGGCAAGGGCACCGAGGTGGGCCGCAGCTTTGAGGAACTGGCACTCATCATCCAGGGCGTTGCCGACAAGCGCCCCGAGCTGTCGGCCAAGTTGGGCGTTTGCTTGGACACCTGCCATGTGAATGACGCCGGCTACGACATCGTCCACGATCTTGAAGGCGTGCTCGACGAGTTCGATCGTGTGGTGGGTATCGAGCGCCTGCGCGCCGTGCATATCAATGACTCCAAGAACCCCTGCGGCGCCCATAAGGACCGCCACGAATGCATCGGTAAGGGCTACCTGGGTAGCGAAGAGTTTGGCGGCGGTATGCAGGTTATGCAGAATATTGTATCGAATGGCCGCTTGCGCGCATTGCCATTCATTTTGGAGACACCGAACGAACTTGCAGGTTATGCGGCTGAAATCAAATTGTTAAGGTCATTGCAGCAGTGATGACTGTCATAAAGTGGAGTGCTCCATTCACGTTATGGGTTTGTTTCAATCAGTTTTCTAATTGCGGATTCTTCCAAGCGGGTGCATAATAACCCTCAGTTTTTGCAGACCCCTGAATCACGTGGGGTCATTGGAAGGAGACTGATTATGAAGCTGAAGAAGCTTGGCGCATTTGCCGCCACGGGTGCTATGGCGCTCGCCCTTGCTCTGACGGGCTGCGGCTCGTCCAACGCCACCTCTGGTTCTGATGCCAGTTCCAGCAGCTCTGACGACGCTAAGGTCGAGAAGGTCGACGGTTCCAAGGAGTACGCGCTCGTCAAGGACGGTACGCTGACCGTCGGCACCTCTGCCGAGTACGCTCCGTTTGAGTACAAGGATGACAATGGCGACTACCAGGGCTTTGACCTTGAACTCATTAAGACTATCGGCGATAAGCTGGGTCTGGATGTCGAGTATGTCAACAATGATTTTGACACGCTCGTCCCCGGCGTTGCTTCGGGCGCCAAGTACGACGTCGCCATCGCGGCTATCACCGACACGCCCGAGCGTGAGAAGGAAGTCACTTTCTCCGATTCCTACTACATGGACGATCAGGCTATCGTGACCAAGGTCGATAACACCGATATCACGGCCGACAACTTCAGCGAGAAGCTCAACAACGCCGACGCTACCATCATCGTCCAGTCTGGCTCGACCGCCGAGGCCTTTGCCCAGGAGAACTTCCCCAAGGCCAAGATCGTCCCCTACAAGGACGCCACCGAGTGCTTCAGCGCCCTGCAGTCCGATAAGGGCGACGCCGTAGTCACCAACCGCTCCGTTGCCAGCCAGCTGACCGCCGAGCAGTTCAACACCTGCCAGACCATCAAGCAGGTCAGCACCGGCGAGGAGTACGCCATCGCCATCAACCAGGGCAACACCAAGCTCAAGGACGACATCAACCAGGCCATCAAGGACCTGACTGACGACGGTACCGTCGACGCCCTCATGGCTAAGTACAACATCAAGTAAAATAGCTACTTGATTGCGCGCGGGCCCTTTCCGTTTTGGCGGAGAGGGCCTTTGCGCTTCTCTTGACGGAGAGTGTTTCCGTCTCGTTTTGCCGGCAACTTCTACGATAGGAGCCACCTTGTCTCGACTGAACAAAGGGGCTGCGGAGCAGCGTTTTCCACTGCCCGCCTTGCTCCAAAAGCTAGCCTGCGCCATGGCCGTGGCGCTCGCGCTGGTGTGCGTGGGGGCATATGCGCCCACGACCGCCCAGGCGCTTGAGACCGCAAAGATTACCGCCCGACCCAACACCGGTTCGGGCAGCGCTGTGGTCGGCGGCACCGAGACGCGCATTACCTGGGAAGTTCAGGCCGATGCCGACGAGGAGCTGAGCGGTCTTTCTCTGACGTTTGTCGACGGCACAACGTTTGGTACCGATGACACGCGATTGACGATGCTCTCGGGCGAGGACCTCATGGATCGTACGCCCATGAAGCCCACGTGCAAGGCTGACGGCCAGACGCTCAAGATTGACTTTGGCGAGACGGCGCCTGCCGGCGGCTTTTTCCGTGTCGAGGTTTACGGCGTGACGTTCCCCGTCGAGGGCGGCGATGAGGTCTTTAGCGGAACCTATACGCTCGCCGACGGTTCGACCAAGAAGATTTCCAAGATTCCTTCCGTCGAGATTAAGGGCGTGACGGCGTTCGATAACTTCCTGGCCGACCTTAAGGAACAGCCGTGGGTCGAGGCATGGAATTCCAACATGTTCCTTCGCCTGTTCCTGAACCCGGTCATTTTGGTCCAGAGCCTGCCGATCGTCTTCAAGGGCTTCCTTATGTCGCTCTCGATCGTGCTCGTGGCGTTTCCGCTGGCGATCCCCTTTGGCTTTGCCCTGTCGCTTATGCGCATATCCAAATCGCGCATCCTGCGTTGCCTTGCCGGCATCTACGTGAATGTCATCCGCGGTACGCCGGCGTTCCTGCAGATCTATATTGCATTCTTTGGCCTGCCGCTTGCCGGCGTCAAGGTGGACGACTATGTCTTGGGCGTTATCGTCATGGCCATGAACTCGTCTGCGTATCTGTGCGAGATTTTCCGTGCCGGTATTCAATCGATCCCCAAGGGCCAGAACGAGGCCGCTCGTTCGCTGGGTATGAATGCCTTCCAGACGCTGCTCTACGTTATGATTCCGCAGACGTTCCGCAATGTCCTGCCTACGCTGACCAGCGAGTTTATCCTGCTCTACAAGGATACGTCGCTGCTCGCCGCCGTGGGCGTGGTCGAGATCGTCATGAACGCCCGCACCATCGTGGCAACGACGGGCTCCATTACGCCGTATGTGGTTGCCGCCCTGTTCTATCTGGTCATTACCCTGCCGCTTGCGCGCTTGGTGAGCGGTCTTGAGGCGAGGCTGCTGGGTACGGCCGAAACCAAAAAGAAGCGTCCCACCAAGAGCGCCGGACAGGTTGTCGCGACGCCCGCCGACCATATCGCTGGTCTGTAAGGAGGTTCTATTATGAGCGAAACCAATAACTCGAACGAGGTCGTCGTCAGCATCAAGAATCTCCAGAAGGCCTTTGGCGATAACGTGGTCCTGCGCGACATCGACCTTGATGTGCACAAGGGCGAGGTCGTCGTAGTCCTGGGCCCTTCGGGTTCGGGCAAGTCGACGATGCTTCGCTGCATTAACCGTCTCGAGGAGCCCACGAGTGGTTCGATTGTCGTCGAGGGCGTGGATGTGTGCGCCAAGGGCGTTGACCTCAATAAGGTGCGTACGCACTTGGGCATGGTGTTTCAGCAGTTCAACTTGTTCCCGCACCTGTCGGTCAAAAAGAACGTCATGCTTGCGCAGCAAAAGGTGCTCAAGCGCAGCAAGGAAGTGGCCGAGAAGATTGCCATCGAGGAGCTGACCAAGGTCGGCCTGGCCGAGCGCATCGATTTTATGCCGAGTCAGCTTTCGGGCGGTCAGCAGCAGCGCGTGGCCATCGCCCGCGCCCTGTCGATGAATCCGCACGTGATGCTCTTTGACGAGGCCACGTCGGCGCTCGATCCTGAGCTTGTCCGCGATGTATTGGGCGTCATGCGCGATCTTGCGCATGACGGTATGACCATGATCGTGGTGACGCACGAGATGGGCTTTGCCCGCGACGTCGCCGACCGCGTCGTCTTTATGGACGGCGGCGTTATCGTGGAGGATGGCACGCCGAGCGAGGTCTTCGACCATCCTAAGAGCGAGCGCACCAAGGCGTTCTTGGGTAATATCTCGTAGCCGCTTTATATGACTGACACAGCAGAAAACGGGAGCCGGATGTGATCCGGCTCCCGTTTTTGTTGGGACGCGAATGTGTTTTGGTGCAGAGCGCGTTACGGGCGGAGCTCATTGCAGCTAGGCGAGCTCGGCTCCAAGGGCGCGGCAGGCCGCTTCGCCCTCATCGTCGGGGGCGTCGTAACAGATGACGGAGTCGACCACGTTGACGCCTGCCTCGTCGGCGTCCGCCTTCCAATTGTCCATCCATTCGCCTTCGGCCCACGAATAAGAGCCAAAGAGGACGACCTTCTTGTCGCCGAGGGTCTCCTTGACTTCGTCCCACATCGGTTGGAACTCATCGTATTCAAGCTCCTCGGAGCCCATGGCGGGGCAACCGAAGGCGAAGGCATCATAGTCGGCGGCCCTGTCGGCAGAGAAGTCGGCGCAGGGGATGACTTCGGCCTCGGCGCCCGCGGATGTGGCGCCTTCGGCGACGAGGTTTGCCATGGCCTCGGTGTTGCCCGTGCCGCTCCAGTAGACGACGGCGATCTTGCTCATGTTGAGTCCTTTCAGTTGTGCGGCAGGTTGCCGCGGCTTCTATGTTCTATCGGGTCGTCTGGGCAAGTTGCGCCAGGCTGCAGCCCTGCTGATAGACAAAGGTGAAGTATTGGGTGCAGGCACGGTAGGCGTCAAACATCGCAAGCGCTTGCTCGACATTCGTGTAGACCTTCCAGGCCCCAAAGACCTTGTAGTTCTCGCCGCGCTGGACGATAAACTCGTGCACGTCGTCGTAGGGATATCCAAGGAAGTAGCCTATTTCGTGCGGAAACTCGCAGGTGCAGTCGTTGCTGCAGCTAGCTTGCTGGGGTAGTGCGCATCGAGTCTGGCTACAAGCGCATTCCGCGACGTTATTGCTCGCGAGCGTGATGCGTGATGCCAAATGCACAAGGCATGTCGAAAGGTCTCTCGTGTCGTAGCCTTCCGAGGCGAGCGCTGTTTGGGCGCGAGGGTCTGCGAAATAGGTGGCGAGGCTTTTGGCTCGGTACACGTACACGAGTGCTCCGCAGGGCCGCCAGACCAAAACACTCAGGTGGATGCCGAGCGGGTCAAGCTCGCGATTGCACTGGGCGATAACGTTGAGCAGGCGTGCTCGACGTTCTGCGATGGTTTCGGTTGTGGTCGAGCCGTTCCCGTGGGCGTAGGTGCCTGGATAGGTAAAGAGCGATGCCGGCTTGATGCCCGCGAGCGTGGGAGAGCAGTTGCGCACGACCGCTGCCTGAAACGTTGGGATATCTATGGTTCGAGTCACGGCGCTCCTTACGGATCTAAACTGTTAGCCTAGGAAAACTTATACACGAAAGTAAGCCATGGTCAACAAAAAAGTTTGAAGAGGGAAACTAATTGACCGAACAGACATGATTTTGGGTTAAGATGGGGACACCCCATGGGGGTATCTAGATAGTGCTACTTGAAAGGGGAGCGCATGAGTGACTTGCTCAACCCTGCGAATCTCATCGTGCTGGCCGTCATTGCCGTCGGCATGTTTTTTGGACTGCGTCGCATTGCCGCTTCGACACACGGGAAGAGTTGCTGCAGCGATGGTACGAGCGGCAAGAAGGCCAAAAAGGTTGTTGTGGTGGATACCGATGCGTCACACTATCCCTATAGCGATGAGCTGCTCATCGGCGGCATGAGCTGTGACGGCTGCGCTCAGAACGTAGCCAATGCCCTCAATGCGCTGGATGGCGTGTGGGCAACGGTGACGTATGCGGACCACACGGCACGCGTGCGCTCTAAGCAGCCGGTTGATCGTGGTGTCCTCGAGACGGCCGTGAAAGACGCGGGCTACTACGTCATGACGCTGTAAGCGTCGCCCTGGATGCGCTTCCTTGGCTAGGCTCGTCCGCGCAGTTCGATGTCTTGGATGTCGTCGAAGTTGATGGCGATGTCTCGGAGCTTGAGGAGCTTGAAGGCGGGGAGCGCCTCGTCGAGGATGCCGGTGCGGCTGCGATAGCCGTATGTATCGTAATAGTTGACACGAACCAAGTCGCCACGTTTGAGATCCTCGAGCTTTTTAGAAAGTACGAGGGCTTTTTCTTCCGTGAGCTCACGTTTTGACTCGACGGTGATTTCCTGCTTGCGCACGAGTTCGTAGTATCCCGTGAGGGCGGCAAAGGGCATAAACTGCGCGGCGCGGTTGGCGCGCACGGCACCGTTGGCAGTGAGCTTGGGGTCGGCGGCGCGGCGCCTGCCCTCGGGGTCCGCCAGGCGCTCGAAGGCGGTCGGCGGGCGCACGGGCTGTTGTTTGGGTTTAGGCACGGTGTCCTCCAACTTGGTCGTTGCGTTCGCGCGCGGTGGCGCCGGCGGTAAAGCTTAATCCCTTGACGAGCGCGTTCTTGCCGTACTTGCCTTTCACGGCCAGGACGGCGCGCGCCAGGTCGCGCTCGCGCTCATCGGCCTCGATATCGCTGAACAGATCGATGGTGGTAAATTCCTCGGGCATGAGGTTGCCAAAGCCAAGGTTGATGCGCTTGACCGGTCGTTTGGGATCGACGGTCTGCGCCCAGAGCTCATCGAAATAGCCCATGATTTTCTTAAACGAATTAGTGCGCTCGGGCAGCTTTCGCGAGGCGTTGGAGTGCGCAAAGAGTGCGGCATAGCCACCACGCGGTTTGCCGCCATGCTCTCCCACAAAGATGCCATCGATTGCCTGCGCTTCGCGCACCAGGCGACGCCTTTCGTCATCGCGCTGGACGGGCTTGGGAGCACGGGGCGCGAGCTCGGAGCCGTCGGTCGCTGCGGGTTCGATGCCCGAGGTACTCGAGCGCAGGTGTCCGCAGCCGTCTATATACTGCGCCGTGCCGCTGGCGTTGAGCCGGCGTATGTCGGCGCGCTCGCTTGCATAGCCCACAAAGAGCGAGATGCTGTCGCACACCACGTGTTTGTCGATCAAATCCAGCACGGCGGCATCGACCATTTCGCGCAAGACGGTGTAGGCTTGCTCGTAGGCATAGCCCTTCGAGAGCACCTGCCCTGTGGTGGTCGAGGTCGCTTGCGGGCGATAAGCTTGGATATCGGCGATGGTTGTCGGCTCACGCCCGAAGGCGTGGTCGATAAGATATTCGGCATTGACGCCGAGTTCGTCGTAGAGCAGGTTCTCGTCGAGCGCTGCGACCCCCATCAGGTCGTAGACACCGTATTTCTCGAGACGGGCCGCCACGCCGGGGCCGATGCCCCAGATGTCGGTGATGGGGCGATGGGGCCAGATCTCCTTGCGAAAGGTCTCGTCGTCGAGTGTGCCGATGCGACTGGGCACATGCTTGGCAGTGATGTCGAGTGCTACCTTGGCCTGGAATAGGTTGGGGCCGATGCCGACCGTCGCCGTGATGCCGGTGCGCGCGAGGACCTCGTCGCGCAACATGCAGGCGAAGCCTTCCGCATCGGTGTGATAGAGGTCCAGATATGGCGTCACGTCGATAAAGCACTCGTCAATTGAGTAGACGTGAATGTCTTGCGGACTGACGTATTCCAGGTAGATACCGTAGATCCGCGCCGACACCTCCATGTAGTGCTGCATGCGCGGTACGGCCTTAATGTAGTCGACGCCATCGGGTATTTCGAACAGGCGACAGCGGTTGTGAATCCCTAGGTCCTTCATAGCCTGCGTGATAGCGAGACAGATAGTCGTGCGTCCGCGCGATTCGTCGGCAACGACCAGGTTGGTGGTGAGCGGATCGAGCCCACGATCGACGCACTCGACGCTGGCATAAAACGTCTTGAGGTCGATGCAGATGTAGGTGTGCTGCTCGTGCGCCATCCGAGCCCTCCCATCAAACACATGTTCTTATCGAATACCTGTTCGATAATACCTGCTCGACCGGACACCGTCAAAATCTGTCCCTATTTGGCAGGTATGGTCGTGCGGCTGCATCGGGTTTTAACGCAGCCCTAAAGAGCGCGAAACAGCTCGGAAAAGCTTGCTTCGTAGCATGAGACTAACGATTGATGCCACCATAAAGCACGGAAGGGTTGTGGGGATAATGGTTAACTATGGGTTTGGTATGCCGACGCGCTTGGTTGCGGATGGGGACGTGGCTCGCTGGTGCGGGCGATTGGTTGCCCACTATGGCGGCACCAAGACACTGGTCGTGCTGGGAGGCGACAAGCACACGCGTGATGAGCTCGTTTCGGCGGCGCTGGGCTCGCTCGATCGCGCCCTGCTCGAACGCGTGCTCTTTCGTTGCGGCTTGGTCGGGGGCGACGGGGGAGACGATTTGGTCGATGAGGCCGTAGCCCTGGCGACCGATGAGGGCGTGGACTTTGTCCTGGCGATCGGCGATGCCGATACGGCGGGCTTTGCGCGCGAACTCGCTCGTCGCATGGCCGTGCTCGATGCCGGCGAGGACGGCTTTGTTCCCTACGGATGCATCGTCTCCGAGGGAAAAGTGCCCGCCGTTGTGGGCGCCGGCGAGGTTCCCGTTTTCGCCATCATCGCCCCCGAACTGCTGGAGGGTATCGGCTCGCCCTTGCGCGAGCTGCTCGGCAGCGTGTGCGCCGCGGCCTAATATTTACCATAAAGGGATGGGTTATTTTTGATTGGTAAAGCGTTTGACCTGCCAAAATAAACCTGTCCCTTTTTGGTCGGTTGCCGTTGGGGGGCCGATTGGCAACGCTCGCTGATTATAGTCTTGACCTGCGCTAGAATAGTGGCATCTGAATGTCCGGGCGCATGGAGGCGTGCGCTCGTATGCTGAGGAGGACTCTATGGCAACTGTTGCCGCACCTATCGATGCTACGTCGACTGCCGCTTGGAAGGCGCTCGAGGCTCATCAGGAGAAGCTCGAGGCCGAGGGTATCGACCTCAAGGCCTGGTTCGCCGCCGATGCCGAGCGCGTGAACAAGCTGAGCTTTGACGCCGGTGACCTGCACTTCGATCTGTCCAAGAACCTGGTGACCGATGAGACCGTCAAGCTGCTGTGCGATCTTGCCCGCGAGGTGAAGCTCGAGGAGCGCCGCGACGCCATGTTTTCCGGCGAGCACATCAACACCACCGAGGACCGCGCCGTCCTGCACACCGCGCTGCGCCGCCCGGCAAGCGAGAAGGGCCAGCTCATCGTCGACGGCCAGGACGTCGTCGCCGACGTGCACGAGGTTCTCGACCGCATGTATGCCTTCGCCGAGCGCGTGCGCTCCGGTGAGTGGAAGGGTGTTACCGGCAAGAGGATCGAGCATCTGGTGTCCATCGGCATCGGCGGCTCCGATCTGGGCCCGGTCATGGCCTACGAGGCCCTGCGTCCCTATGCCGACGCCGGTATCGACTGCCGCTATATCTCCAATATCGACCCCAACGACCAGGCAGAGAAGCTCCGCGGCCTGGATCCCGAGACCACGCTCGTGATCATCGTCTCCAAGACCTTCACCACGCTCGAGACCCTCACCAACGCCCGCGAGGTCAAGACTTGGATGCTCGAGCAGCTCAAGGCTCAGGGCGCCATCGACGGCTCCGATGAGCAGAACGCCGAGGCCGTGGCAAAGCACTTCGTCGCCGTTTCCACCGCACTCGAGAAGGTTGAGGCCTTCGGTATCGACCCCGCCAATGCCTTCGGCTTCTGGAACTGGGTCGGCGGCCGCTATTCTGTCGACTCCGCCGTGGGCCTGTCGCTGATCGTCGTGCTCGGTCCCGAGCGCTTCCAGCAGTTCCTCGAGGGCTTCCACGCCATCGACGAGTACTTCTGCAACACGCCGCTCGAGAACAATGCCGTCGCGCTGATGGGCCTGCTCAACGTCTGGTACGTCAACTTCTTCGGTTCCAAGAGCCACGCCGTGCTGCCGTACTGCCAGTACCTGCACCGTTTCCCGGCCTACCTGCAGCAGCTCACCATGGAGTCCAACGGCAAGCATGTCCGCTGGGACGGCAGCGCCGTGACCTCCGACACCGGCGAGATCTTCTGGGGCGAGCCCGGCACCAACGGCCAGCATGCCTTCTACCAGCTGCTGCACCAGGGCACCGTGGTGGTTCCGGCCGACTTCATCGCCTTCGCCAACACCGCCAACCCTGCAACCGACAACGGCCAGGACGTGCACGAGCTGTTCCTGGGCAACTTCCTGGCCCAGACCAAGGCGCTCGCCTTTGGCAAGACGGCCGATGAGGTGCGCGCCGAGGGCACGCCCGAGCAGATCGTCCCGGCTCGCTGCTTTGAGGGCAACCGTCCGACGACCTCGATCTTCGGCGACACACTGACCCCGTTCGCGCTCGGCGAGCTCATCGCCCTGTACGAGCACATCACGTTTGTCGAGGGCACGGTCTGGGGCATCGACTCCTACGACCAGTGGGGCGTCGAGCTTGGCAAGCAGCTTGCCAAGCAGATCACCCCGGCCTTCCACGACGACGCCGCCAAGGCCGAACAGGACGCTTCGACCCAGGCGCTCATCGAGTTCTACCGAGCTCACCGCAAGTAGGATTCGCTGCGAAAACTAACGCATAGCCGACAAGGGCCCGTATCCGTTGGGATGCGGGCCCTTTGCTATTTGGATAGGATGGAATGTATCGGGAGGCGCCTCGACGGGCATCGCAATCGTCGAAGGCGCGCCGTTCATGTTTGGGACAATATGACATTTTTCCCGTTGCAAACAACGCCGCCGTGGGTGTTCTGTATGATGGCTCAGACAAGGTTGTTCAATGTCAGGGAGGCATATATGGCAATCAAAGCCATCGCAATGGATATCGACGGTACGCTCACCAACGACCAAAAGGTCATCAGCCCGCGTACGCGCGAGAAACTGCTCGCGGCGCAGGAGTCGGGCATTAAGCTTATCTTGGCTTCGGGTCGTCCCGCATGGGGGCTGCACGCCCTGGCCCAGGAGCTCGACCTTCAAAACCATGACGGTCTGCTAGTTGCCTTTAATGGCGCGCATGTGGTCGATGCCCAGACCGACGAGGTGCTGTTCGATCAGGCTATGCCTGCCGACGAATTGCATCGCCTGATTGATCACCTGCGTAATTTTGACGTGATCCCCATCATCTCGCTCGGTCGCGATTTGCACGTCGAGGACTCGTACCATTGCATGATCACGCTGCCTGACGGCTCGCAGAAAAACATCGTCAAATACGAGCGCGATGCGTGCGACCTTAAGATTCGCGAGGTCGAGAGCCTGCATGAGGTCGTGGACACTTATCCCGTGGACAAGCTGCTGACGGCGGGCGATCCGGCCTACCTGCAGGCGCATTACGAGGAGATGTATGCGCCCTTTAAGCAGACGCTTTCGGGCATGTTTACGGCCGACTGGTACTTTGAGTACACGGCGCCCGGTATCGATAAGGCCCGTGCGCTCGAGGGTGCCCTGCCCAAGCTCGGCATCGATGCCAGCGAGGTCGTATCGTTTGGCGACGGCCAGAACGACAAGTCTATGATCGAGTGGGCTGGTACCGGCGTCGCCATGGGTAACGCTGTCGATGAAGTCAAGGCCGTGGCCCAGATGGTGACCGCCAACAACAACGAAGACGGTATCGCGGTAGCACTTGACCAGCTGCTGGGTTAGAATCGCCGATAGTGCATGGTTCGGGCGTCCGCTTGCGGGCGCCCTTTTGTTAGGGAGGGTGCCGTGTCCGCATTTCCGTTCGACGCCGTTATCTTTGACATGGACGGCGTCATTGTCGATACCGAGTATTACTACCTGGGGGAGACTGCCGCGTTTGCCAAGGAGCTTGGGTTGAATCTGACCCAAGAGGAGTTGAACGGGCAGGTTGGTACCTCACATCAGTTCTTCCTGCATATGCTGGTCGATTGGTTTGAGCGCGCCGGTAAAGGGCACTTCACTGGCGAGGAGGCATTGGCCCGTTGGGACGAGTGGGCGCATAAGCGTCCGCGTGACTACCAGGCTTTGATTAACCCGGGCGCTGTGGATACGATTCGAGAGTTGCCGCGCCGCGGCGTTCGCGTGGCGCTGGCGAGCTCGTCTCCCATGGACAGCATCGAGGAAGTACTCGATGCATGTGGTCTGTCGGATGCCTTTGAGTACGTGGTGAGCGGCGAGCAGTTTAAGGAGAGCAAGCCCGAGCCCGACATCTACCTGCATGCGCTGGACCTGTTGGGGCTGCCTGCGGTCCGTTGCTGCTGCGTTGAGGATTCGGTGCCTGGCATCACTGCCGGCAAGCGAGCGGGTCTGACGGTAATCGCCAAGCGCGAGGAGCGGTTTGGCTTTAGCCAGGATGCTGCGGACAAGATCATCGACCAGCTGCCGGAACTGCTTGAGCTTTCTTAGGAGCGCGGTAGTTGCGCGTTTTTCGGGTCTGATGAGTAAATAGCCGACATTTTGGTGCGACACCTAGCATACTTTAAGCTAATGCGGGCTTAAGGACTTGTTGAATGCCCCTAAGTCCGTTTTAGGCTTAATTGTGCTTGGAGAGGGTATATGCCACCGACTGAAGGGCTAACTGACGGTAAAGCAGCGATACCGCTGTACCAACAGGTTATCGATATCATCAAAAACGAAATCAACTCCGGTGCCTACAAGGCAGGTGCGCGGATACCCAACGAATTCGAATTGGCTGAGAGCTATAAAGTTGGCCGCGTTACCGTGCGACGCGCTATTGAGGAGCTCGTCCAACAGGGCTATCTAACGAAGCGACAGGGGAAAGGCACGTTTGTCAATGCCCCCAAGCTCAAGCGCAAGATTCGCCAGAAGGATGACGTCCAGAGTTTTTCGGACGCATGCCGCGTTAACGGAATGGAACCGGGGGCGCGTGTCATTTCGAGAAAGATGCTGCCGGCGGATTCCACCGAAGCACAGTTCTTTGGTGTTCCCGTTGGAACTGACTTGATCTGCGTTGAGCGCGTGCGTACTGCCGATGGCGTCCCTGTCATGCTCGAGAACAACATATATGTTTACGAGGACAACGCCTATCTATCAACGGCACCTCTATCTAACCAATCCATTTTTGAGTTCGTGCGCAACCTGACGGGCCGCACGCCCGCGTTTACCGACCCATGCACGCTTGAGATCGCGTGTGCGTCGCCCGAGGTCGCTCGGTTGTTGGCAGTTCCCGTTGGCGAACCCTTGTTTTATATGGAAGCCTTCTTTTTCGATGAGCAGCGGCGGCCGTTTATCATCGGTCGTCAGCGGATCGTTGGGTCTCGCTACGTTTTTGACATCTAGGACATTGCGTATGAAAGCGCCCGGTGGATCATCTCACCGGGCGTTTCCATACCGTTCACGGCGCAAACGCAACCGTTCAACCGCGTTGCGGCAATCAGTTTGAAATTATCTTGATGGCGAGAAAAGCTGCTGGTAACCTATAGAACGTCATAGAACGTTTGCCTTGTGCAAACGTTGAAGCGAGATGCGATGCAGTCTCGAGTTCTTTGGAGGTATCTATGTCAGATACGAAGGCGAAGAAGACAAACAGACGTTTTAAGTTCAAATTACCGCATGTCTATACGATCATGTTCTTGCTGATCGTTGTCTTTGCGGTCTTGACTTGGATCGTTCCCTCTGGTCAGTATCAGCGCAAGACGATTTCGACAGCGGCGGGCGAGCGTGAAGTCGCCGTTGCTGGAACCTATGAACAGGTCGATAAGAACTACACCGATTCCGAGACCGGCGAGACCATCAATCTGGGGCAGGATATCTTCGCGGTCCTGCAAGCGCCCACTAAGGGCATCCAGGAGGCTGCCGACGTCGTTGCGTTCGTCTTATTGATTGGCGGGTCGTTCGCAATCATCACCAAGACCAACGCTTTGAATGCCGGCATGAGCCGCGTGATTAAAAAGCTCAAGAACAAGGACATCCTCATCATTCCCATCACGATGACGTTGCTGTCCATTTGCGGCACCACGTTTGGTATGTCTGAGGAAGCCCTGCCGTTCTATGCCATCTTCATTCCCATCATGATGGGTATCGGTTATGACTCGATGACGGCATTCATCATCTGCTTCCTTGGTCCTAACCTGGGATATTGCGCTTCGACCATCGATCCGTTTAATGTTTTGATCGCCCAGGGCATCATTGGCATCGAGGGCAATCCGCAACTGTGGCTGCGCGCCGTTTCTTGGGTCATCTTCACTGCCGTCGGTATCGCATGGGCCATGCGCTACGCCATGCGCGTCAAGAAAAACCCCGAGTCGTCCATTACGTACGAGGACGATAAGCTCAAGCGTATCGAGTTTTCCGTGACCGATGCCTCCATCGAGGAAGAGTTCACTACCCGTCAGAAGCTCGTGCTTATCGATTTTGCTTGCGGTATGGGCATTATCGTCTGGGGTCTTGTTACCCAGGGTTGGTACATGAATGAGATTTCCGCCGTGTTCCTTGGCATGGGCTTGCTTGCCGGTATCCTGGGCGGTCTTGACCAGCAGACGATTGCTGAGGAGTTCGTTAAAGGTCTCGCCGACTTTGCGTACGCCGCCATCGTTATCGGTATCGCTCGCGGTATTCTGGTCATCGCCGAGGGCGGCATGATCATCGACACCATCCTCCAGGCGCTCGCTACTGCGCTCGCCGGTGCGCCCGCCGCCGTCTACACCACGTTTATGTATATCGTCCTTGGCCTGCTCTCTTTGCTGGTTCCCTCGAGTTCTGGCCTGGCGGCACTCACCATGCCCGTTATGGGCCCCCTGACCGAGCTCATGGGCCTCAATCCCGAGGCGGCCGTTACCGCGCTCCAGTTTGCCAACCAGACCATCAACACCATCAGTCCCGTGGCGGGCATGACGGTTGCCGGCCTTGGCGTGGCTAAGATTTCGTTTGGCCAATGGTGGAAGACCATTTGGAAGTTCTTCATCTTCATGGTCGTCTTTGGCCTGATCGTAACGGCAATTTCTGGCATGCTTCCGGCGTAGGTGGTTGTGATGTCTGATCGTTTGACGGTCCTGACGTCTAAGAGCGTCTTTACCGGTACGGGGGACCTGCCGTTTGAAGGTTTCGTAGCGGTCCGTGGCAATCGAATTGAGGCTGTTGGCACCAAGTGTGAGCTAGCTTCGTATTTGACCCAGGCGGACGAGGTAGTTGACCTGGGCGACCGCACCGTCATGCCTGGCCTGATCGATGTGCATACCTTCTATACAGGCTGGGCGCTGCGGACGTTGGGGCCTGATCTGTCCGGCATCGCTGATGCCAAAGAGGCCGTGTCGCTCTTGCGTGCATGGAAAGAAGATCATCCGGATTGCGCGGCGGCTTTTGGCCACAACCTACCCGAAACGTTGGCATCGGATGCCGAGAACGCAAATACGGCGGCTGTGTTTGACGATTGTTTTGGCGATATCCCTGTCGTCTGCTTTACACCGGGTGCGGAGACCTGCGTTCTCAATGCTGCCGCCAGTGCGCGATACGGCTTCACACCCCAGGCGTGCTATGCCGAGAAGATCTGGCGCATGATGAGCGATTTCCTCGCGCTGCCCGAGGTACGTGCGGGGTATTCGGACTACATGAGCATGCTTAACGAGCGCGGCGTTACCGCCATCAAGGAGATGGCGTTTGATGACTACTACGGTTTTGCCGACGAAATGGCTCGCCGTGAAGAATCTGGTGAGCTGACGGTTCGCGTCTCTATGATGTCGCAGCCGGTGGGTGCCGGTGCAAATCTGTCGTATGCTCGCGAGGCACGAGAGCGCTTTCGGGGACCGTTCGTTCGTTTTTCTGGCTTCAACCGTATGACCGATCGCGGCGTATGGGCGGGGCTTGCCGAGATGATTGACCCCTATGAGGACACGGCCGATGCGGGAGCTGCCGGCAAGACGGTTGTCGAGGAGCCCGAGTGGGATCTGATTGAGAACGAGCTGCGCGCAATTGATGCTGACGGCTTCCGATATTCCTTGCATTGCCAGGGCGATGGCGCCGTTCGTCGCACCGTGGCGCTCTATGCCTCGCTGCCTCGAGACGAGCATGGACGGTTGCTTCGCCGCCATGCGATTACCGATCTCGAGAACTCTGATCCGACCGATCTTGTCGAGTTTGGCAAGTTAGGTGGAATTTGCGAGGTCTATCCGCAGATTTTGACGCTGGACCGGCGCGAGGATTGCCTGTCGATGATGCGTCGACAAATTGGCGAGACGCGACTTTTGCACAGCTGGAATCGCCGCGGCATGGAAGATTCCGGATGCACGGTGTGCTGTGGTACGGATTTGCCACTGCTGATTCCGAGCCTGGGCGAGTCAATCTACAGCGCGTGCGGTGGATACTTCGACGATGGGCTGCCCGTGAATGAGGCCAACGCGCTGACGCTTGTCGAGCTCTTGCGTGCTTGGACTGCCGGGGGCGCGTACGATCTGATGCGCGAAGACGAACTGGGTACGCTTGAGGTCGGCAAGCTTGCCGATATCTGCGTGCTCGATCGGGATGTGTTCGACCTCGATTATCGCGACGCACGCGATCTTTCGGTTGATATGACGATGTCGGACGGACAAATCGTGTTCGATCGAAATAAGGAGGCATAAGATGTCTGAATCCAAACCGACGCTGCGCCGCGAACAGATTGCGGGCATGAATATCCACTACATCATGTGGTCGCTCGATTACTTCCTTGATGTGCAGCAGCGTTTGGGCTTTGAGTCCATTGAGCTGTGGTGTGCGGAGCCGCATGTGACGCTCGACCACACGGGCTACTTTGAGGCTGAGGTCCTGGCGAAAAAGGCTGCAGACCGTGGGCTTAGGTATCGTACTCTGTGCCCCGAGAATGTTGTCTATCCTTGGCAGTACTGCGCACGCAAACCGCTGCATGAACAGCGCAGCCTGGCGTACTTTAAGCACGGCATTGAGCTTGCCGAGGTACTTGGGTGCGACCGTATGTCCGTCAACTCGGGCTGGGGCGACTGGGACGAGGACCGCGAGGAAGCCTGGAAGCGCAGCCGCGAGCACTTGTCCATTCTGGCGGAGTATGCCGGTGAGCACGGTCTGGTGCTTACGATGGAAAGCCTGCGTCCCGAGGAGAGCAACCTTGTAACGACGGTTTCGGATGCGAAGCGCATGATTGACGAGGTCGCGAGCCCGTACTTACAGCCCATGGTTGATACAACCGCGATGGGCGTTGCGGGCGAGACGCTCGAGGACTGGTTTGCCGCCTTTGGTGATGGGGCAATTCACGAGATGCACTTTATCGACGGTGACCCGTATGGCCATCTGGTGTGGGGCGATGGCAAGCACGATATGGACGCCTTCGTCGCTACGCTTAATGCCCATGGTTTCGATGGCATGCTGGGCCAGGAAATCACGGACGGGCGTTACTACGATGACCCGGCGGCGGCAGATGCCAAGAACATGGCCGCATTCGAGAAATATCTGATTGACTAAACCAACTATCGGCCACGCAGCCAACGTCATTGATTGCGGACCAAACAAGAAAGGAACTGGATATGAACGCACACGATCTGATCAAAGAGGCAATTGCCGAGAAGGGCAAGTTCGACAGCGTCTACTGGATTGCTTGCGGTGGCTCCATGATCGATTTGATCCCGGCTCATGAGCTTCTGCAGCGCGAGGCAACCACCTTCACTTCGTATATCTATACGGCTCGCGAGTTTGATATCATGCGCCCGCGCCGCTTGGGTGAGAAATCCCTGGTCATTGCTTGCAGCCACAGTGGCAACACCCCCGAGGTCGTCGAGGGCTGTGAGATTGCCCTTGCTGCCGGCGCTACGGTGATCGCCCAGACCGACAACGCTGGATCCAAGATTGACTCCGGCAAGTGGACCACGTGGGTCTACCCGTGGGGCGAGGGCGTGCCGCAGGCCGAGGTCCCCGCTGGCATTTCGCTGTCGCTTGCGGCCGAGCTGCTCGATCAGCAGGAGGGCTACGCCGATCTTGCCGATATGTATGCCGGTATCGCCGAGATGGATAAGATTCTTCCCCCGGCACGTGAGAAGGTAAATGCCGAGCTAGGCGATCGTTTTGCCAAGCTTTGCCAGGAGCACGAGTTCTTCTACATTCTGGGCAGCGGTCCCAACTTTAGCCAGACCTACGGTTTCGCTATCTGCTCTCTTATGGAGATGCAGTGGCAGCACTGCAGCTACATCCACTCTGCCGAGTACTTCCACGGCCCCTTCGAGGCTACTCAGGATGGCGTTTTTTACTTCCTGCAGATGGGCTCCAGCGAGTGCCGTGCCATGGACGAGCGCGCCCTTGCGTTCCTTAAGACGCATACCGATACGCTGATGGTGCTCGATGCCAAGGAGTACGGTATGGAAGCCGTGCCGGCGAGCGTCCGTGCCTATCTGGACCCGGTGCTGTTCTACGCCATGAACTGCGAGCTGCGTGCTGCACGCGGCAAGGTGTTTGATCACGATCCCGATTTCCGTCGCTATATGGGTGTTGTCGAGTACTAGAAGGGGCAAAGGCCATGGCATTTAACGTTAACGCGCTCGGATTTGGCGACAACGTCGTCGATCGCTACGAGCATATCCACACCATGTATCCCGGCGGCAATGCGGTGAACTTCGCCGTTTATGCCAAGAAATGCGGTGCCGCACGCTCTGCATACATGGGCATTTTTGGCAATGACGCCGCTGCCGAGCATGTCATTACAAGCCTCGAGGATGAGGGTATCGAGCTTGACAAGTGCGAGCAGATGATTGGCGAGAACGGAGCGGCTCGCGTGACCGTCGTTGACGGTGACCGTGTCTTCCTCGGCTCCAACGAGGGCGGTATCCGTGGCGATGCGCGCTATGTTCTCGATCGCTTTGACCTTTCGTACATGAAGCAGTTCGATGTGGTTCATTCGGGCAACTATTGCTTCACCGAGCGCGAGCTGCCCAAGTTGAAGGCTGCGGGCGTCACGGTCTCTTTTGACTTTTCGGACGACTCCACCGACGAGTACTACGAGCAGATTGCGCCCTATGTCGATTTTGCTTTCTTTAGTGCGGCGGATGCCGCGAGTGAGGACGAGATTCGCGAGCGTCTGGCATGGGTGAAGGATCTGGGTCCGCGTTTTGTGTCGGCTACGGCGGGCGCCGAGGGCTGCATCGCTTACGACGGCGAGCGTTATTACCGCCAGCTGGCTAAACCGGTAACGGACATGAAGGACACCATGGGGGCGGGCGACTCGTTCCTCACCTCGTTTTTGATGTGCTATCTCGATTCCGCCAAGCGTGGTGAGGGTGGCGCCGAGGCCATCGAGCGCGCGCTCGACTTTGCTGCCGGGTTTGCCTCGACCGTGTGCGGCATGGAAGGTTCTTGGGGCCACGGAGCACCAATCGTCGAATAGCTTAAGAAAGCGTACGGCGGTCTGGCTATGAGGCCTTGGACAGCCGATGCAAAACAATAAGCGAAACGCGAAAAGGGGGCTCGCCATGTGGTGGGTCCCCTTTTGAACATTGGAGAAGACCATGGGTATTAAAGCGTGTGCGGCTGGTTTTTGCTGTGCGGACGTCTATCAAAACATCGGCGTGTTCTATCCGACTGGTAATGGCATTGACTGGGGTATCCATCTTGCACGAATGGGCGTTTCGGTATCCGCCGTGTCGGTTGTCGGCAAGGACGAGTACGGAGACAAGATGAGAGAGGCGCTGGCCGCCGAGGGGTTTGATATCTCTCATCTGCGGGTGGAGGATGGCGACACCTCGGTGATGCTCATGGCATTGAAAGACGGCGTCGATCGCGTGCATCTCGAGGCAATCGATGGCGTAATGGAGACATATCGTCCGAATGAAGATGACCGGGCGTTTATCCTAGAGCATGACATCATTCATACCGACCTGTTTGGCAATTGTTTGGACCTCCTGCCCGAGTGGCATGATGCGGGCAAGACGGTGGTTATGGACTTCTCGGTGTTCAGCCAGGATCCCGAATATGCCTGCGAGAATCATTTTCCCTACGTTGACTACGCATTTATGTCGTTTGAAGATGACACTCCGGAGCTGCGGGACTGGGTGCGTCACGCGCAGGAATTGGGGCCGCGCGTTGCGGTTGCCACGCTTGGCGAGAAGGGAAGCATTGCCTATGACGGTGAGCGCTTCTATGAGTGCGGGATCGTGCCGGCGGAGAAGGTCGTTAATACCGTGGGTGCCGGCGACTCGTATATCGCCGGGTTTACCAAGGGCGTGATCGATGGCCTTGATATTCCGGCGTGTATGAAGGCGGGCGCTGAGCTGTCGTCCCGAGTGATTGGTTCGTTTGAGCCGTACTAGGGTCAAATGCCTGGAAAGGAGTACGAAATGGTTATCGACATGTTGGTCCATCCTATGCTCTACGGCGAGATCTGTACGCCGGGTGATGAGCCTGATGGATTCGGTTTTTGGTCACGAGAATTTGGTATGGGGCATATGGGCCCCATGGATTGGGATGAGCTTCAAGTCGAGATGGACGTCTGCGATGTGCAGAAGAGCGTGCTCATGCCGCTCGATGTAACCACGGCATGCGGAGGGCACTTTGGCACCAATGACCAGATTGCCATGCTGGTTGCCGCACATCCCGATCGTCTGTGGGGATTTGCGAGCGTAGACCCGCAGGTGAGCGGTGCCGCAGACGAATTGGAGCGCGCCTTTACCGAGTTGGGGGCAAAGGGGCTTTGCCTGCATCCTGCAAAGCAGGGTTTTGCCCCCGATGATGCTGTGGCCGAGCCGCTTTACGAACTGTGCGAGCGCTATAACAAGCCGGTGGTTTTCCATGCCGGTATGTCTTGGGAGCCGGGCGCAGAGCTCTCGCGCAGTAACCCGCTTGCATTTGAGCACACAATCGCAACGCATCCAAATGTGCGTTTTAGTTTGACCCATTTTGGCTGGCCCTGGGTGCGCGAGACCGTGGCGATGCTGCTCAAGTATCCCAACTGCTACGCGGACACCTCTATCACTTACATCGATTCGCCCGAGGAGATGATGCAGCGTCTTTTCACGGTCGATATGGGGCCGCTGTGGTATGAGCGCGCGCTATCGCACCAAGTGATGTTCGCCAGCAATACGCCGCGCTTCCGTGCATTCAAACTCAAGCGGGCGCTCGATACCGTGCCCATGCGCGATGATGCGCGAGAAAGGCTCTACTGGGGTAATGCCCTGCGTTTTCTTGAAGGGGATGAGTGAACATGGTGACGCTCGAGACATTGAGCTATCTATCGACTGCTCCGGACCAGTTCATCGATATTACCGAGGACGTGCACGCTGCCATCGAACGCAGCTCGGTGACCAATGGCTTGGCGGCGATTATTTTGTCGCATACGACCTGCGGAATCGTGGTAAACGAGGGGCTGCCCTGCGTGGAGACGGATCTTATGGAGACGCTTGATCGCATCGCCCCACTCGATGCCCCCTATGCGCATGCACACTTCCTGCCGAGCTATGGAGCCACCGGTAACAACTCCTGTGGGCATATCAAGAGCATGATTTGTGGAAACAGTTGCTTCTTTCCCGTCCAAGATGGCCACATCGTGTGCGGAAGTGCCCAGAACATCTATCTTGCGGAGTTTGACGGTCCGCAGAAGCGAAAAGTGTACGTCGAGGTGCTGGGGGAGTAACGTCCCTGCAATAACCCTATGAAGGAGCACGTTATGTCGTTTCTAACTTCGATGTTCAAGAACGAAAAGCCGGTTATCGGAATGCTGCACCTGCGTCCTCTGCCGGGCGATCCGCTGTATTACCCGGGCGGAAGCGTATCGCAGGTCGTGGAAGCCGCCAAGCGCGATCTCGAGGCGTTGCAGCAGGGCGGTGTCGATGGCATTTTGATTACCAATGAGCTCTCGATGCCCTATGAGCAGCATGTTTCTCCCTCAACCCTTGCATCGATGGGCTATGTAATCGGGGCTCTGTCCCATGATCTGTCGACTCCTTGGGGAGCTGAGGCAATTTACGATGGTGATGCCACAATCGAGCTGTGCGCTGCCGTCGACGCGCAGTTCACGCGCTGCAATTTTTGCGGTGCCTGGGCCGGTGATCTCGGGCTGATTAACCGAGATTTCGCTCACACCATGCGTCGCAAGGCGGCGCTGCGCTTGGACGACCTCAAGCTTTTTCACTTCATCACGAGCGAGGGCGAGGTTTATCTCAACGACCGCACGACCGCGGACATTGCCGATTCACTTCTCTTTAATTGCCTACCGGATGCGATGGTCATCGGCGGTTCGGCTGCCGGTCGTGGCGCTTCGGGCGAGCTTGCCGACGAGGTCCGCGAGCGTGTTGGCGAAGTGCCCGTGGTATGTGGCACCGGTTGTCGCGAAAATACCGTGGCTGACGTATTTGCTCACTACGATGGCGCGTTTGTCGGCACGTGCTTAAAGCGCGACGGAAAGCTGGATGCCCCGATTGATGTTGAGCGGGTGGTTCGTTTTATGGCTGCCGCTCGTACGGCGCGAGGGGAGTAGGCACCTATGGCGCTCTATCTGGGTATTGATATTGGGACAAGCGCCTCTAAAGGCGTTTTAATCGATGATCGATGCAACATCGTTTGCCAAGCCTCTTGTGGACATGAGACGGACAACCCGTGTGATGGATGGTACCAGCATGATGCTGAGGCAGTTTGGTGGGGCGATTTTTGCCGCTTGTCGCGCGAGCTGGTGATGCGATCGGGGGTTAACGCGGCGCAGATCGGATGCGTGGGCCTTTCCGCATTGGGTTGCGACTGTGTGCCGGTCGATACCGAGTGCAACGCGCTGGCGCCCGCGATTTTGTATGGAGTCGATGCACGTTCGAAGCCGCAGATTGACGAGCTCCTTTCCGAATATGGGTCAGGTCGCGCACGCGAACTTTTCGGGCACGATCCCTGCTCATCAGATATTGCTCCTAAGATCTTATGGTTTAAGGAGAATATGCCCGAGGTGCACGAACGTGCCGCGAAGTTCCTGACGGCATCATCGTTTCTATGCGCAAAGTTGACGGGGCGTTTTACGGTGGACCGTTACTTGGCGGAGGATTTTCTTCCCCTATACGACCGCTACACTTGGAGGGTTGATGCTCGGGAATGTGCTCGTTTCTGCCGGCCTGACCAGATGGCGGAGGTAATGTCGGCTACCGATATTGCCGGGGTGATTACGCAGCGCGCGGCTGAGGCGACAGGGCTCGCGGCAGGGACACCTGTCTTAGTGGGAACGGGCGACTCTGGTGCCGAGGCCATTTCGACGGGTGTATTTCGTCCCGGCGATATGATGGTTCAGTTGGGGAGCACGGCGTATTTCATCTACCTAGCTGATCATATGGTCGATGATGCCCGCCTGTGGCCAGGGACGTTTATCATTCCCGGAACTTACGGGATCTGCGCGGGGACCAATACGGCGGGTGCACTCACATCGTGGCTGCGCCAAGAGCTGTATCGCGACGCCGTGGAGGCCGAGGGCCACGGTGGCCCCGATGCATATTCGGTCATGGCGCATGATGCCGCCGATGTGGCGCCGGGTGCCGATGGGCTCCTGTGCCTGCCGTACTTTGCGGGGGAGCGTACTCCGCTCAACGATCCCGAGGCACGTGGCGTCTTCTTTGGCCTGACCGGAAGGCATACGCGAGCCCATATGGTTCGCGCCGCCTTGGAAGGCGTCGCGTATACCGTTGCATCCCATGTCGACATTATCGAGCGAGAGCATGGACTGCCAATTGGGCGCATTATGCTTGTCGGAGGTGGAACCAAGAATCCAGTTTGGATGCAGGCTATCGCCGACGTATGCGGGCGCGAGGTCTCGGTTGCCAAGGTTACGGTGGGCGCATGCTTCGGTGATGCCATCATGGCAGCTCTCGCAGGTGGCGCCTATGCATCATGGGATGAACTCGCCCAAGTCCTTGGCGTTGCACAAACAATCGTGCCCGATATGGCTGCCCACGAGCTATATGCGTCGCGTCGTCATATCTTTGACGAATTGTATGCACGCAACCGTGATCTCATGCACGAATTGGTGTAATGCTGCCGAATTGTACTGCCTTCCAAAATAGGGACTGCGTTGTGCGATTCGCATGTCCCTTGGCATTTTTGCCCACAGTGGTTAGCGAAGGTCAAAAACAGAGTGCGCATTTGCTAAAACTACCGACTCGATGCGCTTTGCGTCACAGTTTTTGAGTGAGGCAATGCGCATCGAGGTCCTTGCGAGCGATTTGATGAGCGACTGCGCGCTTGTTTCTGTGTTTGGCTCGGCCGGCGCATCGGTCTCGAGCAGTAGACGGTCGAGTGGAATCTGTCGTGCGTATTCGCGTCCTCGTTTGGACGCGAGCATGCGTTCGTTGACGGAAAAATAACAGCCCGCATTACGCGCGCGGACGAACTCGTTCGAGGTACCGCTAAACCAGTGAAAGATGACGGCGGGGGAGTTGGGGCTTGGGGTGAGCAATCCATATGACTCAAGGGCGTCCAGTACGGTTCCTGCCGAACGAACAGCGTGAATTGATATCACGCGCCCGGCAAGAGGGTGCTGCGCGAGTGCATCGCAGAGCCGGTCAAATGCCTGTACTTGTAGCGGCTCGCTTCCGGCAAAACGAGCGGAAAAGTCGAGCCCGACCTCGCCGATCAAGCGTTCTTGTGCAGCGACTTCGCAAAGCAGATTGATTTCAGCGTTGCCACATCGTCCGTCGGCGAGCCACCAGGGATGGAGGCCGATGCCGGCAAAGATATTTGAACGGCCGCAGGCGCGCTTCTTGGCGCGTGCAAAGTCGTGCGGATCGACGCCGCAGTCAAATAGAATCAGGCCCAGCGCCGTTGCCTCATCGGCAACGGCGTCCGGGTGAGCCATTAGATCAAGATGGCAGTGTGCATCAAATAACCGGGGCTCCATCTCGGCGCGCTCCGCTAGTCTAGGCGCTGGCCATCGGCGCGCACGCGCTCGGTGCCGCGGCCACTGATCTGACGGATAACCTCGCCGGCGATCATCTGGCCCATGATGGGCGGCATAAAACTGGCAGTTCCCAGCTCGGTGCGCTCGTGGATGTTGAAAGGATCGCGGGGCTGTGTCTTAACCGATTCCTCGCAGCTAAACAGTACGTGTAGGCTCTTGATTCCGCGCTTCTTACATTCTTTGCGCATAATGCGGCTCATGGGGTCACGTACCGTATCGAAGATGTCGGCAAAGCGGAGGCACTCGGGATGGAGTTTGTTGGCCCCGCCCATGGAGCTAACCAAACGGATGTCATGGTCCTGAGCATATTTGGCAATGGTGAGCTTGGCCGAGATGGTGTCGATGGCGTCGACGACGTAGTCTAGCTTGCCACCCGTCTGCTCAGAAACGCTCGCGAAGAACTCGTCGATGTTGTCGCTCAGCAGGTATTCGGTGCGCTTGATAACGCTGGCGGCGGGATTGATGTCGTGGATCATGGCTTCCATCACGTCAACCTTGCGCTTGCCGACGGTGCTGTGAAAGGCGATGGCCTGTCGATTGATGTTGCTGGGCGCGACGATATCCTTGTCCAGAATCACAAAATGACCGATGCCGCCGCGGACAAGTGCCTCGCAGCAGTTAGAGCCCACGCCTCCGCAGCCGAGCACCAGCACCGTGGCGTTGGCGAGTCTATCGAGTGCCTCACGGCCCATGATGATCTCGAGTTTGGTGTCGCGTGTCTCGACGGGAGCTGCGGCTGCGGTTTCGGTCATAGATGTCCTCCGATGGGGAAGCGGATCGTGTTTGGGCTATCGCCATTATAGGGATTATCACGATTCCATTTGAGCCCTAGGGGCTTGTTGAAATGAGATCGGGATTCGCATAAGATGAAGCAGATGGCACCCGTTGCCGCGGGTTAGCCAACTCCGAAACACGTTTATGGCGTGAGAAGTGGCCGTCTTCGCATTACGCGGGGGCGGCTATTTCATTCGACCCCCAATGTGGATGCCGAGCTCCACGGCCGCGATTACAAGCAACAACAACGTCAGGACATCGTTAATACTCATAGTCCATCTCCTTCTTGGTAAGAGGGAGCTGACCCATCTGCTTCTTGGCCCATTGTATCTAAAAACGAACGCATGTTCTATACTTAGTATCAAATTAGATAATTAGACAAACATCTAAATATCGAGTATAGTGTGCACGTCATGAGAGATGATGAGAGGAGGTCTTATGCCGGGAGAGGGTTTTAAGGCGCTTGCCGATCCAACGCGACGGCGCATTTTGGAGTTGCTGCGCGAAGGCAATTGCACGGCGGGGGAGCTTGCCGAGCATTTCGATATCAGTAAGCCGTCGCTGAGCCATCACTTGGCGACGCTCAAAAACGCCGGGTTGGTGACCGACGAGCGCCATGGCCAAAACATCGTATACAGCTTAAACACCACCGTCATGCAGGATTTAATTGGCTGGTTTATGGGCTTTACAAACACTGAAGGTGATAAGGATGAATAACGAAAACAAGGGCATTCACCCCACGGGGGTATCGTCGCGCGTGTGGGTTGCGCTGGTCGCTCTGTGCGTCGCCAATGTCGTAGCGCACCTCATGGTGATGCCGAGCTTGCCTGCGCAGATTCCCACGCACTGGGGCGCGAACGGCGCCGTCGACGGTTGGGGTCCTAGCTGGATGGCCTCCGCGCTCGGCGTGCTGCCTCTGGCGCTTCTCGCAATGTTCTGCGTGGTGCCGCGCATCGACCCCAAAGGTGAGGCGTATCGGACCTCGGGCAAGTTCTATCAGGGCTTCGTAATTGCTTTCACGGTATTCATGTGTGCCATAAGCTGGTTGGGTGAGCTTACGGTGTGGGGCATCGTGCCGGTGGTAGGAACGGTCAATTTGCTGGTATCAGGCGCTATCGGCTTGCTCTTTATTGGTATGGGCAACTACTTGCCGCGTGTGAAGCAGAACTATACGCTCGGTATCAAGACACCTTGGGCGCTTGCCGACCCCGAAAACTGGCGACGCACGCAGCGCTTTGGCGGCGCCTGCTTTATGGTGCTGGGTGTTGGTTTGATTGTGATGGGCGTGGCGGGTAGCGTGCTTTCGAGTGAAGTCGTCGCCGCGGTGATTGCGGTTCTGGCGTTTGGTTCAGCTGGAGCTGCCTACGTCTATTCGTATCTGCTGTGGCGCAAATCGCAGCGAGCCGCTCGCTAAGGTTGCGGAAAACTAGCGTACGCAGTTCATAGTGTGTTAAGAGGGACTTTTCCCAGGTAGTATTAGGGGGTGTGGGCAACCATGCCCCTTTTTCGTTAAGTTTCAGAGCTGGTTTCCTCATTTTGTTTCCACTAAAGCGAATCAAGAATAGGGAAACAGCAGGTAGAAAGGATAAAACAGGCAAATGGCGGAGTTTATCTACCAGATGTATCAGGCTCGCAAGGCCCATGGCGACAAGGTGATTCTTGACGACGTGACCCTGAGCTTCTATCCCGGTGCTAAGATCGGCGTTGTGGGTCCCAACGGCATGGGTAAGTCGACCCTGCTCAAGATCATGGCCGGCATTGAGGAGGTCTCCAACGGCGATGCCAGGCTCACCCCCGGCTACACCGTGGGCATTTTGCAGCAGGAGCCGCCGCTCGACGACGACAAGACCGTCATCGAGAACGTGCGCATGGCGTTTGGCGACATGATCGCCAAGGTCGATCGCTTCAATAAGATCGGCGAGGAGATGTGTGACCCGGACTGCGACATGGACGCCCTCATGGCAGAGATGGGCAAGCTCCAGGACGAGATTGACGCCGCCGACGGCTGGGATATCGATTCCAAACTCGGCCAGGCCATGGACGCCCTGCAGCTGCCCGATTCCGACATGCCGGTCAACGTGCTTTCCGGCGGCGAGCGCCGTCGCGTGGCCCTGTGCAAGCTGCTGCTCGAGGCTCCCGACCTGCTGCTGCTCGACGAGCCCACGAACCACCTGGACGCCGAGTCGATCCTGTGGCTCGAGCACTTCCTGCACAACTACCAGGGCGCGGTGCTTGCCGTCACGCACGATCGCTACTTCCTGGATAACGTTGCCGAGTGGATCTGCGAGGTCGACCGCGGTCACCTTTATCCCTACAAGGGCAACTACTCCACGTATCTGGAGACCAAGGCCGCCCGTATCGAGGCGCAGGGCAACCGCGACGCCAAGCTCGCCAAGCGCATGGAGGCCGAGCTCGAGTGGGTACGCAGCTCACCCAAGGCCCGTCAGGCCAAGAACAAGGCCCGTCTGGCTCGCTACGAGGAGATGGAGGCCGAGGCCCGCGCAAGCCAGAAGCTCGACTGGACCGATATCCGCATTCCCGTTGGACCGCGTTTGGGTAACAAGGTGCTCGAGGCCCATCACCTGCACAAGGAATTCGACGGTCGCGTGCTCATCGACGACCTTTCGTTCACCCTGCCGCGCAACGGCATCGTGGGCGTCATCGGCCCCAACGGTGTCGGTAAGACCACGCTGTTCAAGACCATCGTGGGCCTGGAGCCGCTGACTTCGGGCGAGCTCGAGGTGGGCGAGACCGTCAAGATCTCCTATGTCGATCAGAACCGTTCTGGCATCGACCCCGATAAGAACCTGTGGGAGGTCGTCTCGGACGGCCTGGACCACATGATGGTCGGCGAGACCGAGGTTCCGAGCCGTGCTTATGTGGCGAGCTTTGGCTTTAAGGGCCAGGACCAGCAGAAGCGCGCTGGCGTACTCTCCGGTGGCGAGCGCAACCGTCTGAACCTGGCGCTCACGCTCAAGCAGGGCGGCAACCTGCTGCTCCTCGACGAGCCCACGAACGATCTCGACGTCGAGACGCTGTCCTCACTCGAGGCGGCGCTGCTCGAGTTCCCGGGCTGCTCGGTGGTTATTAGCCACGACCGTATGTTCCTGGACCGCGTCGCCACGCACATTCTGGCGTGGGAGGGCACCGACGAGAATCCGGGCAACTGGTATTGGTTCGAGGGCAACTTCGAGGCCTATCAGGCCAACCGCATCGAGCGCCTGGGCGAGGACGCAGCCCAGCCGCATCGTATTCACCGCAAGCTGACGCGTGACTAGGTTTGTTACGCGGTTTTACCAAACCGCGTAACGAGATGATGCTGCGCGAGCCGCAAGCACCCCATCTTGTCGTTCAAACCGTCGCTCGCGTACCAAAGTACGCGTCGCTCCTCTTTCACGGCAACCTGGGGCACTTGCGGCTCGCTCGCTGTTGGTTACGATGCATCGACAAATGAGCAATTTAAACGAATGAGCAAAAACGGCTCAAATCCTGATTTGGATTTGAGCCGTTTGTCGTTACTGCTCGGGTTCTTCGACTTTATCGATGGTCCAGGCGGCTCCGAGACCGCCGGCGGTGTTGCGGCGGATGCGCACGGCAACCTCGCGGCGCTCGCCGGCCTGCGTGTAGTGCAGGGGGAAGCTTGCGCGGTTTCGCGCGGCCTCGATGGTACCGCGCTCGCGGGCGATCCAGTAGTACTCGCCGACGATGCCGAGCGTGTCGGCGCCGTAGGGGAGATAGGTCGACAGCTGGTGCAAAAGCGGGCCGGGGCAGAAGACCTCGGTTGTGAAATCGACGGGGAAGTCCTCGGGGATGGCGGGCGCTGCGGGTGCGGGGGCCGGTGCTGCAGCGGGGACCGGAGCCGGTGCGGGAATCTGGTCATAGACAGGTTCGGATGCGGACTCGATGACGGGTGCAGACTCAGGCACCGGTTCCGGCTTAACTGCGGAATCTGTCGGTTCCACGGAGACGGATGTGTCTTCAGTCTCGGTTTTGGCATCGGCTTGCGGGGCGTCCTCTGCCTCGACAGGCAGCTTTGCTTCGACCGGCGTGGATGCCATGGTGGTGATGCCGGCGTTGGCGTTCTCGGGGTCATAGACAACCGTGAGCGAGATGGCGGGCTGCGGCGTCTCGGGCTCCGGCGCCGACTCGGTAGCGCCTTGATCGGCGGGCTCGTCGGACTGATCGTCCTCGGCCTCGTTGCCAAAGACATCGCTGTTTTGGAACGCAGACGTCTCGGGTTGGTTAGCGGCTTCTTCGGTTGTCGACTTGGGGGCCTCGTTGAGCTCCACAGCGGCTTCCTGCTCTGATGTGACTTCGGGATCGGTCGTGGCGGCGATTTCGGTTTCGGCTTCTGCTGTTACCTCAATAGCGACTTCGATCTCTGTCTCGGGCTCGGGCTCCGGAGCGACTTCGGCCACGGGCTCGGGACGCTTAACGTGCTTGGGACGCACGGCCTTGAGGTCCTTCTCGCCGCGCTTTTTCTTTTTGTAGGACTGCTTGGTGCCCTTGGCTGCCTTGGGCTTGTCCTCGCCTTTGGCAAGGGCGGTATCCCAGGCCTCGTTGGCGATGACGGTGGCATACAGGCGGCCGCCCTTAAAGACGGTCAGTTTAATGCAGTCGTCGAGTTCCTCGAGCAACTCGCGCGTGGACTCAAAGCCTAGGTCATAAGCGGCCATGTCGCCGGCGGCGAGCGCCTCCTCGACCTGCGTCATAAACGTTTGCTTACCGCACCCAATCGCGTCGCGCAGCAGGCGATACAGATAGATGTGGTTGCCCAGCGATAGCGTGGGCTTAACTATTGTCTTGCTCATGGCAAATCTCCTCTTTACACACCAAAGCATCTTACCATCGCACGGGGCGTGCTACCTCGGCGCCCAAGGCAAACGGGCGCGACCGTTGCCGGTTCGCGCCCGTTATACAGGTTGGTTCTCTTTGAGAGGCAAACGTGCTTAGTTACCCGATGCCGTGCCTTGGCTCGAGCTGTCAGATGCCGTGCCGGACGCGGTTCCACTCGAGCTGTTGGTGTTGCCGTTGTCGGTAGATCCCGTACTCGATGTATTGCCGTTCGTCTGGTCGCCCGTGCTCGGTTGAGAGCCGTCAGTCGTTTGGCTTGAGTCGGTCGTGCCGGACGGCGTGCCACTGTTGGACGTAGAGGAATCGGCACTCTGCGACTGATCAGGGGTGTCCGAAGACGAGTTGGTGGATGCGGAGTTGCCCTGCGGGTCGTCCTGCTGGATTTGCGATTGACCAGTGCTATCCGCATCGCTCTCGGTCGTGCGCGACGAAAGGATTGGCTCGGGACGCTCACCCAGACCCTCGCCGGCAGTGGTGATAAGGATAGCGCCGGTGCAGGCGATGACCGCGACGATGGCGATGGCGATCGAGAAGATGATGACCTTCTTTTGCGTCTGGCTGCGCTCTGCCGCCGCCTTGGCGCGCAGGCTGTTGGGGGCGACGCGCGCCGTGGTCGCGCGCCCCGCAATCTGGCGCATCTCCTGCGTAGTCGCGGCGCCGCCCAGGTGCTCCTCGGCATCAAACTCAACGGGCTCATAGGCGCCGGCGGGGTAGTCGACGGCGGTGTGCGTGCCTTTGAGGGCTTCGGCGCTGGCAGAGATAAAGTGGCGGTAGACCTGCGAGGACACAACGGTGATGACCGAGCTCACGGCGGCGCCGATCACCGATCCGGCGATACCGATCTTGGAGGCAAGCGCGACGCTCGTGGCGGCAGCTGCGGCGCCGGCGATGATTTGGGGAATGGAAATGTCGTCGAACAGGCCCTTTTTGGGCGCGATGGCCATGGTCTGTCCGATGGAATGGTTCTCGTGCACGCCGTTGTTGAGCGCGGCCGGTGTCATGACGCGCGTGCGCGGCGCGTCGGTGTACTTGGTTGCCATACGGGGTCCTCCCGGTGTAAATCTGCTTCGTTTCGTTTAGCCATCAGGGTACCCACCAGATGTGAATCGTACGTGACATTTAGCAGATACCATCAACTCATCAATAGCTCACCAAGTTGGTGGGATGCGGTTGCGCCCGGCGGTTGAACTACAATAAGGTTTGCTAATTGTTATGAATGGCGTCTACGCACGGGAGCATTCTTATGGATCTTCACCTTTCTCAGTCTGACGGCTTTTTGCGTGTGGCGGCGGCCTCACCGCAGATTCGCGTTGCCGATGTCGAGGGCAATGCCGAGGTTGCACTGGTGGCTGTTCGCGATGCTGCCGAGCGTGGCGTTCGCGCGCTGGTGCTGCCCGAGCTTAACCTGATCGGCTATACCGCGGCCGATCTGTTCCATAACCGCACACTGCTGCATGCCTGCGAGGCTGCTCTGGTGCATATCCTCGACGAGACTCGTGAGCTGCCGATTGTCTTTACCATTGGTCTTCCCGTTGCGGTTGCCGAGAATATCTACAACTGCGTCGCTGTGTGCTGCGCGGGCGAGCTTTTGGGCCTCACGGCCAAGAAGTATTTGCCCAACTATGGCGAGTTCTATGAGCGCCGTTGGTTTGCTCCGGCACCTACCGATCCCGTTTGGCTTGAATTTGCCGGTCAGGGTCCGGTCCCGTTGGGCTCGGGGCTTGTCTACCGTTGCTGTGATGAGGGCGCCGAGGACCTGGTGCTGGGCGTTGAGGTCTGCGAGGACCTGTGGGTGCCGGCGCCTCCTTCGACCGAGATGGCGCTTGCCGGTGCGACGGTGATTCTCAACCCGTCGGCCTCGGACGAGATCATCGGCAAAGCGGATTACCGCCGCAGCCTTATCTCTAACCAAAGTGCACGCCTGTACTGCGCCTATGCCTACGCGGACGCGAGCGAGGGTGAGTCCACGACCGATATGGTCTTTGCGGGCGAGAACCTCGTCTACGAAAACGGCTCCAAGCTCGCCGCGACCAAACTGCTTACCTGCGATATGGCCATCGCCGATGTCGATCTTGACCGCCTGGTTGCCGAGCGCCGTCGCTCGACGACGTGGGCGCGCGCGGACGATGCGCCGGAGGCCACGACCGTTGAGTTTTCTTTTGAGGGCGTGCTGGCCAAAGAGCCTGTCCTGCGCGATGCCTGCGATATCGACCGCGTTTTCCCTCGCGCGCCTTTTGTGCCGGCCGACCACGGTGATCTGGCCGAGCGTTGCGAGACTATTCTCAATCTGCAGACTGCGGGCCTCAAGACCCGCCTTGCCCATACGGGTACCAAGGCTGCCGTCATCGGCCTTTCCGGCGGCCTCGATTCCACACTGGCGCTACTCGTGACCGTGCGTGCCTTCGATGCGCTGGGGCTGCCGCGCACGGGCATCACTGCCGTGTCCATGCCCGGCTTTGGCACGACGCATCGCACTAAGTCCAACGCCGAGTCGCTCGCGCGCGACCTGGGCGTGAGCTTCCGCGAGGTTTCGATCCACGCGGCTGTGGAGCAGCACTTCAAGGACATTGAGCACGATCCGACCGTGCAGGACGTGACCTACGAGAACAGCCAGGCCCGCGAGCGTACGCAGATTCTGATGGATCTGGCCAACCAGGCTGGCGGTTTTGTCATCGGCACGGGTGACCTGTCGGAGTTGGCACTCGGCTGGGCTACCTATAACGGCGACCACATGAGCATGTACGCCGTCAACGCGAGCGTGCCCAAGACACTCGTGCGTCACTTGGTGCGTTATGCGGCTGATGTCTTTGGCGGGCGTATTGCCGAGGTTTTGCTCGATATCCTCGACACGCCGGTGTCCCCCGAGCTTCTGCCGCCCACGGGCGACGGCGAGATTGCGCAGAAGACTGAGGATTTGGTGGGCCCGTACGAGTTGCACGACTACTTCCTCTACTACTTGCTGCGTTTTGGCTTTGAGCCGGGCAAGATCTACCGCATGGCGCTCAAGAGTTTCGAGGGTGTCTACGACGCCAAGACCGTCCACACGTGGCTGCGTACGTTCTATCGTCGCTTCTTTGCCCAGCAGTTTAAGCGCAGCTGCCTGCCCGATGGCCCCAAGGTTGGTTCGGTGACGCTCAGCCCGCGCGGCGATTGGCGTATGCCGAGTGACGCCAGCTCGCGTCTGTGGCTTGCGCAGATCGACGCGCTCAATCCAGTTGACTAAGGTTGGCTAAATTGAACCAATAGGGGGGTTGCAAGCGTTGCACTTTTGCAATCTGATGGCCCGTATCGCGCGGCGCTCTTGTCGGAGCGCCGCTTTTTTATATCGGAAGGTGGCACCATGCAGGTATCGCAGCGTCTCGACCGCTTTGGCGCGGAGGTCTTCGCCTCGCTCAACAACAAGCTGCTCGCGCTGAAGGCTCAGGGCAAGACCATTTACAACATGAGCGTGGGCACGCCCGACTTTAAGCCGTACGGCCACGTGGTCGAGGCGCTCACGCAAGCAGCCCAAGATCCCGAGATGTGGAAGTATGCCCTGCGCGACCTGCCTGAACTCAAACAAGCCGTGTGCGATTACTATGAGCGTCGCTTTGGCGTTTCGGGCATTACACCGTCCATGGTGCAGTCGTGCAACGGCACGCAGGAGGGCGTGGGCCATTTGGGCCTGGCCCTGCTCGATCCGGGTGACACCATCCTGGTTCCCGATCCGTGCTACCCGGTCTTTGAGGCGGGTGCGAAGATTGCCGATGCCAAGCTCGAGTACTATCCGCTGGTTGCCGAGCATAATTACCTGCCCTATGTGGCGGGTATCGATCCCGAGGTGGCCGATCGTGCCAGGTATATGATCGTATCGCTGCCCGCCAACCCGGTGGGCTCGGTGGGCACGCCCGAGGTCTACGAGGAGATCATCGCCTTCGCCCGCGAGCACGACCTGCTCATCGTTCACGACAATGCATACTCCGATATCGTGTTTGACGGTGAGCCGGGCGGCAGCTTCTTGCAGTATCCCGGTGCGCTCGAGGTGGGCGTGGAGTTTTTCTCGCTCTCCAAGTCGTTTAACGTCACTGGTGCCCGCATCGGCTTTTTGGTCGGCCGCGAGGATGTGGTCTCTGCCTTTGCCAAGCTGCGCAGCCAGATCGACTTTGGCATGTTCTTCCCGATCCAGAAGGCTGCTATCGCCTGTCTGAACGGTCCGCGCGATGAGGTCGAGGCGCAGCGTCTGAAGTACCAGGAGCGCCGTGATGCCCTGTGCGACGGTCTTGAGGGTCTGGGCTGGGAGCGTCCCAACGCGCATGGCTCTATGTTCGTGTGGGCCAAGCTTCCCGGTGGTCGCACCGATTCCATGGCGTTTTGCGAGGAGCTTATGGAGAAGGCCGGCGTTGTGGTGACGCCGGGCGCGAGCTTTGGTCCTTCGGGCGAGGGACACGTGCGCATGGCGCTGGTCCTGCCGCCCGATCAGATTGCTTTGGCTGTCGAGGCCATTCGCGAGGCGGGCCTGTATTAGAAAGCTATTTCGCCTCGTCAATAGCTCGAAACCGATTTCGTGCAGTTATTTTACGAATCCTGCAAACAATTTCGGTAAACGGTCGATTTTTGGCTGCGAATAGGAGCATAATCAAAGTCCCGATTGGATGTATTGGGATTACGGCAAGCCGCTCGGGTCGTTCCCGGGCGGCTTGCTTGTGGAGAGAGATGGGAGTTTCTAATGGTTAACGAGAAGAAGGTCGCTATTGTCGGCTGCGGTTTCGTCGGTTCGTCTTCGGCGTTCGCGCTGATGCAGAGCGGTCTGTTCTCCGAGATGGTCCTCATCGACGTGGACAAGAACCGCGCCGAGGGTGAGGCCCTGGATATCGCGCACGGCATGACGTTTGCCGAGCCCATGAAGATCTATGCCGGCGATTATTCCGATGTCGCCGACGCCGCTATGATCGTCGTCACCGCTGGCGCTGCCCAGAAGCCCGGCGAGACCCGCCTGGACTTGGTCAACAAGAACGTCAACATCTTCAAGTCCATTATTCCCGAGATTAAGAAGTCTGGCTTCGACGGCATTCTGCTCATCGTCTCCAACCCGGTCGATGTTCTGACCTATGCCGCCATCAAGATGTCCGGCCTGCCCGAGGGCCATGTCATCGGCTCCGGCACCGTGCTCGACACCGGTCGTCTGCAGCAGATGCTCGGCGCCCACGTCGAGGTCGATCCGCGCGACGTTCAGGCCTACGTCATGGGTGAGCACGGCGACTCCGAGTTCGTCGCTTGGTCCAGCGCTCAGGTTGCCGGCGTTCCGCTGAACACCTTCTGCGAGCTTCACGGCCATCTGGAGCATGAGGCTGCCGAGAAGCGTATCGCCGAGGACGTCAAGAATTCCGCCTACACCATCATCGAGAAGAAGCACGCCACCTACTATGGCGTCGCCATGGCCGTCAAGCGCATCTGCACCGCCGTCATGCGCGATGAGCAGACCGTTCTGCCCGTCTCCTCGCTCATGGTGGGCGAGTACGGCCTGTCTGATCTTGCCATCTCCATGCCGACCGTCGTTGGCCGCGACGGCGTTGTCTGCCGCGTTCCCGTGCCGCTGAACGATGACGAGGAGCATGAGCTCACCGCCTCCGCCAAGGCCCTCAAGGACATCATCGACAGCGTCGACTTCTCCTGCTAAATCAAGCTCTTTTGGGCAACAGGCTACAATGAAAGGCGTCTGGGTCCACACGGCCCGGGCGCCTTTTTGGTGCAAAGCAACCTGACCCCAATGCACCATAGTTGATGGGAGGGCCATGTCGGATTCACCTAACTTTTTGACCTATGTCCAGACGGCGTTTGATCCGTTTGAGGAACGGTCGTTCTGCGCGGTGGATAGCCTGGTCTTTGCGTGGCTGTCCTATTTGCGTTTGCCGGGTGATATGGCGGAGCTGACGAACTGGCAGGGTCTTGACGTACGCGAGCTGCTTCGTGCCGAGTGCTACCGGGACATGATTGGCGACCTGTGGGATCCAGAGGGGAGCAGGGCCTTGTTGGAGGCCGTGGCAGCAAGCCCTCGCTATCGCGGCGTGCACGTTTGCGGCTATCGTGCCGTGAGCGATGTGGTGGCGACAGAGCAGTTTGCAGCCATGGCGTTCCGATTTCCGGCGGGGTTTAGCTATCTTTCCTTCCGGGGGACCGACAGTACGATTGTGGGCTGGAAAGAGGACTTTAACATGGCGTTCCGGTGTCCTGTGCCGGCCCAGGAATCCGCGGCGCGTTACGTGGACGAGGCGGCGGATGCGATTGACGGGCCGCTTTTGTGCGGAGGTCATTCCAAGGGTGGAAACCTTGCGGTGTACGGTGCGGCGATGTGCTCCGATGTCGCCCGTGAGCGAATCGAACGGGTGTATTCCCATGATGGTCCTGGCTTCGTCGAGGAGTTTCTGAACGGCAACGCCTTTGCCGATCTTTCCGGTCGAATCGACAAGACGCTACCTCGGTCGTCGATCTTTGGCATGATGTTCGAGACACAGGAGGACTATGCCATCGTTGAGAGCACCGAGTTCAGCCTGCTGCAGCACAATCCCTTTAGCTGGGTGGTTGATGGTCGCGACTTCGTGTACTGTGAGCTCCTGTCCGCCGGTGCTCGATACGTTGATGGCTCCATTCGCGAGATGCTGCTTGCAGTGTCACCTAGCGAGCGCGAGCGTTTTGTAGATGCGTTGTTCTCCGTGTTTGAGGCTACGGGTGCTGAGCGGTTTGCGGATATCGCTGGGAATCTGCGCGAGAGCCTGCCCGTGATGCTCCAGGCTGCGCAAGGTTTCGACAAGGATACGCGACGCTTTGTCTCGCAGACCATCGTGGCAATCCTTAAGTGCGCACTGCTGCCCAAACGACCCCAGATCGACATGTCCGCCGCCGGTAAGAGTCTGGCAGAACAGCTCGAGGCTTGGCAGTCCGAGCTCTTGCGCTAGCCATTGGTGCAAAGCAACCTGTCCCCGATGCACCAATCTTCGATGCGCTCGGGGAGGGCTCGACCGCTATACTGGTTCGTGCCGAAATCGATCTAGAACGGAATGCCGTATATGAAAATCAATCACGCGATTCTGCATATCCTGGACTTTGACTCTGCCGTCAACGTTATGAGCCAGCGCGAGCTCGATATCGAGAGTCGTACCGTGCGCAACTTCGTGACCACGCATCTGCGCCGCGCACGTACCTCGGCCGACAATAAACGCGCCACGTTTGCCGAGAACTCTGCGTTTGGCGGCGAGCTCAAGGGCTATTTCTTTGGCGAGCGCGAGTTCGTGGACCTGTCGCAGCAGATTGCGGAGTTTATCTCCTCCGAGCTCACCAAAGCCGAGAAAGCCGAGTCCACCGACGTGCTCGTGGCCGATTTTGACGACGATGAGGATGCCCGCTGGTTTGCCGTGATGCTGCTGGGCTCCAAGCAGGCTTTTATGCACGAAGTGGGCCGCGAGGAGGGGGAGGTGCGCAACGACATCGCGCGCCATTACGCTATCCTGCCGAACCCCTCGCAGAAGGTGCCGAGCTATGCCATCGTGCGCGCGAGCACCATGGAGATCGGCTACGTAGACAAGAAGCGCAAGATTGCCGGCGAAGACCGCATGCTCATTCCCGATGGCCTGCTGCAGTGCGTCACGGGCGTATCTGGCAAGGAGGTCATCGACACCGTGACGCGTGTGGTCGAGGAAGTCGCCGAGGAGCACGGCGCCAACACGGCCGTGGCGCTCGCCAAGGTTAAGGCCGCTGTGGCCGAGAAGGTCGAGGATGACGAGGAGCTTCCGCCTTGGGATATCGTCGATGAGGTCTTTGAGGACGAACCGGTCATCAAGGAAAGTGTGCGCGCGGCACTGACCGAGGAGAAGGTTCCCGAGCGCGTTCCCGTGGAGCGCAAGCAGGTCGAGCGCGCGGCGGTGCGCAATCATAAGATTCGTACCGATACGGGTATCGAGATCAGCTTCCCGGCCGAGATGGGTTCGAACTCCGAGTACATCGAGTTTGTCAACGAGCCCAACGGCCTCATCTCCATCGAGCTCAAGAATATCGGCAGCATCGAGAATCGATAAGTTGCGTTACGCCTGCAGCGAGAAAGCGAAGGCCGAAGCCTCGGATGAGGGCTTCGGCCTTTTTACTTGGGGCTTAATTTCGCTACTGGTTGAGCATAAGTCAGCGAAAACGCCCCAGAGCGAGCAAGGTGACGTGAAAGAGGAGGGCATTGACCTTTTGGTCATGCCCGACGATTGAACGTCAGATTGCCGCTCTGGGTCGTTTGCAGCGCCGACTAGTTACGCGGTTTGGTAAAACCGCGTAACCCTACAGTTGACGTAAGCCCTCTTCCAGGCCGGTCTTGCTGTCGGTCTGGGCGTCGCGCATCTTGATGACGCGGGCGGGGACACCGGCCACGACGGCGCCGGCGGGGACGTCCTCGACGCATACGGCGCCGGCGGCAACGACAGCACCCTTGCCCACGCGCACGCCCTCCAGGACCACGGCGTTGGCGCCAATCATGACATCATCCTCGATGATGACGGGCGTGGCGCTCGCGGGCTCAACGACGCCTGCCAGCACGGTACCGGCGCCGATGTGGCAGTTCTTGCCCACGGTGGCGCGGCCGCCCAGCACGGCGCCCATATCGATCATGGAGCCCTCGCCGATAACGGAGCCGATGTTGATGATGGCGCCCATCATGATGACGGCGCGGTCGCCGATCTCGACGCGGTCGCGGATGATCGCGCCCGGCTCGATGCGGGCATTGATGCCCTTAAGGTCGAGCATGGGCACGGCGGAGTTGCGGCAGTCATTCTCTACGTCGTAGTAGTCGATGGAGTCGGCGTTAGCGTCGAGGATTGCCTTGAGCTCATCCCAGTCGCCAAAGACGGTCTTGCCGCGACGGCCGCCGTAGACGTGCGCATCGCCCCAGGCAACCTTCATGCCGGGCTTCTCGCGCACATACAGCTTGACGGGCGTCTTTTTAGGCGCGGTGGCGATGTAATTGATGATCTCCTGGGCATCCATCTCGGCTGCGTTACTCATATGCTGTTTCTCCTTTGCGTGGGTACGGTAGATAGTTGGTTAGGCAAACATGACCTGGTCGAACGTATAGAAGCCGTGCTCGCGGGTGACGAGCTTCTGCGCGGCTGCCAGGGCGCCGTTGACAAAGATCTGACGGCTCGTGGCGCGATGCGCGAGCGTGACCTCCTCGTCCTGACCAAAGAAGCTCACCTCGTGAACGCCGGCAACGGTGCCACCGCGCAGCGAGTGCATGCCGATCTCCTTGGGGTCGCGCGCGCCGCACATGCCCTCGCGGCCATAGACGGGGTGGTAGCCTGCCTCGGGCTCGGCTTCGACAACGGCATCGAGCAGCAGCTTGGCGGTACCGCTGGGGGCGTCGACCTTTTGGTTGTGGTGCGTCTCGACGATCTCGCAGTCAAAGCCGGGCAGTTCGCGCGTGGCCCGTGCCACCAGATGACGCAGGGCCGCGATGCCGATGGAGTAGTTGCCGGAGTGCATGACACGGGCGTTCTGACCTAGCTCGCGCAGGCGATCCATCTGCTCGGGCGTATAGCCCGTGGTGCCCGAGACCAACGCCGCGCCTGTACGCTCGACATAGGCAACGACGGCATCGAAGGTCACGACATTCGAGAAGTCGATGATGACGTCGGCTGCCGGGGCGCTTTCGAGCTCAGACAGGTCAAAACCGATCTGGGCCACAATGTCGAAAACGGGCTGTCCGGCGGTATCGACAATACCCTCGGCAGTGGTGCGGATGAGCGAGCCCATGCGACCCGTTCCCATAATGACGGTCTTAATCAAGCAGACCAGCTCCCTTCAGAGCATCGGTAAGTGCGGCACGCGTATCGTCGGCCATGGGGCACAGCGGCATGCGGTAGTTTGCCTCGATCATACCCATCTGGGCGAGCGCTTCTTTAACGGGGATGGGGTTGACCTCGCTAAAGAGGGCGTTGATGAGCGGCTGGCCGGCAATCTGGATATCGCGGGCGCGCGCTACGTCACCGTCCAGATAGGCGCGGCACATGTCGTGCACGAGCTGCGGCTGTACGTCGGCCCACACGCTGATGGCACCCGAAGCGCCTAGGCTCATGAGCGGCACGGTGAGTGCATCCTCGCCCGAGTACATGCGGAAGTCATCGGACAGCAGGTGGGCGATCTTGGCCGCGTAGGCGACGTTGCCCGAGGCCTCCTTGATGCCCATGATGTTGGGGTGTGCGGCCAAGTGCTCTACGTTGTGCTCGCTGATGCTGCAGCCACAGCGGCCGGGGATGTTGTACAGAATGCAGGGGATGTCCACGGCGTCGGCCACGGTCTTAAAGTGCTGGTAGATGCCCTCTTCGTTAGACTTGTTGTAGTAGGGGGTAATGAGCAGCAGACCATCGGCACCCAGGCCCTGGTAGGTGAGCGACTTGGTGAGCATGGTCTGCGTGGAGTTGGAGCCCGAGCCGGCGATGACGGGGACGCGGCCCGCAACCTGCTTGACCACGGCGGCGACAACGGAGTTGTCCTCGTCGTCGGTCATCGTGGCACTCTCTCCGGTGGTGCCCAGGGTGAGGATGGCGTCAGTGCCATTTTGCAGGTGGAAATCGATAAGGCGCTCGAGTGCATCAAAGTCGACGCTGCCGTCCTTTTTAAACGGCGTGACAAGGGCGACGATCGAACCCTCGAGGTTTCGGATATCCATGTTCTTCTCCTTCGCTTCCGCGATCTGGATGCGTTTGTTCCATTGGGCAGCGACGGCCAGGCGCTCGTCCTGGGCGCGACGGCGGGCGGCATCGGCGCGCGACTTGGCCAGTAACTCTCGGCCGTACGGCAGCACGTCGAGCGTGGCAAAGTAATCGCCCGGGCGCTCGGCGCGGCGGATGAGGTCGGCCGAGCCATCGGGGCGCAGCAGGACCTCGGCGGAGCGTAGGCGTCCGTTGTAGTTGTAGCCCATGGAGTAGCCGTGCGCACCCGTATCGTGAATCACGAGCAGGTCGCCCATGTCGATATGCGGCAGCTCGCGATCGATGGCGAACTTATCGTTGTTCTCGCATAGGTTGCCCGTGATGTCGTACGTGTCCGTGACGGGTGCCGCAGTCTTGTCGGCGCCACCCGGCTGGCCCATCACCGTAATGTGGTGGTAGGCACCATACATGGCAGGGCGGATCAGATCGACGGCGCTTGCGTCGACACCGATATAGTCCTTGTAGATTTGCTTCTCGTGGATGGCCTTGGTGACCAGGCAGCCGTAGGGGCCCATCATAAAGCGGCCCATCTCGGTGCGGATGGCCACATCGCCCATGCCGGCGGGAACCAGGATCTCGTCGTATGCCGCGTGCACTCCCTCGCCGATGGCATGGATGTCGTTAGCCTGCTGCTCGGGCAGGTAGGGGATGCCGACGCCGCCGGATAGATTGATGAAGGCGACGTGTGCGCCGGTCTCGCGCTCCAGGCGCACTGCAAGCTCAAAGAGGATGCGCGCAAGCTTGGGGTAGTAGTCGTTGGTGACGGTGTTGCTGGCAAGGAATGCGTGGATGCCAAAGTCCTCAGCGCCCTTGGCCTTGAGCATGCGGAAGGCCTCGAAGAGCTGCTCGGTGGTCATGCCATATTTGGAGTCGCCCGGGTTGTCCATGATGCCGTTGGAGAGCTGGAACAGGCCGCCCGGATTAAAGCGGCAGCTGACCGTCTTGGGGATGGGCCCTGCGACGCGCTCAAAGAACTCGATGTGGCTGATGTCGTCAAAGTTGACGATGGCGCCCAGCTTGTCGGCGAGCTCAAAGTCGGCAGCTGGCGTGTCGTTAGACGAGAACATGATGTCGTGTCCCGTGATGCCCAGCGAGCGGGCAATCATGAGCTCGGTATAGCTCGAGCAATCGCAGCCGCAGCCGTATTCGTTGAGAATGGAGATGAGCGCCGGGTTGGGGTTGGCCTTGACGGCAAAGTATTCCTTAAAGCCCGGGTTCCATGCAAAGGCGTCGCGCACTTCTTGCATGTTGCGGCGGATGCCCGCCTCGTCGTATAGATGAAACGGCGTGGGGAACTGCTCGACGATATGCTCGAGCGTTACCTTGTCCACAAACGGCTGTTTGGCCGCATATGCCTCGTTGGGGGTCAATGCCATGTCCCGTAAACCTCGCTATCCAGACGGCGCCATCTGCGCATCGAATCCGCATAGCGTGGACCCAATGTCCGGATAGCGCTCCCGCATTGCTGCAGACAGTCCTGCGGGTGTTTCCCGCAGGCCCACCAGGTTGTTCGTGCCCGAAAAACCCAGTTCGGCGGGTTTCGCCTCCCCACGGGGTCAAAGCCTGCCGGCTCGCCCGCGGTTCTTCGTGCCCGCGCCTCTATCAAGTGGTAAAGACCCTACCACGTTGCACTTTACCAAACAAGAGTATTCGTATATAACGTTTAAAAAATGCAAGGATATGCTGGAAATAAGGGTGTAGCAATCTTGCGGCACAATAGATGGCAACCGACGCGCACCCATGAAAGGAACCTCTATGACCGAGCTCCAAGAACTCCGTCGTTATCGTCGCGACCTGCACCGCATTCCGGAGCTCGACTTCGATCTTCCGCAGACTATCGCCTATATTGAGGGCGTGTTGGCGCCGCTCGCCTGCGAGGTGACCCATCCGTGTCCCAGCTGCGTCTGCGCCTTCTTCGATGCCGGCACGGGCGCCGTGCATGCCACGGCGATTCGCGCCGACATGGACGCCCTGCCCATCGCGGAGGCAACGGGCGCGGCCTTTGCCTCGACGCATCCCGGTAAGATGCATGCGTGCGGTCACGATGGTCACATGGCCATGGCGCTTGCGGCGGCAACCTTCGTCGACCGTACGATCCGTGAGCAGCCGGGCGCCATTAAGCGCAATGTGCTCTTTGTGTTTCAGCCGGCCGAGGAGACGACTGGTGGCGCCAAGACGGTGTGCGAGAGCGGCGTATTCGAGCGCTACGGGGCGGATCGCATCTTTGGCTTCCACGTATGGCCCGATTTGCCCGCCGGCACGTTGGCGAGCTGTTCCGGTCCGCTGCTGGCGCGCTCAAGCGAGACGCACGTGCACATTCACGGGACAAGCATCCATATCGCCAAGACCTACGGCGTTCCCGTAAACGAATCGCACGATGCCGCGTTGGCGGCAGCGAAGTTTTTGGTTGCCGAGCGCGAGCTGATGGACGAGCTGGGCACCGACGAGCCCTGTATCGGCAAGTTTGGCCTGCTGCAGGCCGGTACCGTCTGCAATGCGGTGGCGGGGGAGGCCCATGTTGCCGGCAGTCTGCGCGTGTTTACGGACGACATGTTCGACCGTGCGCGTGAGGGCGTGCGCCGTGTACTCGACGAGGCATGCGCTGCAACGGGCTGCACGTACGATCTCGACTTTGCCGAGGGCTATCCGCCGGTCGATAACGACCCCGAGTTATTTGGCAGCGTCGCGCCTGCCTTGCCCGAGCTGCAGCTCGTGGACGAGCCGCTGCTGATTGCCGAGGATTTCGCGTTCTATCAGCGCCATCTGCCGGGCGTGTTCTTCCTGCTGGGCACGGGCGTGCCGGAGGGACAAGAAAACCCGAGCGATTCGGATGGCTGCCCTGCCTATGCCACAAGCGCCCTGCATACCGATACCATGCTCTTTGACGAGGAAATCCTACTCAAAGGCCTCGATGTCTACAAACGATTGCTTTTGCTTGACTAAGGCGTGAAGGACTATATGATCTAGAAAACACGAACAAACGTACGATATAATAGAGATGTAAGTCTGTAGAAACGTTTGACGTTACTAACGTAAGGCGATACTATGATTGCATCGTATAAAGATGAGGATACCGAACGCTTTGCCATGGGTGTGCGGGTCAGGAGGTTCGTGCCCTTTGAGCGTGTTGCGTTGAGGAAGATTCGCCAACTGCAGGTTTGTGCTTCGCTTGATGATCTTCGCGTTCCACCGGGCAACCGCCTGGAAGCTTTGAAGGGCGATCGTGCCGGTCAATATAGCATCCGTGTTAACGAGCGCTATCGGGTCTGTTTTGAGTGGAGACAGGAGATGGCTTGGAATGTCGAAATCGTCGATTATCACAAGTGATGAGACTTCGGCCGATTTGTTGTCGCCGGTGACTCCTGGTGAGCTTCTCAAAGAGGAGTTTCTTGTTCCCATGGGCATTTCTCAATATCGCCTTGCGAAAGAGACCGGGATTCCGGCTCAGCGTATCGGGCAGATTGTCTTGGGAAAACGTCGCGTGACGGCCGACACCGACCTCCGTCTTTGCCGTTATTTTGGCCTGACGGATGGTTATTGGCTGCGCGCTCAGGTGGCGTTTGATCTTGAGGCCGAGAAAAGGCGGATTGAACCGGAACTCGATAAGATCGTTCCTGTTCAGCAGGCCATCGCACTGTAGTGCTCAAAGATGATGGGGGGTGGCGATGGGGCGACGCCGACAATCTGCCGTTTATAGTCCCGGTGGGTGTGGATGCGGCTTGTTGTTGCTTCCGTTTATTGCTGTGAGCATTGGCGTGATGTTTGCGCTTGCCGGGGTGGCAGCAGCGGCACTCGTGTTGCTGATTGTGGCCATTGGCGTGACGGTCTGGCTGTGCCGTTCTCGCGAGCAACGTCGTGCCGATGGTAAGACCAATGTTGGATGGGTCGCCTTCTTGATCATTGCGTACCCGCTGAGTGTCAGCTACCTGGTGTTCTTTGCCCTGTTGATGATCAGTGCCTTTACCGGGGAATCCGTCACGGTGGGTTGATGCACTGCCAGCAGACGGTCGCGCAAAGTGCGTTTGCTCGGCATTCGGATAACTGCATTGGCCGTTTACCGCAACTTTAGCTCACAGCTAATGAATTCAAGTTCAATCCTTCCTACGATGTGCTGTGTGCCGGCGCGGTAGCCGGATCGTAGGAAGGATGCATGATGAAAAAGCTCGAAAACGAAGTGCTGCTGAGCCGTCGCGCTGCGCTTGGAGCGTTCGCCACCGTTGCCTTGGGGACTGCCGGCCTGCTTGCGGGCTGTGGCAGCGATAAGGCGACCGTTATCGAGGACGCCGGCGACGCAGATAAGAAGGAGGAGTCGAAAAAGGAGGAACAGCCAACGACCGACCTGGCCGTCGGCACGACCGTGACCACGGCTGCCGGTCTTTCCGTTACTGTCGATTCCGTGCAGACCGGGCTTACCAATTTTGACGGTTCGACCATGACGGGCATTCACGTCACGTACGTCAACAATGGCGATGAGGGCGCGGACTACAATATCTACGACTGGAAGGGCGAGGACGCCAACGGTGCGCAGCAGAACCAGGGTTATTACAGCGAGGGTTCCGATGAGCTGCAGTCTGGTACCCTTGCCGCCGGTGGCTCCGTGGCGGGCAATATCTACTTTGATGGTGACATCAAGAAGGCTCTCTATTTTGCCAACGTGTTTGATAAGTCTGCCGCTGCAAGCTGGGTGCTGGCCTAACATGTCGCTACCGTTGCGCCGTATGGGAGGTGAGGCCGCGTGCCCGATAAAAAGCTGACGGACGAGTTGCTCAACGAGCTTCTTGATGCGCCGAGTATCGATGGCTATATCAAGGAACACGACTTTGCCGCCCCGTCGCTTTCGGATTACTTAAAGCAGTTGCTGCAAGAGAAGGGGCTCGAGCGTTCGCGCGTGGTGCGTATGGCCGACCTCAACGAGACCTTTGGCTATCAGATCTTTATCGGTTCGCGCAATCCGAGCCGCAATAAGGTGCTGCAGATTGCCTTTGCAATGGCGCTGTCGATGAAAGAGACCAACCGCGCCCTGACGGCTGCCGGAGTGAGCGTCCTCAACTGCAAGGACCGTCGCGATGCAATCATTATCTTTTGCATCGACCGTGGCTGTAGCCTCCAAAAGGTCAATGAAGAGCTGTATCGCTTTGGCGAGGAAACGGTGAGTTAGTGGCCGATGGCTGAGCCGGTTGTGTCACCAGAATAACCATGCAAACGAACGGGGTGCGGACAACATGGGGTGTCCGCGCCCTGCGTTATGATGGACGCTATGGATACTCAGAGCCCAACATATTCCGATGATGAGCTGACTGCTTCGCTTGTCGAGCATTTGGCGTCGCTCGACCGCGATGACAGCTATCGTGTGGAGCGCGTGCTCAAGCTCTCGGATGTCGAGACGACCGAACTCGTCTATTTTGAGGGCTCTGGTGGCGGGTCTCTCGGCCCCTTTGTCCGCAAGCGCATCGATGCTTCGGTGCAGATTGGCGGAGCATATGAGCGCCTGTTTGTGGCCCAGCGCGCCGGTCGTCGTTTTGAGCACTTGCCCCGAATCGTCGATTGCCGCCGTGTGGGCGACGAGCTCGACGTGGTGATGGAGTATGTCGAAGGCGAGACACTCGAGGCGTTGGTGGGACGCTTGGGGGCGACGCCCGATTATGCCCGCGGGCTGTATCCCGTTTTGTGTGAAGCGGTGGGCGAGCTGCATGCTGGTTTTGCAGCTGCGGGGGAGTCGGGGGTACCGGTAATCCACCGCGACCTTAAACCCTCGAACATCATCGTATCGGGCGTGAGGTATGCGGCCGATGCTGGCATGACCTTCTCGTCGCTGGTGATTATCGACCTGGGAATCGCGCGGGTGTGGCGTGACGGGGCCGATGCCGACACGGTTAAGTTTGGAACGCGACTCTATGCGCCACCCGAGCAATATGGTTTTGGGCAGACGAGCGTGCGCAGCGATGTCTATGCGCTCGGCGCGCTTCTGTTCTTTTGTCTGACGGGGGCTGACCCTAAGCCGGGTCAGAATATGCGCGAGCAATGCGAGGCGTGCGACGTCCCCGCGGCGCTGGCTGATGTCATTTGCATGGCCATGGCGCTCGATCCGGCCAAGCGCTTTGCAAGTGCCGAGGCGCTCGGACACGCTGCGCGCGCGGCATACGGGCTGTGTCTGCCTGAGCCTGGCTCGAATAGCACGACGGCGCCTTCAATGGCGCAGGCTGCTCCGCAAATGGCGCCGTCTTCCGGGCGGCGGCCCAAGGAAGTCTCTTCGGTGACTCCTCGCCGCAAGAGCCTGCTTTCACGGATCCCGGAACCCATTGGGCGTATATGGAACGGCATGATCTATGCGGCAACCTTGCTGCTACTGGTCGGAAGCCATTTTGCCGTATTCCAGCCCACGGGAGCCAACCGCAGCTATCCAACGTGGTTTTTGGCCCTTGAGTATTTTCTTATGGTCGATGGCATGGTGGTGCTCATCTCGTTTGGCATGCTCGACCGCCGCAGGCTTCGGCGCCGCTTTCCCGTGCTTGATCGTTATCGGGGCCGTGAGTTTGTCACGCTGTGGCTTAAGGCGCTGGGAATTATGTGCGTCATCATGATCGTGATTATTGCCGTCGGCAACGCAACCGGCATAGTCGCTTAATGCAATGTACCGCTATAAGAAAAGGGTCCCGATTGGGGCCCTTTGCAGTAGCGCTTAAATGCGGTTCATCTGGTTGCAACCTTGTTGTACCATTCCTGCCTCGTGGGCGGGGCGAGTGCCCATCGCCATAGGTGTTGTGACGGTTAAATTGCTCCGTGCTTCGAAGCGCCGTCAATTGTCACCACAGAATTCTGTCAATTGTCACCATAATTCGCCATCAATCCTCACCACAAATTTCCGTCAATCGTCACCACACAGCTGGTAAAATACCTAATATGGGTAAGTCAAGAAGGAGGCCGTGTGGATAGGTATGTAGATAGATGCATCGATAAGGCAATCAGCCGTAATCTCAATATCTTCGGTGCGGTCCTCATTCAGGGTCCAAAGTGGTGCGGAAAGACTACTTCGGCTAGTCGTTTTGCTAATTCATCCTTGTCTCTTTCCGATCCGGCTGGAAATTTTTCCGCTCTCCAGCTGGCACGGATCGATCCGGCGCAAGCATTAGCAGGGCTATCTCCCAGGCTCATCGATGAATGGCAGGAAGAGCCGAAGCTGTGGGATGCCGTGCGTTTCGAGTGCGATGCAAGGAGGGGAGAATCCGGTCAGTTTATTCTTACGGGTTCGGCAACGCCTCGGGATTCGATGCAGCCGATGCATAGCGGCGTTGGACGAATAGCTAGGTTGCGAATGGACACCATGACGATGTTCGAGCTTGGCGTTTCTTCTGGCGCGGTTTCGATTGGAACGCTTCTTTCCGGTTACCCTGCCAAGCAGGCTGTCGGGTCAATCTCCGGCATCGCCGGAATCGCCGATTTGCTGTGTCGTGGCGGTTGGCCTCAGGCGATGGGGAAAACGACTGACGATGCCATGCAGATAGCCGCTGCCTATGTTGATGGCGTATGCGAATCGGATGTTTCTAGAACTGATGGCGTTAAGCGCGATCCGGTCAAGGTCAGGTCTCTTTTGGCATCGCTAGCGCGGAATGAGTCGACGCTTGCTGGCTCAAAGTCTATTGACAAAGATATCGGTACCGGCGTTTCGAAGAACTCGGTCTCCAGATACATGGACGCCCTGAGACGAATCAATATCGTCGACGATATCCCCGCTTGGCATCCAGCGCTCAGGTCTCCGGTGAAGCTGCGGCAGGGGGCGAAGAGGCATCTCGCCGATCCTTCGCTTGCCGTTGCGCTGCTCGGAGCAAATCCGGAGTCGTTGGCATCTGACCCGAAGACACTGGGGTTGCTTTTCGAATCCCTCGTCCTGCATGACCTCAAGGTTTACGCCGCCGCAAATGACTCGTTGGTGTCCCATTACCACGATGCCGACGATCTCGAGGTTGACGCAGTTATCCACAGGCGCGATGGAACTTGGATTGCCGTGGAGGTGAAGCTTGGAAGCCCTCAAATCCCCGAGGCATCTGCAAATTTGCTTCGGCTGGAGCGAAAGCTGGTCGAGCGTGGCGAGAAGCCGCCTGTGGCAAAACTCATCATCATTGGGTTCGGCATGCCGGTTCATACAACGCCCGATGGCATCATCGTTGCTCCCGTTGACACACTCGCGCCATAACGTTGTGGTGGGATCACCTTGCCTTCGGAAGGGGCTTCAGTCTCAAGCGACTTTTCCAACACTCACTTATGCCTGTATGCCAATTCTGGTCTAGCAAGGCCAAAGAAAAGGGGTCCCGTTTGGGGCCCCTTTGCAGTTGCACTTAAATACGGTTCATCTGGCCGGCGACCTTGTTGTACCAGTCCTGCCACGTGGGCGGGCAGTACTTTTTGGCCGCTGCCGGGGTAAGGGTGGAGCCGTAGTTGGCGCCCAGATAGGCAACGTGAGCGGAGATGCCCTCGCTCCAGCTGCCAAAGCTGCGCCAACCGCCGCCACGGGCACTCCAGCCCCAGGCGTTGTAAGAATTGGCGCAATAAGCACCCTTGGTGCTCTCGATGCAGGCGATGGCGGGGGACCAACGGGGGTCGACACCGGTATTCCAAGCGGCGACGGCAAAGTTATAGCCCTGGCCTGCCATGGGGGAGCCGGCGAGATAATTGTCGATGCGGCTCGTCCACTCATTAATGAACGAATCGTAATCGGAACTACCGGTATTGGAGTTGTTCACCGTGGTGTCTATGGTGGTGTTGGTGTTGGTGGCCTGGCTGCTGGAATTGCCGCCGCTTACGCCCTCGCCCGAGAGCTTCTCGGCGGCAGCGGCCTTATCGGCCTCAAGCTTGGCAAGCTCGGCGGCATTTTCCTGCTCGGCTTTTGCCTGTGCCTCGCTGCGGAGCTGCTGGGCCTGCGCCAGCGCATCCTCGGCGTTTTTCTGCTCTGCCTCAAGCTGTGACTTGGCCTGCTGGAGCTCGGCCTTGTTCTGCTCGAGTTCGGTTTGCATATTATTGAGCTCTTCGATCTCGTCGACGCTCGAGCTCGTGATCTGGTTGGTGTATTTGCAGGTCGTGATGAACTCACCCAGGCTCTGCGCATTGACCAGGAAGCTCACGATGGGATTGGTGCCTTTCTGATACTTGTACAGATCGCGCATGGCGGAGCTTGCCTTGGCCTGCTGCTCGGGAAGTTTAGCCTCGATTTCCTCGATGCTTGCCTCATTGGAGTCAATCTGCTTTTGCAGGTCATCGAGTTTGGTGCGGGCGTCGTTGTAGGCGCTCGTGGCGGCTTCGATCTTCTGCTGGGCTGCGGAAAGCTGGTCCTGCGTTGCCTGCGAGGCGGCATACGCCGCAACGGGGGAGAGCATCGGCGTGGCCGTCAGCGCAACGGCGAGCGCGGCGCTCGTGATGATACGAGCCGGCTTCGACGCAATGAGCGCTGCGGTGCGATGATTCGAATGCTGCATCCAGTCCCTCTGCAATCAATCGTAGGTTATGGTTCGAACGGTATTCTACTACTGCTTTCGACCTCAACTTGAACCTTAAAGGTTCCAAAGGGTCAAGTTGAACTTGAGGCTTTGGCTTTGACCTGCAGTTATGATGAATTGTTGAGAAACCATAGAGTTCAACTTTAACGTTACGGAACCCTGTCGAGAGGGTTTTTTTATCAAAAGTCGCCTCATGTGGGGTTTTGCAACTACAGGGTCCCATCACGGCGAGGGCGGATTTCATGCTGGACGATTACGTCGATTGCCATAGATACGGTGGAGCTTTGGGCGCCGGCGGCTTGGCACGCTAGAATAAATCAGTTGCGCAAAGACCGCCCCGTTGTGTGGGCAGTTCATGATAGGAAGTTTCCATGGCATTGCAGTTTACAGAGCGCGAGTTCATTCCCGTGCTGCTCGGTGGCGACATCAACGCCTATTCGGTGGCGCGCGCCTTCTATGAGGAGTACCAGGTCAAGAGTCTGGTCTTTGGCAAGTATCAGACGGGTCCCGCGTACCGCAGCCAGATTATCGACTACACGCCCAACGTGGATATCGATACCATGCCCGTGATGCTCAGGACCGTCAACGGCATTGCCCAAGCGCATGCCGATAAGACGATTGTCCTTGTGGGCTGTGGCGATAACTATGTTGCCCTCGTGGCTCAGGCCAAGGATGCCCATGAGTTGGCGGATAACATCGTCGCGCCTTACGCTCCCTATAGCATGCTTGAGCAGTGTCAGAAGAAGGAGATCTTCTACGAGCTGTGCGAGAAGCATGGCGTGCCCTATCCGCATACCTTTACCTTCACCATGGCGATGCTGAACGCCCAAGGCGAGGCGCCTGCCGAAGTGCTCGACCAGATCGATTTTCCCTACCCGATGATTCTGAAGCCTTCTGACGGCATCATGTGGTGGCAGCACGAGTTCGAGGGCCAGAAAAAGGCCTATGAGATTGCCGACCGTGCCGAGCTGGAACAGGTCATTCGTGACTCGTATGCCAGCGGCTACACCGACGACCTGATCTTGCAGGATCGCGTGCCCGGCAATGACGAGTACATGCGCGTGCTCACCAGTTATTCCGACCGCAACGGCAAGGTGCGCATGATGTGCCTGGGTCACGTGCTGCTCGAGGAGCATCAGCCTCACGGTGTCGGCAACCACGCCTGTATCATCACCGAGCCCAATGACGAGCTCATGGGCGGCGTGCGCAAGTTGCTCGAGGACCTTCACTTTGTGGGCTATTCCAACTTTGACGTTAAGTACGACGAGCGCGACGGCTCGTTTAAGTTCTTCGATTTCAACACGCGCCAAGGTCGCAGCAACTACTACGTCACTAACAGCGGCTTTAACGTTGCCAAGTATGTGGTGGACGAGTATGTGTTCAACCGCCCGTTTGAGCCGGAGTTTGTGACGGCGCAGGACGAGGCGCTGTGGATGGTCGTTCCCATGGGGGTCGTCGACAAGTACGTCAAGGATCCCGAGCTGCGCGCTAAGGTGCATCGCCTGGACAAGGAAGGCAAGGGCGCCGACCCTTCGTTTATGAAGGGCGACTTTGTCTTTAACCGCTGGCTGCGCATGTGGCACACCAAGCTGCGCCACTTTAAGCTGTTCAAGACGTATTACAAGTAGATGAGTGCGGCGCCCGTCCGGTTTACATCGGGCGGGCGCGGGTATGATACGCGCAATTGCGCAAGCGTCACCAAGGAGGCGGCGATGGAAAAGCTGGGAGTTATCGGCGGCATGGGCGCCGAGGCCACGTCGTATTACTACGACCAGGTGGTGCGCCATACGGCTGCTGCCTGCGATCAGGAACATATCGACATGGTGGTGCTCTCCAAGTCGACCATGCCCGACCGCACGCTTGCCATTAAGACCGGCGAGCATGCCAAGCTGCTGGCGACCATGAAAGAGTGTGCCCAGGCACTCGAGTCGCTGGGCTGTGCGCACATTGCCATTCCCTGCAACACGTCGCACTACTTCTACGACCAGATCCAGTCGTTTACGAAGGTGCCGATTATCCACATGCCGCGTGAGTCGGTGCGCTATGCCCTTGCGGGTGCGGTGATGGGGGAGTGCGAGTTCGACCCCAACCTGAGTATGCCGGCCGAGCCGGTGCACAAGATTGGCATTATGGGCACCGACGGAACCGTGGGCGCGGGCGTCTACGGCCGCGAATGCGAGGCTGCGGGTGTTGAGGTCGTCTATCCCAGCGAGAAACGTCAGAACGATGTGATGTCGCTTATCTACGATGATGTGAAGGCCGGACGTGAGCCCGATATGGATAAGTTCGACCGCGTGATGTGGGAGTTCGCCCGTAGCGGCTGCGACCGTGTCATTCTGGCCTGCACCGAGCTATCGGTGCTGCAGAAGTATCGAGAGATGCCCGAGATCACCCTCGATGCCATGGATGTCCTGGTGCGCGAATCCATCATCCGCAGCGGCGCTCCCTACCGCCTCTAGCTTCCGACCTGCCAAAAAAGGGACAGGTTAATTTTGGTAGATTTTATCTGGTGAAACAGTAAAGGCCTCGGCTCGTTTGGTGCGAGCCGAGGCCTTTTGCGTTGGGTGGTTGCTGTCGGTGGTGAACTAGAACAGGAAGCCGATGGCGATGAGGGCGATGCTGACGATGAGCACGGCGATGTCCAGGCCCTTGATGGGGTAGCGCTTGTACGAGCTGGCGCGTGTACGCAGATAGAAGCCGCGCTGTTCTGCCGCCAAGGCTGTGGCATCGGTCTTGCCCACGCTCGAGATGAGCAGTGGCACGCACAGTGGCAGCATGAGCTTAAGCTTCTTGATGGGGTTCTTGGTGTCGTACTCGACGCCGCGTGCGGTCTGCGCTTCCATGATGGCGTTCATCTCCTGACCAAACACCGGCACAAAGCGTAGCGCCGTGGTAAAGGTGAAGGCATAGCGATACGGCACGTGCAGCACCTCGACGCAGGCGTTGGCAAGGTCGTTGAGCTTGGTCACCATGAGCATGAGGATGAGTGGTAACGCCACGCCCAGCAGGCGCAGGCAGGCCTTCGATCCCGTGATGAGGCCCGTGTCGGTGATAAAGCCCCACACCACGTTGCCATCGCGCATAAAGGCTAGCTGGAGCACCAGCATGATAAGCGCGAGCGGAATCAGCAACTTGAGCAACGAGAACAGACGGTCGACGACACCGGCATAGGCGCCCAGTGCGAGGGTGAGTGCCAAAAAGCCCAACAGCGCCACGTAGGTGTCGGACAGGAAGATGCCGATGATGATGGCGGCGGCAAGGCCCAGTTTGACGACCGGGTTCAAGCGGTGCAGCAGTGTGTCGCCCGGCATATAGTCGATGACGTTAACCACGGTGGACCATCTCCTCGGTAATGCGAACGATATCGGTGACCTCGCTCACCTGTGCAAAGACGGGAGAGACGGAGGATGCCAGACGGCGCGAGAGTTCAATAACCTGGGGAGGCTCCACGTAGGCACGCCGCATGAGATCGATGTTCGAGAATAGCTCGTGCGTGCGGCCGCGGTCGAGGATACGACCGTCGGCCATTACTACGATACGCTCGGCAAAGTCGGAAACGACTTCCATGTCGTGACAGACCATAATCACGGCGCAGCCGCGCTCGGCCATGGTGCGCACCGTTTCCATGACGGTCATGCACTCGCGGTAATCAAGGCCGCTCGTGGGCTCGTCGAGCACGACGATCTTGGGCTCAACAACTACGACGGAGGCAAGCGCCACCATTTGTCGCTGGCCGCGCGAAAGCGAGAAAGGTGCCTCATCGGCAGGCAGGCCAAAGCGGTCGATAACGAGTCGAGCGCGACGCAGAGCCTCGGCACGGTCGATGCCGGCAAGCTCCAGGCCAAAAGCGACCTCGTCGAGTACGGTATCCTTGCAGATCTGGCGGTCGGGGTTTTGGAAGAGGGTTGCGACTTCGCGGGCGATGCGGCTCGTGGGAACGGCTGCGGTGTCCAGCCCCGTAACGCGCACGCTGCCCGAGGCGGGCTTAAGCAGGCCTGTGAGCAGCTTGGTGAGCGTGGTCTTGCCGGCACCGTTCTGGCCGACGATGCCCACGAGCTCGCCGGGATAGAGGGTCAGGTTGAGGTCGTGTACGGCGGCGCCGCCATTGGGATAGGCAAACTCAACGTGATCGAAGGTGAGCACGGGCTCGGCGTCCTTGGCGTGCGGGCGCAACGACGGTGCATGCGGGGAGCCGGCGGGCGCCTGGGCTTCGCTGGCCGCGTGTGCGGGGTCGACAATGCCCGAAATCAGGCGCTCGGCCTCATCGACATCCAAGCAAGGGGTACCGCTTACCAGGCCATCGGCCTCGAGGCTATTGAAGATACGCGTGACGCGAGGGCAGTCGACGCCGATGGCACGGAGCTCGTCGGTATGCCCGAAAACCTCGTGTGGCTCGCCCTGCAGCGCGATTTCGCCATGGTTGAGCACGAGCACGCGGTTGCAGTACTCCGAGAGCAGGGCGACCTTTTGCTCAACGACGACGATGGTAATTCCAAGTGCGCGGTTTGCCTCACGCAGCGTCTCGAAGACCAACGTGGAGCTGGCGGGGTCGAGTGCCGCGGTGGGCTCGTCGAGAACCAAAACGCGCGGACGCATGGCGAGGATGGCGGCGATGGCTACCTTTTGCTTCTGTCCGCCCGAGAGGGTGGCGATCTCGCGGTCGCGCAGGTCGCTGATGCCGACGGTCTCGAGCGTTTCGCTCACGCGCTGCTCGATCTGGTCGTGGGGAACGCCAAAGTTCTCGAGGCCAAAGAGTATCTCGTCCTCGACGACCGAGGCGACCATCTGCGTGTCGATATCCTGCAGCACGCTGCCGACGATCTGCGATACATCGGTGAGCGAGACCTCGCAGGTGTCGTGGCCGTCCACGGTGACGGAGCCAAAAAAGGTGCCGGTGTAGTGGTGAGGCACGGCGCCCGAGAGGCAGGCGGCAAGTGTGGACTTGCCGGCGCCCGAAGGACCGATAATGCCGATGAAATCTCCCTTGTTCACGCTGAGCGAGATGTGGCTAAGCGCCTGCTCGGTCTGCGTGCCATAGGAGAACGAGACATCGTCGACGTTGATGATCGTTTCCATGGATACCTTTCATAGTCATCGGAGTTTCTTGAATGACGAACCATATAAGAACGTCCATGAACCCGTTGTCTGGGACAGTCTTTGATGGTGGAGCACGGAGACGGCTTTACGAGGGGCCCCAGGTTGGCGCGAAAGAGGAGCGAAGCGTACTTGGGTACGCGAGCGACGAATGAACGCCAAGATGGGGTGGCTCGTAAAGCCGAGCGGGTTAGTTGAGCCTAAGGGCCTTCTGGATGGGCAGGTAGAGGGCGCCGACCAGAATGGCGTTAAACACGGCGGTCATGGCGACGACGGGCAACATGGCTGCGGCGAGCTCGCTCACCACGCCGAGCATGGCCATCTTGATGACCATGAAGATGACGCCCGAGACAAAGGTGGTCACGAACGTTGCGACGATGGCGACGGCAGGCTTAACCTGGCCGCCCTTGGTAGCAGCGTTGACAATGACAGCCATGAGCATGGCGGCAATGCCCTCGGCGGCAAAATCGACAAACGGCGAGGTGGTGGTGATCTGGATCACGGCGGCCGAAATGAGGCCGATGACGAGCGCCTGACCAATGTTGGGGCGAATGACCAGAATGGTGAGGCAGAAGGCCGAGATGATGAACTCGGGGCTAATCATGCCGCCCGAGATGCCCGAGATGGCCTTGCCGACGGTGAAGTTGAGGATGAAGCCGGCGGCAAGCAGGATGGCGAGCAGGACAAGGGCACGGATATCGAGCTTACCGCGGTCGGCGGTCTGGACGGTACGGGGCTGGGCGGCGGTGGTGTTCTGAGACATGGTGAAAGTCCTTTCAAAAAGGGGAGTGCAAGAAAAACGGAGGCGCGTGATGCGAATGCGATCGGGCTCGAGATAGAAAAAGGCCCCCGGTCGAAACCGGAGGCCTTCCAATCACCTAGAGCGCAAAAACAGGCGTGAGGGACTCACCGTCGACCGATCGTATTCGCATCACGCCACCACCAGTTGTTGAGAGACGTCATCGAGTTCTTCATGTTGGTGGCTCCTTTCGTGATGCCGTGGCGCGGTCGCACCTAGTTGCTGTTGCGCTGCACTATAGCACAGCGATATATGTGCAGGGAAATCTTTTTTGAAAAGATTTCAGCGGCGTTTCCCGCCGGTCAGATGACGGGCTAGGAGGGCAAGGCCGCTCACGCTGTCTCGCCCTCCTTTAGAACGTGAGGGTCTTAGGCCTTCTTGCGACGATAGAGCACGAAGCCGCAGACACCGATGATGACGACGGCACCAACAGCCATGGCGGCCATGTTGTTGCCCTCTGACTTCTCCTCGGTTGCCTCTTCCTTAACCTCGGGCTCGGCAACGTCCTCATCGGAGAGGGCCTCGTCGGCGTAGGTGGTGGACTCGACCAGGCAGTCGTTGTCGGCATCGTAGTCACTCGGGACGAACTTCTCGGAGAAGTCGCCCTTCTTGAGGTAATCGCGCATCTCCTCGAGCATGGCCTTGCACTTGACGTAGGTGTTCTTGGTCGCGGCTTTGCCAGCCTTGTTGGCCAGGGCGGTGCGGGCCTCGGTGCCCTCGGCAGCTTGCATGGCCTCGTCGACGGTCAGGTTCTGCTCGATGAGCTCCTTCTGCAGAGCGTCGAGATAGGCGCGGACGCCGGTGGCGCAGTTGTCGCGGTTCTCCTCGGCGAGCGTGTTGATGTCCATGAGGACGTAATTGATGGAGTTCTTGGGCTCCTCGTTGTTCACGACGTCTTCCTCTTCACAGTGATCGAAGGAGACATCCTGATCGCTGAAGTAGGGGCTGACCTCGGTGAGCAGTGCGGAGTAGAAGGGAATAGCGACGGAGAACTCGGCGTTGGAGAGCATCTCCCACTGGATGGTCGCGATCTCGGGGTCCATGCCCTGACGGATCTGGAAGGTGTGGATCTCGGTGTTACGGTTGGAGCCGATGGCATAGGCACCGTCGGTGTTGGCGTTGAGGCCGGCGACATTCTCGCCACGAGTGGCAAAGCTGCGGATCATCTCAAAGGTGTTCCAGTCGGACTTGCCGGGCTGGAAGAACAGCGGCTGCATCTCGTGGACCAGGGCGCCGGTCGTGGCACGAGCATCTTCGCGCTCGTCCTTAACGATCTCGTAGTCGGTGCCCTCGGCAAGCGGAGCCATGAAATAATCGCGGCCCTGGATATAGCGAGACCAAGAATGCATGGCCTTATCGCTAATTTCCTCACCGTAGGTCTGGGCAACGTCGAACTGGCCGTCCTCGAAGTACTTGGCAAAGCCCTTTTCTTCGGGCATGGTCTGAATGTCCTTGGAGTGGAGGCAGTTCTCGGTGTCGTCGAGGTTGACCTTGTAGTTAAGGTTGCCGATGTTGGGGTTGACCGAGGCGATGTCGTCGGTGAGCTTCATGGCAATCCACTGATGGCCAGAAAGTCCGGCGAACAGCCAGGTCTCGTTGTTGTCGGCGATGATGACCTGGTCGTTGGTGCAGATGCCCTGCTCGTCGACTAGGCTACCGAGGAGCTCGACGCCCTCGCGGGCCGTGGCACTCTCGCCCAGGATGACGCTGGCGTAATTGTACTCACCGATGCCGGTCTCCTCGGTAATGGGGTCGGCCTCCTCAGCCTTCTCGTTGTAGGAGGTGCTCAGCGTGGCAGAGCAGGAGACGCCCTTCTCGTTGATGCCAGCCTCGGAATAAGCGTCATAGCGATCTTCCCACTGAGAGGGGTTGTCGCGAACGAAGGTGTAGCGGTAGGTCGCGCCCTTGGACTTGTACTCAAAGCCGGATTCGAGCGAGCTATACTCGCTGCCGTCCTTGTGCGCAGGCTCAATGCCAAAGTGCTTGATATAGCGCGGGCTAAAGTCCTCTGCGCGGCCGTAGTACGTGTTGCCGTCCGCCGTGAGTTTGCTGCCCATGTAGATCTGGGTGCAAGCGAGCGCCGAGGTCGGCATGGCCATAATGGCCGCTGCTCCGAATGCAAGGCTGCAGCCAAGCTTCTTGAGCGTGTTGACAGGATGAGTAAACCTCATAATCCCTCCCAACTGTTGAGACCCCGCAAAGCTATGTGGAATCTCAGCTAATAAATACATCTATTAGCCTATAGGAAGTCTAAAGAGTATTCATCTATTTCGATGAATACTCGATGAGCGTCCTAAAATATGCGATGAACGGATAAGAATACTCATTATGTAGCTTTACTTAAATAAAGGCACCCTGCAATTACTCTACCTGAATAAAGCACCTTGCACGGGGCGCAAAGAAAAAACCCCGCTGTTTGGCAAATGCATAAACAACGGGGGAGACGATGATTGGATGAATATCATACCAATGTGGAATTACTTCTTCCGGCGGTGGATAACGTTAATCGCATAGCCGATGAGCATGGCCAAAACGATGACGATAAAGCCGAGCAGGGGATTGTCGTTCATGGGGTCCTCCTATTTTCCGAGTGGGGAGAATTCGTCGACGATGAGGTCGAGGCATTGCGGAAGTGCGCGGGCTCCAAAGACGCCCGAGTTGCTGGAGATGATTTCGCCATCGAACTGCATGCCCAGCGACGGGGTGCAGGTGATCTTGGCTTCTTTGGTCTGGATGATCTTAAACTGCGGGCGGCCGAGCACCTTGCCGGCGGGGTCGAGCGCGGCGGTGATCACGGTCGGGAGGAGCTGCACGGTTTTTACGGGCTCGATGACCGCGATGTCGACCATGCCGTCGTTCATGCGGCAGTCGGGGAACAGGTTGATGTCGTTTTGGATGACCGAGGTGTTGCCGGCCATGCAGCAGATGCCGTCGAGCTCCTCGACAATGCCGTCATGCTCAATCGTAAAGTGCGCCACCGTGGGGTTGGGCGTGGCGAGCGCAGAGAGGAAGTAGGCGATCTCGCCGATGTCGTTTTTGGTGGGAGCGGCCTTCATCATGATCTCGGCGTCGTAGCCCGATCCGGCGATGATAATAAAGCCGTGGCGCTTTTCGTTGCCGTTCTCGTCGAGCCAAAAGAGCTCGCCCATGTCCGCCTTGACGGTACGGCCGACGCGGCAGGCCTTGGCGAGCGCCGCGGCCTCGGGGGCATTGCCAATGTTGTTAAAGAACAGGCAAGCCGTGCCGGAGGGGAAGACGAGCGTGGGGACGCCGCATCCGCGCATTTGGTCGAGCACGTTGGAGACGGTGCCGTCGCCGCCCGAAATCACCACGCGATCAAACTCGCGCACGTCTGCCACGGCGTCCTCGGGTTCCATGCCATCGCCGATAAAACGCATCACGACCTCGTCGCCGCCCTGCGCGAGGGCGTGCGTGAACGCGTAGATTTCATCTGAGCTGGGGCCCGATGCCGGGTTGTGGATGATAAGGCAGCGCATACTTACGTTCCCGTTCTGTGACTAACCGAGTATAGTTGTAGGGCAATGCCGATATCCTACCCGTGTTTTTCGGGCCTAACCTTATTCGATGGGTTGATATGTACATTTCCACACATCAGGCTCTGCTCGACTTTTGTCAGCGCGCCCTCGAGTTCGACGCGATTGCCGTCGATACCGAGTTTTTGCGCGAGCGCACGTTCCACCCGCGCCTGTGCTTGGTTCAGATTGCCACCCCTGCCGAGAGCGTCGCGGTCGATCCTCTGGTGATCGACGACCTATCGCCGCTGGCCGAGCTTATGGGCGATGAGAGCGTGACCAAGGTATTTCACGCCTGCTCGCAGGATATGGAGGTTATGCTCCATACCGTGGGCGTGCTGCCGCGTCCCATTTTTGACACGCAGGTGGCCGCCGCCTTTTTGGGCGAGCGCCAGCAGATTTCCTACGGCGCGCTCGTGCAGACGTTTTGCGGTGTCTCATTGCCCAAGACCGAGTCACTGACCGATTGGTCGCGCCGCCCGCTGACCGACAAACAGATCGAGTACGCGATCGATGACGTCAAGTATCTGATCGTTGCCTATACCGAGATGATGAGTCGCCTGCGCGAGCTGGGCCGGGTGGACTGGGTGCTCGATGAGCTGCGTCCGCTGGCCGACGAGTCGCATTATCGCGCCGATCGTCACGAGGCGTTCCGCAAGGTCAAACGTATCAATTCGTGTAGTCGTCACCAGCTGGGTATCGCGCGCGAGCTCGCCGCCTGGCGCGAGGACCGCGCCGAGCGCCGCAACATCCCGCGCAAGTGGGTCATGTCCGACGATACGCTGCTGGCGCTCGTCAAGCGCAATCCCGTGCGCGTCGAGGAGTTCCGCAGCATCCGCGGCACCGACCAGCTGGGGGAGCGCGATGTGGACGGCGCGCTCATGGCCATCAAACGCGGCGCGAGCTGCCCGCACGACCGCCTGCCGCTCATGGTGCGCGGGCATCGCCAGATTTCGCCGGAGTTGGAGAGCGTGACCGACCTTATGTATGCGCTTATTCGCTTGGTTGCCGAGCGCTCGGGCGTAGCGACCTCGGTCATTGCCTCGCGCGATGACCTGGCCGACTATATTGAGCATCCCGAGCAGAGTCCCCTGCGCGAAGGCTGGCGCTTTGAGCTTGTGGGCTCGCGCCTGGACGATCTGCTTTCCGGCAATATGGGTCTTACGGTCAAAGACGGCAAAATCGAGCTTTTATAGTTATATAGTTCCGCGGTTTTACCATGCGATACAAACATTCTAGGGTGGCAATGCCAAAACATAGATGCTGATTTGCTCGTCATCCGAGTGGGTAGAATGCCTCCAACGTGTAACTCGATTCGGAGGAATTCGTATGCCCTATTACTATGGATATGGCTTTGGCATCGACCCGCTGTACCTGCTGGTTGTTCTTGTTTGTACAGTGCTTGGCCTTGCTGCGCAGAGCTATATCAACTCGACGTACAAGACCTGGTCCAAGGTTCGCTCGGACGGCGACACGGGTGCCACGGTCGCTCGCCGCATGCTCGACGCCAACGGTTGCAACGCCGTGGGTATCAAGGGTGTCGCCGGTGAGCTCACCGACCATTACAACCCGCAGGATAACAACCTGTATCTGTCGGATTCCAACCGTTCGGGCGGCTCGGTCGCAAGCGTTGCTGTCGCTTGCCACGAGGCAGGTCATGCCGCGCAGCGTCAAAGCGGTTACGCCATGATGAAGGTACGCACCGCTTTGGTCCCCGTCGTCAACTTTACCCAGAACACCTGGACGATCGTGCTGCTCATGGGCCTGTTTATGAACATAGCAGGGCTCACGACCCTCGCGCTGATCTTCTTCTCGTTTAGTGTGCTATTCCAGCTGGTTACGCTGCCGGTCGAGATTGATGCCAGCCGACGTGCCGTGGCGTATATTGAGCAGTCGGGCATGAGTTCCAAGCAGGTCAACGGTGCCAAGAAGGTGTTGACGGCTGCCGCGCTCACCTACGTGGCCGCGGCGCTCACCTCGATTATTCAGCTGCTCTACCTTATGGCTCGCTACAACAGAAACTCCAACCGATAACAAATGGGACCGACGGGCGCCGTGGGGATTTGTGTCCCCGCGGCGCTGTACTATGTGTTGGACTTGAATTAGCGCAGGGCCGGAGCCCATGTGCACGATGACGAAAGGGGGCTGCGTGGCAGGCTGGAATCTAACCGGCAATGCCGTTTCCGCCGAGTTCGACGGATCGGACGAGCAGGAGCGCAAAGAGCTCAGCGTGAGCCAAGCGGTGGAGATCGCCGCCGGCGCGCTCGATGCCATTCCACAGCTGAGCGTTTTGGGTGAGGTCACTGGTTTCCGCGGTCCCAATGCCCGAAGCGGCCACTGCTACTTCCAAATCAAGGACGACTCGGCGGCCGTCGACTGTATCATCTGGAAGGGCGCCTACCTTAAGCGCACCTTCGATCTGCGCGACGGCATGCAGGTGAGCTTTAAGGGCAGCTTTAATCTCTACAAGCCCACAGGCCGCATGAGCTTCGTCGCTCGCTCGTTTTCGCTGGCGGGGGAGGGCCTGCTGCGTCAACAAGTGGCGCAACTGGCCGAAAAGCTGCGTCGCGAGGGCCTGATGGACGAGGCACGCAAACGTCGCATTCCGGTGTTTTGCTCGCGTGTGGCGGTCGTCACCTCGCTTTCGGGCGCCGTAATCGACGACGTCAAGCGTACGCTGCGCCGTCGCAACCCGCTCGTCGAAGTCGTCTGCGTGGGCGCAAAGGTCCAGGGTGAGGGTGCGCCGGCGGAGCTTATTGAAGGCTTGCGCCGCGCCGCCGCCATTATGCCGGCGCCCGATTGCATCTTGCTGGTGCGCGGCGGTGGCTCCTTCGAAGACCTTATGACCTTTAACGACGAAGGGCTTGCCCGTGCGGTGGCGGCCTGTCCCGTGCCCGTGGTGACGGGCATTGGCCATGAGCCCGATACCTCGATCTGCGACATGGTGAGCGACCGCCGGGCCTCCACGCCCACGGCGGCGGCCGAATCGGTGGCGCCGGCTATGACGGAGTTGGCCGATGTACTCGAGGCGCGTCATCAGCGTCTGGGCGCCGCGATGGCTTCGATGATTGGGTCGAATCAGGTTGATTTGGAGATGCTCGATCAGCGTGGTCGCCGCGCCTGGGATACCTATACGGCCCGTCTGGGCGATGCGCTCGATGCAGCCGCGCGCCGCCCGTGCCTCAACGACCCAACGTTTATGGTCGAGCGCCGCGAATCGGAGCTTGCCTTGACGGCCGATCGTCTGTCCGGCGCCATAACGCGCTCGGTTGGGGCCTTCCGCTCCAACTTCGAGCGTCTGCCCGAGCGCTTGGTCGCAAGCACCTCGGGGCTCGATGGCAAGCGCCATGCGCTCATGCTCGCAAGCTCCCGTCTGGAGCATCAGGGACGTACGATGCTCAGCAGGCCGGCGTCCGACCTGGGCCGTGCGGCAGCCTCGCTCGAGGCCCTGTCGCCGCTTAAGGTACTTGCCCGCGGCTATTCCATCGCGTACAGCGATGATGGTGTGGCTACGAGTGCCCAGACCTTTAAGCCAGGCGACGCCATCCGCGTGCGCATGGCGGACGGTAACGTGTCGGCAACCGTCAACGCGGTCGAGTAGACCTCGTTTCACAGTGATAGACCCTTAGGAAAGGAAACAGATATGGCAGAGAAGACCCCGGTCGAGCAGCTTACGTACAAGCAGGCCTCGCAGGAGCTGGAGCTCATCATCCGCAGCCTGGAGTCGGGCGATATGGAGCTCGAGGAGTCGCTCGAGAGCTACACCCGCGGCGTCGAGCTCCTCAAGAGCCTGCGCACCCGCCTGTCCGATGCCGAGCAGAAGGTCTCGGTGCTCCTTAAGGACGTCGACGGCAACGACGTGCTCACCGACGGCGAAGCCGCCAACACCGACGACAGCCTCTCGTTCTAACCATTCCGACCAAATAAAATCACCTTGGTCTGTGAGAAAGGAACCAACCATGTGCGATTGCATCTTCTGCAAAATTGCCAACCACGAGATCCCCTCGACCGTTGTCTATGAGGACGATCAGGTCGTCGCGTTCGACGACCTTAACCCCCAGGCGCCGGTCCACACGCTCGTGATCCCCAAGAAGCACTACAGCGACATCGCCGACAACGTGCCGGCCGAGACCATGGGCGCTATGGCTCACGCCATCCAGGAGGTCGCCAAGGCCAAGGGCCTGGAGGACGGTTTCCGCGTCATCTCCAACAAGGGCGTCAATGCCGGCCAGACCGTCATGCACTTCCACATGCACGTCCTCGGCGGCAAAAACCTGGGCGAGAACCTCATCTGAGGGCGCGTAGCCCGTCGACTTGGCTGCCTTTGGAGTAATCTATGCAGCTTTCTCAACTCGAATACCTTCAAGCGGTAGCGAACTATGGCGGCGTGCGCAAAGCAGCTCGCGCCGTTCATGTGAGTCCGCAGGCCGTTTCGTCGGCAATCAAAAAGTTGGAATCTGAGTATCAGATTGTTTTGCTCGACCGATCGGCGGGGGAGGCTGTTTTGTCTCCGGCGGGCAGAGAATTTGCACGTCGTGCACGCGTGATCTTGGCACAAGTCGACGATCTCAAAAAGTACGCTCAATCGAGGGGCGACGGCGTTTCGCCCGATGGCCACTTTCGTCTTTACGCCCCCTGCCTTCATGGACGGGGGCGCCTTTTTGCCGAAAAATGGTATGACTCGTTTGAACGCTCGCACCCTCAGATTCATCTTGATGTGTGGCATCAGCCAACGGCAACATGCTTTGAATCACTTATACTTGGAATTTCGGACGCGGCTATCTCATTCGAGGAACCACGGGACAGCGTCCTTTCTTCAAAATATTTGGGTGAAAAAGAGCTCAAGGTTCTTTCGTGCCCGGCGGGTCATCAATCTGTGGGCGCCATGACCATTCGCGAATTACTGGGCGGCAGGCTCGCTGTTCCCATTAATTTGTCACCCTGTCTCAATGCAATCAATCAATGTCCCGAAGCCCAGCTCGTCAATTTTCGCTTCCGTGATGTTGAATACGGAAGCAGGGCTCAGACTGAGTTTCTTCAAGCCGGGGGATTGATATTGAGTTTGTCTGGGTCCTCTCTCGCATCGGATGGGTCAGAAGTGAGTGAGTGCTCCATTGAAGGTTCGCGTGATGTAACCTTGCCTATCTACTTTTGCTATCGGCAAAATTCCTGGACTGATCGACACCAGACGGTTTTTCTGCACCTATTGCGTCATCTTGCTTCGTGAAATTAATTGGCTTCGAGACGTCAAGTGATTATTGACGCCTTGTAACACATAGCTGACAGCTTTGCCCTCATGCTTTTCCAAGATTCCGATTTAGATTGCTGACTCTTGGAGGGCGGAGCATGAAAAACCGTACGGTTTTGCTTTATATGACGTTCGTTTTTCTGTCGAACTTCAGCACCGTCTTGTATTTTCTAACTGTCTACCTTGAGTTCGTCGGGCTTTCGATGGTAGCGATTTCTAGCATGATGATTGCATATCAAGTGAGCAAGTTCATCCTTGAAGTTCCCACTGGCTATATTGCTGATAGGTTTGGACGAAAGACTAGCGGTCTCGTTGGCGTTGTGGGAATGCTTGGATACTACGCCGCCCTGCTTCTCGTCCGTTCTCCTTTGCTTTTAATCGGCGCGTTTGCCCTCAAAGGTTTTGCCGTTGCATGTGTGAGCGGATCCATAGAAGCGATTTACATTGACAGCGTCTCTCGGGACCAGCTCGTAAGACTTAATGTCGTTGAGCGATTTGTTTTCTATGCCTCTTATGCCATCTCCGCTTGTGTGGGCGGTTTCATTTCGTCCGTCGGTGCATACCTCATTGGTCTTTCGGCAGATATCATCGCAATGGTGTTGACGTTGGTTGTCGTTATCTGCATTCCTGAGATGCGAAGAGGGGGCACTGCGGCGACACCTGAGCGTGGAATGACCCCGAAGATGATCGGTGCTGCTATTACGGGTAATGGCATTCTTCGGTCAGCGTTCATCATGGATTGTTCTCAGGCATTTGCCTTCGTCGCCCTGGAAGACTTTTTCTCACTGTTGCTTGCAGGCCGCGGAATGAATGCCGTCGCTTCGGGCGTGACCATTGCAGTCCAGCTCCTTGCCTCCGCCTCCATAGGGTTTATTGTTCCCAGTGTGATTGCTCGTGTCGACAAGGCCCGTTTTGCGCGTATTTGCGGCATCATTCGCTTAGCATTGACAGCTTTGTTTTTGATTCCCCTTACTCCGGCTAATTTGCTGCCCGTGTTCTATGTACTGCAGACGGTTGCGTACTCGTTGTTTGCCCCAATCAAATACTCAGTTTTCCAAAATGCTGCCGATTCAGCGATGCGCTGTTCGCTGATTTCGGTTCAAAGCCAGATGGTGGCGGTGGGTGCCGTTCTTTTCTATCTGCTCAACGCTGTGTTGAGTAGCGTTGCGGGCATTCGAGTCGTATTGCTTGTTGCGCTCGGGATTTCTTCCCTGGTGTATATCCCCGCGCTATTTCGTCTTACAAGTCAAAGGCCGTGAGTATTTGGGCATCGATAACTTATATATCAACGCAATAAACCCGAGCGCGAGGGCGTTTGGGTTTATTATTGAAGCGTATGTAATCTGGCGGCGCCACACCGCCTGTTAGTAGGGAGACACATGAACGTTCTGGTCGTCAACGCAGGATCTTCGACCCTTAAGTATCAGGTCATCGATACCAAGTCCCACAAGGTGTCCGCAAAGGGCTCCTGCGAGCGCGTCTGCTTTACCGGCGGTACCTTCACCCACGCTGCCAACGGCTCCAAGAAGGTGACCGAGAACATCGAGTTCCCCGACCACAAGGTCGCCATCGAGGTCGTCCTGAAGGACCTCGAGGCTAACGGCATCAAGATCGAGGGCATTGGCCACCGTATCGTTCAGGGCGGTTGGTACTTTGGCGATTCCTCCCTCGTCGACGAGGACGTCCTCGCCAAGATCCGCGAGGTCGCTCCGCTCGCCCCTCTGCACAACAACCCCGAGGCCAACGTTATCGAGTACTGCCTGGAGCAGTATCCCGACCTGCCCAACGTCACGGTCTACGATACTGCTTTCCACTTCAATATGCCCGAGGTCGCCAAGACCTACGCCCTGCCCAAGGACGTCTGCGACAAGCTGCACATCCGTAAGTACGGCGCCCACGGCACCAGCTACCGCTACATCTCCAAGAAGGTTGCCGAGATGACCAACGGCGAGGCTCGCAAGGTCGTCGTGTGCCACATCGGTTCCGGCGCTTCCCTGTGCGCCATCGAGGACGGCAAGTGCATGGACACCACCATGGGCTTGACGCCGCTCGACGGTGTCATGATGGGCACCCGCTGCGGCTCCATCGACCCGGCCACCGTGTGCTACCTGCAGCGCGAAGGCGGCTACACCTTCGACGAGGTCGACGAGATGATGAACAAGAAGTCCGGCCTTTTGGCTGTGACCGGCGGCAAGACCAACGACTGCCGCAACGTCGAGGAGCTCGCCGCCGCTGGTGACCCCGATGCTCAGCTCGCCTTCGACATGTTTGTCTACAAGATTGCCGCCAAGGCTGCCGAGATGGCTACTTCCATGTGCGGTATGGACACCCTGGTCTTTACTGCTGGCATCGGCGAGCACGCTCCGGCGGTCCGCGCCGGCGTTGCCGACCGCCTGGCCTTTATGGGCGTCAAGATGGATCATGCCCGCAACGCCCTGCGTGGTGACGGCGCTTGGTGCCTGTCTGCCAAGGATTCCAAGGTCAAGATCTTCGTCATCCCCACGGACGAGGAGTTCATGATCGCTTCCGACGTCGAGCGCATCGTCAACGCCAAGTAATTACAAGAGGGGAGGGGCTGGACGACCGAGCGCCGTTCGGCCCCTCTTTTGCGCTCGCTGGTCGATATATCTGATAGCTATTTATCAAGTTATGATAACTTCTTATTAACATGCGGCCGCCTTAAGGGGCCTGTACCGACCGTATTGCATTGCAAAGGAGTCTCATGAACGTACTTGTTGTCAACGCCGGCAGCTCGAGCCTTAAATATCAGCTTTTGGATACCGATACCCGCGAGGTTTTCGCCAAGGGCAACTGCGAGCGTATCGGCTCGGAGATGGGCACCTTTGGCCACTCCGAGAACGGTGGTGCCAAGCTGACCGAGGAGATTCCTTTTCCCGATCATCGCTGCGCCATTGCGCGCGTGCTCGAGGAGCTCGAGAAGACCGACTTTACGATCGATGGCATCGGCCACCGTATCGTTCAGGGTGGCTGGCACTTCGATGATTCCGCGGTCGTCGACGATGAGGTCATGGCTAAGATCCTTGAGGTGGCCCCGCTCGCCCCGCTGCACAATTACGGCGAGGCCGCGGCAATCGAATATTGCCGCGAGAAGTATCCGGAGCTGCCCAACGTGGCCGTCTTCGACACCTCGTTCCACATGACCATGCCCGAGGTTGCCTACACCTATGCGCTGCCCAAGGACGTGTGCGACAAGTACCACGTGCGCAAGTACGGCGCCCACGGTACGAGCCACCGCTACGAGTGGATGATGGCCAAGGAGATTCTGGGCTCGCGCTGCCACCGCCTGCTCTCGTGCCATTTGGGCAACGGCGCCTCGCTTGCCGCCATCGAGGATGGTGTGTGCCGCGACACCACGATGGGCCTCACGCCGCTCGACGGCCTGATGATGGGTACCCGCTGCGGCTCCATCGACCCGGCTACCGTGTGCTACCTGCAGCGCGAGGGCGGCTACAGCTACCAGGAAGTCGACGACATGATGAACAAGCAGTCCGGTCTGCTTGCCATCTCGGGTATCTCCAACGACGCCCGCGACATCCGTACGCGCGCCTCCGAGGGTGACGAGCGCTGCCTGCTCGCCTTCGATATGTTCGCCTATAAGGCCATGCAGCAGGCCGGTTCCATGATCGCCTCCATGGCGGGCGTGGACACCATTACCTTTACCGCCGGCATCGGCGAGAATGACTGGTCGATCCGCAAGGCCTTCTGCGACTGTTTTGAGTGGCTGGGCGTGCGCATCGACAACAACAAGAACCGCGAGGCCGTGGGCAACGGCCCACAGGTCATCAGCGCCGCCGGCTCTTCCGTCACGGTCATGGTCATCCCCACCGACGAGGAATACATGATCGCCCACGACGTCGAGCGCCTGACCGCGAACAACTAGCGCTCATTTGCATACGAACGAAAGGCCTCCCGAGCAACAGCTCAGGAGGCCTTTTTGCTGGCAGGAGGACGCGGCCGTACTCCGCCTTGCAAATCCAAAGTGGTCATATCCGTAAAGCTTGCGAGTCCAGTAACGTCACCCATTCGCTCAGATCCTCAGCCCCAGCTCGTAGCCAAGCCGCCGTCCACTCCAGATTCCCTGAATACTACGTAGCGGCAGGGACCCTACAGGGCAAAGCTCTGAAAACATTCCGCAGGACGCAAGGAGGCTCCGCCGCGCGAAGCGCGCAGCGGAGCCTCCTTGCATGTCCGAGGACGTTTTCAGAGCTTTGCCCTGTAGGGTCCCGAGGGGATATGTAGGCTACTCAGCCATCTGAGCCTGGACGGCGGTGATGGCCACGACACCCACGATGTCGTCGGCAGAGCAGCCGCGCGACAGGTCGTTGACCGGCTTGGCGATGCCCTGCAGAATGGGGCCGTAAGCGTCGGCGCCGGCGAAGCGCTGGACCAGCTTGTAGCCGATGTTGCCGGCCTCGAGGTCGGGGAACACGAGCACGTTGGCCTTACCGGCGACGGAGGAGCCGGGAGCCTTGAGCTGGGCGACGGTGGGGACGATAGCAGCATCGAGCTGCAGGTCGCCGTCGATGGCGAGCTCGGGTGCCTTCTCCTTGCAGAACTTCACGGCCTCCTGGACCTTCTTGGCGACCTCGCCACCGGCGGAGCCCATGGTGGAGTAGGAGAGCATGGCCACGTGCGGCTCAACATTGCCCATAAAGGTGGACCAGGAGTGGGCCGAGGCGATGGCGATCTCGGAGAGCTCGTCAGAGGACGGGTTGATGTTGAGGCCGCAGTCGGCGAAGATCAGCGTGCCGTCGGTACCGAACTGCGGGGTGTCGGTGCACATCACGAAGAAGGCCGAGACCAGCTTGGTGCCCGGAGCGGTCTTGAGGATCTGCAGCGCGGGGCGCAGGGTGTCGGCGGTGGAGTGACAGGCACCGGAGACCAGGCCGTCGGCGTCGCCCATCTTGACCATCATGGTGCCAAAGTAGGTGGCGTCCATCACCTGGGCGCGAGCCTGTTCGATGGTAACGCCCTTCTTGGCGCGGAGCTCGGCAAACTTCTGCGCGTACTCCTCGTGCTTCTCGGCGTTGCGCGGATCGATGACGGTGGCGCCGGGGACGTTGATCTCGTTGGGGTCGCCCAGGATGACGATGTTGGCCAGGCCCTCCTCGATGATTTTGTTTGCCGCGACGATGGTACGCGGATCCTCGCCCTCGGGCAGGACGATGGTCTTAAGGTCGGCCTTGGCGGCAGACTTCATACGGTTTAGGAAATCGCTCATGATACTCCTTACAAGCGTTTCGCTAAGCTCCAGGCCCTCGGCTGTACACGAATAAACCCGCTGCTAGCGGGTTTACCTTACAATTATGTACGCCGCGGTGCTTGAGCTTTCCTTGTGTGGCAAGCTCATTATAGGACGCATTAGCGCTATAATCGCTCTGATAAATATGTCTCGACGTATGTTCGAGAAAAAGCCCAGTTAAAAAGCGTGTGGCTTTTGACAAGGAGTATCGATGCAGATTACCTCAGGCCTGCCTGAAGGCTTTAATGCCGGTGCGTATGACATGATCGTTGTCGGCGCCGGTTATGCCGGTGCCGTTTGCGCCCGCCGTCTTGCCGAAACTATCGGCTATCGTGTTGCCGTTTTGGAGCGTCGCGGCCACATCGCGGGTAATGCCTACGACTGCGCTGACGAGGCCGGAATCCTGGTCCACGAGTACGGTCCGCACATCTATCACACTTTTAACGAGCGCGTCCATAACTTCCTGTCGCGCTTTACCAAGTGGACGGACTACCAGCACAAGGTGCTCGCCAACATCAACGGCACCCTTATGCCCGTGCCCTTTAACCACGCGAGCCTCAAGCTCGCCTTTGGCGATGAGCGCGGCGAGGAGCTGTATCAGAAGCTCGTGGAGACCTTTGGCAAGGACGTCAAGGTGCCCATTATGGAGCTGCGTAAGAAGAACGACCCGGATCTTGCCGAGGTCGCCGATTACGTCTACGAGAACGTCTTTTTGCATTACACCATGAAGCAGTGGGGCCAGACGCCCGATCAGATCGACCCCTCGATCACCGGCCGCGTTCCCATCTTTGTGGGCGATGATGACCGCTACTTCCCGCAGGCTCCCTTCCAGGGTATGCCGCAGGACGGCTACACGGCGTTGTTCGAGCATATGCTCGACCACGACCTGATCGACGTGTTCTGCGACGTGGACGCCCGCGATCTCTTTGAGATCGACGAGACCACCGTCAAGATCGGTGGCAAGGTCTACGGCGGCGAGATCGTTTATACCGGTCCGCTCGATGAGCTGTTCAACCTCGACCTGGGCGCTCTTCCGTACCGTACGCTCGACATGAAGTTCGAGACGCTCGATATGGATCAGTTCCAGCCCGTGGGCACCGTCAACTACACCACGAGCGAGGACTACACGCGCATTACCGAGTTCAAGAACATGACTGGTCAGGTCCTGCCCGGCAAGACCACCATCATGAAGGAGTACTCCAAGGCCTATACGCCCGGCTCGGGCGAGACGCCGTATTACGCCATTCTTGAGCCCGAGAACCGTGAGCTCTATGAGCGCTATCTTGAGCGCGTCCAGAACCTGACAAACTTCCACCCGGTGGGTCGTCTGGCCGAGTATCGTTACTACGATATGGATGCCGTGACCAATTCCGCCCTCGATCTTTCGGATGAGATTATCGCCTGCCATGCATAAAGTCATAACATTCGGTATTCCCTCGTATAACGCCGCTAAGGACATGGACCATTGCATCACCTCCATCTTGGAGGGGAGCAATTATGCCACCGATATCGAGATTATCGTGGTGGACGACGGCTCCAAGGATGAGACGGCCGCCAAGGCCGACGAGTGGGAGGCCCGTTATCCTGGAATCATCCGCGCGGTGCACCAGGAGAATGGCGGCCACGGTATTGCCGTCCTTTCGGGTCTGCGCGAGGCGCAGGGCACCTACTACAAGGTTGTCGACTCGGACGACTGGCTTGACGGCGCTGCCCTTTCGACCATGCTGTCGATTCTGCGCGGCTTTGAAGAGCGCGACCAGCGCGTTGACCTGTTTATCTCGAACTACGTGTACGAGAAGGTTTACGAGGGTACGCATACGGCCATTGGTTACAAGTTTGCCCTGCCTCGAAAAAAGATCTTTACCTGGGACCAGATCGGCCATTTCCGCCTGGACCAGAATCTGCTCATGCACAGCCTGTGCTATCGCACGGATGTGCTGCGCGAGTCCAACCTTCCCATGCCGCCGCACACGTTCTATGTGGACAACATCTACGCCTACGTGCCACTGCCGCGTTGCAAGACCATGTACTACGCCGACATCGACCTCTATCGCTACTTTATCGGTCGCGAGGGCCAGAGCGTCAACGAGGCCACGATGGTCAAGCGTCTGGACCAGCAGTTCCGTGTTACGCGTATCATGATGGAGTCGTACCACCTGTACAGCGATGTCGAGTCGTCGCGTCTGCGTTCGTACATGATGGGCTACTTCACCATGATGATGGCGATCTGCTCGGTGCTCACCAAGCTTTCCGACGAGGATTGTGCCGACGAGCGCCTAAAGACGCTGTGGAATGATTTGAAGGCCTATGACGAGCGTATGTATCGTCGTGCACGTTACGGTGTGGTCGGCTTCTTTACCAATCTGCGTGGCCGCGCTGGCGACAAAACCACACTCGGCCTATACCGTCTTGCCTCAAAGATCTTCAAATTCAACTAACTGCTGAGTTATCGATACTGTTGGGTTGACTGGGCCCCTTGGCCTTTAGTTTGCTACTGCGAACAGTCCTGCTCGCACGGAAAGCACATTAAGTGCTTTCCGGCTCGTGCGGAACTTGTATCAAACTAAAGGCCAAGGGGCCTCTGCTATAAGTATCGATTTTCAGATGATTTGAATTTGAAGATCTTCGACGCGCGGTACACAGGGGCCTGGGCTGAAAAGAAAAAGGTTGGAAGTCGGCCGGAGGCGGGCGGGCATTACGTTTGTCGCGAGCTCCGCATGCAAAGAAG
>UQTW01000005.1 GCA_900544115.1 uncultured Collinsella sp. | reverse complement strand
TCGCACGGAGAGCACATTAAGTGCTCTCCGGCTCGTGCGGAACTCGCGATCGACCTTATATATTTGCCCTCCCCGGGGCTCCCGCACAACGGGCCCTCGGTTGGGTTCTATCCCTTTGGCAGTCGCTTCGCTTCTGCCCTACTTTGCTGGTATGGCGGTTTGGCGTTGGATCGGTTCTTTCTGATATATGCTGGTTGCGGCTCTTCTTTTGGGAGGAGTCGCTTTTTTGTTGCTAGGAGGTTGGCCCGTGGCTGATGGGGAGAATCGTTCTGAGCTGCTTTCCACAGATTGGAATCTGGAGTGGATGCGTCTGCAAGCTGATCGGCGGCGGGCTGACGATTCTTTTGAGTGGGATAAAAGGGCTCGGCATTTTCGGCCGTTGGAGACTGCCCCGTATGCCCGGGACTTTATGAAGCTGTTGGCGTTAAAGCCTGGGGAATCCGTGCTGGATATGGGGTGTGGGGCTGGGTCGATTGCTATTCCGCTTGCTCAGGCTGGGCATCCTGTGATTGCGGCTGATTTCTCCCCTGCCATGCTGGGCACCCTTGATGCTGGCATTGAGTATTACGGACTCGAGGATCTTATTACGCCGCTTGAGCTTGCTTGGGATGATGATTGGGATTTGGTTGGACCGGTCGCGAAAGCGGTGGATGTTGCCTTTGCCAGTCGGTCGGTTACGACGACCAATCTAAAAGATGCGCTTGCCAAGCTTAATCGAACGGCTCGTCGGCGTTGTGCTGTCACGATGGTCGCCAACTCCAGCCCGCGCTATGATCTGCACTTGATGAACGCCATCGGCGCCTCGGTTACCTGCAGCAATGGCTTTGTGTACGCCTTTAACATTCTCATTCAGATGGGTGCCCTGCCGCAGGTCACGTACTTTGAATCGCCTCGTCGCGATACCTTCGATAGCCTTGAGGCAGGCGTGGCGGACTTTTCCCGTATGCTTGAGCATGGCAACGAGGATAAGGTCGACCGTCTGCGCGACTACATCGCCCAACACATGATCGAGAATCCCCATGCCGGTGAGCCGGGCTCCAAGGGCGTGCCGCAGGGGTGCTATATGCTCGACCATATCCGTAAAGTTCGCTGGGCGTTTATTGCATGGGAACCGGTCTCTGAATCCCGCTCGTAGCCCGTTCACAGCCCGAGCTGCCCATCACCTCGGCATCCGCATTCTTTGCGAACTGGGCAAACGCGCCCCACACCGCGCCGTTCCTGCGCTATCGTGGGACAGCTCACGTAGATTAAGGCCCCGTCGCGGGGCGCCCCATACATAGAAAGCGAGAACCCATGGCACTGACAGGAGCCCAGGTCAAGCAGCTTCGCAGCATGGCCCATCACCTCAACCCCGCCATCATCATCGGTAAGTCCGATGTCAACGAGGGCACCGTCGAGCAGACGGTCGCCTACCTGGAGAAGCACGAGCTCGTCAAGTGCTCCGTGCTCGATGGCTCCAGTCTTTCCGCCCGCGAGGCCGCCGAAGAGCTCGCTGAGCGCTGCCACGCCGAGGTCGTCCAGGTCATCGGCCGCAAGTTCTCGCTGTATCGCGAGTCCTCGCGCAAGGACATCGAGAAGATCAAGCTCGTCTAAGAGCCAATGATCCGGCGAGCCAACACATAGCAAGCTTACGGGTGCCCAAGTACTTCGGGCGCCCGTTTTTTATCGCTCGACCAGCACGCGATTGAGCCGTCCCTCCACCAAGCGCTCGTATAGACGCCGCGTCTCGGGCTCGGGCACGCCATTGACCTGCTCCCTCAGATGGTGCATATGCCCGCTGTATAGCTCGACGATATCGCGCCTCCGCCCCGCCGCACTGTAGACACGCATGGCGCAGCGCACCATATCCTCACGCGCCGTTTCCTGTCGAAGACCCGACTCCGCCAGCCAAATCGCCGACTGCAGATCGTTTTCTTCTAGAGCGGCATTTGCTCCCTTAATCATGCAATCGATGTACTTTGACTGCATAATGCGTCGCATACGCAAAAAGTAGGTGGGATTACAGCCATTGGGAACATACAGCGGTCCGGCATAAAGCTGCTCAATCTTAAGGCACAGCTCAACTAAATGGGGCCCGCGCGCACCCGTGCGATTTCCCAAAACCTCGCGGCTTATCTGGTCAAACAGCCGTACATCGGTCTTGACGTAGTCGCCGTTGAGTCCGATGCATTCATTTTGGATGAGCACACACGACTTGCCATCCGGCGTCGGTCCCAAAGCCGACCGCAAGCGCGATATCGTCGAGTACAGGTTGTTGCGGGCGCTATTGAACTCGGCATGGGGCCACAGCTCCATGGCCAGCGTCTCGCGGTCGACGAGCGCATCCATGCCCAGCGCAAGCCGCTCGGCAAGTGTCGCCGCCTTCTTGCGGCGCCACATTTTGTCCGTGATGGGAAACCCGTCGCGCTCGGCGCGGAACGCACCAAACATGCGAATCTCGATATGGTCGATGGTATCAACGGCTTCAACCTCGCCGGCCTGGAACAGGCGCTCGCCCTCCCCTTCCAGATCATCGCGCAGCGAGTACCGCGACAGCTCGCGCACGGGAAGCTTCTTGCGAATCCTGATCGCCGGCTCGCCCAGACAATGCATGGCAAGGCGCGCAAAGAGCCGATACGATGGCTCCAGAATCCCCGCACGATTCATGGACATCCAGGCCGCAAGATCGCTGTCTCGGCCCGCACAGGCCAAATGCAGCGCCACCATCCAGGCCTCCGCTCCACCAACCTGCGTCTGGCTTATATCGAGTAGCTCCGCTTCCTCGCGCACCGAAACCATCGAGGTGTTACGCAGATACGCCGCGCGCTCCAACAGCAATGCGTTATCGCGCATGTACGCAATCGACTCCTCGGCAAGTTTGAGCACTTGGACCGCACGGAACTTTGCATTAACCGGCCGTCCCTCTGCCAGCGACTGCCAGCCTTCTAGCAACAGGCCAAACAGCTGAATCTGGTTGTCGCGCATGCGCACGGCAAAACGATCGAGCTCGTTGAATGCCGCGTCGTCGGTTACCGGCAAGCCGGAAAGGAGCCGCCGTGCCGCCAACACCATGCGCACCCAGATAGCCATCGCCTTGAGCCCACGTACGTCGAGCGCCTCCCGCACCACCGTCATCTCGTCGTCGCGCTCGTCGGTTCCCGCAAACGACCCGTCAAAAAGCTCCACCAGCATGCTGTCGGCCCGTATAACAATCCCCGCGATGTCGAGCTCGCAGTCGTAGGCCTTGCTCGTTTTGAGCTGCTGTAGAACGCCGCCGTCATCTCCCCGCTCGGTCAGGCAGCGCTTGACCTCGATATGCGCGGACAATATATCGAGTGCGGTATGGGATGTCTCGATTTCTGGCACGGTCAGGTTCGTAGGAAGCCCAAGCCCGTTGTCCCCATAGCAAACAGCCGTCAGTGTCTGGGCCACCCTCCATGAAACAGGGTCTATTTCGCAGGCCGCCCGTTCGCCCCCGCGCTCGATGACCGATGCCATATAGCGAGCGAGCTTTGTATTGGACACGCTGACCGCTGCCAGATATACGCCAAGCGCCTCGGCAGGCGTTGGCTCTGGAGCCGGATCCTCGGCATCGATCGTGCCCAGCGCTGCTCGGCAGATATCGGCCCCGTGCCCCGTCAGAGCCAGATCGACCCCATACTGCCCAGCAAGTTCAAGGACCGCATCACGGTCCAAAAAAGCGTCCGCCAGGCCCATCGCCGCATCGCATCGGCCCGCCTTAAGCAAAATCCGGGCCGCCCTCGGAACAAGTTCGGGGCGAACCTCGGCCACCAACTTACGCAAGCGCAAGCGTCCGTTATCCTCCGTGCCCAGACACGTAAAACTCCGCTCGGCGGGGTCCAAGCCAAAGATCGGGTAGTCGCGTACGAAGTAGGACTGGTCGACCATCGATAGCCTCACCCCGCAAGCCTCGAGTTCTGCGATATTGCCCTCGCCCATCAAAATCATGAGACATGCCACGCAAAACAGTGCATTATTGTCGAGCGAAGCCAGATCGACAAGTGCCGCGCCATATACGTTGACAATCTCGTTTTCGAGCAGACCGGCTACGTCGCCTTGGCCATACAGACCCGTCTGCAATGCCGAAACGAGCTCGGGCACGCCCTGCGTGAGCTGATAAAAGTCGAGCGATGTGCTGATCGAAAACGCCGATGCCCACGCCGAATACTCATAGGCATGCACCTTGAGCATCTGCGCATTGATCTTAACCGAATCGCCCAGCCCATGAATCAGTTGACGATTTGAAGGACGGCAGGAGATAAAGACCCCTACCCCCATAGCGCGCAGGCCGCGAATCCTGTCGATGAGGTCTTCGGTATCGTGCTGATCGAGGTTTGGCACATTATCAATCGCGATAAGGGAGTGCGGTTTGTCTTTGAGTTCTTCGGTAACCACCTCGAGCTGCATAAACACCTCGCGCCCAGTGGCACGATCGGCCTCGATAATCCGCACGGGGCCTCGCGTCGGGTCGCATTTAACCTCATGGGTGTACTGCAGCAGTACCGAGGTCTTCCCAAACCCGTCGGGCGCATAAAGAACCACAATGCCGGCCTTTCGGCCCTTGGCGATAAGCTCATTCATCAAGCGTTCGCGTCGCACCATATAGCCTCCGCCCAGCGGCATCAGCTCGAGGTCGTCTATACTGCCCAAATCGTTTACCATGCCCGCTCCTCAACTCGACCGTATGGACACTGTAACCGCAAGACCATACAAGCCGCGCTATGAATAGAGCGACCTTGTGTTCTAGGTTGTCTTTTGGTACGCAAGCGGCAAGTTTTTGTACAGCGAGGGCCGATTGTTATTAATCCCCCCGACTAATCGGTCTTTAAGCAGGTAAATGAGCTTGTCAGCTTGTCCCATCTAAGCGGCAGTGTAACGCAAATGAACAAGGTTCGGCTATGTCATTCAACTCGCCTAGCACCCGCTACCGTCTACGACCTTTTAGTGGCATTTTTGCATAGAATCTGATATGGAATGAATCAAGCTGTTTGACATCCGGCATTCGTCAAGCTTGCGGCAAGATTTTGGTCAAGCGGGCGGAAAGGGATAGCAAAAAGGCCCCCGCAAAGCGGAGGCCTTAGGCAAGGCTATGTCGAGGTGCAGGATTCGCGCTACTCGCAGAGCGAAAGGGCGGCCTCGTCGGCAACGACAACGCAGTTGGTGTGCAGCTGCAGGATCGAAGCCGGGCACGCGGGCGTAACCGGACCATAGCACATGTCATGCACGGCCTGAGCCTTGGCCTCGCCGTTGGCGACGACCAGGATCATGCGGGCATACATGATGGTCTGGGTGCCCATGGTGTAGGCCTGACGGGGAACGTCGTCGATGCTGTCGAACAGGCGGCTGTTGGCCTGAATGGTGCTCTCGGTGAGGTCGACGCAGTGCGTGCCCTTGGAGAAGTGGTCATCGGGCTCGTTGAAGCCGATGTGGCCGTTGTTGCCAATGCCGAGCAGCTGCAGATCCGGGTAACCGGCGGCGGCGACGATCTTGTCGTACTCAGAGCAGGCAGCGGCGGCGTCGGGGTTGGAACCGTCGGGCACATGCGTGTTGTTCAGGTCGATGTTGATGTGATCGAAGAAGTTCTCACGCATGAAGTAGTGATAGCTCTGGGGATCGTCGTGCGAAAGGCCGCGATACTCGTCCAGGTTGTATGCGCTGACCTCGGCAAAGTCGACGTCGCCCTTCTCGTACCAAGCAGCGAGCTGCTTGTAGGCACCGATCGGGGTAGAGCCGGTGGCAAGGCCCAGCACACAGTCGGGCTTGAGGATAACCTGCGCCGAGATGATATTGGCGGCCTTGCGGCTCATATCCTCGTAGTCTTTAGCTTTAATGATCTTCATTACGCGTCCTTTCTCGTACAAGAGAGGCAAGGCTCCCCTTACAAGCACTTGCCCGCGGCCCGCGTCGGCCGCAACCAACGTGTGCGGCCACCAGGGCGAGGTCGCGTAATGTATGTGTCTCGTGTCTAGCCGCGTCGAGGCCCCTGCCCGTCCACGGTGACCCGAAGCCTTTTAGCTTCGGACAAATCCCATCTTGCCACGGAGGGCGCCCTCTTTCAAGGGCGCCCTCCATAAACGTGTTTGAATTGTAGGCTAATGGCCACGTGCACTTGCTAGCGCTCGCGAGCAACGATGAGCTGGTCCATCTCTTCGACATGCACGCCAACGGAGCCCTTGATACTCGAGAACTCAACGGAGTTGCACACCAAGATGGGAACCGTCACATCATAGCCCTCGGCAGCAATTGCCTCGCGATCGAACTCAATGAGCACATCGCCCTTATGGACGATGTCACCCACTTGCGCATGTACGGTAAAGTGCTTGCCCTCAAGCCGAACAGTGTCCAAACCAACGTGGATGAGCACGTCCAAACCATCGACCGTGTTAAGCGCAACAGCGTGACCCGTGGGAAAAATGGCCTCGACCTTGGCATCAGCCGGTGCAATCACACGCGTGCCGGTAGGCTGAATCGCCACGCCCTGGCCCAAAAGGCCGGTGGCAAATGTCTGGTCGTTTACCTCGGAAAGCGGAATGACGTCGCCCGAGATGGGAGCATCCAGCGTAAGGACTCGACCACGCATACCAAAAGACCTTAGGACTTTAGTGAACATGCTCCCCCTCGGACATACCAATCGACCAAAATAGCCTTAACAGTTTACCACTTGGCACTCGTTTTTGACCATTAGGGAAGTTCGCGCTTGACAACCTCGACGATGTCGTCGACAACGCGCTGGGTCAGCTCGTGCGTCTCGGCCTCGGCCATCACGCGGACCAGCGGCTCGGTACCGCTCGGACGCACCAGAATGCGACCACGGCCGTCAAGTTCCTTCTCGGCAGCAGCGACGGCATCCCAGATGGGCTGGCAATCGTCCAGACCAGCCTTGTTGTCGGAATGCACGTTGACGAGTACCTGCGGGTACTTCTTCATGATGCCGGCAAGATCGGTGAGGGTACGACCGGTGCGCTTGAGCACGGCCAGCAGCTGCAGAGCCGTCACCAGACCGTCACCGGTGGTGTTGTGCTCCAGGAAGATGATGTGGCCGGACTGCTCGCCGCCGATGACGGCGCCATCCGCGAGCATACGCTCCAGAACGTAGCGATCGCCCACGGCGGTCTGAACCATTTCGAAGCCCTGCTCCTTCATAGCGATGGAGAAGCCAAGGTTGCACATGACGGTCGAGACAATCTCGGAGTTGGCGAGCTTCCCGCGGGCGGCGAGGTCAGAACCGCAGATAGCCAGGATGTAGTCACCGTCGATCTCATTGCCCTCGCCGTCCACGAACAGCACGCGATCGGCGTCGCCGTCGTGGGCCAGACCGATGTCAGCATGGGTGCGCAGCACGAGCTCGCGCAGGGGCTCAAGATAGGTGGAGCCGCACTCAACGTTAATGTCGGTGCCACAGTAATCGGTGTTGATGGCATGGACCGTGGCGCCCAGGCGCTGCAGCGCAGCGGGCGTGGTCTGGCAGGAAGCACCGTGGCCGCAGTCGACGGCAACAACCAGGCCATCGAGCTTAAGGCCGTCGAGCGTGCTGATGGCATGATCGACATAGGCCTTGCGGGCGTCTTTCATCTTGATGATGTGACCCACACCGGCACCGGTCGGCAGCGTGTCGGCAGCCATGGCCCCCTCCGACATGACCCAGGCGCTGATCTCTTCCTCGACAGCATCGGGAAGCTTCATGCCCTTGCGACTAAAGAACTTGATGCCGTTGAACTCCGGCGGATTGTGTGAAGCGGAGATGACGATGCCACCGTCGAGCTCATTTTGGACGGTGAGCAGCGCCACGGCCGGCGTAGGGATAACGCCGCAGCAGTGCGGACGGCCGCCCTCGGCCATGATGCCGGCGGTCAGAGCGCTCTCGAGCATGGTGCCCGAAAGACGCGTGTCGCGGCCGACGCAGATATCCGGACCAAGGAACTTGGTCGCCGCGCGGCCCAGGCGAAACGCGAGGTCGCACGAGAGGTCGGCATTGGCGACGCCACGGACGCCGTCGGTACCGAAGATGTTCTGGGGCATAGGATCGCTCCTTCCCTAGCAGGCGATATGCAACCGCCCACCCTAGTCGAAAAAGAAAAGCGGGACCCGCCGAGGAATCGGCAGGCCCCGCTTGTACATTGTATCTCGTAAGGAGATAAAACCTTAGCGCTTGGAGAACTGGGGAGCGCGGCGGGCCTTCTTGAGGCCGTACTTCTTGCGCTCGACCACGCGAGCATCGCGCGTAAGGAAACCGGCCTTCTTGAGGTCAGCACGGTAGTCGCCAGCGTTCAGAAGAGCGCGAGCGATGCCCAGGCGCAGAGCGCCGGACTGACCGGAGATGCCGCCGCCATCGCACAGAGCGATAACGTCGAACTGACCGGCGGTGTCGGTCACCTTGAAGGGAGCAAGGGCGTTCTCAACGAGCTGATGACGGCCGAAATACTGCTCGGCGTCACGCTTGTTGATGGTCACCTTGCCGGTGCCGGGGACGAGACGGACGCGGGCGACGGCGTTCTTACGACGGCCGGTACCCTGGTAGACAACGGTGTTCTCAGCCATCTTTAAGCCTCCAGCTCAATCTTCGTGGGGTTCTGGGCAGCATGCAGATGCTCGGCACCAGCGTAGACCTTAAGCTTGGTCATCTGGGCACGGCCGAGGGTGGTCTTGGGCAGCATACCGCGAACGGCGCGCTCGATGACCTTCTCCGGGTGCTTCTCCATAGCCTGGCGGAAGCTCTCAGCCTTGAGGCCGCCGTTGTAGCCGCTGTGGCGATAATAGGTCTTCGTGTCGGCCTTGTTACCGGTAAGCTGGACCTTATCGGCGTTGATGACGACAACGAAGTCGCCGCAGTCGCTGTTGGGCGTGAACTGGGGCTTGTTCTTACCGCGCAGGATCATTGCGATCTGGGTGGCAAGACGGCCCAGGACAGCACCATCGGCGTCGACGAGAACCCAGTTGCGCTGGACCTCGCCCTGCTTGGCGTAGTGAGTCGATTTCGAAATCACTTAGACTCCTCCATGTACAGTACGTGTTGTTACAGAGATTCACGGGGCTCTGCAAGTAACCCGTCCATATTACCCCGCTCGCCGTACGAGTCAACAGGTATTTTGGCTCCGACCAGAGTTTCTGCACATGTCATCCACGAGCCGTGACGTTGCAGCGCTAGCGCTCAACAAACTCCTGGATCTCCGCGAGCAAACGCTTTGCCTCCTGGCGACCCTGAATATACAGGTCCAAAAGCTTTGCCGGATCATGCTCGACATGGCCGACCTCGACCGGCTTTTGCGGAGCGATGACCAGCGCGCGGCCCTCGCGCTCATACTTCCACAGGTGCATGCGCTGGAGGTTATAGCGGTCGTGGCGCGTCTCGATAGCCTCGAGCAGGTAGGGGTAGTCGGCATAGCGGGCGCGCGCGGCAGGCATAAACTCGTAGGGCTTTTTCTCGTACAAGCGGTCCTGCGTGACAATGACAACCGCGCGCTCGAAGCCGGCCTCCTCCAGCACATGCTCGATAGGAACCGAATCGGCTACGCCGCCGTCGACGTATTTGTGCCCGTCAATCTCGACCGGCGGCGTCACCAGCGGCAACGAGGTCGAGGCACGCACGGCGTCGAGGTCGAGCACGGCGCTTTTGACCGGCAGGTATGCGGCAGTTCCAAAGAGCATGTCCGTCGCGACGGCGTACATCTCGATGGGGCTCGCGTCGAACGCCTCGTTGTCAAAGGGATCCAGGCGGTCCTGGATATCGTTGAAGATAAAGTCGTAACCCACGATGGAGCCCGTGGATGCGAAGGATGCGGCACCCATGTAGCGGTTGTCATTGCAGAAGGTCAGGTTGATGCGATTGACGCGACCGATCTGGTGTGACTTGTAGTTGACGCCGTTGAGCGCACCGGCCGATACGCCATATACCGCCGGAATTTCGACACCGGCCTCCATGAGAACGTCGAGCACGCCGGCGGTAAACTGCCCACGAAAACTGCCACCCTCCAAGACGAGCGCGACCTTGCCGACATTCTTTGCCTTATCTTCTGCAGTCATATTGACCTCCTGCGATTGCGTTTTGGCTTTCTTCTACCCAGTTTTGGAATGGAGGGCGCGCAGGTTTTTCGAGGCGGCAGGTGAAGCGGAAAGCGCGTCCCAGTTTGAGGCGGGATTCCGGGATGCGCTTTCCGCTTGGACCGTCATTGGGAAAGCGCGACCCGTTCTGAGCGCGGATTCCGGGATGCAGTTTCCGCTTGAGGCGTCTTCCGGAAAATGAATTCCATTCCGAGCGTCGATTCCGGGATGCAGTTTCCGCTTGAAACGTCATCCGGAAACCGCATCCCAGTCTGAACCGGAATTCTGGGATGGATTTTCCGCCTGGGGCGACGTTGATGCGGGGCATGGCAGGCTGCAGTCCGATCGGCATCGCATCTGCATAGGGCTGAGGCTTTGCGCGGAGAATCCGCGTATTTGCTTCGCAAATACGCACCGGCTTCGGCCGGCTGCCGCCGCCCTCGCCCGCGGGCTACAAACGCTTCGCGTTTGCTTAACGCTCGCGCCCTGCACAGAGTTCGATTCTCCGCGGTACGGGCTAGAAATAAAAAGGCAGGTAGATACGAATATCTACCTGCCTGTAACTATTGGTGGAGGCGCGGAGAATCGAACTCCGGTCCACGAAAGCCCCCTGATTGGCATCTCCAAGCTCAGTCGCTGGTTTAGTCTCGGACGCTTTGCGCGCAGCGACACGCTCGCGGCGTCCTAACCGGTTCGGTCTTAGCCTGCGCCATACCGATTACGTGCGCAGGAGCATTCCCCTAAAATGACGTCGCGCCGGTGTCGGGGAAATCACCGGGTTGACGCGCCGCTATAAATTAAGCAGCGAGAGCCATAGGCTCAAAAGAAGAGTTGTTGTCAATTCAATTTGACGGTACCCCTGTTTAACGAGGCGAGGAGACCTCGGCTTGCTTCCTCTCTCAGAGCTATCGTGTCGAAACCAGTCGCCCCCGAATGTTGGGAAAGTCTGGATGGCATTGGGCACGAGCACCCAACACTCGTCGACTTTTCAAGGAACATGCGGGGCAAGCCCCGCTTGTGGAGTGTTATCTTACCACGTTCTGAAAGCGGACAGCTGTTCTATGCACGAGCTGTGGAGACCCTAATGTGCACCACACTTCGCACTTTTGCCACCGATCGCGTAACGTATATTTTGCCAAGCAAAATTGACCCGTCGAAAGGACCGTTATGGATACCAAGCAGCAACTCGTCAATGCCCTCGCAGGCCTGGGCTCAACCATTACCGAAGCTATGGATGTCATCGAGGGCTTTGTCCCCTGCGGACATCCCGCCCTCACAGTATCGAACGCACTCGTCGCGCTGGACGCTGACGATGATGCAGCTCTCGCCCAGCAGCTTGAGACCGTCGAGGGCTTTATCGACCACGTGAGTGAGAACCGCGGCGTGGCCGCCTACCACGGCATCGAGGTCGAGCTCGAGGGTCCCAAAGCCGATCTGTTCGCAGCAATCCGCGAGGTAGGCGCCCTTATGCAGACCGCAGGCGTCAAGAACACCCAGGTCAACGAGTGGGTCTACCGCAGTCTGGCAGCACTCGACAGCTCCGACGAAAAGGCAGCCGAGCAGCTCGCAGAAAGTCCCGCCATTAAGGCCGAGCTTTTGTAAATAGCAGACGCGGGCCCCTTGGCGCATCGTCGTCCAAGAGGCCCGCAAACAGTTCGCGTCAACCGATAGCCGCGCCGCCGCGTTCGGCCAAAGCAAGAATCGGCATCATTTGACGAGGTGTCTTTGCTGCAAGATCGGCATGTTCGAGCAGCTTGCGATCGTTGGTCACCAAGTAATCGACCTGTGCGCGTTTGCATGCGGCGAGTACCAAGTTGTCCTCGTAATCGCGATGAAGCGTCAGATATTTGTCGGCTAACCACAGATCGGATGCATCAGCGCCCACGGCCGTGGCGTTTTCGGTCATGTTCCGAACAAACGCCAACGCCGCATCGCCAATTGCACGGGCAGACGCCTCGTCGAGCGCTCCCCCGCTGGCAAGAACGCTACGCTTCAGCTCGTGTTGGACAACGTACAGCACGTCCTTAGCGATATGCACCGGGAAGAACAGCAACGTCCCCGTCTCCGTCGCCTGCCCAATAAACGCACGCGCGGCAAGCGACTCGGCATGGTCGACGCAAAACGAATCGACCCATACGTTGGCATCCACCATTATTTTGAGGGGAGCCCCGCTCACAGGATCATCCCCTTTTGGCGATAGCGCTCGTCCATGGCTTCGGAATAGATTGTGTCCCAATCGCGATCGTCGGATACGGGCGACGCAGCGATGCCCAGGTCCGCGTAAAGCTGATCCGCCGCCGCCCATGATGCGGCGAACGGCGTATCGGGCGCGACGGCCTGCTGCCGGTCGTCGACGGCCGCAAGCACTTCCTCGCACTTCCCGCCGCCCTGCGCAACCTTTGCCACCACCTTTTTGATGAGCTCGGGCAGTGACCCGCCCGAAAGCCGCAGCGCCTCCTCGGCACGGTTCTTGACCTGGCGATCTACGCGAACGTTCACCTGTGCCATGCCACTAACAGCACCCACGTTGATCCCGCTCCCTTCAATTGCTAGCCATGCTAGCACCACTATATAGACAAGCTAGCACTTGGTCAAATGCAAAAGGCCTGCGCCCGGACGACACCGATGCCGTCTGGGCGCAGGCCAGATAACGTGGGCGAACACGTCTGCTAACGCAGGTAAGCCTTTGCGTTGCCCAGGCTGTAGGCGATCGTCGAGCCGTTGTGCAGTAACGACGACGTCTGCGGGGTAATCGCGCCGGTAATACCCAATGCCAACAGCGCCGAGTTGGTGAGCATCACCTTAGAGTAGGAGCTCGTCAGACGATCAATGAGGCCCTGACTCATGCGGCGCAGGCGCACGATCGCGGCAAGATCCGTATCGGTCAGGATGATATCGGCGACCTCCTTGGCGATGTCGCTTCCGCCACCCATCGCCAAGCCCACGTCGGCCAAACCGAGCGCCGGCGAATCGTTGACACCGTCGCCCACCATGGCAACGTGGCGCCCCTCGCCCTTAATGCGCTCCACATACGCGTACTTGTCCTCGGGCAGCAGCTCGGCCTTAAACTCGTCGACCCCCGCCTCGCGAGCAATGCGCTCGGCCGTGCGCTCCGAGTCGCCCGTGAGCATAACGACATGCTTAACGCCCAACGCGTGCAGGTCGGCGATGGCCTCACGGACCCCGGCCTTGAGCGGATCCTCGATGCCGAGCACGCCGACGACCTTTCCATCGACCGCCAGATACAGCGGCGACAGGCCCTGCATCTGGGACTCAATGCGCTCCTTAATGTCGGAATCGAGCTGCGCGCCCTCGTCCTCAAACACAAAGTGTGCCGAGCCGATAATCGCGCGACGCCCTTCAATGGACGAAGCGATGCCGTGCGCCACGATGTATTCGACAGCAGCATGGCGCTCGCGGTGCTCGAGCCCACGCTCGCGTGCCGCATTGACCACGGCACGCGCCACCGGATGCGGAAAATGCTCCTCCAAGCAAGCGGAAAGGCGCAGGACCTCGTCCTCGCTCCAGCCATCGGTGGTGAGCACGCAGGCAAGACGCGGCTGCGCCTCGGTAAGCGTGCCGGTCTTGTCAAACACAATGGTGTCGGCCTTGGCAAACGACTCAAAGTACTTCGCGCCCTTGACCATGACGCCCATCTTGGCAGCATCGCTCATAGCGGTCATGACGGCAACGGAACCCGTGAGCTTGAGTGCGCACGAGTAGTCGACCATCAGTGCCGCCGAGGTCTTGATGAGGCTGCGGGTAGTAAGCGCAACCAGGCCCGCGAGCAGGAAGTTCCACGGGACGATCTTGTTGGCAAGGTCCTCCATATGCGACTGGCCCTCGGACTTGAGCGAGTCGGCCGTCTGCACGAGCGAGACGATTGAGCGCAGTTTGGTTTGCGCCGTATTGGCGCGCACGCGCACCAAGATGCCGCCGTCTTCCACGACGGTACCGGCGAACACGTCGTCGCCCACGCTGCGCTCGACGGCCAGCGGCTCGCCGGTCAGGGTCGCCTGGTTGACCATAGCGCTCCCCTGCTCGACAACACCGTCGATGCAGATGGACATGCCAGTGCGCACGGCGACCAGATCGCCGGGCTCAAGCTCGGTGGCGGCAACGCTTACCTCGGTGTCACCAACCACTTTTTGCGCCTTGTCGGGCACATCGAGCAGCGAGTTGATGAGCTCGTTTTCGCTCATGGCGCGGGTGTAGTCCTCGAGCAGCTCGCCCACGTTGAGCAGGAACATCGTCTGGCCCGCGGTGTCGACGTCACGTTTGACAAACGAGATACCGATGGCCGAAGCGTCGAGCACGGGAACGGTCAGGCGCGGCTGCGCGAGCTCACGGAGGGCGGCGCGCAAAAATGCCATGTAACCGGCCACGACAAACACCGCACGCAGTGGCGTGGGCAAAAACCAGCGACGTGCGTAATGGGCACCGACGAGTGTCGCCAGGTCCATAACGAGTTTGTGCTTGCGCGGCTCAAGCTGCATCACGTAACCCGTCTTTGCGTCGGCAATGGCCTGAGCGTCGAGCGCACCGACGGCGGCCAGCACGGCATCGCGACGTGGCTCGTCGTATTCGAGCGCCATCTGGCCGATGCGGCCGTAGACGCACACCTTGCGCACACCGTCGATTTCGCCGCTGAGCTTTAGAAGCGCATCGAGATCGCTCTCTGGCACAGGACCCGCCAACTGAAGGCGGGTCCTGCCGGGGATCTCGCTGATAATCGAGAATCTCATAGTTTGTGCCTGGGAGCGCTACTCGGCTGCGTTGTCCGCGGTGGCCTCGCTCTGGGTGATGTAGGCCGCCTCGGCAACCATGTCGTCGACATTAGCCTTGGCCTGCTCGACCATGTCCTGGTAGCCGTTCTTGATGCGCATGCCGCACGCGATACCCTGCACGCAGGCATTCTTTACCGGAGCGCTGGTGAGCAGCTTGATGCCGGCCGTACCGAGCAGAAAACCGCCACCGACAAGCAGGGTGTTAAACGTCGACTTCTTCATGTTGCTTCTCCCTTTTGCCGCATTGGACGCGGCATGGTGCCTCAGCACCCGAGTAAACAAGTTTGCTCGAGCACGCTTTTGAAATATCTCAATTTTATCTAACTATCTAGGTCAGCCATGGCTAACCTTTTGAAAATTAACGATGCGGAGTAACCGATTGTCAATGTGACAAAGGGACTGTCCCTTTGCCCCTTCTTACAACTGCCAGGTAGCTGCTTCCTTTTGCAGCGCCACCATGCGGGCGAATTCTCCACCTGCCGCCTTGAGTTGCGCCGGAGCGCCCTGCTCGGCTACCACGCCATCCTTGAGCACAACGATCTTGTCGGCATTTTCCACCGTGCGCATACGGTGGGCAATCACGATAACCGTCTTGCCTGCAAGCAGGCGGGAGAGCGCCTGCTGCACCACGGTCTCGTTCTCCACATCCAAGCTCGCCGTCGCTTCGTCCAGCAACACGATCGGCGCGTCTTTGAGCAGCGCACGGGCGATGGAGATACGCTGGCGCTCACCACCGGAGAGCTTGGAGCCGTTCTCGCCAATCATAGTGTCATATCCCTGCGGCATGCGGCTTACGAACTCGTCGCAGTTGGCGGCACGCGCGGCGGCAAGCACTTCCTCATCGGTGGCATCGCGACGGCCAAGACGAATGTTTCCCATCACCGTATCGTCAAAGAGCAGCACATCTTGGAACACAATGGCGTAGTCGCGCAGCAGCACCTCGGGGTCCACGTTCGCAACATCCACGCCACCCACGGTGACCGTGCCTTCGGTGGCGTCCCAAAAGCGCGCGGCCAGGCGGCTCACCGTGGACTTACCGGAGCCCGAAGGACCGACCAGCGCCGTGACCTCGCCCTCCTTGGCGGTAAAGCTCACGTCGGTCAAGACCTTCTCGCCGGCACGGCCGTCCTCGCCCGCACCATAGCTAAATGCCACGTGATCGAACACCACGTCATGGCCCACGGGCTCAAACTTCTCGCTGCCCCGCGCTATGGGCTCCTCCATGATGGAGCGCATGCGCTTGGCCGACGACTCGGCGGCAAACAGCTCGGTCATCAGCATCAGCGCCTGATCAAAGGGCGCATAGATGCGGCTCACCATAAGCAGGAAGGCAAACATCACCAAAAAGTCGACCTGGCCGGAGGCGACCATCGCGGCGCCCGTGACCAACGTAGTGGCAATCCCCAGGCGCAGGATGGCAAAAGCGGAATTGACCAAAAGCCCGCTAGCGAGCTCGCCTGTGGTGGTCTCGCGCTCCTCGGCGTCGATGACGGCATTGAGTCCCTCGAGATAATGGGCCTCCTGGTTGGTAGCGCGAATCTCGCGCACACAGTCGAGTGTCTCCTGGATGGCCTCGGTGACCTTGACCTTCTCGGCACGCACGCGGTCGAACACCGGGGCCATGGGGCCGCGCGTTAGATACAGCACGGCAAAGGCCACGGGCACGCTCCAGAACGCCGCTATCGCCAGCTGCCAGCAAAAGAACAGCGATGATATGAACACGATGGCGCTTGCGATGATGGCGCCCCAGAGCTCTCCCAGCACATGACTGTAAGCATGCTCCATGGTCTGAACGTCGCCCATGATGGTCTCGGTCAAATCGGCCAGATCACGACGACCAAAAAACGACAGCGGCAGTTTGCGCAAGCGCTCGGCGATCTCCATGCGCTGTTTGCCGCACTCCTCGTAAAAGATGCAGTACGTGTAATAGTACTGCTGCCAATTAGAGGCAAAGAGCAGCGCAAAAAAGATAACAAGACCACCCACAATGGGCAGTGCGCCCGGCAGATCGGCCCCGCTGGCAAGATGCTCGACAAAACCGGCCATGACCAGGAACAATAAGCCCATGCCGGCCATGGTAATGAGATTGGTGAGCGTGGTCCAGAAAATGCCGCGTTTTACGCCGGCGACGCCTTTATCGGATAGGAAATACTTCTTTTGGAATGAGGCGAACATTTAGGCCTCGCCTCCCTTCGTGACGGCGGCATCCGCGGTCGCTGCAGTGATTTTCCAGCTCGCGGCCTGTTCGTATTCAGCCCACATCTTGGCGTATAGACCCTTTTGGGACAGCAGCTCGGCATGGGTGCCGGCCTCCTGCACGCTACCTTGGTTGAGCACCACGATCTTGTCGGCCCCCACCACGGTCGAAAGCCGGTGCGCGATCATAATGACCGTGCGACCCGCCGCCAGCTTGCTAAAGGCGCGCTGGATGAGCGCCTCGTTCTCGGGGTCGGCAAACGCCGTGGCCTCATCGAGCACCACGATAGGCGCGTCTTTAAGGATCGCGCGGGCGAGTGCCACGCGCTGGACCTCGCCGCCCGAAAGATATGCTCCGCCGGGGCCGAGCATGGTATTGATGCCCTGTGGAAGCTTGGCCACGATATCGTCGCACTGGGCCGCGGAGAGGGCCGCGCGCACTTCGTCGTCAGTGGCCGTGGGCTTGGAGGCGCGCACGTTGTCGGCAAGTGTTTGTCGGAACAGCTGGTTGGTCTGAAACACGAAGGCAACCTGGTCCATAAGCTCGTGGGGATCCATGTCGCGAACGTCTACGCCGCCTACGAGCACGCGACCCGCGGAAACATCCCAAAAACGCGGGATCAGGCTTGCGCAGGTTGACTTACCGCCGCCCGAGGGACCAACCAACGCAAGGGTGCTACCTGCGGGAACGCTAAAGCTCACATGATCGACGGCAGGCGCTTCGGCACCCTCGTAGGTAAAGCTCACGTCCTCAAAGCGCACATCGCTACCAACAGGATGCTTGGGCTGGGCAGGCACGGAGAGCTGCTTGGAATCCATAACGCTTCGGATACGCGCCAGCGAATCGGCACTCATCTGAGACGCCTCGCCCACAAACATAAGCTTGGTCATGGCCGTCGGCACCACGGCCGAAAAGATCGCGTAAAACGTGAAGTTGGTCATAAAGCGTGCAAAGTCCGTCTCGCCCGGCACCAACAGCAACGCCACGGGCAAAAGGAATGCCACAAGACCATTGAGCGCGGTAAGGTTGAGCACCTGTGGACCTCGGCAGAACGTGCCCGCATAGCTTTGCGCCATGTCGGCGTATTCGGCGATCGCATCGTGGAAGGCCTTAAAGGAGTAGACCGTCTGCTGGAATACCTTGACCACGGGGATACCGCGTACGTATTCGGTGCCGGTCTTGTTCATCTTGACCAGCGCGCCCATGTAGGCCTTCATAAACTCGCCGCCCTTGCCGCCCATCATGGCGGCCATGGCGCCAAGCGAAACGACGACCGAGATAAGGCATGCCGCGCCCAAGCGCCAATCGAGGGCGAAAAGCAGCACGAGCAGACCTGCGACCATGGCGGTGGCGCCGGCGATATCGGGCAGCATGTGCGCGAGCAGTGTCTCGGTTGAGGCGGCGCATCCGTCTACGATACGGCGCAGCTCACCGGTGGCGTGCGTGTCAAAGTAGCCGAGCGGCAGCTTAAGCAGATGCTCGCTCGTAGCCTTGCGGATATTGGACGCGCAACGAAACGCGGATAGGTGTGTGCACATGAGCCCCACGAAATAAATCACGATGCTCACCAGGGCAAAACCGACGGCCCACCAACCATACATCGCGATATCGCAGGCTTCGCTCCAGTTAGGTGCCACGGCGATCAGATCGCGCGCGACAAGCCAAATGCACACGTACGGGCCAAAGCTCAGCAGCTGCGAGAGCGCCGAGAGGGCCATGCCCAAATATGTTAGGAATTTACGGTCGCCGGCATATGCAAGCAGCTCGCCGATACCGCCGCCTTCCTTTTTTGATCCCTTTGCCATGAGATTCCTTTCTAACGGCTTGAGAGTTAACCGTAATGAACTTATCATTGATGTGTTAGCCATGGCTCACAATCGAGCCAGGCGTGGACGTTTCTGCAAAGGAAAGGGACGCTTTTGCAAATACGGCGGGCAGCGACCGACATAACCGAGCTCTACGCACCGCAGTTTGAGCAGTTTGGCCTGGAGCTTACCGGCAAGGGCGCCGTCTTTACCGGCGAGGTGGCAAACGATCGGGCGCACGGACGCGCATGGATCATGCCTCTCTCCCCCGCCTGCATCGTTATGGAGCATTTCATTACCCCGATGCACGATATGTACCTGGCCGAATACACACCCGAACCGTACGCCTGCGTGAGCGAGGTCAGCGCGCCCACACTTATATGCATGCCCGAGGCTGGCATAACGCCTGCGAACCTTAAACCCTTGCATGGACCGTGGCCGAACAGCGCGGTGTGCAGCTTTATCCAAGATAGCTGCGGCGAGGAACTAAGTCCGCTGTTTGCAGGGCAGCTTTATCACTCGCGCTCGGTGCTCTTTTTGCCCGGGTATTTTGACGAGCTGGAGCATCGGTATCCCACTGAGTTCGCGGGAGTCTTTGAGGCGTTTGCCGAGTCGTGGCACGAGGAGGCGACGTCTGCCATCTGCCACACGCTGCGCCGGATTAACGAGGACCGCGCCCGCACCGTAGGCGGACACGTCTATATGCAAGGCATCGTGGAGACCATGGTCGCGGAGCTCGCCTGTTCGCGCGCGGCCCACAAGCAGGCGCGGCGGGCGGCAGACACACGCGCCAGCATAACCATTGCCGAAGAAGCAACGGCAATGATTGAGCGCGCGCTCGACAAAGGCAGACGTGTGGGTATCAACGAGGTAGCCGAGAGGCTCTACACAAGCCGCTCCAAGCTATGCGCCACCTTTAAGGCCCAAACCGGCGAGTCCCTGGGTGCCTACATTCGCAGACGCCGTATGGAGCGAGCACAGGACCTTTTGGCCGATAGCTCGCTCACGATAGCGCAGGTCGCAGAGCGTCTAGGCTACCCTCAGCAGGCCGCCTTCGCCCAAGCCTTCAAGCAACACACCGGCACCACCCCCACCGCCTGGCGCTCCCAACATATATAAAGAATGAAGGCGCCAACGGCGCCCTCATTCGCCAAATTCCATTCAGCCCCGCCTGACCCGAACGGCCGAGTCGTTACGGAACCGAGGGGCCGGGCGCAGGGCCTTGCCTCTCAATGAGTTCCGCACGAACAGGAGGCGCCAGTGGCGCCTCCGTCGTGAGTCAGGACTGTCCGAAATTGAGAGGCAAGGCCCTGCGCCCGGCCCCTCGGTTCCCGTTTACGAGAGCGACGTTCTCAGCAACTCGTTGAAGAGCTTCGGGTTGCCCTTGCCGCGGCTCGCCTTCATGCACTGGCCCACCAAAAAGCCGATGACCTTCTGGTTGCCATCACGATACTGCTGTGCCTGATCGGCACAGTTTGCCAGCACCTCGTCCACGATCGGCTGCAGCGCGCCGGCATCGCTCACCTGACGCATACCGCGCTCGTCGACGATCTTATTGGGGTCGTCGCCGGTCTGGGCCATGGCCTCAAAGACCTCGTGCGCCTGGTTGGAGCTGATGGCGTCGGTCGCCAGCAGCTTAGCCAGCGCTGCCACCTGAGCCGGCGCGATGCCGGACTCGGCGAGCGACACACCCGCTCCCTTAAGGTAGGCGATCATCTCGTTGACCAGCAGGTTTGCGACCGTCTGGGCCTCCTTGCCAGCCATACCGGCAGCGGCGGCCTCAAAGAACTCGGCAAACTCCGGGTCGCCGGCAATCTGCTCGGCGTCGGCCGTCTTAATGCCAAAGTCGGCCTCAAAACGAGCGCGCTTGGCATCGGGCAGCTCGGGGATCTCGCCACGGCAACGATCGATAAACTCGTCGTCCAGGTCGAACGGCGCCAAGTCGGGATCGGGGAACAGACGATAGTCGTCGGCCGTTTCCTTCACACGCATGACCACGGTGCGCTTGCGGCTGGGCTCCCAGTGGCGGGTCTCCTGATAGATGATTCCGCCCTCCTCGAGCACCTCGGCCTGACGGCAGATCTCGTAGGCAAGGCCGTCATGCAGGCTCTTAAACGAGTTGAGGTTCTTGAGCTCGGTCTTGGTACCCAGCTTGGTCTCGCCGCGGCGGCGCAGCGACACGTTGCCATCGCAGCGCATGGAACCCTTCTCCATGGAGCAGTCCGAAATGCCCAGCGTCACAAAGATGCGGCGGAGCTTCTCCATAAACAGGCGAGCCTCCTCGGGCGTGCGCAGGTCGGGCTCGGTGACGAGCTCGATCAGCGGCGTGCCGCAGCGGTTGTAGTCGACGAGCGACTCGGCCGCGGCGGTAATGCGGCCCTCGGCGCCGCCCACGTGAACCATCTTGGCGGCGTCCTCCTCCATGTGGATGCGCAGGATGCGGATGGGCACCGTGTAGGAACCGTCCTCGCGACGCTCGGGCATCTGCAAGTTGGACGCGTCATAGCTGGCCAGGTGGCCGGCGCGCTGGTTGCCCTCGCGCATGGTCGACGTCATGGACGTGGACAAGCCCTCGGCGTTGGCCGAGGCGCTCGCCAGGCTCTGGGCCTCGGCCTCGCCAAACGCGCATTCGGGGCGCTCGGCGGCACCGCGACCGGTCACATCAAGATCCAGGTGGCCGTACATGGCAAAGGCGACCGGACCCTGCGTGGTCTGGAAGTTCTTGGCCATATCGGGATAGAAGTAGTGCTTGCGGTAGAACATCGAGTGGCGCTGGATCTCGCAGTTGGTGGCGAGACCGGCCTTGACGATGCTCTCGATAGCGCGCTTGTTGGGCACCGGCAGGGCGCCGGGCAGGCCCAGGCACACCGGGCACACGTTGGCGTTGGGCTCGTCATCGTGGCTGAGCTTGCAGTTGCAGAACATCTTGGTATCGAGTGCGGTGAGCTCGGTGTGGATCTCCAGGCCGATCACGGCCTCCCAATCCTGCAGGACCTCGGAAAGCTCCTTCATTACAGCTCGCCTCCCTTCCCGGCAAAATCGGGCGCGACGGAAAGCGCGGGCGCTCCCGTGGCGGCATCGGCAAAGCCGCGCTCCAGGGCGCGGGCAAACGTGAGCAGCTGACGGTCCTTAAAGGCAGGCCCCACCAGCTGGGCAGAAACGGGCAGATGAGCATCCTCGCCCAGGCCCAGCGGCACCGAGATACCACCGTTGCCGCAGATGTTGAGCGAAATGGTGTACAGGTCCGAAAGGTACATCTGCGTGGGGTCGCTAATCTCGCCAAACTTAAAAGCCGTGCGCGGCGAGGCGGGCATGAGGATGGTGTCCACCTTGGCATACGCGGCGTCGTAGTCCTGCGTGATGAGCGTGCGGGCCTTTTGCGCGGCGTAGTAGTACTTGTCGTACACGCCCGAGCTCAGCAGGTAGGCGCCGAGCATCTGACGGCGCTTGGCCTCGGCGCCAAAGCCGTGGGCGCGCGACAGCGAGCTCTGGTCGGACAGGTTGGCGCAGCCCTCCTCCTGATAGCCGTAGCGAATGCCGTCGAAGCGGGCCAGGTTGGAGAACGCCTCGGCCGGGCCGATGACGTAGTAGGCGGCGATGGCGGCATCCATGTGCGGCAGGTCGACCTCGACCAGCTCGGCGCCCTGGTTCTGCAGCTCCTGGGCGGCGCGCTGAACAGCGGCCTTGACCTCGGGCGTCAGACCCTCGGCCTCCATAAACGCAGGGATAATGCCCACGCGCTTGCCCTCGATGCTGTCGTTGAGATGCTCGGTAAAGTCGACGGCGCAATCCTGGCTGGTGCAGTCGTACGGATCGTGGCCCGCGCCGGTAAGCGCGTTCATGGCCAGCGCGACGTCCTCGACCGTGCGGCCAAAGGGACCCACCTGGTCGAGCGACGAGCCAAAGGCGACCACGCCGTAACGGCTCACGGCGCCATACGTGGGCTTAAAGCCCACCACGCCGCACAGCGACGCCGGCTGGCGAATGGAGCCGCCGGTATCCGAGCCCAGCGAGAGCGCGACCTCGCCCGCGGCGACGGCGGCAGCGGAGCCGCCCGAAGAGCCGCCGGGCACGCGCTCGGTATCCCAAGGGTTGTTGGTGCGGTGGAACGCCGAGCTCTCGGTGGAGCTGCCAAAGGCAAACTCGTCCATGTTGGCCTTGCCCATGGGCAGGCAGCCGGCGTCGAGCATGCGCTGGACGCAGGTAGCGGTGTAGACGCTCTGGTAGTTCTCGAGCATGCGGGAAGCACAGGTGGTGCGCGTGCCCACGAGGTTCATGTTGTCCTTGATGGCCAGCGGCACGCCCGCGAGCGGAGGCAGAGGCTCGCCTGCGGCACGGTCGGCATCCACGCGCGCGGCGGCCTCGAGCGCAAGCTCGGGCGCCACCTGCAGGAATGCCTGGACCCCGCCCTCGCGCGCCTCGATGGCGTCAAGGGAGGCCTGGGCCACCTCGGTAGCGGTAAAGTCGCCGGCGGCAACGCCCGCGGCGATCTGGGCGGCAGTAAGGGAATCGAAGCTCTGCGCCATTACTCGCTCTCCCCCTCTCCCAAAATGGACGGCACGCGGAAGTAGCGGTCGCGCGCGCTGCCGGCGTTTTCCAGCGCGACGTCAAGCGGCAGGTCGCGCTCGGGCTCGCGCAGGTCATCGCCCATCACGTTGGACAGGCTTCCGATGGGATGGAACGTGGGCTCCACGTCGGGCAAGTCATATTGCAAGACGGGCTCGAGCATCTGGACGGCGTCGTTCAGGTAGGACGTCATCTGGGTGAGCTCGTCATCGGTCAGTGCGATCTTTGCGTACTCGGCGATGCCGCGCACATCTTTCTCGCTGAGTGCCATAGGCGCTCCCTTCCGCATAACAGTTAAACCGCTCTAGTATACAAGGCAACGCCGGCTTGGAGCAGGCGCTTTACCCAAATGCAGCGAAAACGTAACGAGGGCGGCGGTTGGCAGGCTGCGGACTGGCGGTTCTGGAGCGAAACCGCACCGTCCATAGCGAAAACCATCCCGCCCATAACGAAAACCGCGCCGTCCACAACGAAGACCATCACAACATTCGACGCTTTTCGCCAAAATCGCGATTTTCATCGAATGTTGTGATGGTTTGGAAGTCCCGACCACCACAAAGGTGCCTGCCCCCATTGTGGTGGTTCTGGAGAATGCCCTATGCTGAGGCCTTGGCCTTGCGGCGTTTGCGGACCGCGTGGATCACGATGTCCAGCAGCAACAGCACAATGGCTACGACCACGATGAGCACGGCAAACTCGCGCTTGCCCCAGTGGCGGCCGGCCAGTGATTTTTGCTTGTCGACGTCCTTCTTGTTGTACTTGGTGCGCACGCAATGCACCAGCAGGCGATGGTCGTTCACGCCGTAGGGCGTGCAGGTGACGAGCGTCACCTTGTCGGCGCCGGGCTCGATGGTCAGCGACTCCATCTCCTCGGGCAGCACCACTTCGGAGTCGACCACTTTATAAGCGAACGTCTTGTTCATGGTGTGCAGCAGCACCAGGTCGCCGGGTTCCAGCGAGTGAATATCGTCGAACATGCTCAGGTTGCGCATGCCCGAGTGCGCGGTGAGTACGCAATGCGTCGAGGCGCCGCCCACCGGCAGGCTCGTGCCCTCCAGGTGGCCGACGCCGGCCATAAGGACTTCCTCGCTCGTGCCGTGGTAGATGGGCATGCTCACGTCGATGGAGGGGATCTCGACCCAGCTCATCATGGGGTCGCGGTCAAAGATGAGCTGCTGAGCGTAGGGCTCAATCTGGTCGGCGGGGAGCTCGGTGGCCTCGCCCGCCAGCTGCTCGTTAAAGGAGCGAGCCTGGAGCAGAATGCGCTCGCGCTCCTCGGCAGATAGCGCGTCCACGGTGCTGGACACCGTGCTGATTTGGTTGAACACGCCCGAGGCCTCGAGCCGGTCCAAAATCCACGGCCAGGTCATAAGGCCCACGCCAATAAGGATGATGACGATGGTGATGAGACGGTCGGCCCAGCGCGGCAGTCGCTTGCGACGGCGCTTGGGCTTTGGTTGAGGTTTGGGCTGAGGGCTTGAGCCGCCGTTGTCCGCGGCGTTATTGCTCTTCATATGTTTGGCGCCCTGCACCATCGCCGGTCACTCCTCTACAACTCAAGTTGTCTAAACAAATAATAGCCGATTCGCGAGCTCATGCGCCGGACAACGCAGCTAGGCTGCACCGTTCGGGCCACGTAACCCCACTCAACCAATCAAGCCATATGTTGCTTTCATCGTCTCGAGCAACTGCGCCATCGTTACGCCCGCAACCCCGATCTGTTTCAGATTGACGTCGCCCACCTCGCAATCTTTAACAAACGCAAGCATATCGTCCTTCAGTTCTTCGCCCAGGTCGACACCTTCCGACTCGCCAAGCAGCTGAGCAAGCCTCAGCGCATCGCGTTTATGCTTTTTTACCTTCTTCGAATCAACGTTCTCCCCCGCTTCCCTTCTGGCTTTTAGGTCGAGATACGCCTTCGCTTTGAACGGGACAATGTATTCCGTACCCAGGACCGAAACGCCGTCTACGGTCCGAATTCCCTGAAGGAACAAGCTGTAGTAAGCATCGTCCAACAAAATTGCCGAAAGACTGCTTATGTTTTCATCAACGTGAATTGGCGCCACATCAATCCCCTCACGACCCTTTAGAAAGTCGGGGCACTTCGCGAAGAGTTCGATCATATGGGGGTAACCCGGCCTCTTAGGCTCTGTAAACCGATAAAAACATGAGCCTTTGCCTTCGCCCCAGCCGCAGCGGTAACCGCCATCACGCACCAAAGTCCATATAGCTTCTGCCGTCTGAGGCAACCGGTCATCGGCGACAATTACCACATCAAAATCGTGAGTCGCCCTGAATGAAAGCCCCGCCTCCGCGAGCAAAATGTCGCATGCCGTGCCGCCGATAAGGGCATACGATCCTTCAGCTTCTTGCATATGCTGCTGAAATTCTTGGAGACCTTCTACAGCGCTTCTTGCCATGGATATTCCTTTCCAAACATGCGATCGACTTCGAGCTGAATTCGCTCATCGTCGATTGCCGCCAAAGATAGCGCAAGCGAAATGTTGTCGACACGGGAGGAGTCGGCAAACACGGGTGCATAGCGCCACACTTGGATCATCGCCGTCTCGTTATCCGGCAACTCCCCGTCTGCGACTTCGAGATCGCTCAGTTGACGCCATGCACTTCTTAAGACGGCCTTTTGTTCCATGCCCGGCGCAGCGAGCATCGAACGCGCAGCGAGCGCCGTCTCCCCGGCGTCAACAAGATAGTCGATCTGCGGCGTCTTCCTTGCAAAAAAGACCTTCGAGACAGGCGAGGAGAGCTCTGCCATGTGCTCACTGAGCAGAAGATCAACGGCAACAGGGAACACGACGACACGTCGCTTGCGACGCTCGCGCCTCGCGAGCCCCCTGTCAACAAGCTCGGTTATGGCCTCACTCGCGCGGCTTGCCGAGATCCCAAGCGCACGACAAAGGTCGTAGGGACGATATGGCTCCTGGGCTGCTCCCCAGATTGCGGCAGCCTGCGCGTTGGGTGACATCTTGGTCGCGTGATTGCGAAACCGGACACTGCCCCTCTCCGTGCAGGCCGTGCCCATAAATGGAAGAAAAGCCTGTCTGCCGGGGCAAACAAACGGAATCCCTTGTGCGACCAATGCTTTGCGCTGACGTGCATCGGCATCAGGAAACGAAACGACAACAGGAGTCTCCGCACGCAAGGCTAGCTGACTATAGACCCTCTTAGCCTCGGGAAGCCCGACGCCAGTAGGCAAACTTGCAAGCAAAAACGAAAAACCGTTTGCGTCAACAGCGCGGACCTCAATCGCCCGCAGATGCAGCGGCAAGCATGCGGATCCAGGCCAAGTTTTGGTCTTGGCGGAAAGGCCTAGTGCTTCTTGTAAGTAGATTAGTGCTTCGTTCATTTCCATTGTTTTCGTTCGATTCCAGTTTATATTGGAATTATACATAATTTTCGGAATTAACGAGATTCCGTTCGCGCCTAAGCCCATATTTGAGTTTTCAAAATGTCCCGAATCGGCTGGGCGATTCGGGATACAATGTCTGTAGGAAACGACGCACCCCGCGTAAGTGATCGAAAGCGCGGGCGACCAGTTTCCGACGTTGTTAAATGCCCGGGCCTCTAACCCCGGGCATTCTTATTTGCGCTTGTTGCGGCGCAACTGCCTTCTACCGTCCGCACCGCGCGTGCGCCTACGGACCTTAAACCGAACCTCATACGAGTCAAGAAACGCGATGACGAACGTGCCCGCATCGGACGATGAAGGCTGGCTGTGTTATCCCAAAAAAAAACGGGGCAGACTCCAGTGCGGAGTCTGCCCCGAAAAGAGAATGGCAAAGCAAGGACGTAGATGGACGAGAAAAGTGTCCGCAAGTCTCATGGCCATCACATCCCACCTGCCAAAGGGATGGGTGAGCGAGCGTTACTCCTGCTCGGACTCCTCAGCCTGTTTACGGCTGCGGATGAGGTGCGCCACGCCGATGCACAGCACCGCGCCACCAGCGATCCAAGTGAAGGTCACGCCGTTAAGGCCGGTGAGCGGGAGGTTGGAGCCCTTCTGGTCGACGATGATGAAGCTCAGCTTACCGGTAGAAGTGACAGCAGAATCAGCCTTTACAACACCATCAGCAGCAGTGACGTGGGCAGAATTCTTGTCAGGGATCACTTCGGAGCCATCCTGCTTAAGCGTGCCGCGGGCAATAGTGAACTTGACGCCATTGGAGGCAGAGTTATTGTAACCAGGCGCCGGAGTTACCTCTTTAAGGATATAGGTGCCCTCATCAAGACCGACAACGTTGATCATGCCCTTATCGTTGGTAGTTAGTATTGCGGCATCTGTATCTGTCGTCGTGGTACCGTCGGCCTTGATAAATTCGTTGGAGCCTTCCTCCTTCAGCGTGAACTGAACGCCCTGGAGTTTCTTGAGATTGCCGGTCTCATCCTTGTCGCTACCGACCTTGGTAACATCGATACCATAAGTGTAGTCATAGGCCGGATGGTCAACCGTGGTACCGGTGTCGCTGGTGTTGTACGGGTTGTTGGAATAGGTCAACTTGACATTGTTCACCTGGGCCTTGCCGAGCATATCCGCGTTAATCTTGCCAGCAACAAGTTTTGCCTCATAGTTCACATAGACTGTCGAACTACCGTCAACGGTGATAGGATTGCCAGCCTTATCCTTTGCTCCTTTGAGGTTTTCGAAGGAAACAGTGAGCGTATTCGTGCTTTCCCCCGGGACATAGGTCGCACTGTAGTAAGCGGGATCTACGACTGAATCGTTAATCTTGACCTCAACGACCGGTTTATTTCCATCAAGATTCGGCACCATCGTGGAGGGAAGATTGTCGGTGAAAGCGTAGCTGTACTTGACGTATGTGTTAATGTTGCTAGCCACAGTGCCGGCAAGCTGATATTTAACAAGCTGTCCAGCAGCGGAGTCGGCGGCCTTGTTGGCTGCGGTGAAAACATTCTTGCTATCGTCCGTAACAAACTTGCCGTTCTTGTCATCCTTTACGGCCTTGGTCACGTTGGGGACGTCCTTCTTGGGGGTCACGTTAACGTCAGAGCCACCGACGATGGTGAAAATCGGCGAGGTATACGCATCAGTATTGCCATTAGCACCGCTGGTCGTACTGGGCGTATCGGTCACGAAAAGCCAGTAGCCATGATCAAGATCCTTAAAGCTACCTTTGGTGGAATCGCTTGGCTTTGTCCACGTGAGGTTCTTGTCCCCTTCCAAGGCCTTGGCAATCAAGTCAAGAGTTGTGCCAGTATCAACCGCCGTAGTCTCTCCAGAATTAGGGCCCTGAGTCGTGCTGATGAACTCCGCCCACGTCTGGGCGTCAGCATCTACGCCAGGTGCTCCAGTAACGTCTTTGAGCGCAGTCGTAACGAGGGTTTTCACATTACCCGGAGCCCACTGAATATCGGAAAGAGTCTTAGCGGCCGAGCCATCCCAGCTCCCATCGCCCTTCTGATCCTGCGTGACCTTCGCGGTGAAGATCTGAATGCCCTTGAATGTCGTGCCGGTGTATGTTTCGTCGGTGATAGCCACCTTACCCTTCTCCGTGGCCACCGTCGGCGTACCCGCCGCAAACGCCATCGTGACCGGGGCCATGACGCCGCCGAAGCTCAACGCCGCTGTGAGGCCTGCGGTTACTGCCAGGCGTACGATGTTCTTGCTCATGCTCATCTTCTTTTCCTCTGCTTTCTGCTTGAAGTCCATTTGATCTAAATCTGTCTGTCTGTGTCTTAGCATCTGCTTCGCTACGTCTCGCCCCGCTCTCTGTGGGGCTGCCAGCTACTCTTTATGGCTGCCACCTCCCCGCTTGACCAGGAGCGCGACCACGATGAGCGCGGCTCCGGCGACCGCTGCGGCGGCCGCGGCGTACATTGCCATATCGCCAGTCGAGGGCATAAAGCCTCCGGTGGTAATGCTAGGGGGTGTGCCGGTGGGCGCGTTGATGAGCGACGCCTCCAGGCTGCCCGTCGACCCGTCCGCGCTGTCGGCGCGCAGGGGCGACTCGGCCGTGATGGTGAGCTTGGGCTTGGCGGCGGCCACCTGGTCGACGTCCAGGCCCTCGGCTTTGACCGTCACGGATCGCGTGCCCTCGAAGGCGGTGTAGCCCTTGGGCGCCTTGAGCTCGCGGACCTCCAGCTTGCCCGAGTCCACGCCCGAGACGGTCACGCGGCCGTCCTCGCCCGTGGTGACGGTGGCCTTGCCTTGCGCATCCCACGTGCCGTCGGCCGCCAGCGTGCGACCGCGGTCGTCGGCGATGCTCAGGACCGCCCCGGACAGCGGCTTGTCGCCGTCGCTGCCGCGCTTGGTGAGCGCGAGATCCCAGGTGTAGGCGCACGCGTCGTCGCTCGGCGTGCGGGTGAAGCCGGCGTCGCCGGACTGGTCGGCAAAGGGAGAACGCGGGTAGCGCAGGTAGACCTCGTTGGGGTTGCCCTTCGCGATGCCGTGGTTGCATGCGCTGTTGAGCGGCGCATTGTACACGGCGACCACGCGGGCGCCCGCGGTGAAGGCGTCGGCCCCGCCGAGCGTGGCGATCAGGTCGCCGGTGCGCACGGTGAAGGTTCCGTCCGCGGCCACCTTGGTGGCGCACTGGGCCGTGATGTCGGTCCAGTCCTTCGCGGGCTCGGTGCCGGCGCGCCCGTCCTTGTCGGCCGAGACGGCGTCGAAGCCGCCGTCCGTGCCCGCCGCCACGTACACGCGCATGCTCGCGGCCACCTTGGAGGGGTCGAGCCCCGCGCTCATGGTGTCGACGAACTGCACCGTATAGGTGTCGTAGGCGGTAAGACCCGCCGGGACCGTGGCCGAGAGGCGCCAGTACAGGTCGTCGGCGACCGTGGCGTCGGCGGCCTTCCGCCAGGCGGCGGTGCTGTCCTCCAGCACATGCTTTTGGACCTTGGGGGTCGCCGCCTTGGGCTTGACGGTGACGGCGTTGCCGCCGACCAGGGCTATGATCGGCGCGGTGCCGGCCTCGCCTTGGGCGATGGCGTCGTCCTTAGCGACGATGAGCCAGTAGCCGCAGGGCAGCTCGGCCGTCGTTCCCGCGTTAAGGGCCACGGGCTCGGCGCCAGAGCTCTGGAGGGAACGAGCGAGCTGTGCGCTCAGCGCGCTCGTAAGGTGGGAATCGGTGTTGAGCCACTCGGCAGCTTCCTGCGCGGTGGTCTGGGAATTGGGCATGCCGGCGCTATGCAGCACAGGCAGCGCGGCGTCGCGCACGGCGTCGCTTGCCCAGGCAAGATCGGTGGCGATCTTGGCGTCGCTGTCGCCGTCGACGACGTTGGCGCTAAAGATCTGGTAGGCGTCGTAGCTGCTCGCCACGGTGCCGCTCACCGTGATGGAACCGGTCGAGGTCGGCGCGGCCTGCGCGGAAGCGGGGAACACAACCGCGCAGGCGCCGATCAAGAGGGCAAGCAGCGCAAACAAGATCGGGAAGGAGCAAACTTTCTTATTCACGACGCTCACCTCCCTTCGCATTCGCCTTCCGACGAATGTGCATCCAGGCCGCAGCAGCGCAAAGCACCGCCGCGCCGGCAAGGTACGTCAGAGTGACGCCCGACATACCAGAAAGGGGCAAAGAGGTGGAGTAGGTGTTGGTGAAGGTGGGGTTGAAGGTCGGAGTCGCGCTCTCATGACCGCTGGCGTCGACCTCGTAGTAGGTCGGCGTGCATTCCAGCGTGCCGTCACCCTTGTCCTTTGCCGTCACCACGACCTTGAAAGTCTTGGTGTCGTTCTTGTAGCCTTCGTGTTTGGTGCCATCGTTCTTGTCGGCGTCGCATTCACGGATGTAGTAGGTGAACTGCGCCTGCCGATTATTATCGAGCTCATTAACGCCTAGTGGGCCGATTTGTACCGATCCGAAATCTACTATCTGAAGGTTTTTCGACCCAGCAGTAGTATATTTATATATGGGCTTAAAAGATTTCTCCGTGTTGTCCGAATTCTTGGTATTGTTGTCCGAATTCTTGGTATACAGCTCGAACTTAAATTTCTTCATCTCACCGCCGTCGACCTTCTTGGTCACCTTGGGTGTCCAAGTGCCTGAGGTCTGGTAGGGCGCAAGTTCGTTCGTAAACGCAGGGTTGGAGTCGTTGCCGATCGTTACGGTCGAGATTGTATTGTCTTTCGGATCTACACTCCAGTTATAGAACTCAAGAGATTTACACTCGGTGAAGCCCGTTTCGCCTTCCCTTTTAACGGATACTGTGGAAGCGCTCTTATCAACTTCATAACGATTAATATTGATCCCCAAGAGGTTGGTCGTATTAACTGGTGTCGTACCAACCTTTATATGTATTTTGTAAATGGCCTTATCAAAGGTCGTGCCTTCCTCATTGATAGGGACTTCAACAAGGTAGAGGTCGTAATTGCCCGACTGGTAGTTCGCAGCCGTATCAATGACGATCTCTCCACTTTCATTAACGGTAACCTCGGACGTCGCCTCGCATCCGTTTGCGTTAAATGAGCCGTCCGTATTCCAATACGGCTCCCCAGCTGAATCGGCGGCTTTACCCAACAGCTTGAACTTATAGCCGTGGCCCGTGAGGCCTTGCGGTTTGCCGTCCTTCATGAGGACCTTGTTAGCCTTGACCTTGATTGCAGGATACACGTCCAGGGAAGTAACCTCACCAACGATGAGGTCGCCGTTGGTCATGATGCCGCCACCGTGGGTGTAGGAGTAGTTGCCACTGATGATGGTCGTAGCATCTCTCTGCGCATCACGTTTAGCCGTATCGGAGGGATGAGCCTCAAGACCAAACATGTACTTGGCCTCGGCACCGCCATTAGGATCGATGGTGATTTTCTGGCGATCGCAGGTGCCCTTCCAGCCAGCTGAGCCGCCGCCGAGCATCTTGCCGAGCACAACTGCAACCGTCTTATTGCTGTCATCCTTGCGCACGAGGAAGAAATCCTTGTGGCCGGCTTCTTTGAAGTCTTTGGTAATGTAGTTAGTGTTGCTGTCCTCGTTCTTGCCATTACCACCGGCAGACATGTGATTACTTAAACCATTATCCGTATTGTTGTAGATTGCGGCACCATTTGAGTGCGAAACAATTGTCTCGCCCGTAGGGCAGGCACCGATGCCACCACCCCAGCCGCCGGCCTCATTATCAGTAATCAGCGTCCTTACGATGTTAAGCTTGCCGTCCTTTTGGACAAAGACGCCACCGCCGCCCCAATCGCCGCCACGGCTCTCACCCGTCATGGTCTTGTTGTTGGTGATGTAAATCTTGTTGGACGTGCTCGGCTCAGCCTTAATATCGCCGGTAGTACCGGTGGAAATACGGAGACCACCGCCCTCGGCGTTTTCAGATTCGTTGCCGGCAATCGTGCCGCCAGTCATTTTAAACGTAATCGCCTGGTTCCAGAAACCAGCGTAGATTCCGCCACCGGCCTCTTTGGAGTAATTGGCAGTAACGGATCCACCCGTCATGGTTAACGTCCCTCTGTGCGTGCATGCAATTCCGCCGCCGCCAAGCAGACCGAAGTTGTAAAGATTGGAATCAGTAATCCAAGCGTCAACTCGATTGTTGGTAATATTGGCAGATCCGCCGATGGTGACGTTCGCGCCCTTGGTATAAACACCACCACCGTATCCGCCGTCTCCGGTGTCACCGCCGCAGCTGCTGCCGCCGATGCCCTTAGCGTACGTAGCATTACCTGAGATGACACCGCCGGAGAGATCCAACGTGACACCGCTGTCGGCAAAAATGCCACCACCGGAAGCAGCCTTATTCGCTGCAATCACGCCGCCAGTCATATTGAGTGAACCCTTTGCCATGCACAGGCCACCGCCCCAGCCGCCGCCGCTACCGTTGGTGACGTAACCGCCCGCGATTTTGACCGTACCCTCGGAATAAATCACATGACCGCCGTTACTCAGGTTGGCAGCCGTGGTAATCATGCCGCCCTTGAGATCGAGCGTGCCGCCCGCTTCAACGTTGACCACATACTTTACGGAACCGCGGTCCGATGCCGCAACGATAGCGCCAAAGCCCGTAACGTCATGCCTGTACGTAGTCTCGGTGGTGCAAAGTCCATCTGTATTGGGCGTGCTCTTAGTCTCATAGTAAGTAAGACTCTTAGGAGTGCCGTTATTAGAGCTAGACTCGTCTCCTTTTTCCCATGTCATAATCGCAGGCTGACCCGCCGGCGCATTGTCGACCGGAGTCTCTTCGTCTTTTGTGCTATCTGAGCCCTCGATAATGTTCTCGATGGTGAGCGTGGCTCCGTTTTCGACCACAAAGAAGGAGTCTAAGCCGCCGGAGCGGTTGTAGAGCATGTTTCCCGCAAGATTAATGGTGGTGTCTTTTTTTATGTCAATCTGCTGACTCGAATAGACAGAACCCGTCAGTCGGAACTTGCCGCCATTGGTAAATGCCCTAGCAACATCGTTGCTTACCTCGGTATAGCCATCGGCATTGACGGTGGCGGGAGCGTTCGCGTTTTCATCGTTATTCTCATCATCCGCAAGCTGTGCGTCGGAAGGCTGCGTGTCACCCTCGACCTCCGTGTCGTCGGACGGCAGGCCTGCGGCAGCGGCGTCTTCGCTCGCGTCATTCCCGGCATCGTCACTATTCTGGTTTTCGGTATCCCCGTTGTTGGTGTTTTCTACATCAGTAGACTCAGTTGAGGAATCAGCCGCCGCCACAGTTTCCTCGGCTGCACCCGCCTCGGCATCGTTGGCAATGGCCTGCGAGATCGGGGGCATGACGAGCGACAGTACCAGGCTCAACACGGAGGCTCCGCACAAAACGCCTGCCAGTACACGGCGCGTCGCTTTATTACTCTGCTTAGATTTGCCCGAATTCGCTTTCATCGATGTCTCCTCCCCAAGAGACCGCGATCTTGCTCTTTCACCATCAAGCGTATCTGCGCAATCTGTAATTGCGCTCGTTTAGTAATGCAATTATAACGATTGTTTAAACATCTGAGCAACAAAACCGACATTTTTGTGGCGAGTTCTCAATTCTCTTGATATTTGCTCAGATTTACCTTCGTTTATTCGCTATCTATTTTTTGTTTCTGCTGGTAATTTAGTTGCGTATTATTTTTTAATGGCATTAGTTTTATTTGCACAACATTTTGCTCAAGAGCGAGCATCCTGTGAACGGTCGAAAATCGACCGTGAGCGGGGGTCATTAACCGGGATGAATATCCTACCAAATTGATGAGAATATCTAAAAACCCATCGGTGGTTAGAAGCATGATGTTCAGACAACCATATTTGAATTTTCACACAGATTTTAGGTATCAATTCGACCAAATCGCCTGAGGCCACCGCAAAGGCGCCTGCCCCCTTTGCGGTGGCTCTCCCCCGGCGCTACAGCAGATGCTCCTCGATAAAGATCGCGATGCCGTCTTCGTCGTTGCTGGCGGTTACAAAATCGGCGGCGGCGCGGGTGGCGTCGCTGCCGTTTGCCATGGCCACGCCCACGCCGGCGTCAGCCACCATGCAGGTGTCGTTATCGGCATCGCCAAACACGCAAATGTTCGTAAGCTCCATGTCGTTGAGCTCTGCCACGCGTACAAGGCCGCGCGTCTTGGACACGCGCGGATCCATGAACTCGTAGAGCCGCTGCGTGGTTTGCAGAGCCGCCGCCTTAACAGTGTTATCGGCAAACGTCGACGCCCGCTCAATCACCCGCGGCATTACCTCGGGCGCCATGGTAAACATCACCTTGGGCTGCGGCTCGCGCAAGAACTCGGCAAAATCGACCACCTGGTAGGGCACGCCGTCGACGCGTGACAGGTGCTCGACGCACGCGTTGCTCTCGGGCACGTAGAACACGCCGTCTCGGGGGCAGACGGGTGTTGCCGGAAGGTCCGCCATGTGCTTGCAGATGCGCGCGATGGTCTCGCCCGGCAGCGGATAGCTCAGCTCGTTGATGTCGTGCGCGCGGTCGATGACCTCGGCGCCACCGCAGCCCACGAGCACGTCCACCAGGCCTTCGATGCCCCAGAGCTCGTACATGGCCTCGGTCGCATGGGCGTCGCGCCCGGTGCACAGGCCAAAGAGCACGCCACGCTCGCGCAGGGCGCGGATCGCCGCCACGGTGCGCGGGGACACCGTGTGCTGGCTCGTGAGCAGCGTACCGTCGATATCGCAGAACACGGCTTTGATGTGGCTGAAGGTGGCGTCCATGGGGGCCTTTCTGAGTTGTGCGGCGGTGTGGGGTGTATTCGCAAACGGCGTACATGGTATACCAAGGCACAGGCGCGGCCCGTCAAAGCAAAAACCACCACAAAGGTGCCTGGCCCCCTTTGTGGGGGAAGTGGCGTTTGTGGGCCAAACCATCACAACATTCGATGTTTTTCGGCAAAATCGCGATTTTCATCGAATGTTGTGATGGTCTTTACTGCCTTGCGGCACGATCAAAATGCCGGCGCCCAAACAGCAGCAACGCCGCGGGGACTGCCGTCACGACCATGCCTGCTCCGATGAGCGTCTGCTGCACGCCAAACGTCGCCGCCAGCCACGGAGCAATCGCCAGCGGGGCCACGCCAGCGAACATATTGCCAAAGCCCATGACCGAATTGACGCGACCAAGCTGCTCGAGCGGCGCCGTCGTCTGCACGATGGTGTTGTGGAGCGGGTTGACGACACCCCAAGCTATGCCCAGGGCGACCTGACCGACAAGGGCCACACCCACGTACGGCGTCCCCACATAGAGCAGGCTTCCCAGGCCCACGGACATAAGTGCCACGAGCAGCGTTTTTAGGTTGACCAAGTGCGGCGGCAAGCGGAGCGCGAGCACGGCACCCAGTACCGCGCCCACGCCCGAGGCCGACGAGAGCCAGCCCATCCACTCAACGCCGACGCGTAGGACATCGCGATAGAAAAACGACTCGAGCGGATCGAAGGCTCCGTAGCCAAAGTTCGAAAGAAAAATGATGCAGAAAAGTAGCGCGAGGACACTGTTGGTGAAGACTGTCTTGATGCTGGCTGCGAAGGTGGCGCGGGTGGATGTGCTGGGGTTGGAGCTTTGTCCCGCACGCTCCCCTTCCTCCGCCGAATCGGCATCCGCATCCCCGGCGACATGGCTGGTCTGCGGCCTAAAGCCCCAACCGGCGATGAGCGCCAGCACGGTAAAGAGCATCATGAGAACAAACACCGCGCGCGACGACGCAGCAGCCGCGACAAAGCCACCCAGCGTGGGGCCAACGATGATACTCACGTTTGAAAACATGGCGATGGCGGAGTTGATGTCTTTGAGCTCGACAGGATCGTCGGTGAGGTAGGCCGGATAGGACGTGGCGATGGGCTGGGCGAATCCCATCACAAAGCCCAGAAACACCGCGCCGAGCAGGACGACGCCGGTCGCGCTACCAAAGGCGATGATTGCCGTGCCAGTTGCAAGAGCGCCGATGATGCTCAGCAAGAAATGGCGGCGCGGACCCCAGGCGTCGAGCGCAGCGCCACCCGCAAAGGATCCCAGGATCACGAAAACGTTCATAAACAGAACGGCCAGCGATGTCGCCACGACTGAGGCATCGTCTGCATAGGTGAGCGTTCCGATGACGCCGATAAAATAACTGGTCTGAAACCCGGTGTAGATGAGAAAGCGCATCGCCACCAGCCGCTTGGCCTGCACGGACAGCGATGATTGAGGCTTTGAGAAAAGAGATGCGAGCATGGAGACTCCTTGTTTCATACGAATACGGGCGGTGGGCATTCGCCACCGTCTGTCAAATCAATCTATCCGCATGAAACATTAAGGACGCATCAGGACCCTTCTCTCCGTTTTTCGCCCGTCATGAACTACTTGGTAGATTGTAAGGCATGTCCCACACATCTACCAAAGCAAAAACCACCACAAAGGTGCCTGGCCCCTTTGTGGTGGTTGCGACGTTTACGCTGGTTGAGACTTGGCTAGGCCAGGTCGGCGCCGTTGGTGGCGATGACCTTCTTGTACCAGAAGAAGCTGTCCTTGCGGCTGCGGGCGAGCGTGCCGTTGCCGTCGTTGTCCTTGTCGACGTAGATGAAGCCGTAGCGCTTCTTCATCTCGCCGGTCGAGGCGCTCACCAAATCGATGCAGCCCCACATGGTGTAGCCCATCAGGTCCACGCCGTCCTCGATGGCAATCTCCATCTGCTTGATATGCTCGCGCAGGTAATCGATGCGGTAGCCGTCATGAATCGCACCGTCCGCCTCGACCTCGTCCACCGCGCCCAGGCCGTTCTCGACGATCATCAGCGGCACCTGGTAGCGGTCGTAGACCTCCTCCAGGTAGTAACGCAGGCCCTCGGGGTCGATCGCCCAACCCCAATCGCTCTTCTTGAGGTACTCGTTGCCGGCGCCACCAAAGATGTTGCCCTGCTCCAGCAGCACCGGGTCAGCCGTGGCCGTGGCGCTCATGTAGTAGCTAAAGCTGTAGAAGTCGACCTTGCCGGCGGCCAGCGTGGCGGCGTCCTCGGGCGAAACCTCCACGTGCACGCCTTCGCGGCGCCACACGCTGGGCGCCCACGAGGGATACGCACCGCGCACCTGCACGTCGCCGCAGTAGAAGTTCATCTCGCGCTGCTGCTTTTGTGCGGCCAGAACGTCTGCCGGATTGCACGTGTGCGGGTAGCAGGCGTTGCCGGCGATCATGCAGCCGATCTTGTTCTGGGGATCGATCTGATGGCCCATGGTGACGCACTTGGCGCTCGCCAGGAACTGATGGTGCAGGGCATCGAAGCGCGCCTGCGGGTCGTCCCAGTCGCAGTCGCCAAAGGCCATGGGCGTGTCGGTTGCCTCGGGCACCATGCCGCCGCCCATCACGCCGCCAAAACCGCCCATGAGCAGGCAATTGATCTCGTTAAAGGTGAGCCAGTAGCGCACCAGCCCCTTGTACTCGGTCATGACGGTGCGGGCGTAGTTGAGATAGAAATCGATGAGCTTGGGGTTCTTCCAGCCGCCGTAGTTTTTGGACAGGCCATAGGGCAGCTCATAGTGGCTGAGGGTGACCATGGGCTCGATGCCCTGCTCCTGACAGGCCTGGAACACGCGGCGGTAGAACTCGATGCCGGCCTGGTTGGGCTCGGCCTCGTCGCCGTTGGGGAAGATACGGCTCCAGTTGATGGACATGCGGTAGCACTTAAAGCCCATCTCGCCAAAAAGCTTGATGTCGTCGAGGTAGTGATGGTACATATCCACGGCCTCGTGGCTGGGATAGTGGTACTGGGGCAGGATGCCGTCGGTGATGTGACGCGGCTCGGAGACCGTGCCGCCGGTCATGATGTCGGGAACGCCGAGGCCCTTGCCGTCCTCGTTGTATCCGCCTTCGCACTGATTGGCGGCAGTGGCGCCGCCCCACAGAAATCCATCGGGAAAAGCCATGTTGGCTCCTTTCGTACGTGTTGGGATGTTGCGTGGACGCCGAAGCGGCGTCCACAAGGTAATTTGCGTCCCGATCGGGGTTCGCGTTGAGCCGGCCGCCACGAAACCGGCCTATCTACTACATTTTACCGCGAATCACCGACCACACCGCAATTGTCAATAATAAAACCGCAGGTAGAAGGCTTGACGGTTTTGGGAAAACCGTCGCGTGGTTGGCCCCTACCACTTAAACGTAGTAGATAGACCGGTTTCGTGGCGAGGCATGTTGCGGGACGCGCGCGGACCGGCCGATCGAAACTATGCCGGCTTAAGATATGCGGACGGAGCTGACGGAGACGACGTTTGCCCAGATAAAACCGACCAAAATAAACCTGTCCCTTATTGGCAGGTTCAAAACCATGCCGGTTTACGGAGCAGAACCAGTGCCCCTTGAGCATGCCAGAAACGGCAAGGACAAAACCGCAGGTAGGAAGCTTGTCAGTTTACGGAAAAACGGGGTATGGTCAGCACTCACCGTTTTAGCCCCGTAATCCGGCATGGTTTTGATTTTGGGCAGTCGCTCGGACGAGCGCATGGCATCTAGCCCCTTTGAGAAAAGCCGGCGGGGCGCTCTCCCGCCGGCTTGGTACCGAGTCTTTGTCGTTTGGGCTACTTGGCAGCCTCGGGCTTGTAGGTGACAAACTCGATTGCGAAGCCCACGGCGGCACCCACGAGCGAGGCAACGATAGCCCAGATCATGTGGTTGATGCCGTTAACACCGGAGGGGTCGATGAAGGACAGCCAGTTGAAGACGCCCAGACCACCGGACATGTACACCACGGCGCCGGAGATGCCGATGATGAGGCCGCCCACAGCAGAACCGATGCTGGCGTTGATGAAGGCCTTCTTATCGGGTAGGGCGACACCGTAGATAGCGGGCTCGGTGACGCCAAAGAAGAAGGCGGAGATCATGGCCGGCAGCGCGATGCCGCGGAACTTCTCGTCCTTGTTCTTGAGATACATGGCAAAGAGCACGGCGCCCAGCGAGAAGGAGTGGGCGATAACGGAGCCCAGAACGTAGTCGTAGCCCAGAGTGGACAGGTTGACCAGCGCGATGGGCACGAGGGACCAGTGGAAGCCAAAGATGACCAGGCACATCCAGAAGGCACCGACGAGGGTGCAGCCCAAGATGGAGCCGATCATGGGCAGGCCAAACAGCAGCGCGAAGAACTCACCAAGCAGGTTGGTGATGAGCGTGGCGATGGGGCCAATGACCAGATAGCCAAGGGTGACGGTAACGGTGACGACGATCAGCGGGGTGAAGAACATCTTCATAGAAGCGGGCATCCACTTCTTAACCCAGTGCTCGAGGGTGGAGCCAAACCAGACCATGAGCAGGATGGGGATAACGGAGCTGGTGTAACCCGAGGCAGGCATGATGAGCGGCAGGCCCAGGAACGTGGTGTACCAAGAGAAGGTGCCAGCAAAGCCGAGCTCGACGGAGCCGACAACCTCGCCCGAGGTCAGGGCAACCATGGTGGGATACACCAGGGCAAAGGCGATGGCCATGCCGTTGAACTCGCTCATCTTGAACTTCTTGGCCGCGGTAAAGCCAAGCACCACGGGCAGGAAGTAGAACATGCCGTCAGCGACGGTGTAGAGCAGCGTGTAGGCGCCGTCGTTGGCAAAGCTCGGGACCAGGAAGGTAGCGAGCGCCAGCAGGCCCTTCATGATACCGGCAGCGGCGAAGGTGCCGAGCATGGGGGCGAAGATGCCCGAGATGAGGTCGATGATCACATCGGTAACGCCCTTGGGAGCGGCATCGTCGTCATCGGCGTCGACGGCGCCGCCGTCGCTAAAACCGCCGGCCTTGAGAACGGCGTCGTAGACGTCCTCGACGATGTTGCCCACAACAACCTGGTACTGGCCGTTGGCGTGCATGACCTTGATGACGTTGGGCAGCTCGGAGATTGCCTCGTCATTGGCCTTCGACTCGTCCTTGAGCTTAAAACGAACACGGGTAATGCAGTGTGCGACGCATTTGACGTTGGACTTGCCGCCAACCAGCTCTACGATCTGGGCAGCAAGATCGTCGTATTTACCTGCCATGATCTGTCCTCTCTTTTCCAAATTTCGACAAAAATATCCCCTACCGCGAGCCGGTACCTTGCCCGCAGTTAGAAACCAAAAAGAATTGTTGCGATTGCCGCCGGGCTGGCAGCTTTACTCACTCGGTCTGCGAAGCCGATCGCAGACGGTTGATATGCATCATCAGATACAAGAGCTCCTCGTCCGAGCAGCTCTGCTTGAACTCTTTCTCGAACACGCGGTTGATGGCGTACGCACACTGGTAGGCCTCGGGAAAATCGCGGGCGGCCTGCATAAACAGTGAGGAGTTCTCGGTCTGCGTGCAGCTGCCCTTAACAAGGCGGCGAACCAAAAAGCGCAGGTGCGCAAGAAAGCGAATGTAGCAGTACGACGCCGTGTCGAGCGAGCAGCCGAGCTGCTTTTCCACGGAATGGGTTACCTCGTCAAGCACGCGGGTGCTCTTCATGATGAAGTCCATGTCCTTGGCGCGGCCCATGCCGTCGACCTCGGCGTTAACGATGTGGAGCGCGATGCTCGTGGCCTCGTTCTGACCCAGCTTGGCGCCGGTGTGCTTTTGCACGATGGCGAGCGCGGCCTGACCGATTTCGAGCTCACGCGGGTAGATGAAAGCCACCTCATGCTCGAGCGGGTTGGGAGCGCTGATCTGGTCGTCGTCGCGCTGAACGGCAAACTGCAGGTGATCTGCCAGGATAAAGGGCAGGCCACCGGACAGCTTGCAACCAAGCTGCTGGGATGCGAAGCAGGCAATGTCGCTTGCCGCGAGCAGAACGTCGTCGGGAAGTGTGCCGACCATATCCTGCAGGCTCTCGGGAACGTTATAGAATTTGCGCTGGATGAGCGACTCATCGGCAAGCTCGTAGGGCATCTCGTGAAAACCGATGCCCTTGCCAAAGACAACAACCTCTCGGCCGTCATCGCTGGCGGCGAGAGCAACGTTATTGTTGATCTTCTTTAAAATGAGCATGAAAAAACTCCTCGGACATCGGCGCTAGACGACGGGGCGATATTCCTCGTCTTCTATTATGCGCAAGTGATGCCTCCCGAGGAGTAACAAACTTGTGAGCACGTGGGCGATTGTAGGATGAAACTTGCATGCAGCGTAAGCCCCATTGGTGCGAAAGTCCGCTGAACGGTAGGAAATCGCCTGTAAACGGCAAAACCACCACAAAGGTGCCTGGCCCCTTTGTGGTGGTTTTGGCTGATGCCCCGATGTTACTCGCGCGGGGTGCCGTAGGGGTTGTACAAATCTGCAAGAGCAAATGTGCCGGTAGTAGCATCAAAGTCGAGTTCGAGCACACAGCAGTTGCCAATGCGGTGCTTCATCTTGAGCGGCTCCACGCCCACGCCGCGCATGACCTGAGCCGCTGCGGCGCCATGGCTCACGCACAACACGCTCTCATGTCCAGGGCGCTGCATGAACTCGGTGATGGTCGCCATCATACGCTCGCGAAACTCGACTTCGCCCTCGCCGTCATACTGCTTGTAAAAATCGCCGTACGGCAGGCGCGGATTCAAATCCTCGCTCGCGCCCTCAAATTTGCCAAAGTTCCACTCCTTAAAGCCCTTGACGCGCTCGTAAGGCTGACCGGGGAACGCAAGCTCAAGCGTGTCGCACGCACGCTCGGACGTCGAACTGTACGCATGGTCAAACGTAAGGCCACGCCCTCGCAGGGTCGCACCGACAGTTTTAGCCTGCTCGATTCCCAGCTCGGTGAGCGGCGAGTCACACCAGCCCTGCTTGCGACGAAGCAAGTTAAAGAGCGTTTGACCGTGACGCATAAAGTACAGTTTTGACATGAGGCCTCCGTGATCGCAATCGTTTGTCAGCGATTATGACACCTTGAGCTAACTTTAAGTCAAAGCTTTTTTTGCAAAAACCACCACAAAGATGCCTGTCCCTTTTTGGCAGGTTATGGCAGCGCAGCGAGCCGGTTCCAAGTGCCCCAGGTCGCCCCGAAAGAGGAGCGACGCGTACTTTGGTACGCGAGCGACGGCTTGAGGGGCGAGATGGGGTGCTTGGGGCCGGCGCAGCGTCGAGCCTTAAAGGTGATCTTGGATCAGATCGCAGATGGCTCGGGCGTCGTTGATGTTGATGGCTCGGGTCGCAAAGCCGGCGTCGAAGGCCTGGCGTGCCAGGGCTTCATTGCAGGCAAGGGCCAGCGTGTGACCGTCGACCAGGTCGAGCGAGCTCTTGCCGCGCAGACGGTCGACACCGGAGCGCGCGACGACGATGTTGTCGAAGCCCTCGGTCTTGTAGCCCTCGATAATCACCACGTCGACATCGTTGTAGCGCGACAGCAGCTCGCGCGCGGGCATCTCGTCCTCCTCGCGCGTGTCGGCGTACTCCGCCCAGCGCGTGGCGCAGATGAGACCCACGTGCTTGGATCCGGCCTGGTGATGGCGCCAGGTGTCCTTAGCGGGCACATCGATATCAAAGCCGTGGTGCCCGTGATGCTTGAGCGAACCCACGCGCAGGCCGCGGCGAGTGAGCTCGGCGATAACCTTCTCGACGAGCGTGGTCTTGCCCGAATTTTGGTAGCCGATAAACGCGATTGCGGGGACGGCCGGAGTGGGAGCTGCGGGTACAACGGCGACGGGTGCGCTCGCGGGTGCGTCGCCCGCGGCTCCCACAGCCTCAACAGCAGCGGCCTGACGCTCGGCACGATCCCACACGCCCGAGCGGCCGCCCTCCTTGTGCAGCAGACGAACGTCGACGATCTCCATGCCGCGATCGACGGCCTTGCACATGTCATAGATCGTTAGGCACGCGGCACTCGCGCCGGTCAGCGCCTCCATCTCGATACCCGTCTTGCCCGTCACGCCCGCCGTAACCAGCACGTGAAAGCCAACCTGCCCGTCCGTGCGCGCCGGCGCCCAGCCCTCGGGCACGTCCTCGGCCGGCGTCCCCGCCGGAACGATGGGCGCAATGTCGCACTTGCTCTTGGTAATGAGCAACGGATGGCACATGGGGATGATGTCGCTCGTGCGTTTGATGGCCATGATGCCCGCCACGCGCGCGCAGGCAAGCACATCGCCCTTTTTGGCGCGGTCCTGCAGCACCATGGCCTGCGTCTCGGGGTGCATGAGGATGGTGCCCTCGGCGATGGCAATGCGATGGGTCTCGGCCTTGTCGGACACGTCGACCATGCGCACCTCGCCCTTGGCGTCCACATGCGTCAGCTCGTCGCGACGGGCGTCGCGGGCGGGCTCGGCGACAGCGCTGGAAGTCGGCTGCGCGGACGCGTCGGCGTTGCCAGCATTCGCCGCAGCCGTGACTTTGTGGGCAGACATCGCGGCCCTACGAGCGGCCTTGGTGGCATCGGCGTACCTGCTCTTGGCCATATGATCATCCTCCGATTTGGGACATAAATCGTTGCGTGCCCTCAATTATCGCGTGTTCCTGCGGTTTGTGGGCCACGGCATCGCGCCAAATCGAAAGTACCTGCATATCATCACCACGGCGCAGGGCGTCGCGCACCGAATACTCGGCATCGCTGAACAGGCACGGACGCACGTTGCCGTCTGCCGTCAGGCGCAGACGGTTGCAGTTCGCACAAAAATGGTTGGACATGGCGCTAATAAAGCCGACCGTACCCGCCGCACCCGGAAAGTGCCAATAGCGCGCAGGGCCCGCGCCGGCAGGAGCGTCGTTGATGCCGAGCGGCTCGAGCTCGCCCAGTCCCGCCGCCGCGGCCCCGGCATTGATGCGAGCCCGCAGCTCGTCGCTCGGCACGGTGTCGCTCGCGTCCCACAGCTCGGGATTGAGCGCGGGCGCATGCGGGTCCACGGCGCAATGCGAGCTCGTGCGTTCGTCGCCAATGGGCATATATTCGATAAAGCGCAGGTGGATGGGGCGGTCGAGCGTGAGCCGCGCAAGGGCCGCCACATCCTGGTTGAGCCGGCGCACCACAACGCAGTTGACCTTAACAGGCTCAAAGCCCCAAGCCAGCGCCGCGTCGATGCCAGCCATGGTCTGCTCGAGCCGACCCAGGCGCGTGATCTTTCCAAACAGCGTAGGGTCGAGTGTATCGAGCGAAATGTTGACGCGGTTAAGCCCGGCATCTTTGAGCTGCGGTGCCAACTTGGGCAGCAGGGCACCATTGGTGGTAAGCGAGATGTCCTCGATCTGCGGAATCGCGCGGATGTCGCGAATGAGCGGAATGATGCGGCGGCTGACCAGCGGCTCGCCGCCCGTCAGGCGCACGCGGCGAATGCCCTCCCCCGCTACCAGGCGCACAAAGCGGGCGATTTCCTCGGCGCTGAGCAGCTCGTCGTGCGCGCGGGGCGCCACGCCATCGGCCGGCATGCAGTAAATGCAGCGGAAATTGCACTTGTCGGTAACGGCAATGCGCAGGTAGTTGATATCGCGGCCAAAGACGTCATGTTGCACGCGCCCGTCCACGCAGCCCTCCCCTCACGCGGCGTTTTATTCTTCGGAAAACATAATACCCCACGGGAGAATCATGCCGACACCCGTACGACAGGACAGGTCGCTTCGAGCAAAACGGACTTTCCAAGCCCATCCTCAGCACAGACCATCACAACATTCGATGCTTTTTCCGATTTTGGCGAAAAACGTCGAATGTTGTGATGATTTGACTTCCCACGGCACCCCGTAGAAGGGCCGGAACGCCCCTAAAGACCGCCGTCCCAGTGCCGAATCACGAATTCTCGCAGGTCGTTTTGACGTTTCTGGAACGCTTCGCTTCGGTCGCACTTGAGGCCCATAGCGAGCGCGATGGCGTTCATCGCCCGGTGCAATTGCAGCTGGTGGGCAAACTGAGTCCCGGTGAGGACGATCATCCTAAAGCCCAGCGCGCTCAGCACGGTCATGCGCTCCGCATCCGACGCGCTGCGCTGTTTATCAAGATGGTCCGAGCCGTTGTATTCAATCCCCGTACCGCTCGCAGGCGCATATACGTCGATCTCGAAATACCCAGCCTTAGCGAGATACTTGAACTCGTTGGGAACATCGACCCGACGGTTGAGCTCGATCTTGGCGTATCCCAGCCCGCCCTGGGAACGTTTTGCTACGACCATGATTGCGGTGGCCGTCTCCATGGGCGACCGCGCGCCATCGTGCACGCGCTTGAGCACGGCGGCCGCGCGTATAGCCCCCTGACGAGATCGGTTCTCATTGCAATAAGCAATCAAGTCGGCAACGGTATACCTCTGCCCCATCTCGACATAATCGTCCGTCGACAGATGATTCAAATGGTATCGGGCACAGATTTCGTAGCCATATTCCAGCTGCTCGGGCTCACTCATCCACGAACCCGCTTGGACAAAACACATGACCTCATCAACCACTAGAAGGCCCTCTGCCACCTCGATAAGATGGCCTGGAGGTACCGGCGCCCCAAACACGTGGCACCTAAATCCAGCCGGCGTCGAGCGCTCAAAATCGAAGTTGACGAGCGTGTCGATATGATCGAGCTCTTCCCGTGGAATACCAAGCGAAACCAGATGGTCGGTAACAATCCCGACTGCCGTTGAAGCCCTCAGCCCCTTGGCATCGAGCCCCAATTTGGGCAGGTCCGCAGTCGGCTCCGCCTCGCTAGCAAGCGAGTCCTCATCGTATAGGCTGCTTGCTCGCGAGAGCGGCTCGGACGGGCGCGCCACGTTGTGGTACAGCCAGGCAGTCTTATGGGACAGGACGATCGGCAGGTCCATGAGCCCTCCAATGGAGTCGGATAACCAACCTTATTCCCCTGCCCACGGGTCCGCACACCTTCGCGCGCAAGAAAGCGATTCCACCCGATCGAGTGGTAGAAAAACCATCACAACATTCGATGCTTTTCCCGATTTTGGCAAAAAACGTCGAATGTTGTGATGGTTTGAGGCGAGGTGAGGGGCACGGAGGGGTCAAAACATCGTGCTCGAACAGGTTAATCCAACTCTTTTAAGCCATGCGCCAGTTGCCAGTACTCGCCGTGCTGGGCGAGCAGCTCTTCGTGCGTGCCGCGCTCGATGATGCGGCCGTGTTCGAGGACCATGATGGCGTCGGCGTCGCGGACGGTGGACAGGCGGTGCGCGATCATAAAGGTGGTGCGTCCGCGCATGATGCGGTCCATGCCGCGCTCGATAAGCTTTTCGGTACGCGTGTCGATGCTCGAAGTGGCCTCGTCCAAGATGAGCACCGGCGGGTCGGCGACGGCCACGCGCGCGATGGCGAGCAGCTGGCGCTGGCCCTGCGACAGGTTGGCGCCGTCGGCCGTGACCGGCGTGTCGTACCCTCTAGGCAGGCGGCGGATAAACGAATCCGCGCAGGCAGCCTCGGCGGCGGCGCGCACTTCCTCGTCGGTCGCGTCGAGCTTGCCAAAGCGGATGTTCTGCGCAATGGTGCCGCTAAACAAGTGCGTGTCCTGCAGCACAATGCCGAGCGACCCGCGCAGGCTGGCCTTGGCAATGTGCTTGACGTCGATGCCGTCGTACGTGATCTCGCCGTCATCGACCTCGTAGAAGCGGTTGATGAGGTTGGTGATGGTCGTCTTACCGGCGCCTGTGGAGCCCACAAACGCGATCTTTTGCCCCGGCTTGGCAAACAGGTTGAGGTCCGTGAGCACACGGGTGCCCGGCACGTAGGAAAAGTCCACGGCATGGAAGCGCACGTCGCCGGCAAGCGGGACCAAGCCGCACGTGAGCTCGGTACCGTCGGCAGCCACCGCACGGCCCGACTCATCAACGGCAGCCACATCATGCAAGTGCCCGTACGCGCCCACGCCCTGGCCCTCGGGAATCTTCCACGCCCACGCGGCGTCGCCCGTCTGCACCAGCTCCACGCAGCCCTCGTCCACCTCGGGCTTAAGGTCCATGGCGGCAAACAGGCGCTCGGCACCGGCCAGCGCGTTGAGCAAAAAGTTGCCCAGCTGCGTAAACTGGTTGATGGGCATGGCGGCCTGACGCACAAAGACCAGGTAGCTTGCGAGCGCACCTACATCGGCGAGCCCCTTGATGCAGAGCATGCCGCCCGCCACGGCGACGATAGCGTAGTTGGCATAGCCGATCACCACGGTCATGGGCACCATCGAGTTGGCGTAGGCTTGCGCGGCGCCACCGGTGCGGCGCAGTTCTTGGTTGCGCACGTCAAAACCAGCCACGTTGACCCGCTCGTGGTTAAAGACCTTGATGACCTTTTGGCCTGAGACCATCTCCTCGACGTATCCGTCCAAATCGCCCAGCGACGCCTGTTGGGCGGCAAAAAAGCGCTTGGAACGCATGCCCGAGTAGCGCGCATACAGCACAATGGCCGCGTCGCACACGAGCGTAATAATCGTGAGTTGCCAGTTAAGGATGATGAGCATGGCCGTGGTGCCCACAACCTGAATGGCGGCCTGAATCACGTTGGCAAAGCTGTTGTTGAGCGCCTCGGAGACGGTGTCGACGTCGTTGGTAAAGAAGCTCATGATGTCGCCCGAGCGCGTGCTGTCAAAATAACTGAGCGGCAGCGTCTGGATGTGCGCGAACAGGTCGCGACGAATATCGGAGACCACGCGCTGGGCCGCGCGCACCATAATCTGCGAGTAGCCCAGAGCCGAGAGCACGCCCGCGGCGTAGATGATCGCCGTCAGGATGACCTGCTTGGCGAGCAGTTCCTCCCCGCCCGTGGCCAAACCGTTAACGATGGGGCGCACCATGTAGGTGCCGGCGAGGCTCGCGATGGCGGCGACGGAGGCGAGCACGCCCACCGCGAGCAACGAGAACTTGGCATGCCCCATGTAGGAGAGCAGGCGGCGAAGCGTCTGCGTCAGATTGGTGGGACGGGCCTGAGCGGATGTCTTAGGCATGGCGCTCACCCCCTTCCAAGGTCGATCCGCTGGGGACGGAAGAAAACGGATCGTTCGCGCAGCCATCGTCGCTGCCGTCACCGGCGTCCGCATCCCCCGCAAACTCCATCTGCGAGGCGTAAATCTCCTGGTAGATGTTGTCGCCCGCCAGCAGTTCCTCGTGCGTGCCCACGCCATGGACACGACCGTCGTCCAACACCACAATGCGATCGGCATCCATGACGCTCGCAATGCGCTGTGCGATGACAATCACCGTCGTATTGGGAATCTGAGCAATATGCTCGCGAATCTTAGCGTCGGTCGCCATATCGACCGCGCTGGTGGAGTCATCAAAAATGAGCACGCGCGGATGCTTGAGCAGCGTTCGCGCGATGCACAGGCGCTGCTTCTGCCCGCCCGAGACACCGGCACCGCCCTGGCCCAACTCGCCGTCCAGCCCGCCGATGCGATCAAGGAACTCGTCCACGCACGCCGCGCGGCAAGCCGCGAGGAGCTCATTGTCCGACGCCTGTGGATTGCCCCACTGCAGGTTCTCGCGCACGGTGCCCGTGAACAGCACATTCTTTTGCAGCACAATGCCCACCGCGTCGCGCAAGGTAGCCAGGTCGTAGTCACGCACGTCGTGTCCGCCCACAAGCACGGCGCCCTCAGTGGCGTCGTACAGGCGCGCGATCAGCTGCACAAGCGAGCTCTTGCCCGAGCCCGTGCCGCCGAGGATGCCCACCGTCGAGCCGCTCTCGATGCGAAGGTCGATATGTTCGAGCACATCCTCGGCTGCATCCTCGCGGTACTTAAACGACACGTCGCGAAACTCGATGCTTCCGTCGGCCACCCCGTGCACGGCAGTGGCAGCGTCGGGCGCCTGGATAAGCGAACGCTCGTCGAGCACCCGCGAGATGCGCTCCACGCTGGCAAGTGCGCGCGTGAGCAGCAAAAACACGTTGGAAATCATCATGAGCGAGTTCATGATCAGCAGCACATAGCTCATGAAGCCCGTGAGCGAGCCCACGCCGAGCTCGCCGGCAAGAATCATGCGACCGCCGATCCACAGAATGGAAAGCGCCGCCACGTACATCGACAGCTGAAACACCGGCAAGTTGAGCACAGCGTTGCCAAAGGTCTTCGTCGCGGTGCGCGCAAGCTCGGTATTGACGGCATCGAACTTGGCCTCGTCGTGCTCGGCGCGCACGTACGCCTTGACGGCGCGCACGGCGGTGAGGTCCTCCTGCACCACGCCGTTGAGATGGTCCATCGAGGTCTGCAGCTGGCGGTAGAGCGGACTGACGCGATAGGTGATAACGCCCAGCACGATCGCCAGCACCGGCAGGATGATCGCGAAAACGGTGGCGAGCGGACGCGACAGCACCAGCGCATAGACCAAGCCGACGATGAGCGTCACGGGACCGCGCACCATGGGGCGAAAGCCATTGCCGATGGCATTTTGGATGACGGTGATATCGGTAGTCATGCGGGTGACGAGCGAGCTGGCGTCGTAGTTATCCAGATTGCCAAAAGCGAGCGTCTGGATCTTGCGGTACTCCGCCTCGCGCAAGTTAGCGCCCAGCCCCGAGGCGACGCGAGCAGACGTGCGTGCATAGCCCAAGCCAAGTACCAGCGAACATGCGGCGAATACCAGCATATACGCGCCCTGCAACAGCATGTAGTTGATGTCGCCCGCGGGAACGCCCACGTCGATGATATTTGCCATGATGACCGGGATAAACAGCTCGAGCGCCGTCTCGGCCGTCACAAAGAACACGCCGAGTATGGCATCGCGGCGGTATGCCCCCAGATAGGAAAACAAAATCTTGAGATTGCGCACGCAGGTTCATCCCCCATCAAACGTTGTTCGCAAACCCAGGTATTATGGCGCGCCGTGCGGCGGTGTCAAGTGATGCGAAATCGATTTCTGCAAGGCTAGTGCAGGCGCCAAGCTCGCAGGACGCGCCCCTGTATTCAATTGGAAATGAACGCGAGCGTGACTTTTTTCTCCCCGCCGCCAACACAAACCTTGACTCTACAATCGTTGTAGGGTTTTCACTACACTGGTACGTAAACAGACCAAGCCAGAAAGCCCCGCCCATGGAACACGACCTCACACGCGGCAATGTCCTTAAGACCATCGCGGTCTTTGCCCTGCCTTATATGCTCTCGTACTTTTTGCAGATGCTCTACGGCATGGCCGACCTGTACATGATGGGGCAGTTTAGCGGCGCCGCCGGCATCACCGCCGTGGGCAACGGCGCGCAGACGCTCTATATCATTACCGTGACGCTCGTGGGCCTGGCCATGGGAACGACGGTTATCGTCGGCCACGCCGTGGGTTCGCGTCGGTTTGACCGCGCCGAGACCGCCATCGGCAACACCATCACGCTCTTTATGGGTGTCTCGGTGGTGCTGGCCGCTGTCCTGCTCGCACTGTGTCCGCAGATTGTGGCACTCATTGGTACGCCGGCCGAAGCGGTCGAAGGAACCGCCGCCTACCTGCGTATCTGCTTTATGGGCATTCCCTTTATCGCCGCGTACAACATCCTCTCGGCCATCTTTCGCGGCCTAGGCGATTCGCGCTCGCCCATGTACGTGATTGGCGTGGCATGCATCATCAACATCGCGCTCGACTTTCTGTTTATCGGCCACATGGGGCTCGGCCCCGTAGGCGCGGCACTCGGCACAGTCATCGCGCAGACGGCGAGCGTGGCTCTCGCGCTCGTGTGGCTCAAGAGCCGCCGTACGCACATTCACCTCAAGCGCAGCGACCTACGCCCCCAGCCCGAGGTGCTCGGCAGCATTCTTAAGATCGGCGTGCCCGTGGCCGTGCAGGACGGCTGTATCCAGGTGGCGTTTATGTTTATCACCGTCATCGCCAACCACCGAGGGCTCGTCGACGCCGCCGCCGTGGGCCTGGTTGAGAAGATGATCAGCTTTTTGTTCATTGTGCCGAGCTCCATGGGCGCCACCGTCAGCGCACTCACGGCGCAAAACGCCGGCGCGGGCAAGGGCGACCGCGCGCGTCAGGTACTCAAAGACGCCATGACCATTTCGGTAGTGTACGGCTGCCTGATCACAGCGCTGGTGTGGCTGGTGGCGCCGGCGTTTATTGGCTTTTTTGCCAAGGACCCCGCGGTGGTCGCGGCCGGTACCGGCTATATGCACAGTTATATTTTCGACGCGATTTTTGCCGGCATCCACATTTGCTTTAGTGGCTTTTTCGCTGCGTATGGCAAGAGCTACATCGGCTTTGCGCACAACGTGCTGGCCGTGGCACTCATTCGCGTGCCGGGCGCGTGGCTGCTGTCGAACGCCTATTCCGATACGCTGTTTCCCATGGGCATCGCTTCGCCGTGCGGATCGATTTTGTCGGCGGTCATTTGCGTTGTCGCGTTTACCGTACTCAACCGGCGCGGGGCTTTTGACAAACTGGTAGCGTAGCGAGGCGACGCAAAATCGCCCTGATCGACGACATCATCAGCGACGACCCAGCAACCTACGTGACGCAGATCACGGTGCCGGTCTCTCTAGGCTAGACCGAGCCTCGCCTCTAACTCGGTCAACGCCTCAAAGGCATCGCGAGATGCACCCGCCGCGCGCTCGCGCTCGGCAACGCAAATTCGCATCATTAAGCGCTCTTTTGCCTGCACTTGGGAATGCCTCGCGCGCCCTTCCGCCTGCGAGCAATTGCGATTCTCGATATCCATTACGCCTCCGGCACCTCACCAGTCGCCAGGATCTGCTCGAGCGCGTCCTCGTCCAGCACGGGCACACCCAGCTGCTCGGCCTTGGTAAGCTTGGAGCCCGCTTTGGGGCCGGCGACCAGATAGCTCGTCTTCTTTGACACACTGCCCGAAACCTTGGCGCCGAGCACCTTGAGCGCCGCGCCCGCCTCGTCGCGAGTGCGGTTGACGAGCGTGCCGGTGAGCACGAAGGTCAGACCCGCGAGCGGTTGTGCATCGGCGAGCTCGCCCGCCACGCCCGCGTCGGCTGCGGCTTGTGCATGCGCGGCGCCCAAGTCGACCTCGAGCGACAGGCCCGCCTGGCGCAGGCGCTCCAGCACGGCAAGGTTTTCGGGCACGGCCAGGAACTGCTTGACGCTCGCCGCAATCTTGGGACCGATGCCCTCGCACTCGGCGATATCCTCTTCGCTCGCCAAGATAAGCTTGTCAATCGACAGGAATCGCTCGGCAATAACCTCGCCCACACTCTTGCCCACGTGGCGGATGCCCAGGGCAAACAGCACGCGACCGAGCGGCTGGCTCTTGGACTTGTTGAGCTCGGCGATGATTTTCTCGGCCGTCTTGAGGCCTACCGGAATGGGGTCGCCCTTCTTGACGCCCTTTTTGCTATTGGAGCTGGCATAGGTGCGCCCCGTGTCCAGTCCGGCGATGTCGTCAACCGTGAGCTGGTAGAAGTCCGCGACGTCGTGAATCAGCCCGGCGGCGATCATCTTGTCGACGATCTCGTCGCCCAGGCCATCGACGTCCATGCAGCCGCGGCTCACCCAGTGGAGCAAACGCTCCTTGAGCTGTGCGGGGCAGTCGATGGACACGCAGCGGTAGGCAACCTCGCCATCCTCGTGAACCACGGGGCTACCGCACACGGGGCAGACCTCGGGCATGTGCCAGTCGACCGAATCGGCCGGGCGCTTGTCGAGCACCGGGCCCACGACCTCGGGAATCACGTCGCCCGCCTTATGCACGATGATGGTGTCGCCCTCGCGCACGTTCTTGCGGCGGATCTCGTCGATGTTGTGCAGCGTGGCGCGCGCGATGGTGGAGCCGGCGACCGTCACCGGGTCGAACTCGGCGACCGGCGTGAGCACGCCGGTGCGACCCACCTGGATGCGAATCTCGCGCAGGACGGTCTGCTTTTCCTCGGGCGGGAACTTAAAGGCGATGGCCCAACGCGGTGCGCGAGCGGTAAAGCCCAGGTTGAGCTGCTGTTGGAAGCTGTCGACCTTTACGACCACGCCGTCGATGTCGTAATCCAGGTCGTCGCGGTGCTCGAGCGCCTGGGCGCAGAACTCGTGGACCTCGGACGGCGTGGCGCAACGAGCCACGTTGGGGTTGACGCTAAAGCCAGCGCTACGCAGCCAGTCCAGGAACTCGCGCTGGCTGTGGACGTGCAGCGGGTCGGTATCGGCGATGGCGTAGATAAAGGTGGCCAGATCGCGGCGCGCCGTGACCTTGGGATCCTTTTGACGCAGGCTGCCGGCGGCGGCGTTGCGCGGGTTGGCGAAGGGGTCGCGGCCCTCGGCATCGGCCTCGTCGTTCAGACGCACAAAGCTGCCCTTGGGCATGTAGACCTCGCCGCGCACCTCAATGGTGCGCTCGCGGTCGGCACCCATGTGGGCGAGCGCAGGTTCGGACAGGTGCATGGGCACATCCTTGATGGTACGGACGTTGAGCGACACATCCTCGCCCGTGGTGCCGTCGCCGCGCGTGGCGGCGCGTACGAAGGTGCCGTTTTGGTAGGTAAGGGCCACGCCCAGGCCGTCGATCTTAAGCTCGCAGGTATAGGTGACGCTACCGGCACCGAGGGCATCCTCGGTGCGCTGGAGCCACGCATCAAGTTCGTCCAGATCCATGGCATCGTCCATGGAATACATGCGTGCCATGTGCGTGACCGGCGTAAACTGCTCGCTCACGTATCCGCCCACGCGCTGGGTATAGCTGTCGGGCGTCACCAGGTCGGGATAGGCCGCCTCGATCTCCTGCAGCTCAACGAGCATTTTGTCGAAGGCGGCGTCCGTGATCTCGGGCGCGTCAAGCATGTAGTAGCGATAGGCGTGGTAATCGAGCTCGTGGCGCAGCTCGGCCGCGCGCGCGGCGGCCTGGGCATGGGCGTCGGCCGGTGCAGCGGCATCCGCGCTCGCGGGCGTTTCGGTATCGATGTCCACGCCGTCACCAAACAGGCTCGATTGCTCCATAGCGGCACTCCTTCGCTCGATTTCAAACGGATACAAGAGTACCACCGGTCACCATGGCGCCGAATAACCCTTTCGAACCGCACCGAATCGGCAGCCGCCAGACTAGGGTGGATCGCGCGATTAAACCATGCCCTTGCCAGTTCTAAATGATCCGTTTTCCTCCGTCCCCAACGGATCATCGCGAAAAGAGGGGCTGTCCCGCGCTGGCGGAACAGCCCCTCTGGCTTCGATATGTGCGATACAGCTCGTTAGAAACCCTGGCCGTTGCCCTGACCCTGGCCCTGCTGGCCAAGCAGCTCCTCCAGATACTGGCGCAGCTGCTCGTCGGTAATACCGCCGTTGCCGGTATCGGTCGCGCTGTCGTTCTGCTGCTGGTTCTGCAGCTCCTCGTCGGAGCCCAGCTCAACCGTGACCTTCTTCTCTTCCTTGCCGCGCATGAGCGTGATCTCGACCTTCTCGCCCACCTCGTGGCTGCGCAGCGCGATGATCAGGCCGTCGGCGCTCGAAATCTCATCGTCGCCCAGCTTGGTAATGACATCGCCCTCCTGGATGCCGGCCTTGGCGGCGGGACCATCCTCGACGACGCTCGCCACGTACGCGCCGCTATCGGTGCTCAGCTTGTTGGTGCGGGCGTTGAGCGCGTTGACGCTCGAAAGCGTGGCTCCCAGGTACGGGTGCACCGGTGTCTTACCGCCGATGATCTGGTCGGCAATGTTCTTGGCGTAGTTAACGGGAATGGCAAAGCCCACGCCCGAGCTGGAGCCCGAGTAGCTCTCGATGAGCGAGTTGATGCCCACCAGCTCGCCGTTGTCGTTAACGAGCGCGCCGCCGGAGTTGCCCGGGTTGATGGCGGCATCGGTCTGGATCATGTTGGCATAGATGGTGTTACCGTTGGTAGAGCTCATGGCCGTGGAGCGATACAGCGCCGACACAATGCCCGTGGAGACAGACTGCTCGTTGCCAAACGGCGAACCGATCGCCATGACCCACTCGCCCACGTTGAGCTTGGAGGAGTCGCCGATCTCGATCGGCGTGAGCTTAGAGGCGTCGGCGTCCTTGAGCTTGATGACGGCCAGGTCGCTCGAAGCATCGTTGCCCACGAACTCGGCCTCGTAGGTAGTGCCGTCGTCCATGGTCACCACGTACTGGTCGTAGCCATCGACCACGTGGTTGTTGGTGAGGATGTGGCCCTCGGTATCGAGCACCACGCCCGAACCGACGCTGCCCGAGTTGTCCGACTCGTCGGCAGACTGCGAAAGCGAGCCATTCTGGCCACCGCTCGAAGTGGCGGTAATGGAAACCACGGAGGGCAACGCCTTGGCAGAAACGGCCTCGGCCAGCGTGGTGTCCTCGGAATCAATCGTAATCTTTTGCGTCGATGAACCCGAAGCACCCGCCGTCACGGCATTCTTTCCGCCGCCAATGTTGAGCGTGCCGCTCATGATGAGTGCGATGACCAGCAGGGCACCGCAGGCGCAGCCGGCAAGCGCCGTAATAAAGATCGGCAGCTTTTTGGTCTTGGTCTTGACCACTGTGTGCTTGTTTACAACCTGCTGGCTGCCCAGCGGCTTGCCGGTCTGCGTGTCGTATGCCTGCACGTAGGGAATGTTGCTGTCGGCAGGCGTCGACTCCACCTGCACACGCGGCTGCTGCTGGGTCTCGCCGGCGTTGCCCGCATCCTGGGGACGCTGGGAATCGTTCTCGCTCATGGCTGCGATCCTTTCGTCAAATAACCAAAGGCCCGCCAAACACGTGGCGGGCCATCGTTGTTCACGTTGAGTTGTACCCCAATATGCGGGCGCAAGTGTATGAGAACGCAATCTTTTAGGAAGGCTTAAGTTCTGTTGCAGATTCGAGAGGAACCCGCATCTGCGTCAAAACCATCACAAAGGTGCCTGTCCCCTTTGTGGTGGAAATCTAGTCCTTAAACAGATAGCCCACGCCGCGGACGGTGGTGATGTGCGCCGCGATCTGCGGGCCCACCTTGGAGCGGATGCGTCGGATATGCACGTCGACGGTGCGCGTACCGCCGCAGTACTCAAAGCCCCACACGCGGTGCAGCAGTACCTCGCGGCTGTAGGCGCGGTTGGGATGCGTCGCCAAAAAACTCAGCAGCGAGTACTCCATCAGCGTCAGGTCAATGGGCTCGCTATCGAGTGTCACCTGGTAGGTGGCCAGGTTGATCTCAAGGTTATCGATGTTGAGCACATCATCGGAGGCGACGGGCTCCTCCTCGCCCATCAGACGCTGTGCACGAGCCTTGAGCTCGTTGGGCGTCGCCGTGGGACATACAAAGTCGGCATGCGCATGATTCGGCAGGCGCAGGGTGCCGAGCGCCTCGTCGTCGACGATCACCAGCATGGGAACACCGCCGCGATCGTCGAGCCACTTGGCAATCTGATCGATGCGGTCGCTGCGGATGCCATCGGAATCGAGGATCAGCAGGTCAAAGTCGTGCGCCGCAGTTGGCGAATCGGGGGTGGCCAGACTCACCTCGACACCCAGGGTGGTCGTCAAGCTGCGGGCAAACTCGTGGAAGCGCGTCGTGCGCGCCATGAACAGGGCACTCTTTTCGGACATATCGGCCTCCAAAGAAATGAGCTCAATCGTACTGGGACAAGCCAGCGCGATTAGGAGTTCGCCAGGTAGTGCTTGATCTCCCATTCGGTGATCGTGGACTCAAACTTATGCCACTCGTCGCGCTTCTTTTTGAGGAAGAAGCTATGGATGTGCTCGCCGAGGGCATCCTTCATAAACTGCGAGTCCTCAAACACGTCGAGCGCCTCTTTGAGCGAGCGCGGCAGCGGCGCGTAACCGGCCTCGAGCATCTGACGGCCGGTGAGCTTGAGCGTCTCGGCCGTTGCCTCGGGCGGGAGCTCCAGCTTGCGCTCGATGCCGTCGAGACCAGCCGCCAGCGTGACGGCGTTGACCAGATACGGGTTAGCCATGGGATCGGGGCTGCGAAGCTCAATGCGTGTGGAAAGCTGCTTGCCGGGCTTGTAGACCGGGATGCGGATCATGCTTGCGCGGTTGCGCAGGCCCCACGTGGCGTACTGCGGCACGGAGTCGCCGCCCGTGGTGATGCGCTTGTACGAATTGACCGTGGGGTTGGTGATGGCGCTAATCTCGCGCGCGTGCGCCAAGATACCGGCCATATAGTGCTTGGCGACGTCGGAGAGATGGTACTTCTCGTCGCCCTCGCCCCAAAAGACGTTGTTGCCGTCATGGTCGAACAGCGACTGATGCAAAAACATGGCGCTGCCGTCCTCGCCCGCCAGCGGCTTGGGCATAAAGGAGGCGTGGCAGCCGCTCTCGTAAGCCTGCTGCTTAATGATGAGCTTGGCCGTGGTAATGGCGTCGGACATGCTCAGGGCCTCGGCGTGGCGCAGGCTCATGCCGTGCTGTGAGCGACCGGCGGCGTGGAAGGTGTACTCCACGGGCACGGACATCTTCTCGAGCGTGAGGACCGTGTTACGACGCAGGTCGCGAGCGGCATCGCTCACCGAAAGATCGAAGTAGCCCACGTTGTCGAGCGGCTCGGGCGTGTGCTCGTCGGGGAAGTAGTAATACTCCAGCTCAGCGCCCACGTTGAGCAGATAGCCAGCCTTCTCGGCCTTGCGGAACATGCGGCGCAGGGCATCGCGCGGGTCGCCGGCAAACGGCTTGCGATCGGGAGTGCACACGTCGCAGAACACGCGGGCGACGCCGTTGTGGCTCGGGCGCCACGGCAGAATCTGGAAGGTCGAGGCATCGGGGAACGCCAGCATATCGGCTTCCTCGGGCGTGGCAAAGCCCTCGATGGCCGAGCCGTCAAAGCCAATGCCCTCCTCAAATGCGACCTCGAGGTCCTCGGGGCTAATAGCAAAGTTTTTGAGGCGGCCGAGAATGTCGACAAACCACAGACGCACAAAGCGGATATCACGCTGCTCTACGGAGCGGAGTACGTAATCGATGTTCTGCTGGTTCATGTCGCTCCCCTTTCTTTCGGGCGGGTTTCGACTGGTCTATATCGCAGATACTATCGCAGAAAAATGTTTCCGCAGGGTTAAAGCGTATCAAGCGCTCAAAAAACGTGTGTGAACAGGCTGGTATGACAAGTGATTATCGCTCGGATTCGGAAACAATTTGCCTACACGCTCGTTCCAGCGCCGGAAACTCCATCGTCACCGCATCCCAAACAACCGATCGGTCGACATTGCCGTAATCATGCGCGAGGTAATTTCTCATGCCGATAATTCCACGCCACTCAATTTCGGGATGAAGCCGCTGCGAGCGTTCCGACAACTTGCCCGCTTCTTCCGTCACCCTAAGCGCGCACATCAAAAGGGAGTCCGCCAACGCCCTCGTCCGCACGTCATTCGCATGCAGAAACTGGTCCTCGGTGATATCAAAAGCCTTGATGCGCTCGTTCGTTTCAGCGATGGCCTCCAAGACCTCTTGGGCGCGGAGGCCGTCTGACTTACGCGCGATCATAAAGGATCACTCCTTCGCGCTCGATTACCGCGGCAAGATCGTCATCAAGATAATCGCTCGAGACAAGGTCCACCTGCCTTCCGGTTTCCTTGCGCACTGCCTCGCCAAACGCCGACAACGCAAAAAGACCAAAGCCCTGCTCGCGATCGACTTCGAGGCGCAAGTCGATATCACTATCTGCACGCGCCTCGCCACGGGCATACGATCCAAATAGGATCACGGTTTTGATGGCGGGAATCGGGCTGGCTGCCTCGCGGACGGCGGACTCAATCTGAGCGGTATCCAAAATGCCCGCTGCGGCGCTTTCGCTCGCAGAGCTTTTACCGAGTGAAGGCACAAACGGCAGCGAGCGCTCGCGCAACATCTGCCTCATGAACATATTGACCGCAACGGACGAAGTCATGCCGAGTTCTTCGCACAGCTCGGCAAATGAATCTTTAATTGACGAGTCCACTCGAACACTCAGCACAGACGCAGCCATGGATACCTCCTGTATGACATTGTCTATATAATATCACACAGACTAGCGCGAGGTCGAAGCGCGGTGTTCGATGTGACCGGGGATCTCGATGCGCTTGGGGGCGAGCTTTGCGGCGTCGCCCACCGTAGTGGTAACGACGTCGATGCGCTCGGACAGACGCTCGATTACGCGCTCGGCGATGGTGTGGGTGTCTTGCGCGGCCGTGGTCACACCGCCAAAGAGCACGTGGTTCCAGGGGTAATCGTCAAACGTTGCGATCTTAAGGCCCGCCGGCAGCGAGGGACCCAGCTGCGCCAGTGCCTCGGTCAGGCGCAGGAAGACCAGGCCGTTGACGGCAATGAGGCCGAGCTTTTTACCCGCATAGCCGCGGATGGTCTCGTCCAGGCGACTGACACCCTCGGCACCACCGTCCGCCAAGGTGACGACCTCGCCGGCCAGGCCGCGGCGCGAGAGCTCGTCGGCAAACGCCTCAGCGCGCTCACGACGCACGGGGCTGTCATCGCTTGCCTCGGTAAGCAGGCACAGACGCTCGCTGCCCGCAGCAGCCAAGGCGTCTACCAGGCCGGCGACCAGCTCACGGTTGTTAGATGTCACCAGATCGATGCCGCCATCGGCAACATCGCGGTCGAGCAGCACAACGGGTAGGCGTCCCGCTGCCGCGGCGATCGCCTCGTCATTGCCTCCGCAGGTGTTGACGACCAGGCCGTCCACGCCGGCATCGATAAGTCTGGTGAGCGACTCCGCTTCCTTGGCGGGGTCGTTGCCGCTAATGGCCGTCATGAGCGAGCAGCCGCGCGCGGCGGCGCTGGCGGAAAGCCCTTCGAGCATGGCGCTGGAGAACGGGTTGGCGATGTCGGCCAAGATTACGCCGATGAGGTTGGCGCGCGAGCTGCGCAGATTGCGTGCGGCGGCACGTGGGCGATAGCCGGTGCGCTCGATAACCGCCGCGATGCGGGCGCGGGTCTCCTCGGTCATCTGCCCGGGGCGGTTATTGAGATAGCGCGAGACCGTGGCCGGGCTCACGCCCGCCTCGGCGGCAATGTCCTTAATCCTCATCTGCGCCATAGCGCACCCCGTTTCCCAATTGTCAGCAATCTGAGCCATTTTAGGCATTTTTTAAAAATCTCGGTTGCAAAACGCTGTAGGTGAGCAGCATCGTTTTTGTGTCTCGAGCAGATGCGGCGATGGGCTAGATTGACGAGTCTTTCGACAGCTCAAAGTAGTCGGGATGCAAGGCGATAACCGGGCCCTGTTCCTCGGGCATCAGATGCAGGTGCGTCTCTGCCAGGTAGCTCGCCGCGTCGGTATCGCCCTTCTTAATGGCCTCGAGAATTCGGCGATGCTGCCGACGAATCGGCTCCCAATCCAGATCCTGCGACACCATACGCAACCAGTTGTATCGCTCAAAATGTGTGTTGACGCTCTTCATCCAATCCCACAACATGTGGCGGCCGGCAATCTCAAAACACGTCTCATGGAACAGGTTGTCCAGATCGAAAAAGCGACGCGTTTCGCTATGGTCGAGCGACTCGGACTCGGCAAGAATCCGCTCGAGCCGCTGCTTTTGCTCGGGCGTGACGGCAGAGCAGCATTTAATGAGCACGCTTCTCTCGAGTTTCTCGCGCAAGAAACAGGCGTTCTCGGCGCGCTCCATGCTGATTTTTGAGACATAGGTGCCGCTTTTGGGACGCGTTTCCACCAGCTCCTGCTCACGCAAGCGCACAAAAGACTCGCGAATGGGCGTGCGCCCGATTCCCGTCTCCTTTTCCAGACCAATCGCCGAAAGGCGCGTGCCGGGCTTGAGCTCGGCATAGATGATCTTGGAGCGCAATGCGTTGTATGCCTGATCTTGCAGGCTCTGATTATGCTGGTGTTGTTCCATAAAGCCCTCGGATGAAGCTCACGGTTTGTCGAATTTCACCACGTAATACTATCGCATCGACACGCCCCAGCTCCCAATCAGTCTTTTTGGGACGGGGCTCTTTTAGCTACCCTGGCCCGCAGATCGGCCCCCCTTGCCACAAAAGTGGCCCATCTATTACGTTAACACGGATAGCCTCGGCCATACCGAAAACCGTGAAAACAAAACCGCAGGTAGACAGCTTGTCGATTTTCGAAAAAACCGACTATGGTTGACCCCTGCGGCTTAAACGTAGTAGATAGGCCCTTTTCGTGGCGCAGCACTACTGCACCCCAAATTGGCACCCCGAGCCTGTTATAAGTTGCTGTGAAATACGGACGGTTGATAATCAAGGGTTGAAAATCAAGGCGCGCTATACGGCTTGCTATATCTCACTATACTTTGCTGTACGTCGCTGTACTTTGCTATAACTTGACAATAATCGGCCCATTACCATCCGGGATATAACGGACCCCAAGCCAACGCTGGCTTGGGGTCCGTCTTGTACCATGGCTCTTTTGGACTATGAGCGCTCGTATTTCGTGGCCCGCCCGGTTCCCTGCCTTACGATTGCATTCCGTTCAAGCAGAGATTCGAGTGCCGCCAACGTCCGCATGCGGCTCAGCCCCGTCTGTTTTTCAATCTCGCTTCGCGACATAAGTCGCCCGCCCGACAAGGCCTTGAGAACCTGGACCTCTTCCTCGGACCCTTCAAAGGCATCGGTAACGGGCAATGTGACGGCCACCATGCCGCCGCGAACATCAAAAATTGGTTGATTGATCGAATCGCGATAGGCACGTCTAATGCGCGCAATTCCCGTACCAAATTTCTCGATGTAATCCAGCTTTAAGAAGGCCTCTGCAACGATGGGGTTTCTGAGCACGGATATCTGCCCATACAGGTATTGTTCCGTCGTCAAACCGGCGGGCAGCGATCCGGGGGAGGTCACAACGACGCGATCATCGTACAGGGCAATTTGAACGTTCGCTCGAACGTCCCACGTCCGATGCACTAAAGCGTTTGCAACAGCTTCGCGGAATGCCTCAAGAGGAATTCGATCGGTTTGGACGCGCTCCATCCCTTCGATACGCTCATAACGGTAGTAGCGTGCAAACATAGCCACCGCCCTGTCCGCCTGCTCAATTGCGGATACATTTGTCGCCGCCTCGCGATCCAAGATCACATCCTCGGTATCGCCAAAACGGACGCAGTCGATGCCTGGAAAATCATTCTTATCCGCTAAAATCGCCGCGGCATTGGTATAGCCATCCTTGCCGAGCAAGCGGAGCGTACGCAAGATATCCGACGTTAGCTCGGAAATGCCGAGGTGTTCAACACACTTATGCTCGAGCGTATGAAAGCTCAAGTCCTGGCGAGCCGACGTGAGCGCGTCGAACGTTACGTTGCTGCCTTCGAGCGTCAGCCTGCCATACTCAAACCGGTCGACCTCCACCGTTGCCGAATCGTTTCGCCTGTAGGCCTTTCCCTTGCTTCGATAGGGTTTGTCCTGTCCCTCATAAACCGTAAGGATTACGGTCCCGTGTTTCTCATCGGGCTCGAGCGTGTAACGGGGAGCGGGGTCCAAGCTGTCATTAATCATGTTCTCGATGCGGAGACACTCTGCGACCGGATCTGCAAGGCCGACAACCACGCCCTCGTCATCAACGCCAAACTCAATCTTGCCCGTCCCATAGTTTGCATAGGCGCTCACCGTTTTAAGAAACGTCGGCGTAACGCTTTCCTTGTATTCGACTGTAGGGCTCTCTCTAACAACCATATGCACAACCCCCTCGTTTCGTACCATTCATAACCGTATTATAAGACGAAAACCGTTTGCGTACTGATTTATATAAGACGCAAACTGTTTTCGTCTTGATTTGCGTACGGAATTAAGACGCATAATTTCGCTTTCGTATGGCTCAATACCGGACGCAGACTGTTTTCGTCTGTCAATACGTCTGAAATCCAAACGAAAAGAGCCCCGAGCTCGTATGAACTCGGGGCTCTTTGTGCCGCACATCTATGAGAGGAAAAATTCGATGCGTACGGGCGCTACCCCATGAAGCCGCCCTGGGATGGCGGCAACCTCGCCGTTACCCGTCTGATGGGTGTGCTCAAGGCATCCGTTCCCCTCTTTATCGACGTAACGGGCAAAAAAGTTCGTCGAGGAGACCATCCGCACGCACCACGGTGTGGCCGACGCCATTGAGACGCGCAACCCCACCGCCGCTCACGATGCGATGTATCTGCACCTGGTCTACAACCGCAATATGATTGCGGAAGGCACACAAACAAAAGGCATTTAAGGCTCGACAATAATCTTTCTTTGATAAAACGCAGGCAGCGAGCGCTTGCGTTTTATCAAATGGTGCAATGGGGTCAGGTTTACATGCATCAACTTAGCGCAAAGTAACCTGGCCCCCACGCAACAAAGGGTTAACTAGAGCTCACAGGCAACCTTGTAGCCATCGCCGATGGCGTCGCGAATGTTACCGCACTTGTTGGCATCGCCCAGCACGTGGGTGGCAACACCGGCTGCAGCCAGGTCGTCTGCCAGCTTGGTATTGGGACGATAGCCCATGGCAAGCACCAGCGTATCGGCACCGGTGATGGTGTGGACCTCGCCGTCCTTCTCGTAGCTGATAGCATCCTCGGTAATCTCGGTCACCTTGGCCTCAGTCAGCACGTGGACACCCTTGGAGAGCATGCGCGTGATGAGCACCGCGCGGCCGGCACCGCCCTCGTTGGCGGCGAGCGTCTTGGTCATCTCGATGACGGTGACATCGCGATTGGCCGGCGACAGGTCGTTGACCAACGGGGCCAGGTAATCGGCCGTCTCGCAGCCGACGGTGCCGCCGCCCACGATGACGATCTTCTTGCCCGGAAAAGCCTTGCCGCCCAACAGGTCGTCAGCCGTCATAACCTGCTTAAAGCCCTGCATGAAGGCCGGAGCGATGGGCTCGGCGCCATAAGCTAGGACGACCTCGTAGCCGGCGTAGTCACGCTGAATGTCCTCGGCAGTAAGCTCAGTGCCAAATACGCACGTGACGCCGGCCTCGGCCAGGCGACGGTACTGGTACTTGATCACACGAGTGAGCTCCTGCTTTGCCGGCGGAACGGCCGCGATGCGCATCTCGCCGCCCGGTTCGTCCTGCTTATCCACGAGCACCACGTTATGGCCGCGCTTGGCGGCAATGTAGGCCGCCTCCATGCCAGCGGGACCGGCGCCCACGACGAGCACGTTCTTGGCCTCGGCGGCAGGCTCGTAGCCGGCCTCGTCGCGCTCGACGTCCGGGTTGACGGTGCAGGAGATGCGCTTGCCAAACATGATGCCGTTCAGGCAGCGCAGGCAGCCGATGCAGGGACGGATCTCGTCGGCGTTGCCGGCAGCCGCCTTATTGCAGAACTCGGCATCGCACAGATTGGCGCGGCCCATCATGCAGATGTCGGCGGCGCCGTCCTCGATCAGCTCCTCGGCGATCCAGGCCTCGTTGATGCGGCCGACCGTGGCAACGGGAATGTTGACGTGCTTCTTAATCTCGCGCGAGCAGGCGGCATGCGAGGCCTGCTGCGTACCGGCGGCGGGAATTGCGGAGCCACGCTTGATGGTGGTGCCGCCCGACACATGAATCATGTCGACGCCGGCCTTCTCCAGGCGACGCGAGACGTAGATCATGTCGTTGAGGGTCAGGCCGCCATCGGTGTACTCGTCGCCCGAGATACGGACGTCGATAATGAAGTCCTTGCCGCAGCGCTCGCGAATCTCGGCGATGACCTCGAGCAGGAAGCGCATGCGGGCGTCGAGCGAGCCGCCGTACTCGTCGGTACGCTTGTTGTAGAGCGGAGTCAAAAAGCCGCCGAGCATACCGTGGGCGTGCGCCGCATGGACCTCGACGCCATCGACGCCGGCCTTCTGCATACGCACGGCAGCGTCGCCGAACTGATGCGTGAGCTCGTGGATCTCGTCAACCGTGATGGGACGCGGTGCCTCGCGGGCATAGGACGGGCCCACAAAGGACGGGGCGATCAGGCGCGGCGTGCCTGGAATGTTAAAGGCCATGTAGGCGGGGTGGAAGAGCTGCGGCATGATCTTGCAGCCGTACTCGTGGACGGCCGCGGCGAGCTTTTCCCAGCCGGGGATAAACGTGTCGTCGTAGCAGCACATGTCACCCGGCAGATAGGTATAGGTGGGCTCGACCGTCAAGACCTCGGTGATGATGAGGCCCACGCCGCCCTTGGCGCGGGCGCGGTAATGATCGACCAAGTCGTCGGTCACATAGCCATGATCGGCCAGGTTGGTTGACACTGGCGGCATAAAGACGCGGTTCTTGACCTCGGTCGTACCGACCTTGATCGGGCTAAAGAGCATTGGATAGGCAGAAGACTCCATGCAGGCTTCCTTTCGTTTGAGCCGCTCGGCGGCAGTTACTAACGTACTTATCGTATCAGTATCCGCCGCATTCGCACTCGCTCGCACTCCCCACCTTCAATCCCGACCCTCACAAAAAAGTTGCGGTGGAATACGGAGTAGATGAGACTTTTGACAGCCAAAACAGTCCGTATTTCACCGCAACCGATGGGCGGGGTGGAATTGAGGGCTCAGATAGTCAGTCATGCCCTCATCCGCCACTCCCTCACTTACAGCGCGCCGTCCAGCATAAGGTTCACCTTGAGCACGTTAACCGTGGGCTCGCCGAACACGCCGAGGAAACGGCCCTTGGTGCACTGGGCGATGATCTCGCGCACCTCGTCTTCGCTCTTGCCCGTGGCCTTGGCAAGGCGCGGGACCTGGTACTCGGCGGCATCCGGAGAGATCTCCGGGTCGAGGCCGGACCCCGAACACGTCACCAGGTCGACGGGCACAGCGTCCATATCGGCATCGGAGTTGGCGGCGCGAATCTTCTTCACGCGCGCATCCACAAGCTGCCGATACTTCTCACTCGCCGGGGACAGGTTGGACGGGGCACCATACGCCATGAGCTCGCCGTCTTCGCCTTCGACAATTGACACGTTCTGGATACGACCCCACATGTGGGCTTCGTCATCGAAGTTCTGGCCGATGAGCTCGGAACCCACAACCTTGCCGTCGACCGTAATAAGCGATCCGTTCGCCTGGTACGGAAACGCAAGCTGCACGACGCCGGTCACCACGAGCGTGTATCCCAGGCCGCAGACGATGGTAAACAGCGCGAACACGCCAAGTGCGCGCGATGCGATACCTTTGAACATACAAACCTCCGTCTACATCATGCCAATGCCGAACAAGGCCAGCAGCATGTCGATAATCTTGATGAATACGAACGGCGCCACGATGCCGCCCAGACCCCACACCAGCAGGTTATGGGTCAACAGCTGGCCGGATGGAACCTCGCGGTACTTGACGCCCTTGAGAGCCGCCGGAATTAGCGCGACGATGACCAGCGCGTTGTAGATGATGGCGGACAGCACGGCCGTCAACGGGTTGGTGAGGCTCAGGATGTTGAGGGCGCCCAGTCCCGAATAGATCGGCGAGAACAGGGCCGGGATGATAGCGAAGTACTTCGCCACGTCGTTGGCCACCGAGAAGGTCGTGAGCGAGCCGCGGGTCATGAGCAGCTGCTTGCCAATACGCACGACCTCGATGAGCTTGGTGGGGCTGGAGTCGAGGTCGACCATGTTGCCGGCCTCCTTGGCAGCCTGGGTGCCCGTGTTCATGGCCACGGCGACGTCGGCCTGGGCCAGAGCGGGCGCGTCGTTGGTGCCGTCGCCGGTCATGGCGACCAGGTGACCCTCACGCTGGAACTCGCGGATCTTCTCGAGTTTGCCTTCAGGGGTGGCCTCGGCCAGGAAGTCGTCAACGCCGGCCTCGGCGGCGATTGCCGCGGCGGTGAGCGGATTGTCGCCCGTCACCATGATGGTCTTGATGCCCATCTTGCGCAGGTCGGCGAACTTCTCCTTAACGCCGGACTTGATGATGTCCTTGAGGTACACAACGCCCAGCACGCGGCAGTTCTTGGTCACGACCAGCGGGGTGCCGCCGGCCTTGGCGATGCGTTCGACGGCCTCTTCGCACTCCTGGGAGAACACGCCGCCGGCTGCCTCCAGATAGGTGCGCACGGAATCGGCAGCGCCCTTGCGGATCTCATTGCCCTCGTAGTTCACGCCGGACATACGCGTTGCCGCGGTGAACGGGATGAACTCCATGCCCTTATCCTCGAGCGTGCGGCCGCGCAGACCGAACTGCTCCTTGGCGAGCACGACGATGGAACGGCCCTCGGGGGTCTCGTCGGCCAGCGAGGAAAGCTGGGCGGCATCGGCCAGCTCCGCGGGATCGACGCCGTCGACCGGGATGAACTCGGCGGCTTGGCGGTTACCCAGGGTGATGGTGCCGGTCTTGTCGAGCATGAGGATGTCGACGTCGCCGGCGGCCTCGATGGCGCGGCCGGACATGGCCAGCACGTTGGCCTCGTTCAGACGGCTCATGCCGGCGATGCCGATGGCGGACAGAAGGGCGCCGATGGTAGTGGGAGCCAGGCACACGAGCAGCGCCACGAGCGTGGTCACGGCCGTGGGGTTGACCATGTCGTTAAGACCGACCGAGAAGCAGGAGTAACAATACAGGGCCAGCGTGACCAGAATAAAGACGATGGAAAGGGCCACCAGGAAGATCTCCAGAGCGATCTCGTTAGGGGTCTTCTTGCGCGCGGCACCCTCGACCATCGCGATCATCTTGTCCAGGAAGCTCTGGCCGGGCTCACTGGAGATCTTGACGATGATCCAGTCGGACAGCACCGTGGTACCGCCGGTAACGGCAGAGCGGTCGCCGCCGGCCTCGCGGACCACGGGGGCGGACTCGCCGGTGATGGCGGACTCGTCAACGGAGGCAGCGCCCTCGATGACGTCGCCGTCGCCGGGAATCTGCTCGCCGGCGCGTACGATCACCAGGTCGCCGCGCGTGAGCTCGGTGCCGGGAACGACGGTGAAGTGCTCCTTGTCCTCAACGGACTCGATGCGATGGGCCTCGACATCCTTCTTGGCCGCACGCAGAGAATCAGCCTGAGCCTTACCGCGGCCCTCGGCAAGCGCCTCGGCGAAGTTCGAGAACAGGTCGGTGAGCCACAGGATGACCGCGATGGCGACCACATAGTAGGTGGGCACACCCGCGTCCCGCACACCGAAGATGGAAGCGACGACCAGGACGGAGGTCATGACGGCTGAAAGCCACACCAGGAACATGACCGGGTTTTGAATCTGGACGCGAGGGTCCAGCTTGGCAAACGAGTCGCGGACCGCGCGGCCCATCATGTCTTTTTGCATAGTCATAAATCTGCGCCCTCCTTTACGCAATCATCTGGAAGAACTCGGCAACGGGGCCAAGCGCCAGGGCCGGGAAGAAGCTCAGGGCACCGATCAGCAGAACGATGAACACGAGCAGGAATACGAACATGCCGTTGGTGGTAGACAGGGTACCGGCGCTCTCGGCGACCTTACCCTTCTTGGCCAGCGAGCCGGCGATAGCCAGCGTACCGATGATGGGCATGAAGCGGGCGAACAGCATCTCGAGGCCGAGCATGACGTTGATCCAGGGAATGTTGCAGTTCATACCTGCAAACGCCGAGCCGTTGTTGCCGCCGCATGAGGTGAAGGCATACAGCACCTCGGAGAAGCCGTGCGCGCCACCATTGTTGAGCTGGTCGGCAAGACCGGGCACCATGCAGGCGATGGCCGAGCACACCAGAATGGCAAACGGAGTTGCCAGGCACAGGACAACTGCCCAGCGCATCTCGCCCGGCTCGATCTTCTTGCCCAGGAACTCGGGCGTGCGGCCGACCATAAGGCCGGCGATGAACACTGTGAGGATGGCGAAGCCGATCATGCCGTACAGGCCGCAGCCCACGCCGCCGAAGACAACCTCGCCCAGAGCCATCTGGAGCATCTGGACAAAACCGCCCAGCGGGGTGTAGGAGTCGTGCATGGAGTTAACCGAGCCGTTGGAAGCGGCGGTGGTGTAAGCCGACCACGTGGAGGAGGTGACGATACCGAAGCGGCTCTCCTTGCCCTCCATGTTGCCGCCGGCTTGGCCGTCGGTCATCTCGATATTGACCGCTCCGCCATCGGCCAGCTGCGGGGTGCCCGCATGCTCGTTGACGGCGATGATGCCGGTGAAGATCACCAGCAGGATGAACATGGCGGCAAAGATGGCCTTGCCCTGCTTGGTGTTCTTGACGCCGATACCGAAGGTGAAGCAGCAGGCAGCCGGGATCAGCAGCAGGCTGGTCATCTCGATGATGTTGGTGAAGGCACTGGGGTTCTCATACGGATGGGCGGAGTTCACGCCGAAGAAGCCGCCGCCGTTGGTTCCGGACTGCTTGATGGCGACCTGAGGAGCCGCAGGACCCTGGGGCAGGAACTGCTCGGTGACCACGCGCGCGCCCTCGACAACCTTGCCGTCGACCTTGACCGTGTCGCCCTCGATCTGGGCGCCGTCGAGGACGCTCCAGCCGCCGTCTGCATTAGGCTGGACGGCGACGGGCTCTACGAGCTCAGCCTTCTGAGCCGGCTGGAAGTTGGAGATGACGCCACCGGCAGCCAGGCAGATGCCGAACACGAGGTTCAGCGGGATGAGCACATACAGGACGGTGCGGGTGAGGTCGACCCAGAAGGAACCCAAGCTCTGCTCCTTGACCTGACGGAAGCCACGAATCAGCGCGAACATGACCGCGATACCGGTGCCAGCGGAAACGAAGTTCTGCACGGTGAGACCCATGAACTGCACAAGGTAGGACAGGGTGGTCTCGCCGGAGTAGGACTGCCAGTTGGTGTTGGTTATGAAGGAAGCAGCCGTATTGAACGACAGGTCCCATGGCACACCCGGCAGGTGCTGGGGATTGCCTGGCAAGAAGGACTGAAGCGCTTGAAGTGCCACAAGGACCACGAGGCCGATCCCCGAAAAGACCAGCACGCTCGCCAGGTAGCGCCTACACCCCATCTGCTCTGCCGCGTCGATGCGAAGCAGACGATAGACGCCACGCTCCACAGGAGCAATCACAGGCGACAGGAACGTATGCTCACCATCCATGATATGGGCCATGAACCGACCGAGCGGAACGGCCAGGACGACGAGCACGGCAAAGTACAAGATGTACTGAATCGCAGCGTCCATAGTTTACGAATCACTCCTCATCAGAATGTAGATGTAATAGATAAGGAGTCCAATGCAGACGACTCCGATGATGGGAATGAGGATGTTCATTTACCGCCCCTTTCACGCGCGGTCCGATGTCTCGGACGCCTGCTCTCGCAAGCGCCTGGGGACAGTAAACGCTTCTAGAGATTAAAGAGGCGTGAGGGCCGGGGCTCACGACCTTAAGATGCCGTAAAGATGCAGGTAGAAAGCACTATTGCGGCTGCAGTGCGCCTATACTCGACCTCGCGAGCATACAGTGGCGTCCTCACCGCGTATGCACGCATGGGCAACGTTTCAGAAAGGCTACGCTATGCAGCGCGACGCATCGGACACTCGCGTCAATCCAGACCTCATCCTCAAGGCAATTGAGAAAGACGAGGCCGCCGATGACGCTCGAACCAGCCGGGGACACCTCAAGATTTTCTTTGGCTACGCTGCTGGTGCAGGCAAAACCTATGCGATGCTTCAAGCCGCCCACGCCGCCAAGCGGCGAGGTGTCGACGTCGTCGCGGGATACATCGAGCCGCACGAACGTCCGGCAACTGCCCATCTTGCACAAGGGCTTGAGAACGTGCCCTGTAAACTCGCTGAGCACAACGGCATTGCGCTCAGCGAGTTCGATCTAGATGCGGCTATCGAACGCGCCCCTCAGCTCATCCTTGTCGACGAGCTCGCCCATACGAATGCGCCGGGGTCTCGCCACGACAAACGTTATCAAGACGTCGAGGAACTTCTACATGCAGGCATCGACGTCTATACGACTGTGAACGTTCAGCATATCGAGAGCCTAAACGACATGGTTGCATCCATCACCGGCGTTGTCGTGAGCGAACGAATCCCCGACCGCATCTTCGATGATGCCGACCAGGTCGAGCTCGTTGACATAGAGCCCGAAGACCTACTTGAGCGCCTTCGCGCCGGCCTCGTCTACCGTCCCGCACAAGCCGAGCGAGCGCAACAGCATTTTTTTACCGTCGAGAACCTCACCGCACTCCGAGAAATCGCGCTGCGCCGCTGCGCCGATCGCACCGGCCACCTCACAGACGCCGCACGCGTGCTGGGAAACCGTGACTACTACACCAGGGAGCGTATCTTAGTCTGTGTCTCCCCGGCGCCGACCAATCCCCGCATCGTCCGTGCCGCCGCACGCATGGCGAAAGCGTTTCGCAGCGAGCTCGTCGCCCTGTTCGTAGAGAGCCCGCGCACGCAAGCCATGAGCGATGATGAGCGCGCCAAGCTTGCAGACAATATCGCCCTAGCCGAGCAGCTCGGAGCACATATGGAAACCGTCTATGGCGACGACGTCGCGTTTCAGATCTCCGAGTTCGCACGCCTGTCGGGTATTTCGAAGATCGTCATGGGGCGCACGGGCGAGCACAGCAGCGTCCGTCAGGCCCTCTTTGGCCGCAAATCTCTCGTAGAACAGCTCATAACATTCGCCCCGAACCTCGACATTTACATCATTCCAGACCAGTCGACTCCGCCCTCCCGACCCAAAGGACGCCGCCATGCGCTCGCCCTGCAGCCGCCCAGCAGCCGAAACGTGCTTCGCACGCTGGCCCTCTCTCTTGTCGCCACAGCGATCGGCACGGCTTTCCGCCATCTGGGATTTGCCGATTCCAGCATCATATCCCTCTATATCCTCACGGCCCTGCTGACCGCCGTCACCACGACGGGGCGTATCTGCACGATCGTATCGAGCGTGCTCTCTGTAGTGCTTTACAACTTCTGCTTCGTAACGCCTCTGTTTTCGCTCGCCAGCTACGACCGAAGCTATCTGGTCACGTTCGGCATCATGTTCGCTACCGCTATGGTCGCCGGCGAGTTAACTGCGCGCATCGCCGACAACGCCCGTACCTCCGCCGAGAACGCATTCAAAACGCGCGTACTCCTCGAAACGAACCAGCTCTTGCAGCAAGCCCATAGCGCGGAGGAGTGTGCCCGCGTCGCCATGAACCAACTCATCAAACTGCTAAAACTCGACGTGGTCTTCTACACCGCCGAACACGGCACGCTCGGCAAGACGCTCTATGAGTCCGCTGGCACCGAAAACCGATCCGCGTCGCTGCTCACCGACTACGAGCGCGCTGTTGCAACCTGGACCTACACCAACAACAAACGCGCGGGCGCAAGCACGCGGACCCTGCCCGAGGCGCGCTGCCTCTACCTCGCGGTTCGCACCGGCGACAAGGTATTCGGTGTCATCGGCATCGACCTGGAGGGGCGCGAGATCGAAGCCTTCGAGCATTCGATCGTCCTATCTATCGTAGGCGAATGCGCCTTGGCGCTCGAAAGCGACCGGGCGGCGCAAGAGCGCGAAGAGGCTGCGGTCTTGGCGAAAAACGAGCAGCTGCGCGCCAACCTTTTGCGCTCCATCGGCCACGATTTGAGGACACCACTCACGGCTATATCCGGATCTGCGGCAATCCTTCGGAAGAGCGACGAGAAGCTCAGCCTCGAACAACGCTGCGATCTTGCCGATGCCATCTACGACGACTCCCTCTGGCTTATCGATACCGTGGAGAACCTCCTCGCCATCACACGCGTCGAGGATGGCACCATTTGCCTCAACTTCACATCCGAGCTCATCGACGAGGTCATCGAGGCCGCCCTCAGCCATGTCGCCCAAGCATCGCATGGACGTACCGTCACCATCGAGCACACTGACGACATCCTGCTGGTACGCATCGACGTCCATCTCATCATGCAGGTGCTTACGAATCTCATCATGAACGCCTTCAAATACACGCCCGAGGACTCGACTGTCACCATCAGCGCACGTCGCGAGGGTGCGTTCGTCGTGGTGGACGTCGCAGACGATGGGCCGGGTGTGGCAGACTGCGACAAGCCTCATATCTTTGAGCGCTTCTTCACCTCACGCAATACGCGGCCCGTGGATTCGCGTCGAAGCATCGGCCTTGGGCTGTCGCTCTGCCGCTCCATCGTGGAGGCGCATGGCGGCGTCATCGAAGCTCGCGACAACCACCCCCATGGGGCCGTCTTCCGTTTTACCCTGCCCGCCGAGGAGATCGAGATTCATGAATAATGCCGCTAAGCCACGCATCCTCCTGGTCGAAGATGACCTGACCGTTCAAAACCTCGTTTCGACCGCGCTTGACCTCCACGGCTATGTCGTGAGCAAGGTTTGCAACGGCCAGGCCGCCATCATGGATGCGGTGTCGCACGGCCCCAGCCTCATCATGCTCGACCTCGGCCTTCCCGACATTGACGGTATCGAGGTCATCACGAAGATCCGAAGCTGGTCGGCAGTCCCCATTATCGTCATTTCGGCGCGCACCGAAGATTCCGACAAGATTGCAGCACTTGACGCAGGGGCAGACGACTACCTCACCAAGCCCTTTTCTGTGGATGAGTTGCTCGCGCGCGTCCGTGCGAATTTGAGGCGCTCCTCGATGGCGTCAAGCGAATCGACAGAAGCGAGCACGTTCGACAACGGTCCGCTGCATATCGACTACGCCGCGGGATACGCGACGAAAGACGGACGCGAGCTCTCGCTCACCCCAACCGAGTACAAATTGCTCGTCCTTCTGGCGAAAAACGTCGACAAGGTGCTCACCCACACCTTCATCACCCGCGAGATATGGGGCACGAGCTGGGACAGCGATCTGGCGAGCCTGCGCGTGTTCATGCGCACCCTGCGCAAGAAGATCGAGGCAGACCCCTCTCACCCCAAGATGATTCAGACGCACATGGGTGTCGGGTACCGCATGCAGCGTCTCTAGCCCACCCCACAAAAAAGTTGCGGTGGAATACGGAGTAGATAAGGCCTTTGACGGCCAAAACAGTCTGTATTTCACCGCAACTGATGGGCGGGATGGAGTTAGAGGCCCAGGTAGTTGGTCATGCCTTCGACGGCGAGATTGGCGCTCGCTACGGCATGGACCACGGTGAGCGGGCCGTTGACCACATAGTTAGCGATACCCAAAAATACTCTTCAACTCGCCACACTCTCCCCCAAATGTGCAAAGCGCCCCGCGAACGGATGCTCGCGAGGCGCTTGGGTGCCTGGACCTTTATTTGATACCGCGGCCCAAGTCTTCGGCGATTTTGTCTACGCCCTTAAGTGCGGCGCAGGTCTTTTTGTTGGAGCAATGCCCCGTACAAACGCCACCCTGGGCGCAGTCGGCGCAGGTGCCCTTTCGGTAGATACGCACGCACACGGCGACAAACGCAATGCCGATAACAGCCAACACAACAATATCGATAGGTGCCATAGTAAGCCTCCTCTAGTTAACCACCACTTACTTTACCCCATCTTCCACCTGCCAAAAAGGGACAGGTTTGTTTTGGTCGGTTTTATCTGCGGAAACGCCACATCTTACTTCTGGAGCAAAGCAATCTGTCCCCCATTGCACCAAAAAGCCCGAGTGTCGCTGGGACACCCGGGCTCATGGAAAGGGGCTAATCCTTATTCGGACTTAAGCGGAAACTGCGGCGGAAGCAGTGTTGGTCTCGTCCTCGTCGGTCCAAGCATGTTTAGGCATGGGACGGAAGATCTGGAAGAGCATCGCAACCAGCAGCACGATGGCCACAACCGTCCAGATACCAAACTGTCCAAGAACGAACAGGTTGTAGAACTGGTTGATGAACAGACCAATGACCCAAGCAAAGGCGCACTCGTAACCGATCGCGATGGCGGTCCACTTGCCGGAATCCATCTGGTTGCGGATAGTGCCCATGGCGGCAAAGCACGGAGCGCACAGCAGGTTGAACGCACCAAAGGCAACGCAAGCGCCCATAGTCGGGAACATGCCGGCGAACGCGGTCCACAGGCTCGGGTCGGTCTCGCCGGCGTCGGCGACGGACAGCAGCGAACCGGCGGTGGCGACGACGTTCTCCTTAGCGACAAGGCCCGAGACGGTCAGCGCAGTTGCCTGCCAGGTGCTAAAGCCGAGCGGGGCGAAGATCCAGGCGACCAGGTTGCCCAGCATGGCAAGCACGGAGTAGTCCATGAACTCCTCGGGGATGCCCTCCATAGCAGGCAGGAAGCCAAACGTGCCGTTGTAGCTACCAAAGTTGGACAGGAACCAAACAACGACGGTGGACGCGAAGATGACCGTGCCGGCCTTCTTGATAAAGGCCCAGCAGCGCTCCCACACGTGCAGCGCCCAAGAGCGGATCGCCGGGAAGTGGTAGGCGGGAAGCTCCATAACGAACGGCGTCGGGCGGCCGGCGAAGAGCTTGGTCTTCTTGAGCATGAGGCCCGAAGCGATGACGGCAAAGACGCCCAGGAAGTAGAAGAGCGGGCTGATCCACGCGGCGGTGGTGGAAGAATCGCCGATGATGGAACCCATGAGCAGGGCGATGATCGGCAGCTTAGCGCCACAGGGAATAAACGTGGTGGTCATGACCGTCATGCGGCGGTCCTTCTCGTTCTCGATGGTCTTGGTGGCCATGACGCCGGGGACGCCGCAGCCCGAGGATACGAGCATGGGGATGAACGACTTACCGGACAGGCCAAAGCGACGGAACACGCGGTCCATGATGAAGGCGACGCGGGCCATATAGCCGCAGTCCTCCAGGAAGGACAGCATGACGAACAGCAGGAACATCTGCGGGACAAAGCCGAAGATGGCGCCCAGGCCGCCGACGATGCCGTCGCAGACCAGCGAATCGACCAGGCCACCGTCCTCGGTGCCGCCCGCCACAAGGGCGTCGTGGACCATGGTGGTAATACCAGGAACATAGGGGCCGTACTGTGCCGGGTCGACCGAGTCGGCATTGTCGCCCGCAGCCTCGACGGCCGCGTCGTAGGCGTCGCGGCCCTGACCGAGCACGTACCAACCGTCGGTACCGAAGAGCTGGTCGTTGGTGAAGTCGGTCACCGTGCCGCCCAAGGTAGAAACGGCGATGTAGTACACGCAGAACATGATGACCACAAAGATCGGCAGGCCTAGGATACGGTTGGTAACCACGCGGTCGATCTTCTCGGAGGTGCTCATCTTTGCCGGAGCCTTGGTGAGGCACTCGTCAATGATGTGGGCAATCACGCCGTAACGCTCGCCGGTGATGATGGACTCGGCGTCATCGTCGCAGTCCTGCTCGCACTGAGCGACCAGACCTTCGACGCGAGCGGCCTTCTCCTTGGTGAGGTTGATGAGCTTGCAGGCGTCCGCATCGCGCTCGAACAGCTTGACAGCGTAGTAGCGGCGCTTGTTGGCGGGAACGCTCGCCGGCAGATTGTTCTCGATGTGGTCCAGAACGTCCTCGATGGAGGAATCGAACTTGTGCTCCGGCACCTGGCCCTTGGAAGCAGCGGACTTCTTGACCTGCTCGAACAGCTCCTTGATGCCCTTGTTCTTAAGGGCCGAGATCATCATGACCGGACAACCGAGCTTCTTGGAGAGCTTGTCCGTGTCGATCTTATCGCCGTTCTTCTCGACCAGGTCGGCCATGTTGAGGGCAACGACCACGGGCAGGCCGGTCTCGATAACCTGAAGCGCCAGGTACAGGTTACGCTCGAGGTTGGTGGCGTCGACCACCTGGACGACGACATCGGGCTCGCCGCTCATGAGGTAATCGCGCGAGCACTGCTCCTCAGGGCTGTAGGGGGAAAGCGAGTAGATGCCAGGGAGGTCCGTGATGGTAACGTTCTTGTCGCTTAGGAGCTTGGCCTCCTTTTTCTCAACCGTGACGCCGGGCCAGTTGCCAACGTAGCCGTTGGCGCCGGTGATCAGGTTGAAAAGCGTGGTCTTGCCGCAGTTGGGGTTACCCGCCAGCGCGACATGGATCTGAGAATCCGCCATTCAATCCTTCTTCCTTGTGTGCCTGCGCTGCTTTCTCCGCGCAGGCTGGATAATGTGCTTCAAAGATGCTGCATTAAGTTAGAAAAACCTAACTTTATCTGCAGATATATGCGCCGCGAGCCCTTACTGGACCTCGACGACGGCAGCCTCCTCCTTGCGGATGGAAAGCTCGTAGCCGCGCACGTTGATCTCGACCGGATCACCGAGCGGTGCAACCTTCACGACCTTGAACGAAGTGCCCTTGATGAGCCCCAGGTCCATAAGGTGACGGCGAAGCGCACCCTCACCGTGAAGCTTGACGATGGTAGAGCTCTCGCCCACCTTAACGTCACCCAACGTCTTCATCCTCTTGTCCCCCTTTCAGTTTTTATGAAATGCTGCGGACTAACCGACGGTCATGATGTGCATGGCAACCTTGGAATCGATGCCAAAGCGTGCGCCCAGCACCGTGACGATGATATTGGCGCCACTCGAGCTCACCACGTGGATTTCGTTGCCCTCGACAAAGCCGAGGTCCTTGAGGTGGTGCTTCATGTCCTCATTGCCCTTTACACGAGACACGCGCACGGTTTCGCCCGCTTTTACCATCGAAAGCGGCATGGCCGGCATCTGCGGTCCGCAAGACATGAGTGGCTCCTAACGTCAGTTCGTCCTCAACATCGACGCGATAAAAGTTAACCACGTCTATGTTCGCTTTAGTAAACTAGCACGTGGTTAACTTTTTGGAAAGGGTCCCTATTCAGATTTCGAAAAAGTTTCCTATATGAAACAAAAAGGCGCGGCAAAGAGCTGTCCTTTGCCGCGCCCTGTCATGCTTAGAGCGAGAGGTTTCTGATCGACGTAACGCAGGAAGCCTCGTCTACGCCCGAAACGCGAAAGATGATGTCCTCGCCGCACTCGCCGTAGAGAGCCATGAGGCCCATGACATCGCGACCGTCGGTATGGCGGTCGCCGATGCTGACCGACACGTCGCTACGGTGCTTGGCAATGATGTCATAGAGCAGCGCAACCGGGCGGGCGTGTAGTCCCAACGGATCTTTAATCGTCTTTGTAAACTCGACCATGTCCCCTCCCACGACATCACACATTCGGCCGGCAAACCCAGCCACGTGGTAGTTATTGTAGCGTTAGATGCTTATCGAGGGCCCCTCCGGATACCCCGTGGTCAAAAAGTGGCAAATATGAGTACTGTCACAAATTTAGTAGCAGCAAAATCGAGAGCAAATTGCCTAGCTTGAGCGATTCGAAGAGGTTGAAAGCCGTCAAACGCCCTTTAAAGGGAGTTAGATAAATCGATTTTGAGCCCATTTTCGCTCAGAGCAGGCCGAAAAATATGGCACTTCTTTTGCAACAGTACTCATATTTGGCATTTTTTGACCACGGGGGCCAAAACCATGCCCCAAAACACAAAAGGAGGGGCCTCGTAAGGCCCCTCCTTAGGAAAGGGAATCGATTTATTCCACAGCCGTAGATTAATCCTAGCCGCTACTCCATCATATCGAGGACGGAAGGGCGAAGCTCGTTCTCGGCGGCCTCGGGATCGGTCTCGCGCAGGCGGTTGATGTAGCGGTTGTACCACATCACGGCAAGGCCCAAGAAGACAACCACGCCGCCAACGTTGTAGACCAGCGTCAGCCACAGCGGCTGATCGAGCGGAATGGTGCCGCAGATAAGCACGAAGCAGAAGACCACAAGCAGGAATGCGGCAACGACCAGGCCAAAGCGGCGCGAACCCATGCGGAAGCCACGGGGAGCGGCGTCAAAGTTCTTGCGCAGCATAAAGTAGGCAAGCAAAATCAGCAGCGGTGGGAGCAGAGCGGTGGCAGCAGTCATGTTGGTAACGATCATGAGCAGGTCGTCGAGGTTACCGGAGCCCAGGGCCGGAATGATCAGGATGGGGACGACGATGGCGAACTGCAGCCAAGCAGCGCGGGCAGGAATGCCATGCTCGTTGAGCTCGACGATCTTGCTACCAAAGACGCCCTTGGGGATCTCGGTGAAGAAAACCTTGATGGGAGCAGAGGTCCACATCATGAGGGAGCCCAGCGTGGCGGCGAGAAGGATCAAGCCGATGGCGCGCGTAGACACTTCCATGGGAATGCCAAAGTGGGCAAAGACAGCGCCGAATACGTCGAAGATACCGGTGGAGATGGCAACGCCGCCCTCGGGGATGAACAGGTTAACCAGCAGCGAAGCGCCTGCATACAGAAGGCCGATGGTCAGGCCGGCGATAACGACGGTGCGCACGAAGGCCTTGACGCCACCCTTAAGGTCGTTAAGGAACACGCCGACAGACTCAGCGCCGCCAACGCCCTGGATGATCCAGGCAAGCGTACCGAAGAAGCCCCACGCAGTTGCGAAGTTGCTCATGTCGGGAGCCATGTTAGCGGGAGTAGGAGCCGTAGCGAACTCAACGCCGCCAAAGGCAGCAGCCAGGGACAGCAGGATGAACACGGCGGTCAGGCCGAGAGCCGCGGTCGAACCGAAGGAGGAAATGGAGCCGATCCACTTAGCGCCCTTGGTCGAAACCCACGTGGCGATAGCAAAGACGACGATCTCGATAATGGTGATCCACAGCTGCGAAAGCTCGGCGTTGGCACCAAAGAACACGTAGCTCGCGTAGATGATGACGTTGGGCAGGACGGACGCAAAGAAGAACAGGTTAACGAACCAGTAGCTAAATGCCGTCAGGAACGCCCAGCGACCACCCATCGAGGTCTTAACCCATGCGTACACGCCAGACTCGGAGTCCTTGTTGAGGCCGACGAACTCGGCGGTAACCAGGGTATAGGGGACAAAGTACAAAAGCGTGGCGAAGAAGAACGACGGCGCAGCTGCCAAGCCGATGGCCGCGTTGTTGTTGATGATGTTCTTGATACCGAACACGGCGGCGACCGTCATGCCCAGCAGAGCGAACGAACCAATCGTTCCTCGTTTTTCAGAGCTCATAAGCCCTCCCAATCATCTGTTAAATGTCATCTAAAACCGTCCGAGCTGCAAGTGCAAACACGGACGGCGCACCTGCTAAGGGGAATGGGGAAAAGGGAGTCAACAAAGCCATCCCCCTTAACGGCGCGAAGCAAACGTCCAGGCGGACGAATACTACTTGTTGGGGAAGGAATAACCTTCGACTGTCACGTGCAGCACCACGACGCGGGGATCCGCGGCATCGGCCACGACACGGTAGGCCTCGTCAATTTCGACGACGGCAACGCCGCCGGTGGGAATCGTCACGGTCTCCCCCGTACCCTCAAAGCGCTCGCGATCATCGATATCGCTGTAGGCGCGCGTACAGGTAAGATCGGCCTTGGAAGCCACCTCAACGGTCAGATTGCCGTCGAGCGGGGCGAGCACGGCATGGTAGCGACGGTGACCGACCAGATCGGCAGTAGCCGCCTCGTGGGCGTTCACCCACCAATACACCAGCGAGTCGCCGATAGAGTACGCCACATCGTGCTGCAGTTCAGAAACGCCGTCGAGTGCCTGACCGGTACGCATCCACTTCTTGACGGACTTCATCTGGGCGTCGAAATCGGCACGCGAGTTAAAGATATGCATGACTTATGCCTCCTTAATGGGTGCCAGCGCCTGAGCCAGATCGGCAGACGTCAGCGGTCGCAGGGACACCTCAAAGCTGAAGCTCTCAAAACGGGTGCGATAGGAATCGAGCACCTCGGAACCCCAAGAGTTCGAGCCAAGGCCGAGCAGCTGGTCGTTGATGTTGACCGTAACCGTGTCGCCCGGGACAAGATCGTAGACATGCTTGGCATTATCGATAGCCTCGCAGCTATAGGGCCATGCGGAGAACGAGAACGGATTGGAAGCGGCGTCGCTCGGACGCGTCACGACCAGACCGTCACCGTGGCTGGAGCGCAGGGCGACCCAGCGGGTACCCTCGCGGTTGGCGCAGTCCTGGGGCATAACGTAGGGCGTGAACATGTCGTCGACCGTAGTGCGGTAATGACCGACCGGGTTGGCGCGCAGCGAGTCCGGATAGTTCTCGCCCGGGCCGTGGCCATACCACTCGACGGCACGATCACAACCGGGGACCTCGAAGGAGATGCCGATGCGCGGGATAATGTCCGAATAGTCGCCGTAGGGCTCGCCGGAAACCTTGAGGTCGACGCGGCCACTCGGAAGCACGGTATAGACGAGCTCGACGCGCATGCCGAACGCGCGGACGGGAGGAGCGATACGCTGGCTCACGGTAACGACAACCGCATTGTCGTCCTGCTTCCAAGAAACATTGCGGGTAGACGTCTGCATCACATCGATGAAGTTATCCTTCCACAGGGAGTCGTACTCCTGGGCGTGGTTATCGACGAGCGGATGCCAAAAACCAACCTGGGGACCGGAGGTCATGACGTCGCGACCGGATGCCTTCCACTCGCTCACGGTACCGTTGACCTTGCTGAAGGTCAGCTCGCCGTTGAGGGAGCGAATACGAATCTCCTGCTCGGTCTCCTCGACCGTAAGCTCAGGACGAGTGGGGGCGGCAATTGCCGGCGCCGGATGGTTTGCGATGGCAAACTGGCTTGCACCCAGTTGGAACATCGGCTCGCACCAGGCGTGAGCCGCCATGGTGTAGGCGTGCACGGTCAGCAGGGTCTCGCCCACTGCGGCCTCGCGAATCACCAGCGGAAGCTGGACGGACTCGCCGGGGGCAACCGCACCGGGCATGAGCGTCTTGCGGCAGACCACGTCGCCGTCCACCAGGGTCTCCGCCGACAGGCAGACATCCTCGAGGGTGGTAAACCAACGCTTGTTGGTGACGGTCAGCTCGCCCGCCTCGGCATCGTAGGCCATGCGAACCGGGCAGATGACCTGGCCGTACTCGGTAAGGCCCGGGCTCGGCTGCTGCCAGGGGAACACCATGCCGTCGATGCAGAAGTTGCTGTTGTTGGGGTAATCGCCGTTGTCGCCGCCATACATGTCGTAGGCAACGCCGTCCTCGGTCACAGCAGCCAAACCGTGGTCGCACCATTCCCAAATAAACTGGCCTTGGATGCAATCCCAGCGATCGAAGACCTCCTGGTACTCGGACAGGCCTCCGGGACCATTACCCATGGAGTGGCCGTACTCGCAGTTGATGCGCGGCTTGGGGAACGGATGCTCGCCAAAGTCGTTCATCTGCGACACGCGGGAGTACATGGTGGAAATGACGTCGACGGTATCGGCGTTGCGATCCTCCTCGTAGTGGACCGGACGACCGTCGAGCTCGTGAGCTTTGGCGTACATCGCGCGGATGTTGCAGCCATAGCCGCTCTCGTTGCCCATCGACCACATGATGATGCACGCGTGGTTGCGTTCCTGCATCACCAGGCGCTCAACACGGTCAACGTAAGCCGGCTCCCAGGCAGGGTCGTCGGTGACCAGGGCGATATTGCCGATATTCTCGAAGCCGTGGCTCTCCATATCGGTCTCGGCGACCAGCATGATGCCGTACTCGTCGCACAGCTCGTAGAAGCGCGGATCGTTGGCGTAGTGGGACGTGCGCACCGCGTTGATGTTGTGCTGCTTCATGAGCTCCAGGTCGCGGCGCATGCGCTCGAGACCCACGGCGCGGCCCTTGTGATCGTCGTGGTCGTGGCGGTTGACGCCATGCATCTTAAAGTAGGTGCCGTTGAGGTAGATATGATTGCCCTCGACCGTCACCTCGGCAAGGCCTTGGCGATGCGGAACGTACTCGCTGACCTCGTCGCCGTCGTAGACCTCAAGCGTAAGGTCATAGAGGAAGGGGTCCTCGGGGTTCCAGAAGTGGGCATCGGCAACGCTGCACTCGGCATGGCCGTCGACGCACTCGCCCGTAGCGACCACATTCTGGCCATCGCTGAGCGTATACACGACGCGACTTGCGCCCTCGGCAACCGTATCGAGCGTGATCAGAGCGGCATCGCCCTCGCGGTGCGTGCGGAACCTAAAGTCGACCAGATGCGCGGCGGGACGCTGCATGAGGTACACATCGCGGAAGATGCCCGATGCCCACCACATGTCCTGGTCCTCGATGTAGCTACCATCGCTGTACTGCAGAACCTTGACCGCAAACAGGTTGTCGCCCTCGACGAGCGCGTCGGTCACGTCAAACTCGGCGGACAGGCGCGAACCCTTGGTCATGCCGATAAACTTGCCGTTGACATACAGCTCGCCGTAGCTCTCGATACCGTCGAAGCGAATAATCTCGCGAGCGCCGGCAGGCACGGCGGGAAGTTTGACGATGCGCTGGTAGACGCCCGTAGGGTCGTCGGAGGGAACGAACGGCTGATCCACCGGGAACGGAAAACCCTCGTCGGTGTAGGCAAGGTTGCCATAGCCGTCTACCTGCCACAGGTGCGGAACCTCCACGTGATCCCACTCGGGCTTGTACGTGCAAAGTGCTTCGTTGGAGACGGCCGCGGGGCCCTCAAAAAGGCGGAACTGCCACGAGCCGGACAGCTGGACAAATCCGCGCGACAGCTCGCGGCTGTACGTAGCGGCGAGATCGGCGGCCTCATAACCCATAAAGTACGCATGGGGTGCCAGGCGGTTCCTGTGGGTGAGCGCTTGGTTTTCCCAATCGTTAATGGCGTCCATGGTGATGCTCCTTCGTCATCGTAGTGCTTCTTTGTGCAACCGGTTGTCCTTATCTTACGGGCGGTACAAAAATCTGTGCAACCGGTTGTCCGCCGAACGGTCGATTTTGTCGGATTAACGGTGCAACCGGTTGTACAACCATGCTACTTATGTCACCCTAAGCTTAGGTGCACAGCACGGGGCATCGTTCTTGAACTCACAGGCAACTGTCGCGCCTGCCTATGTCTCGCCCATACATGCCGTGCTCAGTCGCAGTTTGATTGCAAAACGACACCGGTCACCGGATACCATGGACGCCGTTCACGCGCGCTATAGTAATCTGTATCCGCATTAGCCTTTATCGATAGCCCACCGACCCAATTGCACAGGAGACGCCATGACCCAACCAGCACGCACCGCACCCACGCTTGCCGAGGTTGCTGAAGCTGCCGGTGTTTCGCGCTCCACGGCATCGCGCGCCCTCAACGACTCCCCCCGCATTAGCGAGGAAACTAAAAAGCGTGTCCGCGCAGCGGCGAAAAAGGTTAACTTCGTTCCCAACGCACGCGGCCGGGCGCTCGCCGTCGGACGCACGGAAATTATCGCCGTGCTGGTTACCGAGCCTTTGAGCGAGCTGTTTAGCGATCCCACCTACAGTGAGTTTTTAAGCGGCATTACCGAGGAACTTTCGGAGTCGTCTTACTTGCCCGTGATCTTGCAGGCATCTTCCTCGCATGAGCGCAACCGCGCACGCGAGCATTTTGAGCGCCGCTCGTTTGACGCCGTCATCGACGTCTCGCCCTACAAGGGCAGTGAGCTGCTCGAGGTGCTGCGCGAGCTGGGCGTACCCACTGTGTTATGCGGCCAGCTCGAGGGCCATCCCTATCGCGACGTGTTCTCGACGGTCTACTCCGACGACGAAGAGGGCGGACGCTTTGCGGCACACGCCATGAAGGAGCGCGGGCGCAAAGATATCGTCGCCGTGTTGGGACCGCAAGACAATCCCGCTGTTGTCGACCGCCTGCGCGGCTACCGCGCCGTCTTGGGCGAAGACCTCCCAGACGCAAACGTTATCTATACCGGCTGGAACAGCGGAGACGGCTATCAGGCCATGCGCCAGATCCTCGCGCGCAAGATTGCTTTCGATGGCGTGCTCTGCGGATCGGACCGTATCGCGGCTGGCGTCATCACCGCACTCAACGAGGCAGGCCTATCTGTTCCGGCGGAAGTTTCTGTCGTCGGCTTCGACGATCACGAGATTGCGACGCGCTGCGTCCCCGCACTCACGACCGTCCGCCAGCCCCTGCGCGAAGAAGGCCACATGGCCGCCAACATTGCGCTCGATATGATCAATGGCGCCGTACCCACCACCACCGTCATGCACATGCAGCTCGTTCAGAGAGACTCACTGTAGGAAACTGGGCCGGGCTTTCCGCTAGGCTGCTTTAGCGGAAAGCCCGGCCCATTCCGAACGCCGATTCTGGGATGTACTTTCCGCCAGAAGCTCAACCGGAAAGTGCGACCCGTTATTTGGCTGGATTCTGGGTCGCGCTTTCCCAGAGGACCCCCTTTGGGAAAGCGCGACCCGTTCTGGACGCAGATTCCGGGACGCACTTTCCGCGACGCCCGGTCATCCCATGCCCTCACAATCTCGGCGCATAAAAAACGAGGGAAGGCACGCGTCCTTCCCTCGTTGCGGGCAATATGTAGCCGCTCGCTTACATCAGGCGCAGGCTGACATCCTTGAGCTGGGCGCCGGAAACGGCACTCGGAGCGCCCGACATAAGGTCGGAGCCGCTGGCCGTCTTGGGGAACGCCATGACGTCGCGGATGGAGTCGGAACCGGTGAGCAGCATGCACACGCGATCCAGACCCAGAGCGAAACCGCCCATCGGGGGTGCACCAAACTTGAGCGCCTCCATGAGGAAGCCAAACTGCGACTCGGCGCGCTCCTCGGTAAAGCCCAGGAGCTTGAGCATGGACATCTGCATCTCGGCGTTGTGGATACGCATACCGCCGCCGCCGGCCTCAAAGCCGTCCATGACAAAGTCGTAGGTGCAGGAACCGGCTGCCAGCGGGTCGGCCTCGATCTTGGCGATGTCGGTCTCGGTCGGCAGGGTAAAGGGCTGGTGCTCGGCAGCATAGGCCTTGCGATCCTCGTCCCAGTGGAACAGCGGGAAGTTGACGACCCACAGGAAGTCGTGGCCCTCGCGCTTGATCTCGAGCGCGTTAGCCATGTGGGAACGCATGCCGCCCAGGATCTCGTCAGAGAGCAGGCGCGGACCGGCGGCGAACATCACAAGGTCGCCGGGCTCGACGTTCATGCGCTCACGCAGAGCCGCCATCTCCTCGTCCGAGAAGAACTTGACGATGGGGCTGTTGATGGAGCCATCCTCGCGGAATGCGATCCAGGCCAGGCCCTTGGCGCCAAACGTGGAGGCCACGCCGGCAAGCTTATCGATCTTGGCGCGAGCCCAGGCACCGGCACCCTTGGCGTTGATGGCCTTGACGACAGAGCCCTCCTCGTTTGCGGCAGTCGCAAAGACCTTGAACTTGGAGTTGGCAAAGATGTCGGTCAGGTCGACCAGGTGCATGCCATAGCGGGTATCGGGCTTGTCGGAGCCATAGGTGTCCATGGCCTCCCAGTAGTTCATGCGACGCAGCGGCGTGGGCATCTCGACGCCCATGCGGCCGAAGGCATCGGCCAGGACCTCCTCGAGCGCGCTCATGACGTCGTTCTGGTCCACGAAGGACATCTCGATATCGACCTGGGTGAACTCGGGCTGACGGTCGGCACGCAGGTCCTCGTCGCGGAAGCACTTGGCAACCTGGTAGTAGCGCTCGACGCCACCGACCATAAGCAGCTGCTTCAGGAGCTGCGGAGACTGCGGCAGGGCGTAGAAGTTGCCCGGCTGGATGCGGCTGGGGACGATGAAGTCGCGGGCGCCCTCGGGCGTGGACTTGAACAGGGAGGGCGTCTCGACCTCCATGAACTCACGGTTGTGCAGCGCCTCGCGAATGGCAAAGGTAAAGTCGGAGCGCAGCTTGAGGTTGGCCATCATCTCGGGACGACGGAGGTCCAGATAGCGATAGCGCAGGCGGGTGTCCTCGCTGGTCTCGATGCCGTCCTCGATCTGGAACGGCGGGGTGACGGACGTGTTGAGCACCTCGGCGTGGTCGGTCAGGACCTCGATCTCGCCGGTCGCGAGCTTGGCGTTGGTGGTCTCCTCGCCACGGGAGCGCACGACGCCGTGGATCTTGATGGGCCACTCGGGACGCATGGTCTCGGCGATCTTAAATGCGTCGCCGTCAGAGTGCTCGGGGTCGAAGGTGAGCTGCGTGATGCCCTCGCGGTCACGAAGGTCGCAGAAAATAAGGCCGCCGTGGTCACGGCGACGGCTCACCCAACCGGTGAGGGTGACCTCTTCGCCCACGTTCTCGCGGCGAAGCTCGCCGCAGGTACGGGTGTGCATGGAATGCTCGTCGATGGGACGGGTCTGGCTCATACCAGTGATCCTCCTTTATGGATCTGTGCCGCCCCGTGTCGTTCCGGGCGGCGTCGTACAGATTTGCCCAGCCTGCGTAAACCGCGCAGCCAGACATGGCGTTCTATCTTATCGCACCTGTGTCGATGTGCCGCGGAAAAGTAGTTCTCGCCCAAAGACTTGACGGAGACGAAACAATTGACGCGGCCTGGCCGTCGCCAAGGCGCGCCGCGTGCGACAATGTGCCCCAATACAACTGCACTCGGAAAGGCCCGCCATGACTGCACGCCTCATCGTTATGGATATCGACTCCACGCTCATCAACCAGGAGGTCATCGACCTGTTGGGCGAGGAGGCAGGCGTGGGCGAGCAAGTTGCGCGGATCACCGAACGCGCCATGCGCGGCGAGCTGGACTTTAAGCAAGCGCTCGAGGAGCGCGTGGGGCTGCTCGCCGGCCTGGACGAGAGTGTGTTCGAGCGCACCTTTGAACGCGTGACATTTACCCCCGGCGCGCTGGAGCTTGTGCGTTCGGCACACAGCAAGGGCTGGAAGGTCGGCGTGGTAAGCGGCGGCTTCCACGAGATCGCTGACAAGATCGTAGCCGCCGCGGGTATCGATTTTTGCCTGGCCAACCGCCTGGAAGTCGTGGACGGCAAGCTCACCGGTAAGTTGGCTGCCGGCATTGTGACCAAGGAGTCCAAGCTCATCCAGCTGCTGGACTGGGCAGTTGAGTGCGGCGTCGATATGGCCCATACCGTCGCGATCGGCGACGGCGCCAACGACATCCCCATGATTCAGGCCGCGGGCACGGGCATCGCGTTTTGCGCCAAGCCCAAGACGCGCGAAGCTGCCCCGTTTGCCATCGACGAGCGCAACCTGATGCTCGCCATGGACATCATCCTGCGTGACTAATCGATCCGTCTAACAATTGAATCAATCCGTCCTATAGTTTCCGAACAATTTTGTCTTAGTGTTCGGAAACATACCCTTTGAGTGCTAGACTTTGCGCCGTCGAAGGGAACATATATGGATAAGCGAGATCTAGAGCAGCTGCTGAGCGATGTTGCCGGCGGATCAGTCACCCCCGCCGACGCCCTTACGCGCATCCAGACGGCTCCGACCGCCGATTTGGGCTTTGCGCAGCTCGATCTTTCGCGCGGGGTGCGCCAGGGAGCCGGCGAGGTTGTCTACGGTGCGGGTAAAACCGCCAAGCAGATTGCCGCCATTATCGAAGCGCTGCGCGATGCCGGCCAGGAGCGCATCCTGGTCACACGCCTGGACAGCGAAAAAGCAGCCCGCATCTCGGAGCTCCTCGACAACGGCATCGACCTGGGATATGTCCCGGACGCGCAGCTCGCCCTCGTGGGCGGCAAGCCCTCCCCCACCGGTAACGGACGCATCGTCGTCGCCTGCGCCGGCACGAGCGACTTGCCCGTCGCCGAGGAAGCCGCGTTGACGGCCGAGTTCTATGGCAACGAGGTCGACCGCCTCTACGACGTAGGCGTCGCCGGCCTGCACCGCTTGCTCGCGCATGCCGAGGAACTTGCCCAGGCGCAGGTGGTCATCGCCATCGCCGGCATGGAAGGCGCGCTGGCGAGCGTTATCGGCGGCCTGGTGAGCTGTCCGGTCATTGCCGTTCCCACCAGCGTGGGCTACGGCGCGAGCTTTGGTGGCGTAGCCGCACTGCTCGCCATGCTCAACTCCTGCGCCAGCGGCGTTTCGGTCGTCAATATCGACAACGGCTTTGGTGCCGCATACCAGGCAAGTCTTATCAATCATCTGAGCGCCGGCACACCCCGCGCCCGCTAAGGAGCATTCCATGTCCAACCATCAGCATACGCTTATCATCGACGGCACCTCGGGCATCAGCGGCGATATGACCGTCGCGGCCCTGCTCGACCTGGGCGCCAGCGAGGAGCATCTGCACGAGCAGCTCGCCACGCTGCCGGTCGACGGCTTTTCGATTGCCGTGACGCGCGTAAACAAGCACGGCATCGACGCCTGCGATTTCGATGTCCAGCTTGCAGAGGAGCTCGAGAACCACGATCACGATATGGCCTGGCTCTACGGCAACGAAGCAGCTGTCGAGCATATGCACGAACACGAACACCACCATCATGACCATGGCGAGCACGAGCACTGCCACGACCATGACCATGAGGCCCACGGTCATGGCCACGAGGGCCATCATCACGCCCACCACCATCACCACCGTTCTTTGGCGGACATCACCGCCATCATCGATGGCTCGCAGCTAAGCGATGGCGCCAAGCGTCGCGCCCTCGCCATTTTTTCCGTACTCGCTGCTGCCGAGGCCAAGGCTCACGGCAAAACGCCCGACACCGTCCTGTTTCACGAGGTGGGCGCCGTCGACTCCATCGTCGACGTCTGCTCGGTCGCCATCTGCCTCGACGACCTGGGTATTGAGGACATCGTGGTCGAGTCGCTTTCCGAGGGCCACGGCACCATTCGCTGCGCCCACGGTCTCATGCCCATTCCCGTCCCCGCTGTCGTCAACCTGTGCCAGGCGGGCAATATCGCCCTCACGCCTGCACCGGTCGCCGGCGAGATCGTGACGCCCACGGGCGCCGCCATCGTCACCGCGCTGCGCACGTCCGACCAACTGCCCTCACGCTACCGCATCGAAGCCGTCGGCTACGGCGCCGGCAAGCGCCCCTACGAGGGTTGTTCCGGTACGCTCCGCTGCCTGCTCGTTCACGCGGACGCCTAGCCATGGATGCCCGCAAGGCAAAAAGCCGCGCCGCCATCGTTACGGCGTTCTCCGAGCTGCTGCGCGAAGAGGACTACGGCAAGATCACCGTCGGTGACATCATCGCTCGCGCCCATGTGGGTCGGGCCACGTTCTACGGCCTCTTCAAGAGCAAAGATGACCTACTCGCTGAGCTCGTGTGCGATATCTGCACACATGCCCTCGACGATGACGGTACGCCCCTCGACGACCCACTCGTGCAGGTCGAGCATATCCTCAACAACCTCTGGGAGCGCCGCCAGGGCGTACGCGCCCTCGTAGCCGGCGCCGGCTCACGCGTCTTTGCCGACTGCTTACGCAAGACCATCATGTCACGAGCAGCCGAAACCATCCCCACCGACCCCACAGGTCCCGCTGGCACTATGGACCGCAGCTTCCTCCTCCATCACATAGCCTCAAGCTTCGTAGCCACCGTCCAATGGTGGGCCTGGCACAACTTCCAAGCCAACAAATCCAACGTAGCCAAAGACTACCTCTCAGCCATACAGCCCCTCTTCAGCTAAGTAAGGCCCCCATCCCAAAGCGCCATCCCAACAAAGCGCCCGTCCCATCCCCAAGTCACGCTTTCTTGTAAGAGCACCCAAAAGCAAAGTGCCCCTCACATCCAAATTCAGATATACATGTTGAGTTGCTTGTTCGGACACAGCCAAGAATGCCCAGGGCTCGGTAAGGGTTAACTTTCCAACGCATTCCGCAGGACGCAAAAAGGCTCGCCGCACAAAGTGCGCAGCGAGCCTTTTTGCATGTCCGAGGACGCGTTGGAAAGTTAACCCTTACCGAGCCCGGACCTTATAGAGCCGTCCTTCGACTAGAACATGCCCAAGAAGCCATGCACAAACAGCGCGGCCACAATAGCACCGACAAACGGAGCGATGCCAGGAACAAGCAGGCCGTACTTCCAGTTGTTGTCGGCCTTGTTCTTAATCGGCAGCACCTGATAGGCCATGCGAGGACCAAGGTCACGAGCCTGGTTCATGGCGAAGCCGGTGATGCCGCCCATGCCCATGCCAACGGCCCAAACGATCAGGCCGACGCAGATGGCGAGCATCAGAACGTTCTCGCCGGCGCGGCTAGCGGCAGCAAGGATGGCGCTGATGAACACGAAGGTGCAGATAGCCTCGCAGAAGAAGTTGCGGGCATAGTTGGTGCCCTCGGTGGTGGGGTTGGTCGAGAAGATGTTGCGCTGGGCAATGGGGTCGACGACGCCCTCGGAAGCCTTGAACTCATCGGCATACATAAGCCAAGCGATTACGGCGCCCACAAAGCCGCCGAGCATATCGGCAATCATGAAGGGGATGCAGCTGCTCCACGGCACCAGGCCTACGATGCACTGGGCAAGCACCATAGCCGGGTTCATGCACACGGCGCCGCCAAAGACAAACAGGCAGACCGAGATGCCAAAAGACCAGGTGGTGATGGCAAACATATGGCCGGAGCCCTGATACTTAGTGCCCTTGAGCACGGTATCGCAGTGCACGCCCACGCCAAAGATGATCATGAGGGCCGTTGCGCCGAATTCACAGAGGAGTTTGGTAAGCATAAAACCTTATCTTTCTTGTCGGTTATAAACGATTCGTTTAGGCCGCGTACTAGTGCTGCGCGACGACAACGCCCAGGCCATCGGGAATGACGGCAACCTTGGCATCGGCACCCTTCATCTCAAAGGCGAGCTTGAGCGCCTCCTCGAGGGTGTTGACCGGCGTCATGTGCATATCCTTGATCATCTGGTGATCGCACAGGTCGGTGACCATGATCACGGGGTGATGCGCCAGGATGCGGGCAAAGATCTGACTCGTCCACTGGTCGGGCAGGGTCTCGTCCTTAGGACGGTCGATGCAGGCGCGCTCAAACTCTGCCGGATCGTTGTCGGCGATGTTGTGATAGAAGCCCTCGCCACCGTGACCGTCGGCGCAACCGGCGACATCGATGATCACGCCGCCCTCGGGAAGCGTGGCCTCGGCAGCGCACATGCCCTTCACGGCCTGGTAGATGTTCTGGTCGAGCGGGTAGCCGCCGTTGGTGGTGATGGCAATCTCGCACTCGACGGGCTCAACGCCGGCAAGGCTCTTCACGAACTCGCAGCCGGCCTCGTGCGCCTTGTGGATGTCGCCGGCAAAGGAGCCGATGACCTCGTGCTTGCCGTTGAGCACCACGTTAAGCACAAAGGCAAGGTGAGCCATCTCGGCAGCGGCAAACATATCCTCGTTCACGTGGTTGTGGCACAGGTTGCCGGCACGCGAATGGGAATCGTTCACAAACTGACCGTTGTGGTTGTACATGATGGTCTTGTAGCTGGCAATGCCGGGCAGCACGGACTTGCGGCTGCCAGAGAAACCGGCAAAGAAGTGCGGCTCAATAAAGCCCTCGGCAAGCAGCAGATCACAATCGGCGGCAATCTTGTTGATGATGCACTCGCCGCCAGAAGGCAGGGTGCCGATCTTTTTCATCATGCTGTCGTCAGTCGCGACGTGCATAACGATTTCCTCGTTGGCAACGATCTCCTCGCCGTACTTGTTGACGAGCTCCTCGTGCGTCGACGGACGATGCATACCCGTAGCAACCAGAATGCGAACGCGTGCCTCAGGCGCAGCGGAGTGGATGTGATGCAGCAGAATAGGCATCGTCACACGCGAGGGAACGGGGCGCGTATGGTCGGAGCTAATGATGACGATATCCTTCTTGCCAGCACAAAGCTCCTCGAGCGAAGGTGAGCCATAAGGGTTGGCAAGCGACTCCTCTACCAGCTCTTCCTGCGATTTTGTAGTCTTAAACTCGTTTTGATGGCCTTCCATCACACCCGCGAAGTTCTTATCCTCGAGCTCTAGATGCAACGTCTTATGGTCAAACGGTAGTTCACATTCAAACAATGACGAGCGCCCTCTTCCTTTCAACTGACACACTAGATAAACCGTTGGAAGGATACGCCGCTCACCGAAAAACACCACCGTCCACCGAGTCGTTAACACAACGTTCATATTTGACCCACAACAAAACGGCCGCGATCCCAAACGGGACCGCGGCCGCAACAGTCATAAGGCGAGAAGCGCCAAATGCGCCACCGAGATAAACCCCATCCAAAGCGCGCGTAGCGCACTTTATTTTCATCAGCTTTAATCCCCGAAGACCGAGGACGAAGGGACCCGATGGGTTTCCCTCCGAATGCATTCCGCAGCACGAAGCCCTTTCCAAACGCGCGAAGCGCGCCATTATTCCCCCAGCAGTAATCCGCCGAAGACCGGACATCGCAGGGCCCGCCATCAGTTTACTTTTAGGCACACTCCGCAGGACGCAAGAAGCCCTCGCCGCACGAAGTGCGCAGCGAGGGCTTCTTGCATGTCCGAGGACGTGCCTAAAAGTAAACTGATGGCGGGCCCGGACGACTACAGGGCTATCGATTACCCCGTGTTCTGCAATCCTGCCGAGACGCCAGTCACAGTCGAAAGAATCAGGCTCATGTACTCGGCCTTCTTCTCCTCGGCCATCTCGTCCTGGTTCATACGCACCTCACGAAGGGCGCGGACCTGGGCGATGGACAGGGCGTCGACATAGGGGTTACGCACGCGAACGGCGCAGCCGAGCACGCGACGACGCTGCAGCGGCCACTCGTCACCGACGATGGCAAGGACCCACTTACGCGTGAGCTGCATCTCGGTGAAGACCTTCTCGGACAAATCCTGGCGATCGCCCAGGTGTAGATACATCTTGGCAATGCGCTGATCGGTCTTAGCAATCGACATCTCGATGTTGTCGATGAACGTGCGGAAGAACGGCCACTCCTGGTAGGCAGCCTTGAGCTGGTCAAGGTCACCAAGCTGCTCGCAGGCGGTGCCCAGGCCGTACCAAGCGGCCAGGTTAATGCGTGCCTGGCTCCAGCTGAAGATCCACGGAATGGTACGCAGGTCGTCGAGCGACTTGGCGCCCAGGCCGCGCTTAGCGGGACGCGAGCCGATCGGCAGCAGACCGACTTCGGTCAGCGGCGTCACGGTCGAGAACCACGGTGTAAAGTCCTCGGTGTTCAGCAGGTCCAGATAGCGCTCGTGGCTTGCAGCGTTAAGCTTCTCGGCCATATCCCAGAACTTCTGCGTGGTCTCTGTGTTGGTCTTCTCGACACTCGGGGCCGACTGCAAAAGCGTTGCGGCGGCAACGGACTCAACATGGCGCTGAGCCAGCGTGCGGTTGCCGTAACGGGCAAAGATGACCTCGCCCTGCTCGGTGAGCTTAAAGAAGCAGTTGACCGAACCCTTGGGCTGCGCCAGCACGGCCTTGTTGGCCGGGCCGCCGCCACGGCCAACGGCACCGCCGCGACCGTGCATGAGCACCAGGTCGATATCGTTCTTCTCGGCCCACTTGGCAATGCGCTCCTGCGCGGAATGCAGCGCGAGCATGGCCGTGGTAGGACCGGCGTCCTTGGAGGAGTCGGAATAGCCCAGCATAACCTCCATGCGGCGGTTGGTCTGGGCAAGACGCTTCTGCACCACGGGCAGCGTAAGCATCTGGTCGAGCACGTCGACGCAGCCCTCGAGGTCCTCGAGCTGCTCGAATAGCGGGATCACGTCGAGCTCGGGGACATCTTCCTCGTGTGCGAAGGACAGGTGGGCCAGCTCGAAGACGTCAACCACATGCTGGGCGCTCTTGGTAAACGAGATGATGTAGCGGTGCGCCATCTTCTTGCCGTAGCGCTTTTGGATGGAGCCGATGGCACGGAAGGTATCGATGACTTCGCGCGTCATGGGCTGCAGGTCGCCATGGATACCGTTCTCGTGGATATCCTTGAGGGCGCGGGCATGCACCACGGAGTGCTGACGGAACTCCATCTCGACCATATGGAAGCCGAAGGACTCGACTTGCCAGATGATGGTCTGGACCGGGCCGTAGGCGGCACGGACGGCACCGCAGGCGGCCAGCGAACGCTGGACGACGCGCAGGTCATCCAGGAACTCGTCGGCGCTGTGGTACATGGTGTCGGTGATACGGCGCACGGTGGCGTTCAGACGGTCGGCCATGACGAGCATGACGGCGCGATGCGGCTCGTGCTCGGAGATCAGCTCGGCGCGGGCCGTGTACCGAGGGCTCATCTCGACCTGATGGTTCCACAGGTTAATGAGCTCGGCCGACGGCTTGCTGTAGGTAGCCTCGAGCGTGAGGTTGCGGCCGATGTGGCGGCACTTGTCCTCGAGCTTGAGCACCATGTGCGTAAAGTACTTGGCGGCGACCTCACGGCTCACCTTGGCGGTGACGTTGGGGTTACCGTCGCGGTCGGAACCGATCCAGCTGCCGGGATGGAAGAACGCCGGGCACAGCGGCGGCACAGTACCGGCCTTGTCGCCCAGCACCCAATCGTCAAAACGACGATAGATAACGGGGATAACGTCGAACAGCGTGTTATCGAAGATGTCGATGATGGTATCGGCTTCCTCGACCGGCGTGGGCTTCTTGAGCGCGATGGGGCTCGTACGCACCAGGGCGTCGATCTCCTGCAGCATATGGCGCTCGTTCTCCACCAGGTCGGAGCCGCCCAGACGCGGACGCTCCTCCAGCAGGTTGGAGATACGGCGGATCTTGCCCTCGACGGCCTTACGACGGGCCTCGGTGGGATGTGCGGTAAAGACAGGGTGGAACTCGAGCTTGTCGAGCAGCTCGTTGGCACCCTCGACACCCAGCTCATTCACCAGCTGGTGATAGGCAACGGTAAGCTCGTTGGCAGGATCGACCTCGGTATCGGTCGACGCACCGGCCTCGCGCTCGCGCAGCTGCGCCACACGGTAGTTCTCCTCCGACAGGTTTGCCAGATGGAAAAAGCTCGTAAAGGCGCGGACAATGACCTGCTGCTTATCGAGCGGCAGGCTGTCGATCAAATCGACGACCTCACGAAATGCCACGGCAGTGGGCTCGTCGGCGGTGGGCACGCCCTGCTCGTCGACGGCTTCGTCGGCAGCGCAGGTACCGGGGTTGCCGGCATTGACCACAATCTCGGCTGTCAAAATCTTGTCGAACAGGTCCGCGATCTCGGGATCATACTCGCTAAGCACACGGCGCTCCAGGCGCAAGAACAGCGCCAGATTGTCGCGCAGCTCCTCGGGGATCTCGATCTCGGCGAGACGCTCCCTGGACTCGGCATTCGAGCCGATTCGGTTAACGAGGCGGTTGACCACGGCAGCGACGCGCGCCGCGGCTTCGGGTACAGACTGGTTGCTTAGGTTCTCAGCCACGTTTCCTCCCATTCCTCCTTCTATGCACGTAACATGCGGTATTCATTATAGGCGCTTGAGAAATACTTTCGACACTGATTGCGCTTTACCACACAAAAGTATTTTCTGCATTGCAAAGGTTTTTGCCCTAAATGGTCGTATTTCTCGGTGGGCGGCATACGTAAACGGAGGCATTCCGCATAAAAGCGAAACACCCCCGTAACAATCGCTCTCCATGAGCAGGGCACGTTAGCAGGCCCGAAGCTCAAAAAGATGCGCTACAGGCGCTCGCGAACCGCCTCGACGACGTTGTCCAGATCGGCGAGCACCTCGTCATGGCTCTGCATGTCGCGCACTTTGACCTTGCCGGCGGCAAGCTCGTCGCCACCCAGGACCAAGATGAGCTTGGCGCCTACCTTATCGGCTTGCTTAAACTGGGCCTTGAGCGAACGACCCTGGTAGTCGGCCTCGGTCACGATCCCTGCGGCGCGAAGCTGCTGCGTAATGGCAAAGACGTTCTGACGCAGATCCTTGCCGGCGTTGGCAACGTAGACGCACGGGGTCTCATCGGCGCCCAGGTCGCTGCCAAAGGCCTGCAGGGCCAGCAGGGCGCGCTCAAAACCGACGGCGAAGCCGACGCCGGCCGTGGGCTTGCCGCCCTCGAGCTCGACCAAGCCGTCATAGCGACCGCCGCCACCGATGGAGCCGACACCGGCGCCGGGAGCCTCGACCTCAAAGACGGTACGGGTGTAGTAGTCCAGGCCACGCACCAGGGTGGGATCCTCGACGTACTCGATACCGGCGGCGTCCAGATAGCGCTTGACCTGCTCGTAGTGCTCGCGGCACTCATCGCACAGGTTGTCGCCCATCAGCGGGGCGTCGGCCATGATCTCGCGGCAGTGGTCGTTCTTGCAGTCGAAGGCGCGCAGCGGGTTAAGCTCGGCGCGCTCGCGGCACTCGTCGCACATCTCATCGGCATGGTCGAGAATGAACTGCTTAACCTGCTCGCGATAGGCCGGACGGCATTGGGCATCGCCCATCGAGTTAATGAGCAGACGGAGCTTGGACAGATCGAAGCCCAGGCGCTTGTAAAACTCCATGAGCATAATGATGCACTCGGCGTCTGCCGCCGGATCGGGAGCACCGAGCCACTCGATGCCCACCTGGTGGAACTGGCGCAGGCGACCCTTCTGGGGACGCTCGCCACGGAACATGGCCTCGGCGTAGTAAGCCTTAAACGGCGTGGAGCCCTGGGGCACCAAGTTGTTCTCCACGACGGCGCGCACCACGCCAGCCGTGCCCTCGGGACGAAGCGCCAGGCGCTGCTTGGGCTTGAGCTTGGTATCGGTGCCCTCGGTAAAGACGCGCTCCAGGTTGGCGCCGCTAAACACGCGGAACATCTCCTTGCGCACGACGTCGGTCGACTGGCCGATGCCGTGGACAAACACGTCCACCTGCTCGATGGCGGGCGTCTCGATGGGCTTAAAGCCAAACGGCTCGAACACGCCGGCAGCGATCTGCTGCATCTTTTGCCAAGCGCGCATCTCAGCGCCGATAAGGTCGCGGGTTCCCTCCGCCTTCTGTGCCTGCATGGGCAAACACCTTTCTTTTGTATCGCGTCATAGGTAGTGGTCATTATACGGCACAAACACAAACAGCGGCGGTGCATCTGACCGAACGAGGGTATGGGGACTCGTTCGGCCAGACACGCCGCCGCGGTAGCCACGGACGAAGCGGACAAGCGGCAATGCGCTTTGGCCTATCTACTCCCCCGCCACGCTCGCGCGCAGCTTGGCAGCGATGGGCTCGGACGCCAGCAGGAACACGAGCATAATCGCGGAGCACACCAGGCACACGATCCAGGTGCTCGCAAAGGAGCCCGTAGCGTCGAACAGCACACCCGAGACGATGGCGCCCACGGTGCCACCGACCATCTCGAGCGAGGTAATGGTGCCCGTGACCTTGCCCAGGTCGGTCATGCCAAACTGCTTAGACGCAGCGATCGTGGGCGTAATGGTGCCCATGCACGTTCCGATACCAAAGCTAATGGCAGCCACGATGGGGCCGAGGTCGGTTGCGGGGAAGCACAGGGCGACGCAGGCGACGATGCACGCAACGGACCCCAACACATTGCCGAAACGCAGGCCAAATCGATCATAGATGGCGCCAAGGGAGATCTTGGCGATAACGACGGTAACCATGTAGGCCGAAAGCACGGTGCCTGCCCACATGGGGTCGTGGCCGCCCGTGACGATCTTGGTGCCGTTGACGGTGACGCTCGTCATATTCGTAACCTGGTTGGGCAGGATGGCGCCATTGACAAGGCCCATAAAGAGGAATGCCGCGACGAGCAGCCAGAATGCCGGGCTCTTCTTAATGCGCGACCAACCGACGCTGACCTCGGGGGCCGTATGCTCGTCCTTATCGCCCGCGGTGGAAACGGACGGATCGCCCGGGTTCTCGCCGAGCGGCTTCAGGCCAATCTCGGAAGGTTTGGTGCGGAAGGAATACGCCGTGATGGGCAGCGCCGCCACAATGCAGACGGCGGCAAGCACCAAGAAGGTGGAACGCCAACCCACGCTCACGATCAGCGAGCTCACGATGGGCGACAGAATGGCGCCGCCAAAGCCCGAGCCCGAAAGTGCGATGGAGATAGCAAGACCGCGCTTGGCCGTAAACCAGTTGGCAGTGACGAGGCTAATGAGCAGGCGGGTCGAGGCCACGGCGAAGCAGCCCGAGACGGCAAAGAGCACGTAGACCTGCCAAAGCTCGCCCACAAAGCTCATGCCGACAAGCACGGCAGAGGTGGCGATAACGGTGAGGGAGCCCAGGACGCGGCCGCTCACCTTATCGGCAACATGGCCGATCACAAGCGAACCCACAACGCTCACCACGGTGGAGATGGCATTGGAGATGTTGTACTGCGCAAGGGAAATGCCCAGGTCGCTGACGATCAACGGCTGGAACAGGCTCATGCAGTTGACGAAAATCGTGTAGCACGTGGCCATGATCACGAAGCCAGAGGCCACCACGAGCCAGCCGGGGAAGAACTTACGCTGCTGGGACATACTGCTCCTTATTTAACAAACGAATAGCCGGCGCCGGGCGCCGGTAGTGCCCAAGATTGCCTTGAAAGACAAGGGCATAGGCCTTACGGCCATGCCCGCAGGCTTGAAAGGCAAGGTTGGGTGCTACCGGTGGTCGGCGATATAGCCCAAAGCGACGGCGGTATAGGCCGCGGCACCGAGCGGCAGCTCGGCATCGTTAAAGCGCGCCTTGGGATGGTGCTGGGCAAAATGCTCATCCGTATCGGTTACAGCGGCGCCCACGGTAAAGTACGCGCTCGGGATCTCGCTCGAGATAAGCGCAAAGTCCTCGCTCGCCATGGCGTGGAACAACGGCAGGAAGGCGGACTTGGGCAGCACCGCGCCCACGTAGCCAAGCGACGCCTGCGTCATATCGTCATCGAGTACGAGCGGGGGAACATCCGAGAGCGTCTCAATAGTCGCCGGCGTACGATAGGTCGTGGCAACGCCTTTGACGACCTCCGCGATGCGGGCCTTGAGGTGCTCCATGAGCTCGACATCGAAGCCACGCAGCGTTCCCTCGAGCACACAAGTATCAGGGATGACATTTGCGGCCTGACCGCCGGCGAACTTGCCAACGGTAAGCGCGACCTCCTTGGCCGCCGGCACTTCGCGAGCGATAAGCTCCTGAAGTGCCAGATGCACGTGCACACCCGCCGTAATGGGGTCGATGCAGATCTCGGGGCTCGAGCCATGGCCGCCCTTGCCCTGAAGCGTGATGCGAAAACCGTACACGCCCGAGAGCGCCGGGCTGCCGTAGAGCACCAGGCCAAGCGGCGACTGGCTATTGACATGCATGGCAAAGGCGGCCTGGGGACGCGGGTTCTGCAGCAGACCGTCGGCGATGGCGGCGCGGGCACCCTCAAAGGTTTCCTCGCCCGGCTGGAACAGCAACTTAACCGTGGCGTTGGCGTCGACAAGCGCAGACTCGCGGGCCTTGAGCAGGCGCGCCGCTCCAAGCAACGCCGTCGCGTGCATATCGTGTCCACATGCGTGCATGCAGCCGTTCGTAGAGGCGAAAGGCTCGCCTGACTCTTCGGCAACGGGCAGGGCGTCCATGTCGCCACGGAGCATGATGACCGTACCGGCCTGTTCGTCCGTGCAGACGCCATTGCCCTGGGCCGCGGCGGCACCGGCGCCGACAAGGCCCACGACACAGGAACCATCGACGAGCGTGGCAAATGGGATTTCCATCTCGGTCAGGCGCGCTTGAATATACGCAGAGGTCTGTGGGAGGCTATTACCCAGCTCGGGCATCTGGTGTAAATCGTGTCGCCACGCAGCGAGCTCGTCTGCAAAAGCCTGAGCTTCTGCGACAAGACCGTCACCGATAGCGGTCTGCGCCGTTGTGGTAGCCTGAGGCGCTGGTTGCGGTTGAAAATTGGACAGAGCTGGTGCCATAGATGCCCTCCAGTAACGTTTTTGCAGCACGCACTTTGATAGCGTAAAGTGCAAGGTACAACTTTAAAGGCGAGGCATAAAAAACGCCGCCCCAGGAGGGCGGCGCAACAAGTTGTTTACAATTGCGGGCGAGATTTTCGGCGCAAGAAATCGAAATGCGTCTCGCTCAAGATAATCGACAAAAAGATGAACGCAAAGCCGGCAAGCAGGCGCGAGGTGAGCGCCTCCCCCATCAGCAGCACCGAGAACAGCACGCCCGAGGGGGACTCCATCGAAAGGAGCAGCGAGCCCGTCGAGGCCGGGACGTGCGCCAATCCAACGTTTTGGACGAGCAGTGCCACGCACGTACAGCCCACCGAGAGAAAGGCCACCACGCCGACAAAGCTCGGCGTCCACACGGACAGAGGCGCCTGAGTCTCGAATAGCAGCGACGTGATTAAGCTCAAAACGCCATTGCCCACAAACATCCAAAACGTGATGACGTTGATGTCCATCTTGCGGCCATACTTGGCGGTCACTGCCATCTGGATAGCAAAGAAGACCGCGCCGCCCAGCGTGATGACATCTCCAGCATTGAACTCGACGCTATCGAGTGCCACCAGGCCAATGCCCGCCAGGCACAGCAGTGCCGCACCCAGGTTATAGCGGGTGAGCTTTTCGCCGCTCAGGACATAGCTGGCAAACGGCACAAGGATACAGTACGTGCCCGTCAAAAATGCACTCTTGCCTGCCGTGGTCTGTGCCAGGCCAATCGTTTGCAGTCCGTATGCTCCCCACATGAGCGCACCCATGCCCAGCCCGACGATCAGGTTGCGGGCATTGAAATGAGCGATGATGCGCTTATGGAAAATAGCAAACACAACCAGTGATGCCGGGAGAAAGCGAACGTAGACCAGCTCGAACACCGGAATGGTATCGAGCGCATCTTTCATGGTGGTAAAGGAATAGCCCCAGATGACCGCCACCGAAAGCAGCAAGACCTTCCAGAAGAACGGAGAACGCGCGCCGGCGCCGCGGGAGGTGCCGCCGGCACCCAGGTCTTCGCGCGCTACAGGGCTATCGGGCATGTTTTCGATTTCATCAACGGCATTCTGAGCCATAGGGCATCCTCGCGCTCAGTCTGGGCGTGGTGTCCGCACGTGCATGGCCGCGTGCCGCCTCATGGTCAAATAAAACGGGGCGCACCGGACCCCCGGCACGCCCCGCTACTGTAGCAACAACCAGCGTTGCACCGCAATCCAGCCCACTAAAGCATTTTGTTCCGCCGTTCTACCGAACGGCGGACCGGCCGG